>NZ_QRME01000009.1:0-146263 GCF_003472565.1 Bacteroides sp. AM10-21B | reverse complement strand
ATAGGGCTGAATCTGTGGTGGGATTATTTGAGAGATAAAAAATAAAACATTTGTTTGTTACGAATAAAATCCTGTACGCCCTTAATGTCTTCTATCAAACGGAATTTTGCCTTGAACCTGATAAATACCATTTCAGGCTTACTGTTTCCTCTGGTTACTTTTCCTTATGCTTCCCGTATATTATTGGCAGATGGAATAGGTCAAGTACAATTCTTTCAGGGAATAATCGGTTATATTTCTCTTTGTACATCATTGGGTATTCCTTTGTACGCAATTCGTGAAATAGCCCGTGTACGAGATGACAAGATACAATGTGGCAGGACAGCTGTTGAAATATTACTGTTACATTCTCTACTGACCTTGGCAGGCTATATTATTGTATTTGTATTGATAACTACAGTTGCTAAGGTACAAGCTGATATTCCTTTATTCCTACTGTTAAGTACTAATTTATTTTTTACGGCCATAGGTGCATTATGGTTCTATCAGGGAATTGAAGATTTTAAATACATCACGATACGTACATTGATTGTTCGTACTTTTTCGTTGCTGGCTTTGTTCCTCTTTGTTAAGGACAAATCCGATTTGTTTTATTATGCCGCTATTTCTGTGGTGGCCGAAGCAGGAGGCAATGTCTTTAATTTCATCAGGCTGAGAAAGTTTTTAGCATACAGATACCTGAACGTACATACATTACATCCTATGCGACATTTCAAGCCTGCTTTGAAAATATTCTTGTTAAGTATGGTTATCAGTATTTATGTAGGCTTGGACACAGTAATGCTCGGCTTTTTGAAAAATGAGGTGGCAGTCGGTTATTATGCGGCGGCTACCCGAATAACAAAATCCATATTGGGGGTGGTTCAGTCTTTAGGTACGGTATTATTACCCCGTTTTTCTAATTTGGTCAGTACCAATCAAATGGTTGATTTTAAAAATCTTTCAGACAAAGCTATCAGTTTGGTTCTTGCTACAAGTTTACCGCTAACAGTCGGTCTGATATTTATGGCTTCGCCATTAATCCATTTATTTTGTGGTGAAAATTTTGAACCGTCTATTTTGACTTTACAGATTATGTCACCTATCATATTGTTTATTGCCATGTCCGGTATCATAGGAATGCAAATTCTGTATTCTTTGGGAAAAGAAAAACTGGTGATATTGGCAACTTTAGGTGGTGCTATTATGAATTTTTCTTTGAATTGGGCTCTGATACCTTCATACGGTCAATACGGGGCGGGAATTGCTACAAGCATAGCTGAGTTTGTCGTAACAACTTTGATGATTGTTCTAGGTTGGAAATATATGCCTGTACGTTTCTTTTCAAGGCAAAATTGTACCTATTACATAGCGACTTTCGCTATGACTGTTTTCTTGTTGTTTTTGTTACTTCCGGATTTTGGAGAAGTGACGTATTGCTTCATTGGAGTAGTATTATCGATTATACTCTATATAACCATTCTATCTAAAAGAAAAGACCCGCTGGTCTGCCAGTTCCACAATATATTAAACCGTAAAATTCATAGGAATGCCTGAATTCGATTATTTGATTGTCGGTGCCGGCTTGTTCGGTGCCATGTTTGCTTACAGGGCAAAACTGCAGGGAAAGTGTGTGTTGGTGATAGACAAACGTTCCCATAGGGGAGGTAACCTGTATTGTGAAAATATAGAGAATATAAATGTACAGACTTGCTGGCTTTTATCATCCGCCGTTTGCCCGTTCGTTTCTGTTATGACAATAATTACTTCAATGACATTTATCAGGGGCATTCGGTAGGTGGATACAACAGATGGGTAGACGGATTGCTGAAAAATATTGAAGTCCGGCTGGACACCGATTCTTTCAAGGACAGGACGGCGTTTGAACGATTAGCGGACAAGATTGTATTTACAGGTAAAATAGACGGATATTACAATTATCGATTTGGAAAACTGGAATGTCGTAGCTTACGTTTTGAAGAGGAAGTTTTGGATATTCCCACCTATCAGGGGAATATAGCAGTAAATTATACCGATACCGAACATCTGTACACACGTATTATAGAGCATAAATATTTTGAGTTTGGAGAGCAACCCAAAATAGTGATTACTAGGGAGTATCCACAGGAGTGGAATGAGAACTGCGAGCCTTATTACCCGATAAATGACGGGAAGAATATGTCTGTGTACAGTCAATATAAGAGGTTGGCTGATCAAAATATGAATGTGATTTTTGGCAGTCGTCTGGCTGAGTATAAATATTATGATATGCACCAGATTATAGAGAAGGTGCTGAATATGAAATTGTAAACAATGGCAGATAATTTGAAGGATATAGCTTGGCAGGCGGCTTGTGCTGTCAAGGGTTATGACGCTTCTCGTATCCGACAGGATGCCTGTGGAGCTTGGATAGCCTATGCTGATTTTAACAAACATGAAAGTATGTTCGGTTGGGAGATAGACCATATTTATCCGACCTTTAAATTGAGGCAGTTGGGAGTCCCTGAGAGGTTATGGAATAACCCATTGAACATTCGTGCTTTTCATTGGAAAAACAATTACAGCAAGGGGGCTTCATATCCCATGTACACCTCAGCAGTTATTGGTTACGGTGACACTAATATGGAACAACAGAACGTCTTTTGGATTTCCGACCCCTTGCAGGATAGCCTTCGGGGACTTTTTAAAATCAAAGAATAATTAAATCATAATAAACAACGTATGAATATTGCAATTGTTGGTACCGGCTATGTCGGTTTGGTATCCGGAGCGTGTTTCTCCGAAATGGGAATTAACGTCACTTGTGTAGACATTGACGAAAAGAAAATTCAGAAATTGAAGGAAGGTGTTATGCCTATTTATGAGCCGGGATTGGACGAACTTGTTGAACGTAATGTCAAGGCTGGACGACTTCATTTCACTACCGATTTGGCTTCCTGTCTGGATGAAGTGGAGATTATTTTCAGTGCAGTGGGTACTCCTCCTGATGAGGATGGAAGCGCGGATTTGAAGTATGTGTTAGAAGTGGCTCGTACAGTAGGGCGTAACATAAACAAGCATGTGGTATTGGTTACAAAGAGTACCGTTCCTGTAGGGACGGCGAAGAAAGTACGTACTACCGTTCAAGAAGAACTTGACAAACGGGGAGTGGATATTGAATTTGACGTGGCTTCCAATCCTGAATTTTTAAAAGAAGGAGCCGCTATCAAGGATTTCATGGCTCCGGACCGTGTTGTAGTGGGTGTGGAAAGTGACCGTGCCCGCAAACTGATGGAAAAGTTGTATCGTCCCTTTACACTAAACGGTTATCCTATCTTGATGATGGATGTTCCTTCTGCAGAAATGACGAAATATGCTGCCAATGCCATGCTGGCTACACGCATCAGCTTCATGAATGACATTGCTAATCTATGTGAGAGGGTAGGAGCTAATGTGGATAATGTTCGTAAAGGCATGGGAACGGATTCCCGCATTGGCAGCCGTTTCCTTTATGCCGGTTGCGGCTATGGCGGTTCCTGTTTTCCAAAAGACGTGAAAGCTTTGGTCCATACAGGCATCGAGAACGGTTATCATATGCAAGTTATTGAAGCGGTAGAGGCTGTGAATGAAAAGCAGAAATACATCGTTTTTGAAAAATTAAATAAAGCTTTCAACGGTAATTTGAAAGGTAAAACAATCGCTCTTTGGGGGCTCTCTTTTAAGCCTGAAACGGATGATATGCGAGAAGCTCCTGCTCTGGTGGTGATTAATGAGTTACTGAAAGCGGGTGCTAAAGTCAAAGCTTTTGATCCGATAGCCATTGAAGAAACAAAGCGCCGTATCGGTGATACAATCATTTATTGTAAAGATATGTATGAAGCTGTTATTGATGCGGATGCGGTGGCTCTGATGACCGAATGGAAACAGTTTCGGATGCCAAGTTGGGCAATTATCCATAAAGCGATGAATAGCCATGTAGTGGTGGATGGGCGTAACATCTACGATGGTGAGGAGCTACAGGAAATGGGGTTCACTTATTCACGTATTGGTCAAGAATAAATTCTATAAAAATGAAAAGAATATTGGTGACAGGCGGAGCCGGTTTCATCGGCTCCAATCTTTGTGAGCGTCTTCTGGCAGAAGGGAGCGACGTAATCTGTCTGGATAATTATTTTACCGGCAGTAAGGACAATGTTCATCATTTACTAGACAACCATAATTTTGAATTGGTTCGTCATGACGTGACTACTCCTTATTTTGCCGAAGTAGATGAAATCTATAATCTTGCATGCCCCGCTTCTCCTCCCTATTATCAGTACAATCCGATAAAGACGATGAAGACTTCCATTTATGGGGCAATGAATATGCTGGGATTGGCAAAACGTACCAAGGCCAAAATTTTGCAGGCTTCTACGAGTGAAGTCTATGGCGATCCGGCCGTACACCCTCAGGTAGAAAGCTATTGGGGCAATGTCAATCCAAACGGTATCCGTTCCTGCTATGATGAAGGTAAGCGTGCGTCTGAAACTTTGTTCATGGACTATCATCGTCAAAACGGCGTCCGTATCAAGATAATCCGTATCTTCAACACATACGGTCCAAGGATGGATCCTAATGACGGGCGTGTGGTATCCAACTTCATCGTACAGGCTTTGAAAGGCGAGGATATAACCATTTATGGTGATGGTCATCAAACCCGGAGTTTCCAGTATGTGGATGACTTGATAGAGGCGATGGTACGGATGATGGCTACTGATGACAGTTTCATAGGCCCTGTGAATACGGGTAATCCGGGTGAATTTACTATGTTGGAGCTTGCGGAAAAAGTGATAGACTTGACCAATTCCAAGTCAAAAATTGTTTTTCGGCCATTACCGAGTGATGATCCTAAGCAAAGAAGACCGGATATCAGTCTGGCCAAGGAAAAGCTGAACGGCTGGGAACCTCGGATAAAGTTAGAAGACGGATTGAAAAAGACCATAGCTTACTTTGCAGAAAAAATAAGTAAATAAGTATTAGGAGTTTCCGATATTTCGATTTACCTTTGAAGAAATTTAAGACATAATGCGTGAAATCAAGCCATATAAAGATCAAAATCCGGAATCTCAATCCGTGAATGAGCCTGCGATGATGTATGAATCATCTTGTCGTAGTGTGGATGATTTCATCGCATCTATTCCTGTAGACTTGATGCGGAAACTAGCCGAATATGCTGTTACTGAATGTAAGGCAGGTCGATGTATTCCTCACGAACAAGTTGAGGAGTTAATTAATGAGCGGATGGGATGGAAATAGCCTGGTTACCTTCCGCTACTGAAGATTTGATTTCTCTTTTAAATAGAGTGGACGACTTGTTTGGTTCTTCTGTTTCTATACAGGTCAGGCAGAAGATAATGTCTCATGTTTATTTGTTGTCTTCTTTTCCCTATATGGGAATGCGTGATTTCCGTTTTTCTTCGATTGAAATTCGTTATTTAGTAAATACTCCCAATGTTATTTATTATATCCTATTTGAGAATAGGGTTATTATCCTTTCTATTTTTAATTCAAAGCAATCTCCGGAGAATATTCAACGGATACTTGCTGATATATTGAAAGCAAACGGTTTGTTGTAATTAGTAAGTTAGGGTATATGCTTCCTTGAAAAATAGACCTTGGTTTGAGTGTCTAATTATTAACATATAATCATAATATTATGAAGTTTACCTATATGTGGGGAGAGGTTTGGAAATTTTATAAATATTTCAAGCCTCAGAAGCCATATAAAAAGAAGTTACGTTCGTTGATACGCTTCTGCTATTGGATATTATTATCGCCTATTTATAAATTTGTATTAGCAATAAGGCTCCGTAAAATTAGTTTTAAATATGAGGTGGCAGTGTGTGCAATATTTAAGAATGAAGCTCTTTTTATGAAAGAGTGGATTGAGTATCATTTGTTGATTGGTATTGAACACTTTTATCTCTATAACAATTTTTCGAATGATAATTATAAAGAGGTGTTACGACCGTATGTGGAAAAAGATATTGTTACATTAATAGATTGGCCTATTCAAGGTAATGACAATGCGCAAGATAGAGCCTATACGGATTGTTTACGTAGATTTAAAAACGAGGCTCATTGGGTTGCAATTATTGATTTGGATGAATTCATTAATCTGAAAAAATGTGATAAAATAAAAGATTGGCTACTTGAATATGAAAAA
This sequence comes from Bacteroides sp. AM10-21B, assembly GCF_003472565.1. Taxonomy (NCBI): domain Bacteria; kingdom Pseudomonadati; phylum Bacteroidota; class Bacteroidia; order Bacteroidales; family Bacteroidaceae; genus Bacteroides; species Bacteroides sp. AM10-21B. The sequence continues at coordinate 140,100 of NZ_QRME01000009.1, read as the reverse complement.
TACCCTAGTGTTTATTTATATTGGAAACATTTTGGCGCTTCAGGAAAAATGGATCATATTCCAGGAAGTTTAGTCATAGAAGAATATACTTCTTGCTGGGAGCATCTATGTGATTTTGGAAAATCTATTGTAAATAATAATTTTTACTTCCCACATCCAAGTGGACATGCGATTAAAGCACAATTGAAGATAGGTAGTGTAACAGTTCGCATTCCTGCGGTAAATAACAGAAAAAATTTTAATTATATGTCATATCCTTTTTGGGTACATGATGTTTCTGCTCAAATTAATCATTATTACATAAGAGGGTTTAAAGATAGGTACGATAAATGCTTCAAACGAGGATTTGCCGGACCAGATAATGTATCGGACTATTATGAGTATGATAGAATTACTCCTTATGAATTATTTTGTACAACTCGTGAATATTCTATACAGAGATTTCTAATGCCTTTAAAAATGAGAATGAATAAAATTTAGCATAGAAATATGTATTTCAAATAAGTAAAAATGAAAAGGCCGAAAGTTTCTATCTGTGTACCTATATATAATGTGGAAAATTATATAGAACGATGTTTACGTTCTTTATTTGAACAGACACTTGATGACATAGAATATATTTTTGTTGATGATTGTACTCCGGATAACAGCATTGGAAGATTAAAAGAAGTTCTTACAGGTTATCCTAATCGAATATCGCAAACAAAGATTATTCATCATAATGAAAACCAAACTCTATCAGGAGCTCTGAAAACAGCATTTACTAATGCAACAGGAGAATATCTGATATCTTGTGATCCAGATGACTGGGTAGAACTTGATATGTATGAAAAGTTATATTTGAAGGCGAAAGAGACGGATGCAGATGTAGTATGTTGTGATCATTACATAGAAAAATATTCAAATAGGAAATTGGGAATCAGTCATTATGAAGGAGGGTATGAAGAACGTATGGGGGCGTGGATAAGAGGAAAGTATGCTGCTTACTCTTGGGCTACATTAGTACATTTTCATGTTTATCAGCATATGCAGTATTTACAATGTGAATATGTTGAGGATGCTGTAAGAGCTTGTCAAGTTTTATATTACGGGAATAAATATTCTTATATTGCTGAGCCTCTATATCATTATAGATGTGAAGGACAAGGAGCAACAAGTTTTTCAAAAGTAGAAAAGACTATCAAATTGCATATGATTGCATATCCGTGGATTTTTGACTTTATTCATCAAAAATTTGACAATAAATATGATGAGGATATCTTAATATCAAAATTACAAATAAAATGGGAATGGTGTACAAATGGACTTCATTCGGCATTTTATGAATGCTGGCCAGAAGTTAATAATAGTTCGTCATTGAAATATTTACCTGTTTCTATTTCCCGAAAAATTTTGTTGTGGATTGCTTTCCGAAGATATAAATCTGTTTTTAATATCATTGCGAAGGCTTACCGTTTCTTTCAAAAAAATAGATATTTCTTATGGATAAAATGATAATTACCTGTTCATGCGACAATGGCTATGCAGTTCACTGCGGTACAATGTTGACTTCTGTGCTTGAAAATAATAAAAGCCATGAGATAGAAATCTATATCCTGACAGACTTTATTGATGAGGAAAACAGGAGGAAATTCGATGTATTATCTGAACAATATTGTCAAGAAATCCATATAGTGGATATTGATATGAATCTCTTCAAGGATCTTCCTTATATGGGGGATGCTGATAATAATAGTTTAGCCACTTATTATAGACTATTAATACCTCAAGTAATTCCAGATAGTGTAGAAAAGATTCTCTATTTGGATTGTGATATAATAGTCAGGGATAATCTCTATGAATTGTGGTCTGTTGATATTGGTGGGTTTGCTTTTGCCGCTGCAGAAGATGCTTTTATACAAATAGATGAATTCACTAAACGTCTGTGTTATCCGTTAAGTGATTCTTATTATAATGCAGGTGTTTTGCTTTATAATTTGATTTATTTACGAGAAATGCAGTTTAGAAATCAATATGAATATTACTGCCAAAATTTTAGAGAACGCATAGTCTTCCATGATCAAGATATTATCAATGCTATTTATCATGGTAAAATTAAAAGAATACCGGTGAAATGGAATGTCATGGATTCTTTTCTGTTTAGAGAACCGTGGATAAATCCGGCGTATAAAGAGGAGTTAGAAAATGCATTAGTAAAACCTTATATAATACATTATACCGGAGCATTGAAACCTTGGTTTAAAGAGTGTCATAATCCTTATAAAGAAGAATATTGGAGTTATCGGGTCTTGTCTCCATGGAAGGAAGGAAAGGCTGTGTATAAACACAAGTGCTTAGCAGCTATAAATATAGAAATAAGATATTTGATAAAAAAGTTTTTTTTATCAAAAACAAAGTTGGGAAAATCATTGTATAGAGTTTAATATTATCCAGTAAGAAAATCTTCAAAATGAAAATTCTTTTTGATTTATCTTTTATTCGTCTGGACCTGTATACTGGAGTAGCTAAATATGCTTATCGCATATTGGATTATGTTGTATCAAGTAATCAATATGGAAACTTTAAATTATTACTTAATGTTGCATCAGCAAGGCAAATAAAAACATGGTATCCTCAATTTGATACAATCGTAATAGGTAGAAGAGGCTTATTAAAAATTCCTGTTATAAGAACTTTATGGTGTATGTTTGAGTTCCCAAAAACAGTAAATTGCTCTGGTTGTGATATTGTTTTTTGCCCTTATGGAGGTTCTATTAACTGTTTGAAGACCAAAGTGAAAAAAATTACTACAATTCATGATTTGCAATTACAGGTAGATTTAAAAGGAATATCAAAAATCTTGCCAAAGATATGGGATGATACAGTTGTGAAAAATTCAGATGCGATTGTCACTATTTCCGAGTTCTCTAAAAATCAAATATTGTCTTTTTATCCGGAATTGGAAGGACGGGTGTTTCCATTGGGAAATTCAGTTTCTGTGAATGAGAAAAGTTCTGTAGACTTGCAAATTGCTTATCGTTATATACTATATGTTGGTAGATTATCAGGCAAGAAAAATGTACTTACTTTATTGAAAGCCTTTAATAGGATTAGAAATAAGATAGAAAATAGGAAACTGGTAATAATAGGTAAAACGAATTCTTATTGGGAAAATACTCTTTTCCCATATATTGAAAATCAAGGTTTATCTGAGCAAATAATCTTGGTGGAGTCATGCTCAGAAGACGAACTGACTGCTTGGTATAAAAGAGCAGATTTATTTGTTTTTCCTTCTATAAGAGAAGGATTTGGTTCTCCGCCATTGGAGGCTGCCATATTAGAGGTCCCTGTAATAACCTCATTGGCTGATTCTCTGGAAGAGGTTACTATGGGATTACTAAATTCATATAAAAATCCTATGGATGACGAGGAACTGTCAAACAAGATACTCACTGTGCTAACCAATCCTCCTGCTAAAGAATGTCTGAAAGAGATTAGGAGAAAGTTGTTAGTAAAATATTCTTCAGAGATAGTAGGCCAACAAATTTGTAATTTCATTTATAATTATTGATATTATTTGTAGGTATGCTTTTCTATATTATTTTAGTAATATCTTTTTTTGTTTGTTTTACGTTTTCTGATTGTAAATGGCAAAACAAATATTTGAAGAAAATACTATTGGCATACCCTTGTATAATTTTGTTTTGTATTTCTGTATTCAGGTTTGATATTGGATATGATTATCCTAATTATTACAGTTTAATAGGCCCTTCTTTTGATCGACTTGAGTTTGAACGGATTGAGCCTTTGGCACAGTGTATAGTAAAAATCGTGAGATATATTGGGGAACCGTGGTTACTTTTTGTTTTATTTGGAATACCTACTTATTTTCTTGCATTTTGGGCCTGTTCAAAAACCGGACATTTTCAGTTGGCGTTTTGGACGTATGTTTTTTTATTTTTATTAGATTCATTCAGCACCATTAGACAGGCTGTTGCTATAGCTATAATAATGTGGGCAGTAGTATATATGCAGGAAAAGAAAATGTTTTTTTATGTAGTGACTTGTGTTTTGGCATCATTATTCCATTCATCGGCACTTATTATGTTACCGGTTTATTTTATATATCATTATTGCTCATGGCGAATGATACTGGTGGGAATGATCTGTTTTACCTTCTTTTTTCAGATTATCATTTCTGTATTGTTAGATAATGATTTATATGCTTTTTATTTGAAAAATGAGAATGAATTGGAAGGAGGGACCTTACTAAGGTACTTTTATATCATGTTGTATATATTTCTGTTTTTGTTTTCTTATAACAGGCATCTGATAGAAGAGAATAAACGATTTTTTATAGCCTTGTTTCCGGCTTTCTTTTTCCCTTTTTTATTTGGCGGACATCTAGGAGGTAGGATTTCATCTTATTTTTATGTGCTGTTTCTCTTCATGATACCACAGATATTATCTAAATGTAGCGGTAAATTAAGAATATTGTCAATGTTGGTCCTGATGACTTTCTTTTTTGCAATTTTATATATTTCACAAAAACAGGATAAGTCTCCGTTTATTCCTTATCAGTCTATTTTTGAGGTGGATTTGGAACATCCGCATTTTAAATGATGGTTTTATTTTTTTATAATGTAGTTAATTCTACAGATAATGGTGGACAGATTGGTATCCAACGTAATTTGGATATGTGCTGTAATGTGTTTGGAAAGGAAAATGTAATAATATTTAAAATGTATCAGCCTTCAAGATGGAGATTGTTATATAATCTATTATCATTAAGTGGATATTATTCATCTTTACAAAATGATAGAGAGTTTAGAAGGCTATGTATGAATTATAAATTTGATATAGCTTTTATAAATGGGGCTTTATCATTTAATTATTTGGAACCTTTGAAGAAAACGGGATGTCGGATTCATACCTATTTTCATAATGTAGATTATTACTATTATTTGGGAAAATACCAATTCTCCAAAAATGTAGCAGATTGGATGGTTGCAAAGTATATTTTTTATTGTGAACGAAAAACTACTTTTTATAGTGATGTTACAATTGCATTGAATAGTCGGGATGCAGAGGGAGTGAAAAAATTATACAACCGAGATGTTGACCTTATTTTACCTATTGGTATGGAGGATGAAGGAGAGATGCGATGTGATGTAAATCAGGTGAAATCACATCCATATTGTCTTTTTGTCGGCTCCGATTTTTATGCTAATATAGAAGGTGTAGACTGGTTTATTAAAAATGTTGCTCCATTCATTAAGATGGATTTTTGGGTAGTGGGCACTTGTTGTTCATCGTTTGAACAGAGGAAATTGCCCAATAATGTTTTTTTAAAAGGAAGGGTAGAAAGTTTATTACCATTTTATAAAAATGCGTCTTGTGTAGTATCTCCAATATTTTCAGGCTCTGGAATGAAAACAAAAACAATTGAAGCGTTGAAGTATGGAAAAACTATTTTTGGTACCTCGGAGGCATTTGAAGGTATTGAGGTAGATTATTCTTCAGTAGGTGCTTTATGTAACAGTACACAAGAATTTATAGATGCGATTAATGTAGCCGATATAAAATATTTTAATGAGTACAGTTATTATATTTTTCATAAACTCTACTCCTATAGTGCTATTTTTCAAAAGTATAAATTATTCATTGATAAACTATTAAAATGATTTTTCGTAGTAAAGCACCCTTTCGTTTAGGTATTGCTGGCGGTGGTACTGATGTCTCCCCTTATTCGGATATATATGGAGGAGCAATTTTGAATGTAACAGTTAATCTCTATTCATATGCAACGATAAAGCCGTTGAATAATGGAAAGATAATCTTTAAACATATAAATGAGGGAATAACAGAGACATTGGAACTGTCGGAAGAGTTGCCTTTAGAGGGGCAATTGTTGCTTCAACGTGGTATTTATAATTCTATTGTGAGGCGCTTTAATCGGAATGTACCTCTCTCTTTTGAATTGACGACTTATATGGATGTTCCTTCTGGTTCTGGTTTGGGAACTTCTTCTACAGTGGCTGTTTCTATAATTGGTGCTTTTAAAGAATGGTTGAAACTTCCTTTGGGTGAATATGACATAGCTCAGTATGCTTATGATATAGAACGTAAGGAGTTGCAAATGGCTGGAGGAAAACAGGATCAATACGCTGCGACATTTGGTGGCGTGAATTTTATGGAGTTTTATGCGGATAATAAGGTTATAGTGAATCCTCTGCGAATTCATCGGGAAATACTGAACGAATGGGGACATAATACTTTACTTTATTTTACTGATACTCGTCGTAAATCATCCCGAATTATAGAGGAGCAGTCCCGAAATGTAGTGAAGAAGAAAGAATCTTCCATTGAGGCCATGCACAAAGTGAAAAGTGAAGCTTACCGGATAAAAAATTTATTGTTAAAGAATGAATTGAATGAACTGGGAATAGCCTTGAATGATAGTTGGGAATACAAAAAGCAGATGGCAAAGTCTATTTCCACCCCTGAAATAGATGAAATGTACGAAACTGCAATCCTTCATGGAGCTTTGGGAGGTAAGATTTCAGGTGCTGGTGGTGGAGGTTTTATGTTCTTTTATTGTCCGGGCACAGTGAAATATGTTGTGGCAAAGGCTTTGGAAGAAAAATATAGTGGAAAAATATATAAAGTGGAGTTTGTAGAACAGGGTTTAACGACATGGTCGACCGAGGAGTGAATATAGTTGAAAGAAAAGAGTTTGTGTGGTTGGATTGGGCTAAAGCAATTGGTATTTGGCTGGTTGTATTGGGACATGCCATTCAGGCTACTTGTATAGAACGGGAAATAGGCCATATTTGTTATGATTTTATTTACACTTTTCATATGCCGCTTTTTTTCTTACTCTCCGGTTATTTATTTCAGAAAAAAAACTGTAATAGATTTTTTTTACGATCTCTTTTGTATACTTTGGTAATTCCTTATTTACTTTATTCTTTATGCTTTTTTCCTCTAAGTTTTTATATAGATGCCATAAAAAATGGACATGGTATACAGGAGACATTGGGGCGTTTATTTTTAGGAATAATTATGGGAGATGGTTACGAAACGCCATATTCTTATTATTCATGCCTTCCTTGCTGGTTTTTTGTTTGTATTATTCAGTTGAAATTGTTGTTTGTCATTGTTCCTGTTTATAGAAAAAGTATGATGATGATTAATGTTATTTCTATTATTATCATTTCTTTATTACAACATTATAAGATTGATTTATATTGCAATTTGGACTCTACATTGTTGGCTATACCATTTTTTTCGGTAGGTTTTCTATTGAAAAATATTAATATATTTGGGGGTAAAAACAGTAATGCCATTTTATCCATTTTTATGTTCTGTCTTACCTATGTAGTATTATGTTTGAATGGACCGGCTCAGATGAATGGACCAGGGGTCGGTTGTAATATTTTGTTGTTTTTTGTGGGAGGAATTACTGGCAGTTTGACTATATTATTTATATCTCAGAGTTTTGATAAGAATGGTCTGATACGATTGATTTCTCGCAATACATTGTTTATTATATTCTTTCATTGGCTTCTTCTCGTCTCCTATTCCTTGTTTAGAAGAACTTTTGATCTTTGGTCTTTCATAAAGAACGATTATCTGGCAATTATTTTTACTATTGTTTTTTCCTTTCTTTTATTTATCCCAATAGTTTTTGTTATAAAGTTGATGCTCCCCCGTTTTCCACTTCTGTTTGGTAAATATTTAAGAAATAAAATATGAAAATGAAAAATACTGATTTAATCATGCATCGTTTGCAAACTCATTTGTATACGATACAATCAATTAATGCCGATAAAGATTTACTGTCTACATTATTGGTAATCGCTGAGAAAATTGTGACAACCTTTAATAATGGTTGCAAAGTTTATTTTTGTGGTAATGGTGGTAGTGCTGCTGATGCACAACATTTAGCTGCTGAGTTTTCCGGTCGTTTCTATATTGATCGTCCGGGACTTCCTGCGGAGGCATTGCATTGTAATACTTCTTATTTGACGGCGGTTGCTAATGATTATTCTTATGATGTGATTTATTCCCGTCTGATAACAGGGATAGGGCGTAAGGGAGACATGTTGATAGGAATTTCGACTTCGGGTAATTCGAATAATATTATAAATGCCTTTGATATATGTAGGGAGAAAGGTATAACTACCATCGCCTTTACAGGGCATGATGGCGGTAGAATGAGAGATATGGCTGATTATAGTTTAGTCATACCATCAAATGATACACCTAGAATTCAAGAAGCCCATATTACATTGGGACATATTATTTGTGAAATAGTAGAGTCTACTATTTTTGGAACTAAACAGGAAGAAAAGCAATGAAAATCGTGATAATAGCCGGAGGGCAAGGTACGCGTATTGCTTCTGTAAACAGTGAAATACCTAAAGCGATGATACCGGTAAATAGTAAGCCCATATTGGAGTATCAAGTTGAATTGGCTAAAAGATATGGTTTTACAGAATTTATATTTATAATTGGTCATTTAGGAAATGTAATTAAGGAATATTTTGGTGATGGATCTAAGTGGGGAGTTAGCATTATTTATTACCATGAAGAGATGCCTTTAGGCACAGCTGGCGCTATGCCCGTAATTCAATATTTGCTTACAGAAGATTTCTTTGTGTTCTATGGAGATACGATCATGGATATAGCATTGGATGAAATGCTGAAATTCCATAAGGAACATCAGTCGGAAGCTACTCTTTTTGTACACCCTAATGACCATCCTTATGATTCAGATATTGTGGAAATAGATAGTAACAACCGTTTGATTCAGTTACATCTGAAACCTCATCCGGATAATTTTATTAGTCGTAATCTGGTAAATGCTTCTTTGTTCATACTTTCTCCCCGCGTAATTGATTATGTTCCTAAGGATCAGAAAGTGAATTTTGAGAAACATGTATTTCCTAAATGTTTGGCTGAAGGCATGCGTATGTATGGTTATGTTTCTGCTGAATATATAAAAGATATGGGCACTCCAGATCGCTATGAGAAAGTTTGCCGGGATGTAATTAATGGCAAGGTAACTCGTCTGAATAAAAAATATCCTCGTGCGGCAGTCTTTTTGGATAGAGATGGAGTGATAAACAAAGAAGTAAAGTTTCTGCACAGAGCGGAACAATTGGAACTGATACGGGGTGCAGCGGAGGCAATTCGTTTAATAAATCAGAAAGGATATCTTGCTATTGTTATAACCAATCAACCGGTGATAGCACGTAATATGTGTACACTCGAAGAATTGGATACTATACATGCTACATTGGAGACCCTGTTGGGCAAGGAACATGCTTATCTGGATGCTATTTATTATTGTCCTCATCATCCGGATAGTGGTTATCCTGAGGAACGTAAAGAATATAAGGTTGTTTGCAATTGTCGGAAACCCAAACCGGGAATGATATTACAGGCTGCTAAAGATTGGAATATTGATTTGTCTCAATCTTATTTGGTTGGAGATAGTGAAACAGATATACAGGCGGGGCAAAATGCAGGCATAAGAGGTTTATATAAAATAATACAGAATGAACCTGATTCGTTATTGAAACAACTTAGTAGTTTGTTGTAAATATAAAAAATGATATTATGAAATTATGCTATTTTTATACAGATATTACATTGAAAGGAGGAATTGAACGTGTTTTGTCATTGCTAATTACGGAGCAAATTAAAAATCCAGAATTAGAGATAACGCTTGTTTCTCAGTATAAAACATTTAATGTTCCTCATTATAGATTTCCAAAGAATTTAAAAATTGTCTATTTGTCAGATACTCCTTATGATGGAGTTCCTGCGTCCTTTCATCGATTGTGGTTACAATTAAAAAATTTAAAGAAGGTGAAGTACTTCTTTAAAAAGAATACATTTGATATTATTGTTTCACAAGCTTTTCCTAATGCTTTTACTCTATATTTGGCTGGAGTACCTACGTATAAAATAATTTCTGAAGAGCAGGTTTATTATGGCTATTATAATAAATTGATTCGTTCTCTTCGTATTTTGATTTATCGAAAATTTAGAGCTGTAGTTGTATTAACGGAGAAAGATCGGCAGAAATTCTTATGTCATCTTTCCAATGTTAAAACAATTCCTAATCCGGTTGTATTATCCGCTCGATATCATGCACCATTGCAAAATAAAAAAATAATATCTGTAGGTCGCTTGGAGTATCAAAAAGGATATGACACATTGATTCGTGTGTTTGCTAAAGTACATAAGAAATTTCCGGATTGGATTCTTGAAATATATGGGGAAGGTACGTTAAAAGAGAGTTTGCAGAATAAAATTAATGAATCTGGTTTAAAAGAAGTATTCATCTTGAAAGGGACTACTGATAAAGTTTATGAGAAAATGAGGGAAGCTGCCTTCTTTGTATTATCATCGAGATTCGAAGGTTTTGGTATGGTATTGGTTGAAGCAATGTCGCAGGGGGTTCCCTGTGTTAGTTTTGATTGTCCTAATGGTCCTTCTGATATTATTGCTGATGGGGATGATGGTTTATTAGTGGAGAATCAAAATGAAGTTGCTTTAACTGAAAGTATTGAACTCTTGATTACAAATGAAGCATTACGGAAAAAGATAGGGAATAATGCGTATGATAAGGTAACAATCTTTTCGATTGAGAAAATAATGGGTATGTGGGAGGAATTATATAAAGTATAATGAAAGAGGCGCTCATTTCTGTCATAACTCCTTGTTACAACGCGGCTTCTTATATTGCAGGAACCATAGAATCTGTTATTTCTCAATCATATTCTAATTGGGAAATGTTAATAATAGATGATTGTTCTACAGATAACTCAGCTGCAATTATTCAGAAGTATTGTTCTATTGATAACAGAATCAAATATTATAGAACGGGAAAGAAATCCGGTTCACCAGCTTTGCCAAGGAATTTGGGAATTGAATATGCTCATGGTAAATACATTGCATTTCTTGACAGTGATGATAGTTGGTTCCCTAATAAATTGCAAGAACAATATGTCTATCTAGAAAAGTATAATTTGTCTTTCGTTTATTCTGATTATGAAAAGATCTCGTGGGATGGGAAAAGGGCAGGACGAATTGTGAGAGTACGTTTGTCTTCCTCTTATTGGGATATTCTTGAAAGTTGTTCTATACCTTGTTTAACAGTCCTTTTAACTCGTGAATTAATTGGAGATACCCGTTTTAAGTCTATTCCCAAAGAGGATTATGGCTTTTGGCTTGAAATTTTACGAAAAGGATGTACTGCTTATAATACAGGTAAAGTACATGCATTGTATCGTGAAGCGCAGAATAGTCGTTCTAGTAATAAACTTGCTATGTTTAAAGGGCAATGGTATGTTTTACGACGTATAGAAGGAGTAAAAAAAGTACCAGCTCTTTATTTTATGTTTGTGTTTACATTGAAAGGAGTTATTAAATATTTAAAATGATAAGTATAGGTGTTAATTATAAACTTATTGATACCCGAAAAATCATTGACTATATAAATTCTTTTTCCGAAAGAGTTAGTGTAGAAGATATTTTTCAGTGTTCAGGTGCTGATAAACTCCGTGTATATCCTGCCTTATTTGAATTGGAACAGAGTGGTTTTCTTGAAGTGGTAGAACGTGAAGAATTGGGTGCTCCATTGATAGTTTGTAAAAAGGGAAGTTGAATAAATGACAGATAACAGCGGTTATTTGTTTTAGGCGCAGCCGGAATTGCTTTTTAAGTGGTTCCGGCTGTTTTTATTTAATAGAATAATAAAACTGATGCTTTGCTCTATTAGTAGGAAAAATTGTTCTTTTAGTTAGCTTTAAGTCTTAAATATTGGTTATTATGTTGCTTTATTCCTACTTTTGCGCCCCGAATTTTAAAGAATAAACAGACATGAGAAAAATTATTGTAAGTATTGCATTATGTATGGCTGTTGTAGCAGCTAATGCACAGAAAGCTGTAGTAGGGAACAAATTTACAGACAATTGGTCAGTAGGTTTTAATGCAGGTGGAACTACTCCTCTTACTCACAGTGCTTTTTTCAAAGACATGAGAGCTGTATTAGGAGTGGGCTTGAATAAACAAGTTACTCCGGTATTAGGATTGGGTTTTGAAGCGATGACAAGCATAAACACTACTTCAAGCCAAACAGCATTTGATAACACTAATCTGAGCTTACTGAGCACATTGAATCTGAATAACCTGTTCTGTGGTTATACAGGCGCTCCAAGATTCTTTGAAGTAGAAACTGTTGCCGGTATCGGTTGGTTGCATTATGCCGTAAACGGTGCAAGTGATCTTAACAGTATGTCAAGCAAATTGGGTCTTAACTTTAACTTTAATCTGGGTGAAGAAAAGGCGTGGACTTTGGCTTTCAAACCTGCTTTAGTGTATGACATGAGTGCGGATGGAACAGATAATGTATGTTTCAACGCCAATCGTGCAGCTTGGGAGTTTACAGCCGGACTGAAGTATCACTTCAATTGCAGTAACGGTAAGCGTTACTTTACTTTCGTGAAGCCGTATAATCAATCGGAAATAGATGCTCTGAATGAGCAGATTAACAACTTGCGCCAAGAGGCTAACAACAATGCGGCAGCACTGAAAGATGTCAACCAAAAAGCTGCAGAGCTGGAAACCGCTCTGAATGATTGCAAGAACCAGGCTCCGAAAGTAATTACGGAAACTGTTACCAATAACAAGAAAACTTTGGAATCAGTTGTAACATTCCGTCAGGGCGGAACTTCTGTAGAGTCTTCACAAACTCCTAACGTAGAACGTATCGCTACTTATCTGAAGAATCATAAAAATGCAACCGTATCTATCAAAGGTTACGCTTCGCCGGAAGGAAATGCCGATGTGAACGCCCGTATTGCCAAGCAACGTGCAGAATCTGTTAAGAATTTGCTTATCAATAGATACAAGATTGCTGCAAATCGCATCACTGCGGAAGGTCAGGGTGTAGGTAATATGTTTGAAGAAGCTGACTGGAATCGTGTTAGCATCTGTACAATCAATGAGGACTAATCTGTTGGATTGAACTAATAACAAATTTAAGAATCAATATCCTTTTGATGTGTAACCAGCCGGAATCACTTTAAAAAAAGTAATTCCGGCTGGTTTTATTAATTGTTTCAGAGCTTGTAAATGAAAAACTGTATATTTACATATAGCTTCTAAAAAAATAGAATGGAACAAATGCGTAAATTGCCTATAGGCATACAGACTTTACACATTGAAGTTTCCCAATGATGAAGTTCGTTATGGCTTCTTGAATTTTTTGGTTCCCTTTAGTAAGGAGACGCGCAATATAGAACGTTATGTGGTAGATGAACTGTAAAACCGGAAGTATATAACAGATAGTAAATAAGCATATTATAAATCATTTTCAGAAAACAGCTCCAGCGGGGCTGTTTTCTTTGTTTATGCCTGTATATATTCTCACCTTTGCATCGTTGATCAACGAAATGAGATTTTAAAAAAGATGTTTAATTTAAAATGTAAAGGAGAGATAATATGCCTCTATTTTATTATGCGAGACAGTCGCAAATTGCAACAAAAGAAGGTGTGAAGACATGGCACTTGAGCCTGAAAAAAGTGGGAAAAACGGTAGATACGCAGTTATTGGCAGAGAATATTGCCGAGAAATCTTCATTGACGCCGGGTGATGTGCAGAATGTAATCCGAAACTTGATGTCGACAATGCGGATGTATCTGCTAAATAGCCGTACGGTGCGGTTGAATGGTTTGGGTACATTTACCATGAAGGCTCGTACACGAGGTAAGGGTACGGAGAAAGCGGAAGATGTAAATCCGAGTCAGGTGACAGCGTTACGTTGCCAGTTTACTCCGGAATATACGCGTCCCGCTGCTATGGGTACTACCCGTGCTTTATTGCAAGGAGTAGAATTTGAGAAATGTATGGAAACGGCAACTGATGGCAGCTCCTCCGGTGGTAATGATGGATTACCTGATGACGGAGAGAAAGATAATCCGCTGGGATAAGTCGTGTAAAGTATGATAGTAATGAGTTATTAGTGTTTAATGATTAAAAAATGAAAATTATGAGTATCAAAGTATCGGTTTGGGATAAGATTCTGAAAGTGATTATTGCAGTGGCAGGCGCTATTGCAGGTGTGATTGGCGGACAAGTGATAGGAATTTAACCTCTTGGTCTGAATATTTTTCTGACTTTTCTCATCAACTTTATTCCAAGCATTACTCCGTCGAATATTGCCATGCCGGTATTAAATGCCCGCATGACAGCTGTTCCTTTGTCTGCTGCAGGAGCAATAGGGGCGAATAAACTACGGGCGGTATCGGACATGACCTGCTTTTGGGCACGCAACTCTTCTAAGGCTTCGGCTCTTTGGCGTTGAAGGTCTTCTAATGTGAGAATCTCTGTCTTGGAAGTTTCATTCATATCCATGATATTTTAGTTCTTGTCGTTATCTATGAATAATCCTGCAATGAATTTGGTCATTGGATTAATAATGAATTTCTTGCGGAATATGACGATTAGTGCAATCAATAGGATGTGGAAACAACTTATCATGGCAAAACTCACCATTAATCCGCCTACTATGGGGTCTAATATATAGGCCAGGGTAAAGGATAGATAGAACAAAGCCACCATGCCGAGGATGACGACCAGTAACACGAGTATAAGTGTGGAAAGCAATATGGTCAGCTTTTCCGCTACTTCCAGCTGGGTGTATTTTTTTTGTAGTTCCAGATATTTCTTGAAATCGAAAAATAGCTGCTGGATATTCTCAATACTGTTGTCATCTGCAAACATAGTGGCTTTGTTTTGAAATGTGGTTTGATTTATTCGTTTGCTTCGCCTTTAATTTCTGCGGCAATCTCATCAACGAGGTTTTCCATTTCATTACGGTTCAACCGGATACCTTTCTTGCGAAGGATTTCTGCAATCTTATGACGCGTATCTTCACCTTTTTCCGGGGCAAACAAAACACCGATGGCTGCGCCCACTGCTGCACCACCTAAAAACGCTGCTAAAACATTTAATCCTTTCATAATAATACTCCTTTCTTTTTATTAAGTCTAATATGACAAAGCTAACAAAATATTTTGAATGATTGTTCAATAATTCTTGTTTTTTAGAAATATGTGCCATGAAAAACGACAAAATGTAGATTTTAATTATATTTAACGGCATTGGAGGGGGGAAGATAAGCGGTTCGGCGTACTTTTGTTCCCTAAATAAAAAAGTGGTATATGAAAAAATTGCTGAACGGGACAATACTATTACTTTTGATGTGTATAGCACCGGGACTGACGTCTTGCATGAATGACGGAGGTTCTGACTGGGTAGGAAAATGGCAGTTGCGCGAATATCAGTATTCTGACGGTAAAGTACAGAAAGTAGACAGTATTTTCTATGGTTTTCAAAAAGGTAGTTTTCTGGCATATTGTATGAATGAAAATGGAAACTATGAAGGTTTTTATGGTTATTATAAGTTGAAAGATGATGAAATTTCTATAACTTTGTGGCCGGATAACAGTTCCGGAAACGAGGCTGCGCATGAGGAGTTGGTGAATTCGGAAAGCTATAAGAAATTCTTTGGCTGGGGAGATACCGGAGAAAGGACGTTTAAGGTGGAAGAACTGACAGGCAAGAAGATGCGATTGAACTATGAAGGAACTAAATATGTTTTTCGTAAGTATTGAGTGTAATTTGAGAATAGACATAGTTACTAACAAAAAATAAAAGAAAAAGATGAAAAAACTGGCAGTGTTAGGAATGGGAGTATGTATTGTACTGGCATTCTCTTCTTGTAAGTCAAGTGAAAGCGCTTATAAGAAAGCATATGAAAAAGCTAAACAACAGGAACTGGCAGAGCCGCAGACTGCCGCACCGGTAGAGGAGGTTGCTCCTGTAGTTAGCGCTCCTGTAGAGGCTAAGGTGGTGGAAAGTGCACCGGTAGGCACAATTCGTCAGGAAAAGGTGACGGTAGTATCGGGCGTTGACGGGCTGAAGGATTATAGCGTTGTATGCGGTAGCTTCGGCGTAAAAGCGAATGCGGAAAACCTGAAGAACTTCTTGGATAAGGAAGGCTACAATGCGGTTATTGCATTTAATGCAGAAGCAGCGATGTATCGTGTGATTGTAAGCACATATGCAGACAGAAACTCGGCAGCCAATGCTCGTGACGCTTTCAAAGCTAAATACCCTAACCGTCAGGATTTCCAGGGCGCTTGGCTGCTGTACCGCATTAATTAATTTGAATTCTTTTTGGTAATTCATAAGAAAGGGGTATTTTCCTCCTTTCAAGATAGGGCAGTAACTGGGAAGTTACTGCCTTTTTTTATAATCCGCTGGAAATGATTATGAAACATCGGTTTCTAAGATTGTGAAAAGTACTTATAAATTTCTCTTTTTCGTTTAAAAGAAGTTATAAAACAAAATTAAAAACTTTTGGCGGTAGAAAAGTTTTTAATTTTGCACCTTGTATATTTTTAGAATACAATATGGAACGACGATATATACTTGACGCGATTGATGCAGCACTGTGTGCGGGCAAAGATATTCTTTCTATTTACAACGATCCGGCGTCAGACTTTCAGGTAGAAAGGAAAGCGGATAATTCTCCTTTGACGATTGCTGATAAAAAGGCGCATGAAACGATTGCCGGTTATCTGCGTAATACTCCTTATCCGTTATTGAGCGAAGAAGGAAAGCATTTGCCCTACACGGAAAGGCGTATGTGGACTACTTTATGGATTGTGGACCCGCTGGACGGTACGAAAGAGTTCATAAAACGAAATGGAGAGTTTACGGTTAATATTGCTTTAGTGCACAATTCCATTCCGGTAATGGGGGTTATCTATCTTCCGGTAAAGAAGGAACTCTATTTTGCAGAAGAATGTTTAGGAGCGTATAAACTGGCTGATATTACAACTCGCGGTGGTATGTCGTTGGAGGAGTTAATGGCAAAGGCTGTTTGTTTGCCGGTTCAGGAGAAACATGATAAGTTTGTGATTGTGGCGTCCCGTTCACATCTTTCTTCCGAGACCGAAGACTACATTGAAAAGATGAAGCGTTGTCATACGGATGTAGAATTGGTTTCCAGCGGGAGTTCTATCAAAATATGTCTGGTTGCGGAAGGTAAAGCGGATGTATATCCCCGTTTTGCTCCGACAATGGAGTGGGATACAGCCGCCGGGCACGCCATTGCACGTGCTGCCGGTATGGAAGTGTATCAAGCCGGAAAGGAAGAGCCTTTACGGTATAATAAAGAAGATTTGTTGAATCCCTGGTTTATAGTAGAGCCCAGGCGTAATTAAATAACGACTCGTAGATATATGACGTTTGAAATCATATTTGTGCTTTTAGCGCTGTTGGGCATGGTGATGGCCTTGATTCTGGACAAGATGCGTCCGGGAATGGTGCTTTTCTCGGTTGTGGTGTTATTCCTTTGCGTAGGAATTCTGACACCCAAAGAAATGCTGGAAGGATTCAGTAACAAGGGGATGATTACGGTAGCGATGCTGTTTTTGGTCAGTGAAGGTATTCGCCAGTCCGGTGCATTGGGGCAACTCATCAAGAAGCTCCTCCCACAAGGTAAAACTACTGTTTTCAAGGCGCAGCTCAGAATGTTGCCGACAATTTCCTTTATCTCCGCTTTTCTGAATAATACTCCTGTTGTTGTAATTTTCGCTCCGATTATAAAGCGTTGGGCGGAGTCGGTAAAGCTTCCGGCTACGAAGTTCCTGATTCCTCTTTCGTATGTAACGATTCTGGGCGGTATCTGTACTTTGATTGGTACTTCCACAAACTTGGTGGTGCATGGCATGATACTGGATGCCGGTTATGAAGGATTTACCATGTTTGAACTTGGTAAAGTGGGGATTTTTATTGCGATAACAGGTATTATCTATTTGTTTCTGTTTTCTTCCAAGCTGCTGCCGGATGTCCGTAAGGATGCTGTGAAGCCCGATGACGAGCCGGAAGAACACAGTGACCTGCATAGGGTGGAGGCTGTATTGGGCGCTCGTTTTCCGGGAATCAACAAGAAACTGAAGGACTTCAACTTTAAACGTCATTACGGTGCAGAGGTTATAGAAATAAAGCGTAACGGTCAGAGTTATGCGCAGGGCTTGGAGAATGAATATTTCCGGGAAGGCGATACGGTGGTTGTTATGGCGGACGACTCTTTTGTACAGACGTGGGGGGAATCTTCCGTCTTTGTGATGCTTGCCAATGGCAAGGATACTGAACCTGTTGCGAGCAAGGGTAAGCGTTGGTTTGCACTTGCTTTACTGATTCTGATGATTACCGGAGCTACGGTAGGCGAATTACCGGCTGTGAAGGAAGCTTTTCCGGATATCAAGCTGGATATGTTTTTCTTTGTGTCTGTTACGACTATTATAATGGCATGGACAAAAATCTTCCCGGCCCGTAAATATACCAAATATATATCATGGGATATATTGATAACGATTGCCTGTGCTTTTGCTATCAGTAAGGCGATGGTAAATTCGGGTGTGGCGGATGCCGTGGCTAAGTACATCATTGGTCTGACAGAACATTACGGGCCTCAAGTGTTGCTGGCTGCCGTCTTCATTATTACGAACCTCTTTACCGAATTGATAACGAATAATGCCGCTGCTGCGCTTGCTTTTCCGTTGGCGCTTTCCATTTCGTCACAGTTGGGAGTAAGTCCGATGCCTTTCTTTGTGGTTATCTGTATGGCTGCCTCGGCAAGTTTCTCGACGCCTATCGGTTATCAGACCAACTTGATAGTACAGGGTATCGGTAACTATAAGTTCACGGATTTTGTTCGTATCGGACTTCCGCTGAATATTATCACTTTCTTGATTTCTATATTTCTTATTCCCTTAATTTGGCCATTTTGATTGAATTATGATAGAAAATAACAACAATATTTATCCAATCTTCGACCGTATGCTGGCACGCGAGGACAAGGAAGAACTCCTGAAGCAGCGTAGTGTGATGATTTGGTTTACCGGGCTGAGCGGTTCGGGCAAGAGTACGATAGCTATCGCTCTGGAGCGTGAGTTGCATAAGCGCGGATTGCTCTGTCGTATTTTGGATGGCGACAATATCCGTAGCGGCATCAATAATAATTTGGGATTTACGGAAGCGGACCGAATAGAGAATATCCGCCGTATAGCCGAGGTATCCAAACTGTTTGTAGATACGGGCATTGTAACGATTGCGGCTTTTATCAGTCCCAGCAATGACATCCGCGAAATGGCGGCAAATATTATCGGAAAGGATGATTTTCTGGAAGTGTACGTCAGTACACCCATTGAGGAGTGTGAACGCAGGGATGTAAAAGGCTTGTACGCAAAGGCGCGCCGTGGAGAGATTAAGAACTTCACCGGCATTTCCGCACCTTTCGAGGCTCCTGTTCATCCAGCATTGGTACTGGACACATCCGCATTGAGTTTGGAAGAATCCGTCAATAAGCTACTGGAATTAATTTTACCGAGAATTCAGAAGAAATAATATATAATGAAAGAAGAATATAAACTGAGCCATTTGAAAGAACTCGAAGCAGAGTCTATTCATATTATCCGCGAAGTGGCTGCGGAATTTGAGAATCCGGTGATGCTGTATAGTATCGGTAAGGACTCATCGGTGATGGTACGTCTGGCCGAAAAGGCTTTTGCTCCGGGTAAAGTCCCTTTCCCGTTGATGCATATCGACTCTAAGTGGAAGTTCAAGGAAATGATTCAATTCCGTGACGAGTATGCCAAGAAGTATGGCTGGAACCTGATTGTAGAGAGCAACATGGAAGCTTTCGAAGCAGGTGTGGGACCTTTTACACATGGCAGTAAGGTGCATACCGACTTGATGAAAACGCAAGCTTTGTTGCATGCACTGGATAAGTACAAATTCGATGCGGCTTTCGGCGGCGCCCGTCGTGACGAGGAGAAGTCGCGTGCAAAAGAACGTATTTTCTCTTTCCGCGATAAATTCCATCAATGGGATCCGAAGAACCAGCGTCCTGAATTGTGGGACATCTATAATGCGCGTGTCCATAAGGGAGAGAGTATCCGTGTGTTCCCGTTGAGCAACTGGACGGAACTGGATATCTGGCAATATATTCGTCTGGAGAATATTCCTATCGTACCCTTGTACTTTGCGAAGGAGCGTCCTTGCGTGGAGATTGACGGTAACCTGATTATGGCTGATGATGAACGCCTGCCGGAACAATACCGTGAAAAGATTGAGATGCGTATGGTACGTTTCCGTACGTTGGGCTGCTGGCCGCTGACGGGAGCTGTGGAAAGCAGCGCCGACACAATCGAAAAGATTGTGGAAGAGATGATGACCACCACCAAGAGTGAGCGTACTACCCGCGTTATCGACTTCGACCAAGAAGCAAGCATGGAGCAGAAGAAGCGTGAGGGATATTTCTAAGAAACTAAGAATTAAAAATTGAGAATTAAGAAATGAATGATTCAAGACTTGATATAAAGGCTTTCCTTGATAAAGACGAACAGAAAGATTTGCTTCGTTTCCTTACTGCCGGTTCGGTGGATGACGGAAAGTCCACGCTTATCGGACGTCTGTTGTTCGATAGTAAGAAATTGTACGAAGACCAGTTGGATGCGTTGGAGCGTGACAGCAAGCGTATGGGTAATGCCGGTGACCACATAGACTACGCCTTGTTGCTGGACGGCTTGAAGGCGGAACGGGAGCAGGGTATCACTATCGACGTGGCATACCGCTATTTCTCCACCAATAATCGTAAGTTTATCATTGCCGACACTCCGGGACACGAACAATATACGCGCAACATGATTACCGGCGGTTCTACCGCCAACTTGGCGATTATTCTGGTAGACGCCCGCATGGGTGTCATTACGCAGACACGCCGCCATACTTTCCTTGTGTCCTTGCTGGGTATCAAGCACGTGGTGCTTGCCGTAAATAAAATGGACTTGGTGGATTTCTCCGAAGAACGCTTCAATGAGATTGTAGGCGAATACAAGAAGTTTATCGCTCCGCTGGGCATTCCCGATGTGACTTGCATTCCGCTTTCTGCGCTTGACGGCGACAATGTGGTGGAGAAATCAGACCGTACGCCTTGGTACAACGGTACTTCTTTGCTCGATTTCCTTGAAACCGTACACATCGATAATGACCATAACTTGAATGATTTCCGCTTCCCGGTGCAGTATGTACTGCGCCCCAACCTTGACTTCCGCGGCTTCTGCGGCAAGGTGGCTTCGGGTATTATCCGCAAGGGAGATGAGGTGATGGCATTGCCTTCCGGAAAGAAGTCGCACATCAAGAGCATCGTGACTTACGAGGGAGAATTGGATTACGCTTTCCCGCCGCAGTCCGTTACGCTGACGCTGGAAGACGAGATTGACGTTTCGCGCGGAGAGATGCTGGTGCATCCCGACAATCTTCCGATGATGGAGCGTAATTTTGAGGCTATGGTGGTATGGATGGACGAGGAGCCGATGGACGTAAACAAATCTTTCTTCATCAAGCAAACTACCAATTTGAGCCGCACGCGTATTGACAACATCAAGTATAAAGTGGATGTCAATACGATGGAGAAACTCTCCCTCGAAAACGGCCAACTGACGAAAGAAACCCTGCCGATGCAGTTGAACCAAATTGCCCGCGTAGTGCTTACTACCGCCAAAGAGCTGTTCTTTGACCCTTACCAAACCAACAAAGCCACCGGCTCTTTCATCCTGATAGACCCGATAACCAACAATACCAGCGCCGTAGGTATGATTATCGACCGTGTGGAAGATAAGGATATGCATATTTCCGAGGAACTTCCCGTGCTTGACCTTCCGAAGTTGGGAATTGCCCCCGAACACTATGAAGCCATAGAGAAAGCTGCCAAGGAACTGGAACGTCAGGGAATAGCAGTGATAATTAAGAAGTAGTGTGAATCAGGATGTAAGAAAACATAAAAAAGAACTTTTAACCGAATAAGAATGGGTTTATTAGAATTCAACAAACTGCCGATAAATACGCTTGTCGGTGCAGACTGGAAAACATTCAATTCCATCACAAAGGGACGCGAAATAGATGCCGCATACAAAGGCAAATACCGATTGACGAAAGCCGTTTGCCGCCTGCTTTCCACGTTGGCTCCCTTGCAGGACAAACGCTACGAGAAACTGTTGGCAGACAAACCGCTGGAACACGATCCCGTATTTATCCTCGGCCACTGGCGTAGCGGAACAACTTTCGTGCATAATGTGTTCTCTTGTGACAAGCATTTCGGCTATAACACAACTTATCAGACCGTATTCCCGCATCTGATGATGTGGGGACAGCCTTTCTTCAAGAAGAATATGAGTTGGCTGATGCCCGACAAGCGCCCTACGGACAATATGGAGCTGGCTGTAGACTTGCCCCAGGAAGAGGAATTTGCATTGGCAAACATGATGCCTTATACTTATTACAACTTCTGGTTTCTGCCTAAGTATCAGCAGGAGTATGCCGACAAGTATCTGTTGTTTGATGACATAAGCGAGGCGGAGTTGAAGGTGTTTGAGGAAACGTTTACCAAGCTCATCAAGATTTCCTTATGGAATACGCATGGCACGCAGTTCCTCAGCAAGAACCCGCCGCACACCGGACGTGTGAAAGAATTGGTAAAGATGTTCCCCAATGCCAAGTTCATCTACCTGATGCGTAATCCTTACACGGTATTTGAAAGTACGCGCAGCTTCTTTACGAATACCATCCAGCCGTTGAAGTTGCAGGATATTACTCCGGCGGAGTTGGAACAGAATATCTTGTCTATCTACGCCAAACTTTATCATAAGTATGAGGCGGACAAGGCAAGTATCCCGGCAGGTAATCTGATTGAAGTGAAGTTCGAGGACTTTGAAGCCGATGCAATGGGAATGACGGAACACATCTACGATGCGCTGTCCATACCCGGTTTTGCGGATGCACGCGCTGCTATCGAACAGTATGTGGGCGGTAAGAAAGGTTATAAGAAGAATAAATATAAATATGACGACCGTACGGTGCAACTGGTTCAGGATAACTGGGACTTTGCACTGAAACAGTGGAATTATGAACTTTAATTGATTGTAGGAGAATAAAGAAATGATTCGTAAAAAACTTCGTGTGTTGAGTTTGCTGTCCGTAATGCTATGTAGCGTAGCAGTATCGGCGCAGCATAAAGTCGAGATGATTCCTTTCGGAAATATGGATCAATGGATTGACCGCCAGATTAAAGAATCGGGAATTATCGGCGGCGACACCAAAAATGTATTTGCCATTGGCCCCACGGCCACTATTCGCGAGAATAAGGCTTATAAGAATATGGGAGGCTCCCCTTGGGCTACCTCTAATGTAATGGCACGTGTGGCGGGCATCACCAAGACCAATACCTCGGTATTTCCGGAGAAGCGCGGCGACGGCTTTTGTGCCCGTATGGACACCCGTATGGAGAGCGTAAAGGTGCTGGGCATAGTGGATATAACGGTACTGGCTGCCGGTTCCATCTTCCTCGGCGATGTGCACGAGCCTATCAAAGGAACGAAGAACCCGCAGAAGATGTTGAACTCCGGTATTCCGTTTACGAAGAAACCCATTGCCGTCCAGTTTGACTACAAGGTGAAGATGTCCGACCGCGAGAAGCGTATCCGTGCCACAGGTTTCAGCAAGATAACCGACGTAGAGGGGAAAGACTTCCCCGAAATGAATCTCTTTTTGCAGAAACGCTGGGAGGACAAGGACGGTAATATCTACGCCAAGCGCGTGGGTACGGTAGTGGTGCGCTACTACACTACGACGGATGACTGGCGCAATAATGCCACCTATTCCATTATGTACGGCGATATAACGGGCAATCCCGAATACAAAGCGCATATGATGCGTTTGCAAGTGCAGGAACGTTATGCCGTGAACAGCAAAGGCGAGAGCGTGCCCATCAAAGAGGTGGCATGGGGAACGGAAGATGATATCCCCACCCATATCCAGTTGCAGTTTACGTCCAGCCACGGCGGGGCGTACGTCGGTTCTCCGGGCAACTCGTTCTATGTGGATAATGTGAAATTAGTATATTGATTTCGTTCCTATACCGGCATTAAGTAAGTCATAAGAATTAATTTACTGATAATTTTGCCTATGGTGTAAAACTTGTTTGATGTACATCAAATGAGATTTTCACCATAGGCAAAATCTTTTTTGATACGTATGAAAAAGAGTTCAAATATAAATCGTAATTTTGTAGCCCATTATGAGTAGAATAATAGCTATTGATTACGGTAAAAAACGTACGGGTATAGCCGTCAGCGACACGTTGCAAATGATTGCCAACGGACTTACCACCGTGCCCACTCACGAATTGCTCGCTTTTATCATGGACTATGTGGCAAAAGAACCCGTAGAGCGGATTCTCGTGGGACTGCCGAAGCAGATGAATAACGAGGCTTCCGAAAACATGAAACGGATCGAACCGTTTGTGCGTTCCCTGCAAAAGAAGTTGCCCGATATGCCGATAGAGTACGTGGACGAGCGTTTCACTTCGGTTTTGGCGCACCGCACCATGCTGGAAGCCGGCCTGAAGAAGAAAGACAGGCAGAACAAGGCGCTGGTGGACGAAATCAGTGCCACTATTATCCTGCAAACTTATTTGGAGAACAGACGTTTCTCCGCTTTATGACGTATAAGAAAATAATTCATAATTGATAATTCATAATTAAAGAAATGATTTTACCTGTTTATGTATACGGGCAACCCGTATTGAGAAAAGTGGCAGAGGATATTACCCCTGATTATCCGAACTTGAAAGAACTGATTCAGAATATGTTCGAAACAATGGACCATGCCGACGGCGTGGGACTGGCAGCTCCGCAAATCGGTTTGCCGATTCGTGTGGTGGTTGTGGACTTGGATGTGCTGTCGGAAGATTATCCCGAGTACAAGGGTTTCCGCAAGGCATATATCAATGCGCATATTCTGGAAGTATCGGGTGAAGAGGTGTCAATGGAAGAGGGTTGCCTGAGCCTGCCCGGCATCCACGAATTTGTGAAAAGAGGCAATAAAATACGCGTGAAGTATCTGGATGAAGACTTGGTGGAACACGACGAGGTGGTGGAAGGCTATCTGGCACGTGTGATGCAGCACGAGTTCGACCATCTGGACGGCAAGATGTTCATCGACCATATCTCACCCCTGCGCAAGCAGATGATAAAGGGAAAGCTGAATGCCATGCTGAAAGGTAAGGCGCACTGTACTTATAAGGTGAAAACCATCAAATAAGCAAACCATATAATAAGGTATAAAAGGCTCAAAAAATATAAAAAGTCTTCCGTATATCCTGATATGTAAATGAATAAACGCTACTTTTGTTTTGTTTACAAGCATTTATAAGACAAGATGATTAAAAAGATATTGCTGGCAATTTTGTTATTGCCCACGTTGTTATATGCGCAAATCAATACGGAACGGGTGATGACTATTGCCCGGAACGCATTGTATTTCGAAGACTACGTGCTTTCCATCCAATACTTCAATCAGGTAATCAATGCGAAGCCTTATCTATATGAGCCTTATTTCTTCCGTGCACTGGCAAAAATCAACCTGGATGATTTTCAGGGAGCGGAAGCGGATTGTGATTTGGCTATCCAGCGCAATCCTTTTGTTGTAGGCGCGTATCAGATAAGAGGTTTGGCGCGTATCCGCCAAGATAAGTTCGACGGCGCGATAGAGGATTACAGGACAGCTTTGAAGTACGACCCGGAGAATGTGGTACTGTGGCATAACCTTTCCCTTTGCCATATGCAGAAGGAGGACTTCGACTCTGCCAAAGATGATTTGGGGCAGTTGCTTTCCATAGCTCCCCGCTATACGCGTGCGTACCTGATGCGTGGTGAAGTCAATCTCAAACAGAATGATACGATACAGGCTCTGAAGGACTTTGATAAGGCCATTGATATGGACCGCTATGACCCCGACGGCTGGGCTGCGCGTGCCATTGTCCGTCTCCAGCAATCTGACTACAAGAAAGCTGAAAGTGACTTGGACCAAGCTATACATCTGAGCGCACGCAATTCGGGCAACTACATTAACCGCGCTTTGGCACGCTTCCATCAGAACAATTTGAGAGGTGCGATGAGCGACTATGACTTGGCGCTGGACATAGACCCCAACAACTTTCTCGGACACTATAACCGCGGTTTGCTGCGTGCACAGGTAGGCGATGACAACCGTGCGATAGAAGACTTTGACTTTGTGCTGAAGATGGAACCGGACAATATGATGGCGGCCTTCAACCGCGGTTTGCTGCGTGCACAGACGGGCGATTACCGCGGCGCTATCAGCGATTACTCCAAAGTGATAGATGAATATCCCAATTTTATGGCGGGTTATTATCATCGTGCCGAGGCCCGCAAGAAGATTGGCGACCGCAAGGGGGCTGAACAGGATGAGTTCAAAGTCATGAAGATGCAGCTTGACAAGCGCAACGGGGTGACAACCGGCGGCAACGATAAGGATGTGGCGGATAATACGGGCGGCAATTCCGGACAGGATAATGGCAAGACCCGTAAGAAGTCCGACAAGAATATGGAGAACTACCGCAAGATTGTGATTGCAGATGATTCGGAAGCCGACCAGCGTTACAAGAGCGACTATCGCGGACGTGTGCAAGACCGCAACGTGACTATCAAGCTCGAACCTATGTACGCGCTGACCTATTATGAAAAGCTGAGTGATGTGAAGCGAATTGTGCATTATCATAAATATATTGATGAACTGAATCACTCGAAGGCGTTCCCCAAACCGTTGCGCATCACCAATATGGAGTCTCCGCTGACGGAAGAGCAGGTACGTTTCCACTTTGCATTGATAGATGCTCACACATCGGACATCGTGGCGGATGCCAAGAATGCCAAGAAACGCTTTATGCGCGGGCTGGATTTCTATCTGGTGCAGGACTTTGCAAGTTCCATAGACGACTTTACGCAGAGTATCCTGCTGGATGATACCTTCTTCCCCGCATACTTTATGCGTGCTCTGGTGCGCTACAAGCAGTTGGAATACAAGAAAGCGGAAGCGGGCATGAGCGAAGGAGCGATTTCCGGTACGCAGGAAGCGAAGAAGACGGAAGTAACGGCTATGGATTACGACATTGTGAAAAATGACTTGGACCATGTCATCCAATTGGCTCCCGATTTTGTGTACGGCTATTATAACCGCGGTAACGTATTGTCCATGCTGAAAGACTATCGTGCGGCATTGGCGGATTATGATAAGGCTGTCAAACTGAATCCCGACTTTGCCGAAGCCTATTTCAATCGCGGTCTGACGCACATCTTCCTGGGTAATAACAGGCAGGGTATTTCGGATTTGAGCAAGGCGGGTGAGCTGGGTATTGTCTCGGCTTACAACATCATCAAACGATTTACGAATACGCAGCAATAACATTTTTTTGCTAAAAAATAGAATATCAATAAAGAATTAGCTATTTTTGCGTTCTAAAAATTGAACTATACATAACATTATGATAAAGATAACATTTCCAGACGGCTCCGTTCGCGAATACAACGAGGGAGTAACAGGACTGCAAATAGCAGAAAGCATTAGCTCACGCTTGGCACAGGATGTGCTGGCTTGTGGCGTAAACGGAGAAATTTATGATTTGGGGCGTCCCATCAATGAAGACGCTGAAGTGGTTCTCTATAAATGGGAGGACGAACAAGGTAAGCATGCCTTCTGGCATACCAGTGCCCACTTGCTGGCGGAAGCTCTGCAAGAACTGTATCCGGGCATTCAGTTCGGTATCGGTCCGGCTATCGAGAATGGTTTCTACTATGATGTAGATCCGGGAGAAGCTACCATCAAGGAAGCCGACCTGCCCGCTATCGAAAAGAAAATGACCGAACTGGTTGCCAAGAAAGAAGCTGTTGTCAGAGAGAACATCTCAAAGACAGATGCTTTGAAGATGTTCGGCGACCGTGGCGAGACTTATAAATGTGAGCTTATTTCAGAACTGGAAGACGGTCACATCACTACCTATACGCAAGGCGCGTTTACCGACCTCTGCCGTGGTCCTCACTTGATGACTACCGCACCTATCAAGGCCATCAAGCTGACTTCCGTTGCCGGCGCATACTGGCGCGGACAGGAAGACCGCAAAATGATGACCCGCATCTACGGTATCACTTTCCCGAAGAAGAAAATGCTGGATGAATATCTTGTATTGCTGGAAGAGGCCAAGAAACGCGACCACCGTAAAATCGGTAAGGAAATGGACTTGTTCATGTTCTCCGATACGGTAGGTAAGGGACTGCCGATGTGGTTGCCGAAGGGCGCTGCATTGCGTATCCGCCTGCAGGAATTCTTGCGCCGCATTCAGGCTCGTTACGACTATCAGGAAGTAATGTGTCCGCCCATCGGCAACAAATTGCTGTATATCACATCCGGGCACTATGCCAAATACGGTAAGGACTCATTCCAGCCTATCCATACACCGGAAGAAGGTGAAGAGTACTTCCTCAAGCCGATGAACTGTCCTCATCACTGTATGATTTACAAGAACTCGCCCCGTTCTTATAAGGACCTGCCTTTGCGTCTGGCCGAGTTCGGTACGGTTTGCCGTTACGAACAGAGCGGCGAGCTTCACGGACTGACTCGTGTACGCAGCTTTACGCAAGACGATGCGCATATCTTCTGCCGTCCCGACCAGGTGAAGGATGAGTTTCTGCGTGTAATGGATATCATCTCAATCGTATTCCAGTCTATGCACTTCGAGAACTTTGAAGCGCAAATCTCCTTGCGCGACAAGGTGAACCGCGAAAAGTATATCGGCAGCGATGAAAACTGGGAAAAGGCAGAACAGGCTATTATCGAGGCTTGCGAAGAAAAGGGGTTGAAAGCTAAGGTGGAATATGGTGAAGCCGCTTTCTACGGTCCCAAACTGGACTTTATGGTGAAAGATGCTATCGGCCGCCGTTGGCAGTTGGGTACTATCCAAGTGGATTATAACCTGCCCGAACGCTTTCAGCTGGAATATACGGGAGCTGACAACCAGAAGCACCGTCCGGTAATGATTCACCGTGCTCCGTTCGGTTCTATGGAACGTTTCGTTGCCGTACTCATCGAGCATACCGCCGGTAAATTCCCGTTGTGGCTGACACCCGACCAGGTAGCCATCCTGCCTATCAGCGAGAAATTCAATGACTACGCTCAGGAAGTGAAAGACTATCTGAAGAGATACGATGTTCGCGCCATTGTGGATGAACGTAACGAAAAAATAGGACGTAAGATTCGCGATAACGAAATGAAACGTATTCCGTATATGCTGGTTGTAGGCGAAAAAGAGGCTGAAAACAGAGAAGTTTCTGTCCGCAAACAAGGCGAAGGCGACCAAGGAACCATGAAATTTGAAGAATTTGCTAAAAAAGTGAACGAAGAAGTTCAAAATATGATAAATAAATGGTAACTTTGCGCCCAATTGTAAAAGCATAGCATACATACGATGTTCTAAAGACAGCTTTTACTTAACAAAAAAATAATTTGGTAGTAATAAACAAGAAACAAACTGGAAGTAAACGTTATTTAATGAAGAATGACAGCTTAAAAGGGCAACATCGGATTAATGAGCAAATCCGTGCCAAAGAAGTCCGCATTGTGGGCGATGAAGTGGAACCTAAAGTATATCCGATAGCTCAGGCTTTGAAGATAGCCGAGGAAATGGAAGTGGATCTCGTAGAGATTTCTCCCAATGCACAACCCCCTGTTTGTCGTATTATTGATTACTCTAAATTTCTTTATCAGTTAAAGAAGCGTCAGAAGGAACAAAAGGCGAAGCAGGTAAAAGTGAATGTGAAGGAAATACGTTTCGGTCCTCAGACAGATGACCATGACTATAACTTCAAACTGAAACATGCCAAAGGATTTTTGGAAGATGGCGACAAGGTAAAGGCATACGTGTTCTTCAAAGGTCGTTCTATTTTATTCAAAGAACAAGGCGAAGTTTTGTTGCTGCGTTTTGCCAATGATTTGGAAGACTATGCGAAAGTAGATCAGATGCCGATTCTGGAAGGAAAGAGAATGACTATTCAGCTTTCACCGAAGAAGGGCGCCGCTCCCAAGAAGCCTGCCGCACCGAAACCCGCAGAGGCTCCGAAAGATGCAGCTCCGGCTGAAGAACAAAGTGAAGACTAAAGAAATGAGCAACGCCGCAGGTATAGTGCGTTGCCATATAATTAAATAATTAAAAAATAAGTAAGATGCCAAAGATGAAGACTAACTCCGGTTCTAAAAAGAGATTTACTCTTACCGGAACAGGTAAAATCAAAAGAAAGCACGCTTTTCACAGTCACATTCTGACTAAGAAAACCAAGAAGCAAAAGAGAAATCTGTGTTACTCTACACTTGTCAGCCCGACAGATGCGAGCCAGGTTAAGGAACTCTTAGCTATGAAGTAATCAAAAGCGTACGAAGTATTATTAAAGTTATTAACCGGATGCATTAGCTTTAAGTCCGCTGCGTGAAGCACCGGCGCTAACATTCAAAAACAAGTAAAACTATGCCAAGATCAGTAAATCATGTTGCTTCTAAAGCAAGAAGAAAGAAAATTTTGAAATTGACCAGAGGTTACTTTGGTGCAAGAAAGAACGTATGGACCGTTGCCAAGAATACTTGGGAAAAAGGTTTGACTTATGCGTTCCGTGACCGTAAGAATAAGAAAAGAAACTTCCGCGCTTTGTGGATTCAACGTATCAACGCTGCTGCACGTCTGGAAGGTATGTCTTATTCTAAACTGATGGGAGCTCTGCACAAAGCTGGTATTGAAATTAACCGTAAAGTTTTGGCTGATTTAGCAATGAATCACCCGGAAGCTTTCAAGGCTATTGTTGCTAAAGCAAAAGCTGCATAAGCTGAGGTAAAGAATAAACCTGCAAAGTGCTGATTACAAATACGTAATCGGCACTTTTTGTTTTTAGTAAGCTCGGTGAAGTGTGAAAACATGAGGTGCAGACAAACAAATTTCTTGTTTTTCTTGTTTCTTTCGTATAATCTTACTACCTTTGAAGTAGAAAAAATAGCCGCATTGATTGGATCGGGAAACTCATCAATTTTAATGAAATACCGAGACAAGCTTCAGTTCTTAATGGCGGGCCACGCCCTTCGGGGTAACTCTTGAGTCGGTGGATTACAAAGAGGACGGGCACTCAAATCATGTCATACGGAGTTTCATCACATCATCGGTGCGGCTTTCTATAAAAGGGGAACGGTAATCTTGGTTGACTACCGTTCCTCTTTCTTTTATTCTTTTCCCTTTCTTCTCCTTTTCATAGCTTCCTTTCTCCCAGTGCTTTTATAGTCATTACTACGTTCTATATCTTGTTTTGACAGTTGTATAATGGAGCAGAACTATAAGTAAAACTTCGTTTTTCAATTGCGGGCTGTACGGTTTCCATATGCGGGCTGCAGAGCCCGCATATGGAAACCGTACAGCCCGCAGCTGCAAAACGAAGCTTTGCTTCGTGCATAATGATGTTTTGTACGTACTAAAAGGGGAAAATCAATGAGGGAGACGGTTATTGCCGGCACAGCGCAAGTGATTAATCTGCGTTGTAATAACGCGGGGAAATGCTGTGTGCCGGCAAAAATGCTATTTGTTATCTCGCAAGTCTTTTACTCTGACGGCTTTTCCTTCGCTTTGTGGCAAAGAGCCTTTCTTGACAAGCTTTACCTTGGGGGTGACAAGGATTTCATCTTTCAGCTGACGGGAAATAGCCTTACGTACTTTCTCCAGTTCTATATAGTTGTCGGTGGATAAGTCGCTGAGCTCTACTTCCACAATCATTTCATCTTGATTGTTGATGGTTTCCAGGGTAATGAGGTAGTTGCTGCCCAGTTCGGGGAACTGTACCAATACTTTTTCCACTTGCATGGGGAAGATGTTGACACCCTTGATAATGAACATATCATCGCTACGGCCTTTGATACGGTCGATACGCAGGTGCGTGCGTCCGCATGGGCACTTGCCGGGGAGTATGCGGGTGAGGTCGCGCGTACGGTAGCGTATCAGCGGCATCATTTCGCGGTCAAGGGTAGTCAGCACCAGTTCTCCAATCTCGCCGTCGGGGATAGGTTCTCCGGTTTCGGGATTGATGATTTCGACCAGATAGCAATCTTCCCAAAAGTGCATTCCGTTCTGTTCGGTGCACTCAAAGGCTACACCGGGACCGTTCATCTCGGTCATTCCGAAACTGTTGTAGGCTTTGACGCCCAACATACGTTCAATTTTCTTGCGTTGTTCGTCCGTATGGGGCTCGGCTCCGATGACGAGCGTTTTCAGTGTGGTAGATGCCGGGTCGATACCTTCTTCCTGAAATACTTCCGCTAAACGTATGGCGTAGCTGGGGATGGCATGCAGGGCGGTGGTTTTGAAGTCCATGATGAACTTGATTTGCCGCTTGCTGTTTCCGGCAGCTGCAGGTACGGTCAACGCTCCCAGGCGTTCGGCGCCGTACTGGAAACCCAATCCGCCGGTAAACATGCCATAGCCGGAGCTGTTTTGGAAAACATCGGTTTTGCGGATACCTACTGTGTACAGGCAGCGTGCCACAAGATTCGCCCAAGAGTCCAAGTCGTGCCGGGAGTGGACGATGACGGTAGGAGTTCCCGTGGTTCCGCTGGAAGAGTGGATGCGTACGCCGTCTTCGTGCATATTGCCTGCCACGAGTCCGAAAGGGTAGTTGGCGCGCATATCCGCTTTGGTGGTGAACGGAATTTTCCGGATGTCTTCTACCGACTGAATACTGTCCGCTGTAATGCCGTGCTCTTGAAATACTTGTTTGTAATAGGGAGAATTTGCTGCAATACTGATTGTTTTTTTAAGCCGCTGAAGTTGCAGTTCACGCAACTTCTCACGCGGCATGGTCTCTATCTCTTCTTCCCAGTATTTGTCATTCATGGTTATTGGAATTTTGATTTACATCAGATTTTCTGCGATTTCCTTGCCGGCGGCCAGGGCTTTGAGATTCAGTTCTACGATGGCTTCGCCTTTGCGTTGGAAAATGTCACGGATGCTGTCCTGTACTTTTTGGTAATCAATGCCGAGGAACGGGATGGTGGCTCCCAGCAGCACGATATTGGCAACGCGGGGAGAGCCGACTTCTTTGGCTACTTCGTTCACGTTCAGTACAATTTTGTGGGGAAGTTTGTCAAGTTCGGCCTTGAGCGCTTCCTCGGCAGGATAGCGGGGGATGTTGATGAAAGGGACTTCGTTGGTCACCAGCCAGCCTTCGGGACTGAGGTAGGGGAGATAGCGCAACGCTTCCATCGGTTCCAGGGATATGATGAGGTCGCATTTGCCCGTAGGAATGAGGTCGGAGGCGATGGGGCGGTCGCTGATGCGAAGATTGGACTGTACGTCGCCGCCTCGCTGGCTCATTCCGTGCACTTCGGCTTGTTTCATGTATAATCCGCCTTTCAGGGCTGCCTGGCCGATTACGGTGGCGATAGAGAGGATACCTTGTCCACCTACGCCGGAAAGTATAATATCTTTTTTCATGGTTTTACTTGTTTCGTTTCTTACGTGCTAAGGTTTGGATACATTCTCTGCGGGGAATGATGACGGATACGCCGCGGTATTCGATTTCTTCACGGATTACTTGTTTCATTTCCTCGTAGTTCTTCTTCAAAGGAACTACCACCCGGATATGTTCCGGCGCTACGCCGATTCCTGCGCAAATAGCTTCGAGACGGCCTGTTCCGGCTGAATCTTGTCCGCCGGTCATGGCGGTGGTTTCGTTGTCGGAGATTACGATGGTTACGTTGGCATTCTCGTTGACGCAGTCCAGCAAGCCTGTCATGCCGGAATGGGTGAATGTGGAGTCGCCGATAACGGCAACTGCAGGATGTACTCCTGCATCCGAAGCGCCTTTAGCCATTGTAATGGAAGCACCCATGTCTACGCAGGAGTTGATGGCGTTGAAGGGGGCGTTGGCTCCTAAAGTGTAGCAGCCGATGTCGCTGAATACCTTATGGGCGGGATATTCCTCACGCAGCACTTCGGTGAGTACGGTGTACATATCGCGGTGTCCGCAGCCTTCGCACAAGGCGGGCGGGCGCATCTCCACGAGTGACGGAACGGCGAACTCGGCTTTGTTTTCTTTGCCTACGGCACGTGCTACGCTGTCCGGATTCAATTCTCCGTCTTGTGACAGTGTACCGTCCAAACGTCCTTTGACTTTTATGCCGATGCCGAGATAGCCTTTCAGTTGTTTTTCTACAAAGGGTTGTCCGTCTTCCAGGACGAGTATTTCGTCGCAGGCTTCTACGAGCTGCATCAGTTGCTTCTTGGGGAGCGGGTATTGACCGATTTTTAATACCGGATATTCGCAGCCTTCGGGATAGTTCTCCATGAGGTAGTTGTATCCGATACCGCAAGCTATGACACCGAGCTTTTTGTCGGGACCGTCAATGTACTGGTTGTATGGTGAGTTTTCCGATGCTTTTATGAATTCATCCTGACGTTGCA
The DNA here is from genome assembly GCF_003472565.1 of Bacteroides sp. AM10-21B. Lineage (NCBI taxonomy): Bacteria > Pseudomonadati > Bacteroidota > Bacteroidia > Bacteroidales > Bacteroidaceae > Bacteroides > Bacteroides sp. AM10-21B. The sequence goes on along the minus strand of NZ_QRME01000009.1, from coordinate 105,628 downwards.
ACAGCTGTTTGTAGCGTTTGCGGGCATTGCCGGGAAGCAGGATGAACTGGCGCGGATCATCGCTGAAGGAAATATCGTTTTGGGGTTGTTGGGCTTTGCGCTCTACGCCGGAACGGGAGTGTGCCAAACGGGTAACCATACGCATCAGCAGAGGTTCGCCGGTTTGTTCGGAAAAGGCAAATCCGTTGTAAACCATATCGTAGGCTTCTTGCTGGTTGCTCGGTTCGTACATCGGGATTAATGCGAAGTCACCATAGAAGCGGCTATCTTGTTCGTTTTGTGATGAATGCATACTGGGGTCATCGGCTGCAATGACGATTGTACCGCCTTTAACGCCGGTAATGGCGGAGTTGATGAAGCAGTCGGCTGCTACGTTCATACCTACATGCTTCATGCACACCAGTGAACGTTTTCCTGCGAACGACATTCCCAAGGCTGCCTCCATAGCGGTCTTTTCGTTGGAACACCAACGGTTGTGGATACCTTTTTCGGCAGTAATCGGTGCCATTTGGATATATTCGGTAATCTCCGTCGAAGGAGTGCCCGGATAGGCATATACACCTGAAAGTCCGGCGTCTAATGCAGCTTGTGCAATGGCTTCATCGCCAAGTAAGAGTTGCTTGCTCATTTTTTATTGTTTAAGTGTTAGTCACGGTTTTAATAATAATCGCAAATATAGCTTTTTGCTTTTATTTTATTATAATATTAATTGAAAATCTTTCTTTCGTTTAAAGCCTTCCAGTATTTTCTTGCATTTCTCATGTGCTCGGCATAGTTGGATGCAAAGTTATGAGTACCGGAAAAATCTTCTTTGGCACACATGTAAATGTAGTTGTGCTTGGTATGGTTAAGTACTGCGTCCAGACCTATGGGAGAAGGAATGCGGATGGGACCGGGCGGCAGGCCGAGGTTGCGGTAAGTGTTGTAGGGCGAATCAATTGTGAGGTGTGCATTGGAGATTCGTCGCAGGCCGAAGTCTTGCAGTGCAAACTTTATGGTGGGGTCAGCTTGTAGCGGCATACCGGTATGCAGGCGGTTGATGTACAGACCTGCAACCACGGGTTTCTCCGGGTTGTCGTTGGTTTCTTCCTCAACGATGGAGGCGAGCGTGCATACCTCTTCCGGCGTCATGCCGATGGTCCGGGCTTTATTGAGACGTTCTTGAGTCCAGAACTTTTGATGTTCTTTCTGCATCCGTTTAAAGAAATCATCCACACTCATGTCCCAATACACCTGATAGGTTTCGGGAATGAAGAGGCAGGCTATCGTCTCTTTGTTGTATCCCAATTTCTGTTGGAACAGCGAATCGTTCATTACTCCGGCTATTTCGGCGGAGTCAATCATCAGCTGTCTTCCTACGCTGCGTGCCAGTTTGTCTAAGGTGCGTACACTTCCTATTGTCAGGTTCATGGGTTCTTGGTATCCTCTGTAGAAGCGGCTGAATACATGATAGACGTTTTCACCGGGACGTATCGCGTAGCGTCCGGTATGGATATTGCGGGGGTACTTGCGCCATTGGGCCATCCATTTGAAGCCGATGAAGCTGTTGGGCTTTCCCTGTGTTTTCACCTTATTATATATGGAATCTGCCGTGTCGTCACGGTCGATGTAGACGTAAGTTGTCTTTTGAGGGTGAAATTGCGGAGCGAACAGGTAATAATACACTGCGCCTGCACCTGCGATGCCTGCGAGCAGAACAAATGCCAATACTCCGAGAAGGATTCTTTTTTTCTTCTTCTTTTCCATATAATCCTGGTTGTTTTTTTGAGTCGGGCAAAGTTAGCAAGATTTTGGAAAAAAAAGAAAAAGACCGATATTTAGATATCAGTCTTTTCATTGAGCCGCTAGCCAGACTTGAACTGGCGACCTACGCGTTACGAATGCGTTGCTCTACCAACTGAGCTATAGCGGCCTTTTACTTACGGGGTGCAAAGGTACATCTTTATTTGAATTGGCAAAAAGAATTGCCCGATTTTTTAGAAATATTTGTGGCGTTCAAAAATAACTTATGGTAAAAAGATTGAACTTCAAAAAAATGTCCGGAAAACAAGGTCTTTGCAGTAGGTGATAATAGTGAGGAAGTCCCTGTAGTATTGAGGTAGGGAATTAATTCTTTTTCCGAAACTTCGGAATGAAATAAATGTATATTATGAAAATAAAGTATTACCTTTGCCCCCAATTTAAAAACATAACTAGATTACTAAAGGATTAATCAAAAGTCTTATTTATGCGCAGATTTATACTTTTATGTTTGTTGATGTTCACAGTATCAAGTGTAGTTTTTGCCCAGAGAATGACAGACGAACAAGTCATTCAATACGTGCAGGAGGCTCAACAGGCGGGAAAGACACAACAGCAGATGTCAATTGAGTTGATGAAGAAAGGGGTTACGAAAGAACAAATTCAAAGAATACAGTCAAAGTATTCAGGAAAGACGGATGTAAGTGCCGGAGTGGAGAAGAGTGACTCGCGCTTGCGTACTCCCCAAAAATACGAAAACAAAAACAAGAATATCTCTCAGGATGATTCCGAGCTGAGCAATGCCAACTCTAAGAAGCAAACTATTAAAGGGTTGCGCGCTAAGACCGACAAGAATAAACAGCGCGACGGAGGTGAGATGGAATCCGAATTGGAATTGGATGGTGAAGAACAAACGGACTATTTGGGATATGATAATTTGTTTGCTCCGACCAAGGTGAAAAAAGAGAAAAAAGAGGATCCCACCCAACAAATTTTCGGACATAATATTTTTGATAATGAGTATCTGACATTTGAGCCTAATATAAATGTGGCAACCCCTAATAATTATCGTTTGGGTGCAGGTGATGAAGTTATCATTGATGTTTGGGGGGCTTCTCAAACTACCATCAGAGAGACGATTTCTCCTGAAGGTACTGTGCAGATTGAAAATTTAGGTCCGGTTTATTTGGGTGGAAAGACTGTAAAAGAGGCCAATACTTATCTGAAGAATGAATTTGCCAAAATATATGCAGGTGTTACGGGAGAAACTCCTAATACCCAGATAAAATTGACTTTGGGTGAGATTCGTTCCATTCAGGTGAATGTCATGGGAGAGGTTGTTGTGCCCGGTACCTACACTCTTTCTTCATTCGCGTCCGTTTTCCACGCATTGTATTGGGCAGGGGGAGTAAATAAGATAGGTAGTCTCCGCAGCATAAAAGTTATACGTGACGGAGTGACTGTCGCTGATGTAGATATCTATGATTTTATAATGGAAGGCCGCCTGAAAAATGATATTCGTTTGCAGGATGGTGATGTAATTCTTGTTAATCCTTATCAAACTTTGGTGCAAATCTTGGGCAAGGTAAAGCGTCCTATGTTCTACGAGATGAAACCTACCGAAACGATTGCCACTTTGCTGAGATATGCCGGTAATTTTACAGGTGATGCTTATAAGAAGGCTGTCCGCCTTGTACGTAAGAGTGGTCGCGAGCATCAGATATTCAATGTTGATGAAATGGATTATTCCGTATTCCGCCTTGAGGATGGAGATGTATTGACGGTGGATTCTGTTCTTGACCGTTTTGAAAATCGTGTGGAAGTTCGTGGTGCCGTATATCGTGAAGGGTTGTATCAGTTGAGCGGAGAGGTAAATACTGTGAAGCAGTTGATAAAGAAGGCCGAAGGTATACGGGGTGATGCCTTCTTGAACCGTGCCGTAATCAGCCGTGAATACGAGGACTTGACCCGGGAAATGATTTCAATAGACTTGAAAGGTTTGTTGGAGGGCGTTGTTGCGGATATTCCTTTGCAGAAAAATGATATATTGTTTATCCCCAGTGTTCAAGATTTGAGGGAGGAGACTACGGTAGCCATTCATGGAGAGGTTGCCGATCCCGGAACTTATCTGTATGCGGATAAGATGACGGTGGAGGATTTGATTATACAAGCAGGCGGTTTATTGGAATCTGCAGCTACTACCAGAGTGGAAGTTGCCCGTCGTATGAAAGACCCGAAAAGTACCGCATTCAGCGGCAATGTCGGCCAGAATTTCTCTTTCGATTTGAAAGACGGTTTGTTAGTGGGTGAGGGAGGCGAATCTTTCCATCTTGAGCCGTTCGATGAAGTATACATCCGCAAGAGCCCGGCTTACTATCGTCAGCAGACTGTGACAGTAGCGGGAGAGGTGCTCTTTAGCGGAAACTACGCGTTATCTAAGAAGAATGAACGCTTGAGTGATTTGATTACCAAGGCCGGAGGTATTTCTTCGGATGCATATGCGAAAGGCGCTCGTTTGTTGCGTAAAATGACCGAAGAAGAACTTCGTCGTAAAGAGGATGTGCTGCGTATGGCACAGATGACTTCCGGCGGTGATTCCATTTCTGTAAAGAAGTTAGATTTGTCCGATACTTATTCGGTTGGTATCAACTTGGAAAAGGCTTTGCAAAATCCGGGTTCAGACTATGATATGGTATTGCGTGAGGGAGATATGCTCTTTGTGCCTGAATTTGTAAGTACAGTCAAGATTAGCGGTGCTGTGATGTATCCCAATACAGTTCTTTATAAAGAAGGAGAGGGCTGGAAGTATTATGTGAACCAAGCGGGTGGATTTGGTAATGATGCCAAAAAACGAAGAGCATACGTTGTACATATGAACGGTACGGTGTCTCGTTTGAAGTCGGGTAGTTCAAAATATATTGAGCCGGGATGTGAGATAATTGTTCCGAGCAAAGATCCGAAGAAGAAGATGACTCCTGCCGAAATAATAGGTATGGGTACCTCTGCGGCTTCTTTGGCTACGATGATTGCTACTATGGTTAACCTCTTTAAGTAATTAAGAATTATGAGCGAAGAAAATATACAGAAGATAACACCTCAGCAGCCGGAAGAACAAGAAATAGACTTGATTGAGCTTGCCCAGAAAGTATGGGCCGAGCGTAAACTGCTTTTCAAGGCATGTGGTATTGCTGCTCTTATAGGTGTGGTTGTAGCGTTCAGCATTCCCAAAGAATATTCTACGAAGGTGACATTGGCTCCTGAGAGTTCCAGTAAGACAGGTGGTGGAAGCATGGGAGCGTTAGCGGCCATGGCGGGTATTAATATCGGTGGCGCTTCGTCCGGAGAAGATGCCTTATCGCCTGAGTTATATCCTGATATTGTCAAGTCAACGCCCTTTTTGTTGGAATTGTTTGATGTAAAAGTAAAAGACCAAAAAAGCAAGATAGATACTACTTTATATGCTTATTTGGATGAGTACCAGCGTTCATCTTGGATGAGTGCTGTAGTGTCCGCTCCATTTAAGGCTCTGGGATGGACAATGTCGTTGTTCAAAGATAAGCCGGAAAAGCGGGAGGGAAAGACCGATCCTTTTCATTTGACCATGGATGAAGCAAGAGTGGCAGAAGCGTTGAGCAAACGTATTTTGGTCACTATTGATAAAAAGACAGGAGTCACAACGCTGGAGGTTACGATGCAGGATCCTTTGATTTCGGCATCGTTGACAGATACGGTTATGCACTGTTTGCAGAATTACATCACAGACTACCGTACCAATAAAGCCCGCCACGATTTAGCTTTTACCGAAAGACTTTATAAAGAAGCTAAGGCTGATTATGAGGAAGCTCAAAAAAAATATGCTACATTTGCAGATGCTAACCAAAACATCATTCTGTTGAGTTATCGTGCTGAGCAGGAACGCTTGAAGAATGAAGTGGAATTGGCATATTCTGTTTATACGCAGGTTTCCGGCCAATTGCAAATGGCAAGGGCCAAGGTGCAGGAAATCACTCCGGTATATACAGTTGTGCAACCGGCTACAGTACCGTTACGTGCAGCCAAACCGAATAAAATTATGATTCTTATCGGATTTGTATTCTTGGCGGGAGTAGGATGTGTCGGTTGGATACTATTTGTGAAAGATTTAATTAAAGGATGGAGAAAAGCAAACAAAGCAATATGATAGCTAATAATGAAATGAATCGTTGGTACGCTCTGTATACAGCGCCAAGGTCGGAACGTAAACTGATGCAGCGTCTGAATGCTGCAGGTTATACTGCATTTTGTCCTATGCAAGTCGTATTCAAGAAATGGAAAGGACAAACCAAAGAAGTGTTTGTGCCTCTGTTCCCCGGTTGCCTTTTTGTTGAAGAAACAGCTGATGTAGCATCTTTCGCTGCTTCGCAGAATGCTGCTTTGTTGGTAGATTCTAAAGGGGATAACTTATTGGTTAGTGCAGATAAGGCGGAGTTGTCGGCAAAATTTGCTCATTTATTGAAATAGTTATTACTTCATAGATAGCAGAATAAGACTGAGAAAATGCAGGAGGGTGTCTCAATATTCATTTTGAGACACCCTCCTGCATATATAAATATAGATGTCAGCACTCAAACATCCGGCTTCGTGCCAGCATACAAGCACCTATGATTCCTGCTTTGTCTTTCAGTTTGGATAGTGTGATGGTGGAATCCTGATTCACTAAATTCAAGGAATATTTTTTTATCGCTGTTTTTATAGGTTGGGCTATATAATCATCGGTCAACGACAAAGTCCCCCCGATAATTACAAGTTCGGGATTAAAAATGTTGATTAATCCTGCTATTTGTTTACCTAATTTCTGACCGATTTCTTCTACGATTTCAATACATAATAAATCTTCCTTATTTACGGCAGCTATTATTTCATCCAATGTAAGCGGCAGTTCTCTGTTGTCTATTCTACCCGATAAGATAGAACATTCACCATTTTTGATGCGTTCCAGTAAGGTTCTGTATAGTGCAGAGCCGGATGCTTCCGTTTCCAGGCATCCTTTTTTACCACAGTGGCATAGTATTTCATTGTCAAAGACATTTATATGGCCAAATTCTCCGGAGAAGCCGGATTTTCCGGTATATATTTTGCCGTCTATGATGATTCCTATACCAAGTCCCCAGCTAAGGTTGACAAAGATGATGTTTTTTTCTCCTTTTACGCATCCTTGCAGGTATTCTCCATAGGTCATCGCCCGGGTGTCGTTATCTATGCAGACTTGATATCCTATTTTCTCGGTGAGGACTTCGGCTAATGGACGCTCGGAGAAATTAAATTGGCTGAAGCTGTAACCCGATTCCGGATTAACACGTCCGGATATGTTAATATTGATATTTAGAATTTTCTCTGTATTGACTTTTGCCTTTTTGATGAAAGAGTTTATTAATTTGCATAACTCTTCCATTGCTTCCGGTGTATTTTCAAGTTTATATGGAATATTCATTTTTAACTCCATCATGTCACCTTTGAAGTTGATTAAACCGATATTGACAGCGAATTTTTTTATGTCAACTCCGATAAAGTACCCTGATTCAGGATTAAGACCATACAAACTGGGGTGTCGTCCTCCACTGGTTTCTAATTTTCCATAATCATTGATATATCCATCTTCGCACATCTCACTGATAAATTTAGTGACGGTAGGTATGCTTAAATCCAATTCTTTGGATAAATCCGTAATGGTGGAACTGCCATTATATATATAATGTGTAATAATCCTCTTTTTTACGAGAGCACTTTTGCTTCCCGACTCTATTTCTTTTAATAGCTGCTGTCTCATACCTTTGCTTATATTGAATTTTTACAAAGATAATAAATTTGCTTTTATATTCGATATTAATAAAATAATTTATTAATAATTCTTTTAAAATTAAATTTGTTTCTATATTTGCCTCCGAGATTATATGTTTAATTAAAAAAAATAGAATATGATTGTATCAAATTTGCAGAACAGTGGTAGGATAGAGATGCTTCATCCTCAGTTTAAAACTCTTTTTGACTATGTAAAAACGCATGATTTGCTTCATGCAGAGTTGGGGCGTATTGATATAGACGGTGATAATTTGTTTGTCATGAATATAAATCCTGAATGCGTTGCACAGGATAAGCAGGTGCTTGAAGTGCATCGTGCCTATATTGATGTACATATTTTGTTGCAAGGCGTGGAAAGAATAGGATGGAAAGCGATTGAAGATGTAAAACAGCAAGTTAAGCCTTACGAAGAAGAGGGTGATTGCGCCTTGTATTCAGATTGTTCTACTATGTGGGTTGATTTAAATCCCGGTCAGTTTATGATTGTATATCCGGAAGATCCCCATGCGCCTGTCATTGGGCAGGGGAAGATTCGTAAGCTGATAGCTAAGGTAAAGTTGTGATATACTCTCTTATTAGATATATATCTTTAATTATATCTCATTATTTAATAAAATAATTTATTAAATATTTTGTATATATTAAAATGATTGATATATTTGCAACGAGATAAATAAATATAGCTTTAATTAATGATTATGAAAAACAAAAATCTGTATCCTTGGGTAGTCGTTGCTCTGTTATGGGTGGTTGCTTTGCTCAATTACATGGATCGCCAAATGCTTTCTACTATGCAAGAGGCGATGAAGGTCGATATTGTAGAACTGAATAAGGCGGAGGCGTTTGGTGCGTTAATGGCTATCTTCTTGTGGATTTACGGATTCATGAGTCCTGTTGCCGGTATGATTGCCGACCGTTTTAGCCGTAAGTGGCTGGTTGTAGGTAGTTTGTTTGTGTGGTCTGCCGTTACCTATTTAATGGGATATGCCGATAATTTTCATGAATTGTATTGGTTGCGTGCGGTGATGGGAGTAAGCGAGGCACTCTATATACCTTCCGCTTTATCTCTAATTGCAGACTGGCATCAGGGTAAATCCCGTTCATTGGCTATTGGAGTACATATGACGGGGCTTTATGTGGGGCAGGCTATCGGTGGTTTTGGCGCTACGGTTGCAGCAATGTTTTCATGGCATTCCACTTTTCATTGGTTTGGTATAATAGGTATTGTTTATTCATTGATATTAGTGGTTGCACTTCGTGAAAATCCGGCTCATGCTTCAGTAAAGGAAGTTCCGTTGGAGAGGGGAGAGAAGAAACCATCTTTGTTCAGCGGGCTCAGTATGCTTTTCTCCACTTGGGCATTTTGGATTATCCTCTTTTATTTTGCAGCTCCGAGCCTTCCGGGTTGGGCTACAAAGAACTGGTTGCCAACGCTGTTTGCCGAGAACTTAAATATTCCGATGTCAGAGGCAGGTCCCATTTCTACCATTACAATTGCCTTTTCATCCTTTATAGGAGTCATTATCGGAGGTATCTTGTCCGATCGTTGGGTTCAGAAAAACATCCGGGGACGTGTCTATACAGGAGCCATCGGATTGGGACTGACTGTGCCGGCGTTGCTGTTGCTGGGATTCGGTCACAGCTTTGTGTCCGTTGTTGGAGCGGGACTGTTATTTGGAGTCGGCTTTGGTATTTTCGATGCCAATAATATGCCTATTCTTTGTCAGTTTGTATCTGCCAAACATCGTGCTACAGCCTATGGAGTAATGAATATGACCGGAGTCTTTGCAGGTGCTGCCGTTACCGAGTTGTTAGGAAAGTGGACAGACGGAGGCAATCTGGGGCAGGGATTTGCCATGCTCAGTGTAATTGTGCTGATTGCTTTGTCATTGCAACTATACTTCCTTCGTCCTAAGACAGATAATATGGAATAATAACAGATAATATGTATAACAATATAAAGAATATGAATATGGAAAAGATTATCGGATTGATTGATGCGCCTTTTACTCCATTTTATGAAAATGGTGAAGTGAATTATGAGCCCATTGAGGCTTATGCTAAGATGTTACAGAAAAACGGGCTTCAGGGAGTGTTTATTAATGGCTCATCCGGAGAGGGATATATGCTGACGGAAGAAGAGCGGATGAAACTTGCTGAGCGTTGGGTTGCAGTAGCCCCTGCAGGTTTTAAGGTGATTGTCCATGTGGGTAGTTGTTGTGTAAAGGCGAGTCGTATGCTGGCGGAGCACGCTCAAAAAATCGGAGCTTGGGGTATTGGTGCGATGGCTCCTCCTTTTCCTAAAATCGGTCGTATTGAAGAACTGGTGAAGTATATAGAAGAAATTGCTTCCGGCGCTCCGAGCCTTCCTTTCTATTACTATCATATCCCTGCATTCAACGGGGCATTCTTGCCTATGGTTAAGCTATTGGAAGCTGTTGATGGACGCGTGCCCAATTTTGCAGGTATAAAATATACGTTCGAGAGTATGTACGAATACAATCAATGCCGATTGTATAAAGGAGGAAAATACGATATGCTGCATGGTCAGGACGAAACAATACTTCCCTGCCTTGCAATGGGAGGCGCGCAAGGCGGTATTGGCGGTACTACCAATTATAATGGAAAAGAATTGGTTGGTATCATAGATGCTTGGAAAGCCGGTGATTTGGAGTTGGCCCGCGAGCGTCAGAACTTCTCTCAGGAGGTGATAAACGTTATCTGTCATTTCCGTGGAAATATAGTGGGAGGCAAGCGTATTATGAAGTTGATAGGTCTTGATTTGGGCAAGAACCGTACTCCTTTCCAGAATATGACGGAGGAAGAAGAGCAACGGATGAAGGCAGAACTTGAAGCTATCCATTTCTTTGAACGTTGCAATAAATTTTAGATTGATAAACTTTAAAAAAGAAAACCTATGAATGTGACGGATTATTTAAATTCGTGGTCTGCATCCTATCGTCAGGATTTCACAGAGAATATCATGCCGTTTTGGATGAAGCATGGGCTCGACCATAAACATGGTGGGGTTTACACTTGCATTGACCGTGACGGAACTTTGATGGACACCACAAAATCAGTATGGTTTCAGGGACGTTTTGGATTTATAGCAGCCTATGCTTACAATAATATGGAGAAAAATCCCGAATGGCTTGCTGCATCCAAGAGCTGTATCGACTTTATAGAAAAATATTGTTTTGATACAGACGGGCATATGTATTTTGAGATTACCGATGACGGTAAGCCCTTGCGTAAGCGCCGCTATGTATTTTCCGAATGTTTTGCAGCTATTGCCATGGCAGAGTATGCCATAGCTTCCGGCGACGGGAGTTATGCAGAAAAAGCACTGTCGCTTTTCAAAAACATACAGAGGTTTCTTTCCACCCCCGGTTTCTTGGAACCTAAGTATCTGCCTACGCTGCAAGCTCGCGGACATTCCATTACGATGATTCTAATTAACACTGCATCTCGTATACGCGCAGCCATTTCCGATCCGATACTCGACACGCAAATCAACGACTCGCTTGCGGCTCTTCGCAAATACTTCATTCATCCTGAGTTCAAGGCATTACTGGAAACGGTAGGTAAGGATGGGGAGTTTATTGATACTTGCAACGGTCGGGTCATTAATCCGGGGCATTGCATCGAGACTTCTTGGTTCATTTTGGAGGAAGCCCGCTTTCGTAATTGGGATAAGGAGTTGGTGCAGATGGCGCTGCAGATTCTTGATTGGTCTTGGGAATGGGGCTGGGACAAAGAATATGGAGGCATAATTAATTTCCGGGATTGCCGTCATTTCCCTGCGCAGGATTATTCTCAGGATATGAAATTCTGGTGGCCGCAGACCGAAGCGATTATTGCTACTCTTTATGCCTATCAGGCGACTCATGATGAAAAATATCTTGCTATGCACCGGCAAATCAGCGACTGGACTTATACCCATTTCCCCGATAAGGAATATGGTGAATGGTACGGTTATTTGCATCGCGACGGCACGATAGCCCAACCCGCTAAGGGTAATCTTTTTAAAGGTCCTTTCCATATACCTCGGATGATGATTCGCAGTTATATGTTGTGCAAAGAACTACTTTAGTTAATCTTAATTACCTATTTATAATCCAAAAATTAATTCTATGAAGAAGTATTTATTAATGCTGTTCTGCTTATGTACTACTATGTTTGCAATAGCACAACAGAAGTCGATAACAGGTAAGGTGGTCGATGCTCAGAATGAGCCGGTCATTGGAGTTTCTGTTTTAGAGAAAGGCACTTCCAATGGTACTATAACGAATGTTGATGGAATATATTCTTTGAATGTTTCTTCCGGCTCAACACTTGTTTTTAGTTATATTGGCTATAAGACACAGGAAATAAAAGTTGGTGATAAAACAGTGGTTAATGTAACCTTGTTGGAGGATTCTGAACAGTTGGCAGAGGTGGTTGTTGTCGGCTATGGTGTACAGAAGAAGTCTAGTTTAACGGGATCCGTAGCCTCTGTTTCTAGTAAAGAAATTGTAAAACAAGTCTCTTCTAATGTTGCGTCTACCTTACAAGGACGTACTCCGGGTGTTGATATTATACAGCAGGCAGGTGTTGCTGGTGCGGATGTAAATATTGTGATTCGTGGTGCTGCCTCTTTCGGCGCTACAGAACCGCTGTATGTTATTGACGGGGCTTTTAGTAACAGTGGATTGACTTCTTTGAATCCTAACGATATTGAGTCTATCGAAATTTTGAAGGATGGCGCTGCAGCAGCTATTTATGGTTCTCGTGCAGCGAATGGTGTCGTACTGATTACTACTAAAAAAGGAAAAAGCGGGAAACCTGTTATAGAAATAGATGGTTCCTATGCTTTTCAAACCCCTACCAATATTCCTGATTTTTTGAATGCTGCACAATGGAGACAGTTTGCTAATATGGTTGCTGAGAATAGCGGATTGGCACATGCTCCTGAAAATGATAATCCTACTTATCCAGATGTTGATACAGATTGGGCTAAAGAATGGATTCAATATGCACCTATGTGGAATTTGAACGCTAGTATTTCCGGAGGTGGAGAAAACTCAACTTTTAGTACAAGTGTAGGATATTTAGATCAAACAGGTATGACTATTTATTCAGATTATAAACGATATAATTTTAGAGTAAACTCTTCCTATAAAAAGGGAATATTCTCTTTGTCAGAAAATGTTGCTATTACTCATCGTGACAAAACTCCTACTACGACATTTAATATCTCTTTACCAACTCTTCCTATTTATGATTCAGAGGGTCGATTCTTCTCGGGAGGATCGGATTATTACATTAATCCGGAAGATGGAAAAGCACAAAATAAGATTGCACCATTACATTACACTGACAAGTACAATAAGGTTACTGACATTATCGGTGCTATTAATGCCCAGTTAGACATATGGGATGGATTGAAATATAAATTTTCGTTTAGTGGTAATTATAGTAATTCTCACAATTATACTCATTCTCCTGAATATTATACTAAATGGAATGAAGATGGAACTCCGGATAAGGACTATGGAAGCCCTAAGAATTCTATTTCAGAATCAAGAGGTGAAGAGTTTACCTATACGATTGATAACTTGATTACTTATAATAAGACATTTGCTGGACATTCTATTGATGCATTGCTTGGTACTAGCTGGATGCGTGAATATAATAGAAATATGTCTATCTCTACTATTGATGATTTAGGAGGAACAGATATTACAGGTTTTAGCAATGTAGATGGTAAGATTTCAGCAGGTGATTCTAATGCTGCATTACTTTCATTTTTTGCCCGTTTGAATTATGATTATAAAGACAGATATTTATTATCTGCAAGTATTCGTCGGGATGAGTCCTCTAAGTTCTATAAAGATAATAGGGTGGGCTATTTCCCTTCTATATCAGCGGGATGGAATGTTCATCAAGAAAATTGGTTTCAAAACAGAGTGGTTAGTAAATTGAAACTTCGTGCAAGCTATGGTGAACTTGGAGCAAACTTCTTATCTCCGTACAATTTTGATGCTATTGCATATGGTCCAATTCCTTATACTTTAAATGGAAAACGCTATGTAAATGGCCGTTCAGCTTACTTAAAGTCCAGAGATTTGACATGGGAGACAGCCAAAACTACAGATATAGGTCTTGAACTAGGCTTCTTGAACAATGAATTGACTTTGCAGGTGGATTATTTTGTGAAGAAGAATGTGGATTTGCTGGCACAGATAGATTTGAATTTGTCTTCTGGTCAAATTTTTGAAATTAATAGTTCACGTGAAAAGCCCTATGTCAATTCTGCATCTGTAAAGAATACTGGTTGGGAGTTCTTAATAAACTATCGTAAGCAATTAACGAAGGATTTTAATATTGATGCAACGTTCAATTTTTCTACTTTAAAAAATGAAGTCTTGTCATTGGGAGAGAACGTTCAACCTATTACCTCTGGTGCGATGTCCAGTTTCTTCAATGATGCAGCTTCCATCACCAAGCCAGGAGAAGCTATTGGCTCTTTTTATGGTTATAAAATAGATGGCTTCGATGCAGAAGGTAACTTTATTTTCTCTGATACTGATAAAAATGGAATTGTGAATGCCAATGATAAAGTTATTCTTGGTAATCCTATCCCTGATTTTAACTATGGATTGAACCTGACGATGTCGTATAAAGATTTTGATTTGACTATGTTTTTCCAAGGTGTATCTGGAAATGAAATCTTTAATCAAAAGAAATATACTTATTATTTTGATTATTCCAATAACTGTGTAACGGATGTATTAAATGCTTGGAGTAAAACAAATCATAATGCAAGCATTCCTATTATGAAAACCCAGAATACAAATGGCGGAAACTCTTTGCCAAGTGAGTTCTATATTGAAGATGGTTCGTATTTCCGTTGTAAGAATCTGCAGGTAGGCTATAATTTGCCAAAGAGTCTGCTTAATAAGATTTCATTTAATAAGTTGCGTATATATGCTGGAGTACAAAACTTGTTCACTATAACTAGTTATTCAGGTTATGATCCGGAAGTAAGTTCGAATGCTTTGTTTTCGCGTGGTATAGATAACGCTTCCTATCCTAATGCACGAACATTTACATTTGGTTTCAATGCTTCATTTTAATTAAAAACATATGAATATGAAAAATATATCAACAATAGCTGCTATGCTCCTAGTAGGAGGGAGCTTGGCGTTGCAGGGTTGTGATGGCGTTTTTGACGATCTTGCTATTAATCCCAACCAACCCAGTATGAGTTCTTATTTCACTACCCCTGAAGCTGTGAATAATGCGGTCATGACTATGTATGGTTATATTTCTACTCAGCGGTGCTTAGGTGCATCCGGGTCGAAAACTCAGATAATACGTTCGGATGAGGCAGCTTCCAATTCCGACTATGGTAAACCTGGTATGTATGGTGCTGATTTGAATCCTAGTTATTATACAATAGAGCAACCTTATACTTTGATGTATACTACGGCATCTCAAGCTTCATATATTATAGAAATGTCTCCAGAGGTCAATTTCAAGGGTAATGAAGAATTACGAAATGCCTATATGGGAGAAGCCTATTTTTGGAGAGCTTTTGCTCATTATTATTTATTGCTTAATTTTCGTAATATCTCTCCAGTGAGGCAAATGCCACGTAATGCAAATGACTATGTGCGACCTTTAGAAGCTCCTTCAGAAGTGTGGGATTTTATTCAAAGTGATTTAATGAAAGCTAAGGAACTACTTCCGAAAAAAGGATACTGGAGTGCAGATAATGCCGGACGCGTAACTAAGGCTTCTGCTGCGGCATTGTTAGGAAAATGTTATTTATACCGTAGCGGTATTGAAACAAATTACGGAACAGATAAGACTACATTTTATAGTGAAGCTGCCAAAGAATTTGGAGATATTATTGACGGGGAATATGGCACTTATAGTTTGATGCCTGACTATGCAGATAATTTTGATGTAGCCCATGAAAATAATGATGAAGCTCTGTTAGAAATTCAGTTCTTGGGCGATGTTGAAAATAACAGTTTCAATCCTGGACTTGCTACTTCTGGTTTGGCATTTGATTCTCGTGGACTGATGTTACCAGGTGCAGGAGTTGGCTATGAAGGTGTTGCACAAAATTGGCTGTATGATACTTTTGTTGGTTCTATCGATAAGGACGGTTGTACAGACATCCGTATGTTTTCCACATTGATGTTTGATGATTTGAAGCCGGAAATAAAGCTGCATACTGATGCTTCCGGTAATAAAATACGTTTGGAGGGTCCGGGAGGATTTCATTGGGAGGATTTATATCCTGCGGTAGATGGAAAGGAAGGTTTTGAACTGGTCGCCAATTCATTGGCGCATCCTTTTAAAGCGGGGATAAAAAAAGGATTAGATAATGCCATGCCTATGATGACAAACGCAGATGGGTCTCCTAAATTAACAGGTGTAGGTGCTGGTACTAAAGAATATGTATATAATCAGCCTCGTGCTCATGGTGTAAACTGGAGGTATATTCGTTATGCTGATGTACTATTAATGTATGCTGAGGCTGTTTTGTCAGGAGGAACACAAAGAACAATGACTCCTCTTCAAGCTGTCAATAAGGTGCGTAATCGTGCAAATTTTTCGGATTTGACCGCTGTCACTATGGATGATGTAAAACATGAAAGGGTTTTGGAATTTGCCTTAGAAGGACACAGATATTATGATTTACTTCGCTGGGGTGAACTGTCAAAACGATTTTCTTCTTTGACAGCGTCCGATCCTTACTTTAAAAAATTTGTATCTGCAGGTGACTACAAAGGATTTACACCCAATAAAAATGAGTGGTTGCCTATTCCTCTTAATGAAGTAAATAATAATCCATATATTACGGAAAATAATCCTGGTTATTAAAAGAGTACGATTATGAGTAAAATAAAAATAATACTTGCTTCGTGGTGTCTTTTATCTGTTGGCATGACAGTATTGGCACAACAAAAAATATTATCTAATGGTATTGTATGCCCTGAACAGTGGCCTCCTCGTTATGAGGAGCCTGCCACTGCGCAAGATATGCCTATCCCCTATCTAAAAACAAAACCGGAAGTAATTCCTGTAAACGTAGGCAGGCAGTTGTTTGTAGATAACTTTCTGATAGCAGAAACTAATTTACAACAAGTGGCACATACTCCTAATTTTTATTCGGGAAATCCGGTGCTGGCTCCCGATAAGGAGTGGGAAAAGACGATAGAGGGTGCTCCTTATGCAGCTCCGTTCAGTGACGGTATTTGGTATGATGAGAAAGATGGAAAGTTTAAAATGTGGTATTTGGCAGGTGCCGGTACAATTCATAAACAGGATAAGCAAACTTTCTATACCGGTTATGCAGAGTCTGCAGATGGAAAAACTTGGACTAAACCGGAATTGGAAATTTATAATCAGACTAATATTGTGGATACCTGTAACCGTGATGCTGCAACTATTTGGCTTGATAAGCAGGAAAAAGACCCAGCTAAACGCTATAAAATGTTTAATGTTGAACGCCGTCCTACAGATCGTCGCTGGCAGTTTATTTTAAAATATTCGGCAGATGGCATTCATTGGAGCAATGGGGTTGCACAATCCGGTGACTTGTACGATCGTTCTTCCGCATTCTATAATCCTTTCCGTGGTGTATGGGCATTAAGTATGCGTTATAGTACTTCGGTATCTTCGCGTTCCAGAAGTTATTTGGAAAATGTAGACCCAGAGGTTGCGGTAAGTATGGCACACCGTATTCGCAAAGGTGTTCCTGATAAAAACATGGTATTTTGGTTCACTCCTAGTGATAAAGAACCTCGTCATCCCGAATTTCCGGAAGTAGATCCCGGTATTTACAATTTTGATGCGATTGCTTATGAAAGTATAATGCTGGGGCAGTATAGCGTATGGCAAGGACCGGAGAACAATGTTTGTGGTAAGCTCGGCATTCAGAAGAAAAATGAAGTGTTTTTGGGATACAGTCGTGATGGTTTTCATTTTTCACGGCAGTCTTTCAAGCCTTTTATGGCAGTCAACGAAACAGAGGGTGCTTGGAACTGGGGTAATATGCAGTCTATAAATGGTGTTCCGTTGATTGTTGGCGATTCGCTTTATTTTTATTCAAGTGGTCGTCGGTTAAATAAAATCATGTGGGATAGTTACACATCTACCGGGCTTGCTACTTTACGTCGTGACGGTTTTGTATCTATGCAGGCTGGGAAGGAAGCCGGTTATTTGACTACGGAGAAAATAACATTCGATGGGAAATATCTGTTTGTCAATGCTGATGTAAAGGCAAAGAAAGCACAACTTGCGGTAGAGGTGCTTGATGCGGAAGGGAATGCCATTCCCGGATATACGCGTAAGGAATGTATTGCATTGAAGAAAACTGATAGTGTGAAACAAATAATTATTTGGAAGAATAAGAAAGATTTATCTGATCTTATCGGTAAGGCAGTTAGATTTAAGTTTTATCTGACCGACGGTGACTTATATGCATTTTGGGTTTCTCCATGGGCGAGTGGTGAAAGTCGTGGCTATACAGCTGGTGGTGGTCCGGGACTTTCGGTTGATGGAATTGATAAACCTTTAAAATAAAAATGCTATGAGAAGATGTTGGATATATTATTTATTGCTTTTGTTTTTAGCAACTGGTGCATATAGCTGTAGCAAAGACAATACGCAATTGGAGCCAGAACCAACTCCTGCACCGGATCCAATGCCTGAACCCACTCCGAGTGAAGATGCTATATATAATGGCATTGTATTGCCCGAACAATGGCCTCCGAAGCGTTCCTATTCTTCTGAGATACGTAAAGGAATGTTTCCATTTTATTTATCAAATAAACCGGAGGTTGTGAATATCTCTGTAGGCCGTCAACTTTTTGTTGATAATTTCTTGATAGAGAAAACTTCATTGCAACGTGAGTTCCATTATCCGGAATATTATTCTGGAAATCCGATTCTTCAGGCTGATAAAGATTGGGAAAAAATGGGAAGTAAAGGAGCTGCGTTTGCTGCGCCATTCAGTGATGGTATTTGGTATGACGAGATGGATAACAAATATAAAATGTGGTATATGGCAGGTGGTGGAGACTATTCTGTGAACAATGCAGGAGTTACTTGTTATGCAGAATCTACCGATGGCATTAATTGGACTAAGCCTTTGCTTTCAGTTGTTTCTGGTACGAATATCGTAGATAAAGGATTGGAGCGTGATGCATCTGTGGTATGGCTCGACAAACAAGAACCCAATTCATCCAAACGCTATAAAATGTTTCAGGTTGCCGGAGGTAAGGGTAATTGGAAATATCATTATAAGACCTCGGCAGACGGAAAACAATGGCGTGATAATATGACACCCTCACAAGCTATAGCCGATCGTTCTACAGTATACAAAAATCCATTTCGTAATGTATGGATATGGAGTATGAGACATAATGTTCGTGTCAATTCATCAGATCCTTATACTGTACGTGCGCGTGATTATGCAGAAAATGCCGATCCGGTAGTTGGTAATAAAAATGCCAAAGCGGATTTGAGCGCTTTTTGGTTTGGACCGTGGCCTAATGAGCAAAAGCATTCGGATTACCAAAAGAACGATGGGGCACCTGGCATCTATAATTTGGATGCTACTCCTTACGAAAGTTTGATGTTAGGCTTTTTCTCTGTGTGGCAAGGTCCGGAAAATGATGTTTGTGCTGCGGATAATGTCATTAAGCGTAATCAAATAATGGTAGGGTATAGCCGTGACGGTTATAGCTGGTACCGTGAAGATATGAATCCTTTTATGGCAGTGAACAGCGATCGTAAGGCGTGGAATAATGGTAATTTGCAATCAGTGGCAGGTAGTCCTGTAATTGTGGGCGACAAGCTTTATTTTTACTTAAGCGGTCGTAGACTGGAAGGTACAAATGAGATTACTACTACTGGATTGGCAATTTTACGTCGTGACGGTTTTGCATCTATGAAAGGAACAGGAGAACTGTTGACTGGTAAGCTGGTATTTTCAGGCGAACATTTCTTTGTGAACGTGAATGTGAATGGAAGTCTGCAAGTAGAATTACTGGATTCGAATGGAAAGGTGATTCCCGGTTTCACTAAATCGGACTGTAAGACTGTGAAAGGTGATGCAGTGAAGCAGAAGATTGAATGGAATGGAAATACTACCTTATCCTCTTTGAAAAATAAAACGATAAAAGTCAAATTCTATGTAACTGACGGTGAGATTTATTCTTTCTGGATTTCTCCGGAGGCGACGGGCGAGAGCCTGGGGTATACTGCCGGTGGAGGAGCAGGATTACATAGTAGCGGCATTGATAAAAAATAAATAATAATACTTATGAAAAAGATAACTTTTATACTATTATCCGTATTGTTGGTATGCGTAACATCTTGCAAAGATGAAGATACGGTTTACAATACAGCTGCCAAAGCAAGCTTTGATGTTAGCGGTGAATATGAAGTAGGGCAACCTATAACATTTACAGATAAAACGGCTCCTGAACAAGGAACTAAAATAGTTTCTTATTTGTGGGAGTTTGGCGATGCTGATGAGTCTACCTCTGCCGAGCAAAGTCCGACATTTACCTATATGCAAGATGGTTTGTTTACGGTTCTGCTGACTGTGACTGATGACAATGGGTTGAAAGCGACTTTTAAAAAGGAAATAGAAGTTGTAAATCCAACCAATGCAGATTTTACATTGGACAGTAACGAATATCAAATGGGTGATGAGGTGCATTTTACAGATGCTACTACCACAAAAGGAACAACTACTATTTCTGCTTATTTATGGGAATTTGGGGATGCGGAAAAAACAACTTCTACAGAGAAAAATCCTACATTTGTTTATAATGATGCCGGTGCATACTCTGTGACATTGACTGTTACGGACAGTTACGGATTGAAATCCAGTGTCACAAAAAGTGTGGCTGTATTCGATCCTTCTAAAGCCATTGCTGTGTTGTGGACTTCAGCTTTGCCGGGCTCTGTAACTGGTGGCTCTTCTGTGGCTTTGTCTTCTGACGGTTCTATGGTATATATGCTTACTGGTGGCGATGGTAGCCTTTCAGGCGCTTTGAATGCTTATAATATTGTTGACGGTTCAACAGCTTGGTCTTATAACATAGACAAAGGAATGCAAGAAAATCATGATGGCGGTAGTCAAAAAGCAGGAGCCAAAGATATATATGGTAGTCCGTCAGTGGGGGCCAATGGTAATGTCTATTTTGTAGTAAGAGACTTAAAAGATACTGGAACTGAACGTCGCTTATTTGTTATGGCGGTGAAACCTGATGGAAAAACAGCTTGGGCTAAGGGCTTGAAGGATGCCAATGTGTATGCTATCACTCCAACAATTGATGCTGAAGGAAATATTTATGTGGCTCAGCGTGCAAATGGAAAAATATGGAAATTTTCTGCTGATGGTAATAGTACGGAGTACACCTCTGCCGGTATTGCAGACTTCACAGGTGGTATGTCTCTAAGTAAAGATGGTACACTTTATGCAACAGGAAAAGGTACATTGGGATTCTTGGCTTATAATTTGTCGGCCGGTGCAGATAAATGGATTTATAATACTAATTTAGGAGGTGCTAGTGAGGCTTTCGTCGGCGCTTTGCGATCAGCGACTGCTACAATAGGTACGGATGGTACAGTTTATATTGTAGCAGACCAGGTCTCTGGAGAAGGTGGTGGTGCAATCATTGCATTGAATCCTGATGGAACGGAAAAATGGAAGCACATAACAGTAGGGGCGGTACCTGATGGTGGAGTTGTATTGGGAACAGATGGTACGATTTATGCTAACGGCGGTAAGTCTGCAGGGGAAAATACTGCAGGGGTAGTGGCTCTTAATCCTGACGGTAGCTTGAAGTGGCATTTTGCAACCACAGCCGATGCTCAAACTGTTCCGTTGGTTGATGATCGTGGATATGTGCACTTTATTACAGCGGATGCTACTTATTATGTTGTGAAGCCGGATGGCAAGGTATACTCTTCCTTAAAAATAGGAGATAGCACCATTTCTTCGCCACTGATGGATAAAAAGGGAAATACTTTTGTTTCTGTGAAAAAAGGAGATGCTAATCAGGTAGTCTGTCTGACTTCAAAAGCAGCATCTTATGCTGTGGATTCTGCATGGCCTATGCGTGGACAGAATCCTCAACGTACCGGATTGCAGAAATAATACATTGTATTCTGTGAATGTGTAAAATATAAATTTAATATTTGAGAAAAAAGGGTACGGCATTTTGGGAACTGTACCCTTTTTTTATAAAAAAGAAAGGGTTATCAGTAATATCTATAACGAATAGAAAAATATGAAACAACTATTTTTTTTCTTAATCTTACTGTTTTTTGCTCATGATATATCTGCCTGGCGCGGACGCATATTGATTGCTGACCATCCGGATTGGGAATCTGCGGGTGTGGAGCGTGTTTTTCATACGCCTTCCTATTATCTTGAAAATCCCATTCTGAAGGCTGATAAGACTTGGGAACTGAATATAAATGGAGACCCATATGCAGCTCCTTTCAGTGGAGGTGTATGGTATGACGAACTTGCCTCAAAATATAAGATGTGGTATTCTGCAGGTGGCAATAAGGTCTTGGGATTGGTTACTTGCTATGCGGAATCGGCAGATGGCAAGCATTGGTTCAAGCCGGATTTGGATATTGTCCCGGGTACTAATATTGTAGACACTGCGGAGCATGATTGCGTATCAGTGTTACTTGACAAGTTTGAGCGTCATGCAGACAAACGATATAAAATGTTTCTGATGGAATTTAACGACCGTTTTTCTGTGAGTATGAAGCTGAAGTATTCAGCAGACGGTATACATTGGAGCGAACCGAAAGCTTTGTCAGGAGAACTTTATGATCGTTGTGCAGCTTATTATGATCCGTTTCGTAAGAAGTATGTGCTTTCTCTGAAAACAATCAATGGAAAAAAATACCGTCGTTCCCGTTGTTTTTTGGCACATGAGGATCCTGAGATGTTAGTAAGTTTGGCCCATAGAGTATACGACAATAAAAGTGATAAATTTATTAAATATTGGTTTAATGCAGAAGATGATGACCCACGTAATCCGGACTTTCCTGCTATTCGTCCGCAGATATACAATCATGAAGCGATGCCTTATGAAAGTAGTCTGTTAGGATACTTCACTATTTGGCAGGGACCGGAGAACGATGCTTGTGATAGTTTGATGATTCAGAAGCGGAATGAGGTATTGATAGGTTGGAGTGAAGACGGCTTTCAGTGGAAACGCGAGTTTAAAAGGCCGTTTCTTCCGGTCAGTTTCGATTTTGGCGCTTGGAATGCCGGAAATGTTCAGTCTGTGGCAGGAACCCCTTTGATAGTTGGTGATTCACTCTATTTCTATGTAAGCGGGCGCTACAATAGTAAGCCAGTACACGATTCTAATTTTGCGACCGGCCTTGCTACTCTCCGTCGTGACGGCTTTGTTTCACTGCGGGCGGCTGCGTCAGAGGGATATGCAGTGAGTGATACTTTTATTATTGATGGAAATTATTTCTTTGTGAATGCGGATGTACGTAACAAGAAAAGTTTCTTACTTGTAGAATTGCAAGATGAAAATGGTACTCCTATACCCGGTTTTACCAAAAAAGACTGTGTTGCCATGAAAAAGGCAAATAGTACGAAATATCAAATATCTTGGAATTCTGACCGGAATCTTGGGGCGTTGGAAGGTAAGGCTGTTCGTGTCAAGTTCTATTTGCGTGATGCCGACTTATATGCTTTCTGGATTTCTCCGTGGGAGACTGGTGAGAGTCGTGGATATACAGCCGGTGGCGGTCCGGGGTTGAGCTGGACAGGTGTTGATGAGAAGCGATGATAATAAGGGGTATAAACAAAATAGATAATGCGTTTTAATGAAATAGATTATCTATTCTGATGAAACAGATAATCTGTTTTATTACGATGATAAATCTGTTTTGATATACTTGAAAAAAATACTTGGTGCGCTTGATAATTTGTTTTAGGAGATGGCTGCCAATTCTAGTGTAATTTATTAAGATTTTGGAAAAAAAGTCACCTGCTATTAAAAATGGGCGTTATTAATTAAAATAAGACGGAATAGTTATATATTTATAAACTATCCCGTCTTATTATTTTAACGAGAGTATAAAATGAATTTTAGGATAAAGCGTATAGTGCTATTAATGAGCACCTTAATAATGATTAAATAATGGTTAGTATAGATATGAAGAAAATAGTTTGCATACAAATATTGTTATGGGTGTTATGCTTGATAAATGTATCAGCGCAAAGTTCTTACAAAGGATATGAGCAAAATGTGTACGTGTCTTCTCAAGGCGATTCTTTACGATATTGCTTGTTGCGTCCGGAAGTGGAGAAGCCGGGCGAAAAATATCCATTGGTACTATTCTTGCATGGTGCAGGTGAGCGAGGCAATGATAATCGGAAGCAGTTAAAGCATGGAGGACAAATGTGGCTTAATCCTGTAAATCGAAAAAAATATCCGGCTTTTATCTTGTTACCTCAATGTTCTGCAGAAAATTATTGGGGGTATGCAACGCGTCCTGATTCTTTCGAACCTTTTGAGATGCCTGACAATCCGGAACTCACCACTACTATACGTACGTTGAAAAGTTTGCTTGACACTTTTCTTGATATGCCACAAGTAGATAAACTTCGTGTTTATATAATGGGGCTTTCTATGGGTGGAATGGCAACCTATGATATGGTTATTCGTTATCCTGAAATCTTTGCTGCTGCAGTTCCTATTTGCGGCACGGTAAATCCTGTCCGCATTGAAAAAGAACTAAGAGAAATTAAGTTCCGTATTTTTCATGGTGATACGGACTCTGTTGTAACACCTGAAGGTTCCCGGGAAGCTTATAAAGCATTGAAGGCTATTGATGCCAGTGTTGAATATATCGAGTTTGTAGGATGTGATCATAACAGTTGGAATCCTGCTTTTAATTATCCTGACTTTATGAGTTGGTTGTTTAATCAAAAGAAAGAGAAATAATTCTCTTTCTTTTGATATGCAAATGTATAATTCCCTGTTTTTTTGTACTCAGAAGTATAATCTTTAGTCAAACAAACTCTTGAACTTCTTGAAAATCTTCTCCTTAATGGAAGTATTCGGCTTGAAGTTATCCGAACCTTCCATTTCTTCCAAGGCTTTTTTCTCCTCTTTATTCAGAGTTTCGGGTACATAAACGCTGACATTTACCAGTAAATCTCCGGTTCCGTATCCGTTTACATTAGGCAAACCTTTGCCGCGTAAGCGGAGAACCTTTCCCGGTTGTGTACCCGATTCGATTTTCACCTTAACCTTTCCGTCAATGGTCGGGATTTCCACTGCACCGCCCAATGCAGCTGTCGGGAAGCTGAGTAACAAGTTGTAAATTAAGTCGTTTTCGTCGCGAATCAGTTCCTTGTCCTGTTCTTCCTCTACAAGAATCAGTAAGTCGCCCGGTACACCGTTGTGCTTGCCGGCATTACCTTTGCCGCCCATGGAGAGCTGCATACCTTCGGCTACACCCTTCGGGATGTTTACGGTAACCACTTCTTCACCGTAGACGATTCCTTCACCGGCACATTCCTTACATTTATTCTTGATAACTTTGCCTTCGCCGCCGCAGGTAGGACAAGTGGTGCGTGTCTGCATTGTGCCGAGAATGGTCTGCTGGTTGCGGATTACCGTACCGCTGCCTTTACAAGTAGGACAGGTTTCCGCACCGCCGTCTCCCTCTGCACCGGTTCCGTGGCAGTGGCTGCATGGTACATACTTTTTCAGTTTGAATTTTTTCTCTACTCCGGTAGAAATTTCCTTGAGGTTCAGCTTTACTTTTACGCGCAAGTCCGAGCCGCGATAACGGCGTTGCTGTTGTGCACCACCGCCGCCGAATCCGCCGAAACCACTGAAACCGCCGCCAAATCCGCCGCTGTGTCCGCCGAATATATCGCCGAACATGGAGAATATGTCGTCCATGGACATACCGCCGCTGAAACCGCCGAACGGTCCGCCGTTACCGGCAGCACCACCCATTCCGGCGTGGCCGAATTGGTCGTAACGGGCACGCTTGTCCGGATTACTTAATACATCGTATGCTTCTGCCGCTTCCTTAAACTTCTCTTCGGCTACCTTGTCGCCGGGGTTTTTGTCGGGGTGATATTGGATGGCTTTCTTGCGATAGGCTTTCTTTATCTCTTCTACCGATGCTGTTTTTTCGACTTCCAGTACTTCGTAATAATCTCTTTTTTCCATATAACTGTGTATGTTATTCTCCAACCACTACTTTGGCATGGCGGATTACTTTGTCGTTTAGTGTGTAACCGGTTTGTACGCAGTCCAGAATTTTACCTTTCAAGGCTTCGTCGGGAGCCGGAATTACGGCAATGGCTTCGTGGTAGTCTGTGTCAAGCGGTTGTTCTTTGGTTTCGATTACTTTGACACCGTTCTGCCCCAATACTGTCATAAACTTGTTGTAGATAAGTTCCACACCTTCTTTTACGGCAGCTACATCGGTGGCAGTCTCCATGTTTTTCAGGGCGCGTTCAAAGTCGTCCACGATAGGAAGAATACTGCTGATACTCTTTTCTCCACCATTCAGGATGAGTTCGGCTTTTTCTTTCATTGTACGTTTGCGGTAGTTGTCGAACTCGGCGGAGAGACGCAGATACTTGTCTTTTTGGTCTTCAATCTCTGCATTGGCCTTTTCTAATTCCTGAGTGAGTTTCTCTTCTTCAGTCAGGGCAACTTCTTCTTTCTCAGTTGTTTCTTCACTATTCTCGTCTTGAACAGCCTCTACTTTCAACTCTTCTTCGTTAATGTTTTCTTTTTCTTTTGGGTCCATATTGTTATGCTTGTTATTCTTATAAAATGATTTTGCTTTCATCGCTGTCAAGGGTTTAAGTTAATATGATACGGTTTGGATAGCAAAAACTTTGCCAAATTGACGGCTTTTGCCAAAAACGCTGCAAAGGTAATACTTTTATGTCAGATTGACAGCGAAATATTCTATAAATAGGAAGTTAACATCGTGATGGAAGTAAGTTAACTTGATAGGTTGCAGTAAGTTAACTTCATTGTAAGTACTTAGTTAACTTTATATCATGCAATAAGTTAACTTGTTGTAATCGCCGGCACATATCTTTTGCTGTCAATACATATAAACAAGTTTGGTCTGTATATATAATACAAAGGCCTAAACTAAGGGAAAGTCTATATAATCCCAATTTTAAACCCATCGAATTCGAGGGGGGTAGGAAAGAGGTTGGTTTAAATGCTTTTACCCTTTCGTCTAAAAATGGATAGATTCTACTAATGCTATTATACCGATGCCATCAAACAGAATTTGATTCCTGCCGAGGTTACTCCTATGTAGGCTAATATAATTCATGCCAATGAAGCTGATGTATTGAATGTAGTAATGTTTGGCAAGACTGCTAAAATGTGGCGTGAAGAGAGTCCCGACCTTAAAGGCAATAACATACGCAAAAATCTCAAAAATATTACACTAAAAATGTATTTTCTTTCTTTTTTTTGAAAAAAGTAAAACATACCCCATTACATCAAGCATTTTTCTTTGCTTACAACCTTCTTGTACTAATTTGCTCCCATTCTCGGTTTTTATCATTATCTTTGTGCCCGCAATTTGCAGAGTTATAGCATACTTGAAAGTTAAGTTGTAAGAAGTCCTTTAACTCCTACAGAATAATGTTAGGATTAGGTAAGTAGTACATAATAAAATAGTAAATATAAAGATGATTACAGTCTCGAACGTATCGGTACAGTTTGGTAAAAGAGTGTTGTTTAATGATGTAAACCTGAAGTTTACAAGTGGTAATTGTTATGGTATAATTGGTGCTAACGGTGCGGGAAAGTCGACTTTCTTGCGGACCATTTCGGGAGATTTGGACCCGACGACAGGCTCTATCATGCTGGGACCGGGCGAACGTCTGTCTGTTTTGAGCCAGGACCACTTTAAGTGGGATGCCTATACGGTGATGGATACCGTAATGATGGGACACACAGTGCTGTGGGACATTATGAAACAACGTGAAGAGCTCTATGCCAAAGAAGACTTCACGGATGAGGACGGTTTGAAAGTTTCCGAACTGGAAGAAAAATTCGCCGAGCTTGACGGCTGGAATGCGGAAAGTGACGCTGCCGCTTTATTGAGCGGATTGGGCATCAAGGAAGACAAACATTACGTGCTGATGGGCGAGCTGAACAATAAGGAAAAAGTACGTGTCATGCTGGCGCAGGCTTTGTATGGCAATCCCGATAACTTGCTGCTGGACGAGCCTACCAATGACTTGGATATGGACACTGTAACTTGGCTGGAAGAGTATCTTGCCAATTTTGAACATACCGTTTTGGTAGTAAGCCACGACCGTCACTTCCTCGATTCCGTTTGTACGCATACGGTGGATATCGACTACGGAAAGATTAATCTCTTTGCCGGTAACTATAGTTTCTGGTATGAGTCCAGCCAGTTGGCACTCCGTCAGCAGCAGAACCAGAAGGCGAAAGCTGAGGAGAAGAAGAAAGAGTTGGAAGAGTTTATTCGCCGTTTCAGCGCCAATGTGGCAAAGAGCAAACAGACTACCAGCCGTAAGAAGATGTTGGAGAAGCTGAATGTGGAAGAAATCAAACCGTCGTCACGTAAATATCCGGGTATCATCTTTACTCCCGAACGTGAACCGGGAAATCAGATTCTCGAAGTTTCGGGATTGACAAAAACATTGGAGGACGGTACGATACTGTTCCGCGATGTAAACTTCAATGTGGAGAAAGGGGATAAGATTGTTTTCCTTTCACACGACCCGCGTGCCATGACCGCCTTGTTCGAGATTATCAACGAGAACATGAAGCCGGATGCGGGAACATTCAGCTGGGGCGTTACGATTACCACGGCTTACCTGCCGTTGGACAACACCGCTTTCTTCAATACGGATTTGAATCTGGTAGACTGGTTGAGCCAGTTTGGCGAGGGCAATGAGGTGTACATGAAGAGCTTCCTCGGCCGTATGCTTTTCTCCGGCGAAGAGGTGCTGAAGAAAGCAAGCGTATTGTCGGGTGGCGAGAAGATGCGTTGTATGATTGCGCGTATGCAGTTGCGCAATGCCAACTGTTTGATTCTGGATACTCCGACCAATCATCTTGACTTGGAGTCTATCCAAGCGTTCAACAATAACCTGAAGACGTATAAGGGTAATATCCTGTTCTCATCCCATGACCATGAGTTTATTCAGACTGTGGCAAACCGCATCATCGAACTGACACCGAACGGTATTATCGACAAGATGATGGAATATGATGAATACATCACTTCAGACCATATCAAGGAATTGAGGGCAAAGATGTATAATAAATAGCGGTTAGTGATTTCCGAATACTTTTAAAATCACTCCTGTTCCCGCTATCATTAATACAGTACAAAGGATGGAGCCTTCAAACCCGAAGGCTCCTCCGTTTATCAGATTGGCTTCGGGCAGATGAAGCGTCAACAGACCATCGCAAAATTTATTCCCACTGACCTCATAGCCCAAGACAGGACCTTGTATCCAGTTCCAAAACCAATGCAAGGCTATCGGAAAACTGAGGTTACGCGTGTATATATAGGAAGAACCCAAGAGGATACCTGCCAACAGGAGGTTGATGAAAGACAGGAAGTCAAAGTTGGGGTTGCCTATATGAATCAATGAGAATAGGGCGGCAGAGAGGAACAATGCCCAAAACTTATTTACTCCGCCTTGCAGCATACGTTCCAATACAAAGCCCCGCAATGCCAACTCCTCCGTGATGGCCACCAGCAGACAGAAGCCGAGGCTAATGAATAGGGTAGAGAGATTAAGCGCAACGCCTGCAACTTCTATCGCTCCTGCCAGTAAGGATATGCCGAAGCCTACTGCGTAGAGGACGACCGCCAGCAATATGCCCGCCAGCACATCTTTCCGGCGCAGAGCCAAGGAGCGTCCCCATACTGCCAATGAAACCTTGCGGAAACGCCACACCACCCAAGCGGAGAGGAATACGCTAATCAGTGTCAGTGCTTCGAGCGGTATGAGATAGAATATTTCGTTGGCTTCTCCGTTGCCCGGACTTTCCCACATAGCCCATAGAGGTATGCCTATTATTGTAAGAATGATAAAAGCAAGCGCGGCGAATAATGCAATGTCGATTGCCACTTGTCCAAAGCGTTTGGTTTTGGAGTTGGTTTCAATGGTTTCCATACGCGAAAAATAATTTCGGTTAATTAATATCCGACAAAAATAGCAATAAAAAGAGAAATCATTATTCAAGGTTGACAGTTTCTTCTTATATTTGGAAAATCAAATCAATCTGACACTTAAAACATGAACCTGAGAAAGATACTTTTAGTGGTAGCCGGATTGGGCATTATATTGAGCGGTTATGCCCAGAGTTCCAAAAGATATACCGTTGCAAAGCCCGGCACTTTGGTGGAAATGCTGACTGAAGAGGAAGCTAATGAGATTACCCACCTTGTTTTGCAAGGCAAACTGAATGCGGTTGATTTCCGCCACCTGCGGGATGAATTCAAGAAACTGCAGATATTGGATATATCCAATGCGTCTATCAGTATGTATGCCGGAAAGAACGGCACGCATCCCGACCGTTTTTATATCTATCCCGCCAATTGTATTCCATCCTATGCTTTTTGCAGACAGGGCAGTGACAGTTCTTTTGTAGGAAAGACATCATTAACTCAAGTTATCCTGTCCGATAAGATAAAGAACATTGAGGACGGAGCATTCAAGGGATGTACCAATTTAAAGATTTGCCAGATACGTAAGAAAACTCCCCCGAACTTGTTGCCCGAAGCCTTGGCAGACAGTGTGACGGCCATATTTATTCCGTTGGGCAGCGGTGATTCTTATCGTCGCGGCAAGAAGTGGGAAACGTTTGCATTTATAGAGGGTGAGCCGGTAGGGGCTACCGTACAGATAGCTACGATGGGCAGTCTTGCCAGTGAACTGATTCGTGTCGGCATACAGCCCAAAGACGTCAACTTCCTTACAGTAGAGGGTAAAATGGACGAGGCGGACTTCACCCTGATACGCAATTATATGCCTAATCTGGTGAGTGTGGATTTATCCAAATGTAATGCCACCGTCATTCCCGACTACACATTTACCCAAAAGAAGTATTTGCTCAACATCAAGTTGCCTCATGCCTTGAAGAGCATCGGGCAGCGTGCATTCAGCGGTTGCGGACGTTTGTGCGGCACATTGGAGTTGCCTTCTACCGTAACCGCCATAGAATATGGTGCATTCATGGGATGCGACAACCTGCGCTATGTCCTTGCCACCGGCAATAAAATAACAACTTTAGGCGACAATCTTTTCGGTAATGGGAAAGACAAGCTGATTTATAGAAAATAATGAAGAAGGAGCTTTTAATGAATAATGAAGAATGAATAATGAAGAATTACCTTGCGGCGTGCTTGCATTGCGCAGCCAAATTCTTCATTCTTCATTATTCATTAAAAGCCCTTCTTCATTAAAATTTATTCCTGTTCCACCCCAATCATCGTCAGCTGTATGCGTTTCCGTTCAGCATCTACACTGAGTATCTTTACGCGTACTTGTTGATGAATGGACACAATTTCATTAGGGTCTGATACATATCTCTGCGCAAGTTGGGAGAGGTGTATCAGGCCGTTTTCTTTGATGCCTATATCAACGAAAGCGCCGAAATTGGTGATGTTCCCTATGATGCCCGGCAGTTCCATGCCTACACGCAGGTCGTCAATGGTGCGTACATTTTTGTCGAACTCAAAGATTTTGATAGGACCGCGCGGATCACGTCCCGGCTTCTCCAACTCTTGCAGAATATCTTTCAAGGTCGGCATTCCGACGGTAGGCGAGAGGTAGCGTTCCGGTTGTATCTTCAACCGCAATTCTTTGTTGGCGATTAGTTCGGCTACGCTGCATCCCAAGTCTTTGGCCATTTGCTCTACGATGTGGTAGCTTTCGGGGTGCACTGCCGTATTATCCAACGGGTTTTTAGCATCCGGTATGCGCAGGAATCCGGCACATTGCTCAAAAGCCTTTGCACCCATACGCGGGACTTTCATCAACTGTTTGCGGGATGAGAATGCTCCGTTCTCGGCACGATAATTCACGATGTTCTGTGCCAGTTGGGGACCAAGTCCTGAGATGTAGGTCAGCAGATGGCTGCTGGCTGTGTTCAGGTTCACACCGACCAGGTTTACGCAGTTCTCTACGGTTTGGTCGAGGGACTTTTTCAGTTTGCTTTGGTCTACATCGTGCTGATACTGGCCTACGCCGATAGACTTCGGGTCTATTTTGACAAGTTCCGCCAACGGGTCCATCAGTCGGCGTGCAATGGAAACTGCGCCGCGTACCGTTACATCGTATTCGGGAAACTCATCCCTGGCGATTTTGGAAGCGGAATAAATGGAAGCGCCCTGTTCGCTGACAATGAAAATCTGTACGTCCCGGTTGAAAATCTGCCGCTTCAGGAAATCCTCCGTTTCACGGCTGGCAGTACCGTTCCCTATGGCGATAGCTTCCACTTTGTAGGCTTCTATCATCTTTTGCAGTTTGGCGAAAGCCTCTTTAGGCTGTTTGACGGGAGGGTGAGGATAGATATTCTCATTATGCAGCAAGTTGCCCTGTGCATCCAGACACACTACCTTGCAACCGGTACGGAATCCGGGGTCTATTCCCATTACCCGTTTCTGTCCCAAAGGCGAGGCAAGCAATAGTTGCCGCAGGTTTTCAGCGAAGACGCGGATTGCTTCGTCGTCGGCGCGCTCCTTGCTTTGTGCGGCGAATTCGGTTTCGATGGACGGTTTCAAGAGACGCTTGTAGGCATCCTGTACGGCTTCCGCCACTTGCTTTCCGCAAGCGTTGTTGCTCTGTACAAACTGTTTTTCCAGTCGCTCCACACACTCTTCGTCGTCAGGACTGATACTTACTTTGAGCAAGCCTTCCGCTTCGGCGCGGCGAATGGCAAGCAAACGGTGTGAGCTGCATCGCTTCAGAGGTTCTGAGCAGTCGAAATAGTCTCTGTATTTGGCTCCTTCCTCTTCCTTGCCTTTTACCACTTTGGCGGTCAGTACGGCTTGGCGTGCAAAGGTGTTGCGCAGGGTGTTGCGGGCACGCTCGTTCTCGCTCACCTGCTCGGCAATGATGTCGCGTGCGCCTTTCAGGGCATCTTCCGCATTTTTTACATCGCCTTTCACAAATCCGGCGGCACGCTGTTCGGGATGAGGCTCGCGTTGCAGCATCAATAAGGTGGCAAGCGGTTCGAGCCCTTTTTGGCGGGCAGCTTCCGCACGAGTTTTCCGTTTGGGCTTGTAAGGCAGGTAAATATCCTCGAGGACGGTGCTGTCCCACGTCTCATCAATACGCTTTTGCAGTTCGGGAGTCATTTTACCTTGTTCCTGAATGGTGCTGATGATGGTCTCCTTCCGTTTCGCCGTTTCATTCAGCTTTTCGTAGTGAGTTTGGATGGCTTCTATTTGTACTTCATCCAGTCCGCCCGTCATTTCCTTGCGGTAGCGGCTGATAAACGGGATGGTGGCTCCGTCATTGAGTAGGGCGAGTGTCTGCCCGATTTGTTTCTCTGATATGCCGAGGATGGCAGCTATCATGTGATGAAAGATTTGCGTCATGTCAGCTTCTTTTTTTTATAATGTGCGCCAAAAGTACGAAAAACAATCTTTCCTTGCGCCTTTTTTGAGTTTTATTGTATCTTTGCGGCAGTTCCGGAGGACTTTAGATGAGATTATCAAAAAAAATACTAAACAGAACGCTACTATATCTGGCGGCATTCCTTTTCCTTACGATACCTGTCTACTCTGCGACGGGTGACCACCCTGTGCTGATTATCAGTTCTTACAATCCGGATTCACGTCAGACTTCGGACAATATTTCCAATTTTATGGAAGAGTATCAGCGTTTGGGAGGTAAGTGTGGCGTAGAGTTGGAAAACATGAACTGTAAGAGTTTCTCTGAATCACCTTTTTGGAAAAGGCGAATGGCAGGCATCTTGTCCAAGTATCAGGGCGCTAAAGAGCCGTCGCTCATTATATTGATAGGGCAGGAGGCATGGGCTGCCTATCTGTCACTGGAAGATTCACTTCGGGGTGATGTGCCTGTAATGACGGCGCTTGCCAGTCGGAATGTGGTGCTTTTGCCCGAACAGGGTGCGGACTTGAAGACATGGATGCCCGAATCGCTGGATTTCTTCGAGAACTTTTCCAATTCCCCGATAAAGAGCGGATTTATCTATCAATATGATGTGGTCGCCAATATCCGTATGATAAAGCAACTGTATCCCAAGACGGAACATATTGCTTTCATATCGGACAACAGCTACGGCGGTGTCACTTTGCAGGCGCATGTGGCGAAGGAAATGAAGAAATTTCCCGAATTAAGCCTTATCCTGCTGGACGGTCGTGTAAATACCATTTATACCATCAGTGACAAATTGCATTCATTGCCCCCTAATACCGTCTTGCTGATGGGTACATGGCGTGTGGACATGAATGACGGCTATTTCATGCGCAATGCCACGTATGCCATGATGGAAGCGGCTCCCGGTCTGCCCGCTTTCTCTATAACCTCCGTAGGCATCGGCTACTGGGTCGTGGGTGGAGTAGTGCCCGTTTATCGTGCGTTGGGTAAAGATATGGCACGTCAGGCTTTCCGTTTGTTGGAAAACCCGGAGGAGGCTGAAATAGAGCTCATTTCTTGCGAGACTGTAATGGACGGCAAACTTATTAAAGACAAAAATCTGAATATCGTTTCCATTCCGGGTCCTGTCAGGTTGGTGAATGTAACTCCGGGATTTTATGAACAATATAAATACCATATATGGGGAGTTGTTGCCGTTCTGCTTATCTTGTTGACAGGCTTGCTCATCTCGCTCTATTTTTTCTATCGTACCAAGAAGCTGAAAGACGATTTGGAGGTTTCCGAGGCAGCCTTGCGTGAGGCAAAGGATAGGGCGGAAGAGTCCAACCGCCTGAAGAGTGCGTTTCTTGCCAATATGAGCCATGAGATACGTACACCGCTGAATGCTATTGTAGGATTCTCGGACGTGCTTTCTGCGGGCGATAGTTCTGTGGAAGAGCAGCGTGGATATTTTGAAATCATAAAGACCAATTCGGATTTGTTGCTTCGGCTGATTAACGATATTCTGGATGTATCCCGCTTGGAGGCAGGCCGCGTCACCTTCAGTTGGGAGAGGCTTGACGTGGTGCAGGTCTGTGCGCAGATAGTGGCTTCCGTATTGCAAGCGCGCCGTTCTGATAATCAAATCGTGTTCGAAAGCGCCGTAGAGAGCTTGGAAATCCGTACGGATATCCAGCGTTTGCAACAGGTGGTAATCAACTTACTATCCAATGCGGATAAGTTTACGAAGAACGGCACGATAAAATTGCAACTTGAAGTGGACGAGAAGAAACATATCGCTCTCTTTTCCGTGTCGGATACGGGCTGCGGCATACCGTTGGACGAACAAAAGAGAGTTTTCGAGCGTTTTGAGAAACTGAATGAATATGCGCAGGGAACAGGGCTCGGCCTGTCTATCTGTAAACTGATTGTGGATAGGTGGGGCGGAGAAATCTGGATAGACCCGCTTTATACCCAGGGCGCTCGCTTTGTATTTACACACCCGTTGGATTTATAAAAGAGAAGAAACATGAAGAAACAGATTTGTTGCTTTGTATGGATTATCCTGTTGATTGGCACGGTTGCCGCACAGGAGAAGACGGTTAAATTAAAGGTGGTACAAACCAGTGATATACACGGGAACTTCTATCCCCGCGACTTTATTCTTCAGCGTGAAGCTGCCGGAAGCCTGGCACGTGTATATGCTTTTGTCCGGAAAGAGCGTGAGACGTATAAAGATAATCTGATATTGCTGGATAACGGTGATATTCTCCAAGGGCAGCCTACCGCCTATTACTATAATTATATTGATACGGTATCTCCTCATCTGACGGCTGAAATGCTGAACTTTATGGGATATAATGCAGGCAATATGGGCAACCACGATGTTGAAACGGGACGTGCCGTTTTCGACCGTTGGGCAGGCGAATGCCATGCTCCCGTACTGGGTGCCAACATCATTGATACGGCTACGGGCGAAACCCATTTTCCGCCCTATGTGGCGCTCGAACGCGACGGTGTAAAGATTGTTGTCCTCGGCATGATAACGCCCGCCATCCCGGTGTGGCTGTCCGAGAATCTGTGGAAAGGGCTCCGCTTCGATGATATGGAAGATACGGCACGCAAGTGGATGAAAATAATTCGTGAAAAGGAGCGGCCGGATATTGTTATCGGTATGTTCCATGCCGGGCAAGACGCATTGCTGATGGGAGGCAAGTATCGGGAGAACGCTTCGCTGAATGTGGCGCGCAATGTACCGGGTTTCGATATTGTATTGATGGGGCACGACCATGCCCGCGAATGCAAGAAGGTGCAGAACGTGGCGGGTGACTCTGTGCTGGTGATTGACCCTGCCAGCAACGGTATAGTGGTAAGTGATATTGATATAACTGTGAAATTGCGTAATGGCAAAGTCGTGGATAAGAAGATTGACGGTACACTGACCGAAACCGGGAGTTATGGCATCAGTGACGAGTTTATGAAACACTTTGCCCCGCAGTACACCACTATTCAGGATTTCGTATCGAAGAAAATCGGGCGTTTCACGGAGACTATCTCCACCCGTCCCGCTTATTTCGGCTCTTCCGCTTTCATAGACCTCATCCATACTTTGCAGCTGAAAATCAGCGGCGCTGATATCTCGTTTGCGGCTCCTTTGTCGTATGACACGCAGATAAAGGAGGGGGATGTCTACGTGTATGATATGTTCAACCTGTATAAGTATGAGAATATGCTCTACACCATGCGGCTTTCGGGTAAGGAGGTGCACGATGCTTTAGAGATGTCTTATGACCTCTGGACAAACCGGATGGCTTCGCCCGATGACCATATTCTGTTGTTCCGCGACAAACCCCGCGAGGGTGCGGCGGACAGGGCTTCCTTCAAGAACTTCAGCTTCAATTTCGATTCGGCGGCAGGCATCATCTATACAGTGGACGTTACGAAACCGAGCGGACAGAAGGTTACTGTCCTCAGTATGGCGGACGGCACTCCGTTTGATATGAACAAGATGTACACTGTGGCCCTGAACTCTTACCGGGGCAACGGTGGCGGGGAACTGTTGACAAAAGGCGCGGGCATTCCCCAAGATGAATTGAAAGGACGTATCATCAGTTCCACGGACAAGGACTTGCGTTATTATCTGATGCAATATATCGAACAGACGAAAGTGATTGAACCGCGTGCGCTCGGCCAGTGGAAATTTATTCCCGAAGAGTGGGCGGCTCCGGCTTCCAAACGCGATTATGAGTTCTTGTTTGGTAAAGTTCAGGAATAATCATTACCTTTGCGCCCTCTAAATAAAACGAACAACTGATAAGACGTGAAAGGAATAAAAAGAAACATATGCGCATTATGCTTGCTGGCGCTCTTTGCGGTGTACCAGACAAGTGTGACGGCATTTACTCACGTCCATTACATCAACGGGGTGCTGATTACCCACTCGCACCCTTTTCACAACCAACACTCGCATTCAGCCACTTCGCTGATTGTTATCGGTTTGCTGTCTCATTTCAGTTCGGACAAGCCGGACTGTTGCGAGATACAACACCCGATGCGTTCCTTGCTGCGGGTGGTTGAAAACGAAACCGATACTCCCGTCATCAAGGGAAAAGCGTATCGGGTACTTTCACTTCGCGCTCCCCCTTATTTCGTTACTCTTTAATATTGTCTGTACCAACGCTTGGTATTCGTCGTACCAACGTTTGGTATTCGTTGTACCAATGTTTGGTATTCGCCGTACCAATGTTTGGTATTCGCCGTATCAAACATTGATACCGGGACGGCATCATAAACTGACAGATTTTATAGTAAGTAAATATTAAAGATTAGCTTGTATCAAGACTATCTGTCATTCAGAGCGGAGCGAAGAATCCCTTCTCCGCACACATATTAAAGAGAGCAGATTCTTCGCTCCGCTCTGAATGACAACTTGTATAAGTTGATTTTGTAACAGAAATAAAAGCGATTATTCAAATGAGACATTATATATTGGCGTTGGTGCTTGCCATGACAAGCATCGGCGCAGCTATTGCCGCGAACCCCATCAGGGAAGGCAATATGATTTCCGGCCATGTCCTTGTGAAAGGCTCGGAAGAGAACATACCGTATGCCACTATTTTGATTGTAGGCAGCGGACAGGGAACAGTATCCAATGAAGAAGGCCAGTTTGAGTTTAAGAACCTTCCGGCAGGCAAATATAAGTTGCGCGTATCTGCGGTAGGCTACAAGACGCAGGAAAAGGAGATTGAAGTCAACAAGGACTTTACGGCGGTAGTGCATTTCCAGATGGAGGAAGAAAGTTTTATGACGGATGAGGTCGTTGTGTCTGCCAACCGCAATGAGGTAAGCCGCAAGGCAGCTCCTGTGGTGGTGAACGTGATGAGTACCAAACTCTTTGAAATGGTAAACTCCACCGACCTTGCCAAAACCCTTAATTACCAGTCGGGACTGCGTGTGGAGAATAACTGCCAGAACTGCGGTTTTCCGCAAGTGCGTATCAACGGTCTGGAAGGACCTTACTCACAAATTCTGATTAACAGCCGTCCCATTATCAGTGCGTTGAGCGGAGTGTACGGACTGGAACAGATACCGGTGAACATGATAGAAAGAGTGGAAGTGGTACGTGGCGGCGGCTCGGCGCTGTTCGGCGCCAATGCCGTGGGCGGAACTATCAATATCATTACCAAAGACCCCATCAACAATTCCTTCCAAGTATCGAGTATGTTCTCCAACATGGACGGCAAGTCGTGGGAGCAGTATATGGGAGCGAACGTTTCTCTGGTAGCCAAAGACAATTCTTACGGAATAGCCCTCTACGAAAGCTACCGCAACCGAAACCCCTACGACCGTGACGGTGACGGCTTCTCCGAACTGGGCAAGCTGAACATGAATACTTTCGGCTTCCGTGCCTATTACCGTCCCACACATTTCAGCCGCATCAATCTGGAGTACCACACTACCAACGAATTCCGTCGCGGCGGTAACAAGTTCGACCTCCAGCCGCATGAAACGGACATCACCGAGCAAACC
Source organism: Bacteroides sp. AM10-21B (assembly GCF_003472565.1). Classification (NCBI taxonomy): domain Bacteria; kingdom Pseudomonadati; phylum Bacteroidota; class Bacteroidia; order Bacteroidales; family Bacteroidaceae; genus Bacteroides; species Bacteroides sp. AM10-21B. The sequence goes on along the minus strand of NZ_QRME01000009.1, from coordinate 66,858 downwards.
AAGCACGTCATCAACAGCGGTGGGCTGAGCTACGACCTCTTCTGGCGCGAATATAAACATAAAATCTCGTTGTACGGCTCTGTACAGCACACCGACCGCAACAGTTATTACGGCGCACAGAAAGACATGAATGCCTACGGCAAGACCAACGACCTGACTTGGGTGGCAGGCGGTATGTATGTGGGCAATATGGATAACTGCCTTTTCGCCCCCGCCACTTTTACGGGCGGACTGGAGTACCAAAACAATTCCATGCACGATGTCATGACGGGCTATCATCGCGATATGCGGCAAGATGTCCGCATCGCCAGCGCTTTTGTGCAGAATGAATGGAAGATGAATGTGCCACTATGCTTGTCGGCGCCCGTCTGGACAAGCACAACCTGATAGACAAGCTGATTTTCAGTCCTCGTGTCAACTTGCTTTATAAACCTGCCGAGGATTTTCAGGCGCGTCTGACGTACTCCACCGGTTTCCGTGCCCCGCAGGCATACGATGAAGACCTCCATGTCACCGCAGTCGGTGGTGAAGGCGTACAAATCAAGCTGGCGGACAACCTGCGCGAAGAGCGGTCCAACAGTTACAGCGGTTCGGTAGACTGGACTACCCGTTTGGGGCATTGGCAGGCAAACATCCTCATAGAGGGCTTCTATACCGACTTGCGCCATGTCTTTGTCCTCGAAGATATCGGAAAGAACGATATGGGCGATGTGATTAAGGAACGCCGCAACGGTAACGGCGCCCGTGTGTACGGCGCAAACCTCGATGCCAAGATTGCCCATGGCAAGGAAGCTCAGTTCCAGCTGGGCTTTACCGCACAGCGCAGCCGCTATACCCGTGAGGAGGCTTGGACGGAGGTGGACGGTGAGAGCCTGACAACCAAACGTATGCCCCGCACACCCGATTATTACGGTTACTTCACTTTCTCGTCCGCTCCGGTGAAGAATTTCGATTTCTCCCTATCGGGCACTTATACGGGCAAGATGATTGTGCCGCATTATGCCGGATATATCGAGAAAGACCGCATGGAACATACCCCGCACTTCTTCGACCTCAACCTGAAGCTGAACTATACTTTCGTGTTGCACGACCACATCAAGCTTCAGTTGAATACGGGTGTGCAGAATATCTTCAACAGTTTTCAGAAGGATTTGGATAAGGGCGAGTTTCGTGATGCCGGTTATTTCTACGGGCCCACACAGCCGCGTACATTCTTTATAGGGTTTAAAATTATGAATTAAGGTAACATTCACGATTTTTAAATTAATTATTCCATGAATAATCCTATATTTGCCGGCAAAGCACAAGACTGATGAATACAAAACAGATTCGCAACGTTGACATTTCCGGAATACATCATTTGCCTATGATTGATTTTATAGGCAATGATTTCGCTATCTTTGATGATATAAAGGATATGCCTCTGACTGCATATCCCACCCGCTTGAATGCTGCCTGTCTCGCTGTATGCCGTAAAGGCTGGTGCAAGCTGAACATCAATCTGCGGGAGTATGAGATGCGGGAAGGTATGCTCTGCATCGTCCTGCCCGAACAGATTGTGCAGCAGGGCGAACGTTCCGGTGATTTTTCCGGCGGGTTTATCGCGGTGTCCAGAGATTTCATGGACATGGTGATACCTACGGTGCAACAACTTTTCCCGATGTTCTTTATGATAAAGGAGCGGCCCTGTATCCGCGTCTCTGCCGAAGAACTGCAATCTTTCGAGGAGTACCACTCTTTCTTGTGGAGCAAAGTGAAGCTGAAAGACAATCCGTATCGTAAAGAAATAACGCAGGGCATTTTGTTGTCTTTGTTCTACGAGATATACAATATCTATCAGGGGCATACCGTTAAGGAACATATGCCCAAAAGCCGCAAGGAAGATTTGTTTGAACGTTTCATCCGGTATGTTTATGAGTTTTATAAACAGGAGAGGAGCGTGTCTTATTATGCCGACAAGATGTTCCTTACGCCCAAACATCTCTCTACCGTAGTGAAAGAGGTGAGCGGAAAGACAGCGGGCGAGTGGATTGACAGTCTGGTGATTCTGGAAGCGAAAGCCATGCTGAAATCATCCGAACAGAGTATTCAGGAAATATCCGACGAGCTGCATTTTGCCAACCAGTCTTTCTTCGGAAAGTACTTCAAGCATCATACGGGACTGTCGCCTAAAGAATACAGAAGGCAATAACCTCTAAAGATAATCGATATGGAAAAAAGAGAAATAGATCTTGCCGTCTCCTGTTATGGAAAGGTGAAAGACGTGAAGTATGACGTTGTAGTTCTTCCTTGGGGGGCTACCGAACCCCATAACCTGCATCTGCCTTATCTGACGGATTGTATCCTTCCGCATGACATCGCCGTAGATGCCGCTGCATTGGCGCTGGAACGCTCCGGTGTGCGTTGCATGGTGATGCCGCCTGTGCCTTTCGGCGCTCACAATCCCGGACAGCGCGAGCTTCCTTTCTGTATTCACACCCGCTACACCACCCAGCAAGCTATTCTGGAAGATATTGTAGCTTCTCTTTATGTGCAGGGCATACGTAAACTGGTTATTCTCGGCGGTCACGGCGGCAACAATTTCAAGGGGATGATTCGCGACCTTGCTTTTACTTATCCCGATTTCCTGATTATGGCGACCGACTGGTTCAGCATCATCCCTACAAAAGGGTATTTTGAAGCTGCTATTGACGACCATGCCGGCGAATCGGAGACTTCAGCCATGATGTACTATCATCCCGAACTGGTGAACCTTGCTGAGGCGGGCGATGGAGAGTCCCGCCCGTTTGCCATCGCTTCATTGAATGAGAAAGTGGCATGGACGCCCCGCCATTGGGATAAGGCTACGGTGGATACCGGGGTGGGTAATCCCAAGAAAGCGTCTGCAGAAAAAGGCAGACGCTATCTGAAACCGGTCATTGAGAAACTGGCTGCACTCTTTACAGAGGTTGCGCGGCATGACCTTTACTGATTTATAGAACGACAGATGGCTGCCCGGTTCTATTTACCCATGGACATCAGCCATTTGCCGTCTTGTTTCACCATTTTTTGCTCACCCTCTTGGGTCTCGCCGTTTCCGTAAGTATATTTGGTCTTTACTACGGCAGTATTGCCGTCTTCGGCAATTTGTTCCGACAGGATTTCAATATCCTTTATACCGCCTTTTTTATCATATTCCTTAGACAGCTTTTCCTTGAGCATGGAAACCAGCGCTTCCTTTTGTTCTTTTACTTTCGCTGCATCTTGGCTGTCTTTAAAGGCCATTCCCTCTACGAACTTCTCATACTCACCGTTTTTCAGGTACTCGCTATACTTTTTCAGCGCACCGCCCGGAGTATTTGAGGAAGAAGAACAGGCTGCCATTACGAACATAGCCATTACCATCATACTGAAGTAGAATACTTTTTTCATACGTTTTTTGTTTTAAGTGAATAATGTGTGTTTTAAAAATAGTATATCAAACAGAGACGTTTGTTCTGCGCAATATCATTCGGCATTATATAGTCACCGTTCATTCCGGGTATGTTGACAGAGGTGGTGCGTCCCTCCGGTAAATCTATTCCTTCTTTCCGGTACACATAGTCAATGAGTTCCGTGCAGTACATCTTGGTGGTATCATTCAAGTCATAATCATGGTCAAACAATACACGCTTGTGAAAAAGTCCGAGTGCGCTTTGGGCAGCCCTGTATGCAAGGCTGGAGTCAACCTGCAGATGCATTACGGCGCCTCGTGTAGCTTTTGTGGCATCAAAGAATTGTTCTACCGGCTCCAGTTTCACCCGGTCTGCATCTCCTTCAAAGTCCGGTTCGCCGGGTACGGCATGTATCACGCACCATACTCCGTTTTCCTTTTTCAGGATGCCGATGTGCGAATATCTTCCTTCGTTGTCGGTTGCCAGTACTATGCGGCTGGTGAATCCGGTCCCTCTTCTGAAAACAATATCTCCCTCTCTGAATAATTCTTTGGGTAGGCTTCTTTGCTCTTCCTTGAGATTATTACCTTTGCAAGCACTGAAGAAAAACAGGGAAAACAGGCCGGTTGCAAACAGAGTGTTATGTATGTTTATTTTCATTAGGGGCAAATATACAAAAAAAGGCAACATCCTTTAACAGATATTGCCTAATTTTTTTAGTGTACCCTAAAAACTAATCTCTCTCTTATAAAAACTAATTTACTCTATTGCTTTCTAAATGACGTTGCAAAGTTAAAGAGTTCTTTCGGGAGAGGATTTGACATAAATCAAAAAAACGATTATTTTTTTTCAAAGTATGCCCGAACGTACTCTACTCAATGTCTCAGGAGTCATCAGCAGGTAAGAGGCGATGTGTGACAAGGGAGCTCGCTTGATAACTTCGGGCTGGTGCTGCATCAGTTGGTTGTAACGTTCACGTGCAGTTTCAAACCGCCAGGAGTCGGCTTTAATTTGTGAAACAATGAGGGAATATTCCAGAATTTTACGATAGAACATATTGATTTCCCATGATATTTCGGTGAGCAGCATCAGTTTGTCGTAGGGCAGGAGATAGACGATGCTGTCTTCGAGTGCCTCAATCATGAGGTGTGTAGGCTCTTTTTTCAGGGTACTTTCAATGCAGATAACAATGCAACCTTCATAAGAGAAATGTTCGGTAACATCCTTGCCGTTCTTATAGTAGAACTGGCGCAACATACCCTTGCCGACGAATACAATGTTATGGCTTATTTGTCCCTCTTTCAGTAAAAGCTCTCCTTTTTCCACTTCTTTGCGAATCAGGATTTCTTCTATTTGCCGCCTGCCTTCGGGGGCCATGCCTGAGTAACGGGAGTTGACAGTAATATCTACTGTTTCTTTGAGTAATGTATCCATAACAATTATGTAGGTTTGGGTGTCATTTAGTGCGGCAAAGATAGGAAAATTATTTGATATGTATCAATTTCATCTCCTTTTCATTTGCGTATCTTTGCGCGATTTTTTGTCATGGCACATTCTACGATATAAATGATACAGCAAGAGAATTTGAAGAAGCGGCTTGCCAAGCTGGCGGCTCCTATCTTTATTGAGACATTACTTATTATGATGCTCGGTGCGGTGGACACCATAATGCTGAGCCGTCATTCGGACAACAGCGTGGCTGCCGTAGGTGTGGTCAACCAGATTATCATGCTGACTTTTTTGGTGTTTGAGGTGATTAACCTCGGTACTTCCGTGCTATGTTCGCAATATCTTGGTGCACGCCTGCATAAACAGGTGGTGCAGGTAGTGGGAGTTTCTCTTTTGGTCAATCTGGTGGTGGGTGTCAGTATCAGTATGCTGCTGTTTGGCTGCGCAGGACCTATTTTACGCCTCATGGGACTTGGACCCGAACTGATGCAGGATGGTATGGACTATATGCGTATTGTCGGGGCGTTCGCGTTTTTTCAGGCATTGTCGCTGACTCTTTCCGCATCATTGCGCAGTGCCAATAAGGCGGTGTATCCGATGATGGTTACGGTGGTGGTCAATATTCTTAATATCATCGGTAACTATTCTCTTATTTTCGGGCGGTTCGGCTTTCCGGAGCTAGGAGTGGAAGGGGCGGCTATCTCCACGGCTTTCAGCCGGGGTGTTTCAATGGTAATCCTGTTCGTAATCCTGTTCCGCAAGCATATACAACGTTTTCCGTTGGCTTATTTTCGCCCGTTCCCGTGGATAGAGTTGAAAAATTTGCTGAAAGTGGGGTTGCCCTCTGCCGGTGAACAGCTTTCTTACAGCTCTTCGCAGGTGGTGATTACCTATTTCATTAATATGCTGGGAGTAGAGGCGCTTGCCACGCGCACGTATTGCGTTAATATCATTATGTTCGCTTATCTGTTCAGTATCTCTATGGCGCAGGGCGGGGCAATATGTATAGGGCATTTGATAGGGGAAAAGAAGCCTCGTGCAGCTTTTCTGATGGGAAAATACGTGATGAAGAAGTCGGTGATGATTACTGTTATCCTGTCCTGCATACTTGCGGTCTTCGGACATACCATTTTCGGCTGGCTCACGTCCAACCCCGAAATTATCAAAATGGGAACCGCAATCCTGATTATAGACATTGCAGTGGAGATAGGAAAACCTATCAATATCTTCGCTACGAATGCGTTGCGGGCGGCAGGAGATGTGAACTATCCATTCTATGTGGGGCTGGTGGTGATGTGGAGTGTGGCTGTAGGGCTTGGATATTTGTTCGGCATCCCGTTGGGCTGGGGAATTTGCGGAATGTGGGTCGCTTTCTTATTGGACGAAAATATTCGGGGTGCTATCTTTGTGCGGCGTTGGTACAGCATGAAGTGGGTAAGCAAGAGTTTTATAAAATAAAGTTTGGATGAAAAATCCGGGATTTATTATTTTTTTTCTGTCTTATTAAATTTTGAGTGTTAACGTGTTATCTCTTTTCTTCCGAAAATGTAGAAAAAAATATGTAGGAAAGATTTGCATAGTCCAAAAGTTTGCCCTACATTTGCACCGCATTTGAGAAGAATGCTGGGTTACTAAGGAAGTTTGGGTGAGTGGCTGAAACCACCAGTTTGCTAAACTGACGTACGGGTAACCGTACCGGGGGTTCGAATCCCCCAGCTTCCGCAAGGAATACAAAGAGAAAGCATCGGTTTGAAAAAGCCGGTGCTTTTATAAAAACTCGGTGGATTCGTCTAACGGTTAGGACACATGCCTCTCACGCATGCAATACGAGTTCGATTCTCGTATCCACTACAAACTTGATTTTTTTTGCACAAATGCACTCTTAGCTCAGTTGGTAGAGCAACTGACTCTTAATCAGTGGGTCCAGGGTTCGAATCCCTGAGGGTGTACTTTATTATGCATGAATTAATAAACACAAAACGGTTGTCGGAGAAGACAGCCGTTTTGTGTTTATTGTCGTTTTATCTTATTGATGGGTTGTTGATTAGTATAAAAAAAGAGAGTTACTTAGTGTAACTCTCCGATTTCCTGTGAACCGCTTGGGGCTCGAACCCAAGACCCCAACATTAAAAGTGTTGTGCTCTACCTGCTGAGCTAGCGATTCAGACCTTATTGCTGTTAAGCGGGTGCAAAGATAGAGACTTTTTTGGAAGTTGCAAAAGAATTTCGCTTTTTTTCTTATCTTTGTCCCGGAATCATGTGTGAGGAAGTCACATATTACATCTTGAACATTATAATTTATATTTCATACTTTATATTTAAATTACATGGCAACAGTAGACGATAAGAAAATTATCTTTTCTATGGTAGGGCTGAACAAGACCATTCAGCAGAACAATAAGCAGGTGTTGAAGAACATCTACCTTTCGTTCTTTTATGGAGCGAAAATCGGTATCATCGGTCTGAACGGTTCGGGTAAATCGACCTTGCTGAAGATTATCGCCGGCTTGGATAAATCCTATCAGGGCGAAGTGGTGTTCTCGCCCGGATATTCGGTGGGATATTTGGCGCAGGAACCTTACCTTGATCCCACAAAGACCGTAAAAGAAGTGGTGATGGAAGGTGTACAGCCCATTGTGGATGCACTGACGGAGTACGAAGAAATTAACCGGAAGTTTGGTTTGCCCGAATATTATGAAGATCAGGATAAGATGGACAAACTCTTTACCCGGCAAGCTGAGTTGCAGGATATTATAGACGCTACAGATGCTTGGAATCTCGACAGTAAGCTGGAGCGTGCTATGGATGCACTCCGCTGTCCGCCCGAAGATCAGTCCGTAGAGCATCTTTCCGGTGGTGAACGCCGTCGTGTGGCACTTTGCCGCCTGTTGCTCCAGAAGCCTGACGTATTGCTTCTCGACGAGCCTACCAACCATCTCGATGCCGAATCTATCGACTGGCTGGAACAGCATTTGCAGCAGTACGAAGGTACGGTAATAGCCGTCACTCACGACCGTTATTTCCTTGACCACGTAGCAGGCTGGATTCTTGAACTTGACCGTGGTGAAGGCATTCCTTGGAAGGGCAACTATTCCAGCTGGTTGGAGCAGAAGACCAAACGCATGGAAATGGAAGAAAAGACCGCCAGCAAACGCCGCAAGACGCTGGAACGTGAGTTGGAATGGGTGCGTATGGCTCCTAAAGCCCGTCAGGCAAAAGGAAAGGCCCGTCTGAACTCTTATGATAAACTGTTGAATGAAGACGTCAAGGAGAAAGAAGAAAAACTCGAAATTTTCATCCCTAACGGTCCCCGTTTGGGTAACAAAGTTATTGAAGCCAAGCATGTGGCAAAGGCGTTCGGTGACAAACTCTTGTTTGATGATCTCAACTTCATGTTGCCGCCTAACGGCATTGTAGGTATTATCGGTCCTAACGGTGCAGGTAAAACGACTCTTTTCCGTCTCATTATGGGCTTGGAGACTCCCGACAGCGGTGAGTTTGAAGTAGGGGAGACTGTAAAAGTGGCTTACGTAGACCAGCAGCATAAGGATATAGACCCCAATAAGAGTGTCTATCAGGTGATTTCCGGTGGAAATGACCTCATTCGCATGGGTGGACGTGATATCAATGCGCGTGCCTATCTGTCACGCTTCAATTTCTCCGGCGCCGATCAGGAAAAACTTTGCGGCGTACTTTCCGGTGGTGAACGCAACCGACTTCACTTGGCTCTTTGCCTTAAAGAAGAAGGTAACGTGTTGCTTCTTGACGAGCCTACCAATGACATTGACGTCAATACGCTGCGTGCCCTCGAAGAAGGTCTTGAAGATTTTGCCGGATGTGCTGTGGTTATCAGTCACGACCGTTGGTTCCTCGATCGTATCTGCACGCACATCCTTGCGTTTGAAGGCGACTCTAATGTATTCTTCTTCGAAGGCTCATACTCGGAATATGAAGAAAATAAACTGAAACGTTTGGGTAGAGAAGAGCCTACACGTGTACGTTATAGAAAATTAATGAATGATTGATTTTAGCTTTTAATCTGAAAGCATATCTATTTTTTTTGTAGCAAAAAGAAAGCTCCGCAGGAAACTTGCGGGGCTTTTTTATTTAAAACATTTTCAGAATTGTTTATCAGCCTAAAAAAATGTAGCACAATCGTAATGAATATCTGATATATTAATACTATATTTGCAACTTAAGAGTATTTTTAAACTTTAATTAACACTATCTATTAACTAAAAGCAGAATTATGAGAAAAAGTCTAATTCAATTTCTGTTGGTTGCCATGTTGTCGGTGTTTACATCTGCAGTATGGGCTCAGACCACAGTGCATGGTCAGCTTGTCGACGCTGAAACCGGCGAACCTTTGGTGGGTGCTGCCGTTATGGTAGAAGGTACTACTCAAGGTTCGGTGACGGACATTGACGGCTATTTCAAGCAAAGCGTTGCTTCGAATGCCACATTGTTATTCAAGTATGTAGGTTACAAGGACCTGAAGAAGAAGATTACACAGAAGGGCGCTTCTGTAGAACTGGGAACTATCAAAATGGAACCCGATGCAGTGATGCTGGCGGACGTTACTATTACCTCCTCTATTGCAATTTCACGTAAAACACCAGTAGCGGTATCTACGGTAGATCCGGTTTTTATTTCAGAGAAATTGAGTACACAGGAGTTTCCTGAAATTCTGAAATCTACTCCGGGTATTTATGCTTCCAAAGATAATGGAGGATTTGGTGAATCGCGTGTGACGGTTCGTGGCTTTGGTTCTGAAAATGTAGGTGTGATGATAAACGGTGTGCCTATGAATGATATGGAGTGGGGAGGTATTTACTGGTCAAATTGGGCTGGTTTATCTGATGTAACCCGTTCTATGCAGGTACAGAGAGGTCTGGGAGCTTCGAAGCTTTCTTCTCCTTCTGTGGGTGGATCTATTAATATCATAACTAATTCTACAGATGCTCAGAAGGGTGGTACACTTTCATACGGCATTGGTAATGACGGATATAATAAAGTGTTGTTCAGCCTTTCATCAGGAATGACGAAGAGTGGTTGGGCATTCTCTGTGTTAGGTTCTAAAAACTGGGGAGATGGTTATATTCAAGGTACGGAGTTCGACTCATATTCTTGGTTCGTGAATATCTCGAAGAGAATCGGTGATAATCATTCTTTGTCATTGACCGCAACAGGTGCTCCGCAAACCCATTTCAAGCGTTATGATGAATTGACCATTGAAGAATGGAATAAGCAGGAGAAGGTAAACAGTGGCTTAGGACATCGTTATAACGCAGCTTATGGCTATGATATTAATGGAAAGGCGATGACCGGAACAAGCTATAACTCATATCATAAGCCTCAAATATCTTTGAATCATGTGTGGGAAATAGATCGTAAATCAAGTCTTTCAAGTTCTGTATATTTATCTATTGGTGACGGATACGGTTATCGTGGAGTGGGGCAGTCTACTTCAAGTATGTATGGAGCGACTAATGGTATTCCTAATACCAAATATCGTCGTGAAGATGGAACATTTGACTATGCTGCTCTCCAACGCGAAAATGCAGCGTCAGAAAATGGCAGTGTTACGGCACTTGCCAAAAATATGAATACACATATGTGGTATGGTTTCCTGTCGACTTATACAAATCAGATTACGGAAACATTAAACCTTCAAGGGGGTATTGACCTACGTTATTACAATGGTGGACATAAGGCTGAAGTTGTAGATTTGTTTGGTGGTGATTATGTGATTGATACTGCTCGTAAAGATGTTCTTTATAAAAAGAATGATAAGACTTGGCAGAATGAACGTTTGGGAGTCGGTGATGTTGTTTATCGTAATTTTGATAGCTACATAGCACAATATGGTGTATTCGGACAGGCTGAATACTCTAAGGATAAGTTATCTGTAATTGTTTCTGGTAATGTTAATGCAAATACTAACTGGCGTAAGGATTATTTCTATGCAGATAATGAAAAATCAGACAAGAAGACAAAGGTAGGCTTTGGTATTAAGGGAGGAGCTAATTATAATTTCGACGGTCATCATAATGTATTTGCCAACATTGGTTATTATTCACGTACTCCGTATTTCTCAGGTGGTATTTTCTTGAATTCAATGACAAGTAACGCCTTTAATCCTAATTGTAAGAATGAAGGTGTATTCTCTTTTGAGCTTGGTTATGGATATGTTTCAAGGGTGTTCACAGCTAACTTGAATCTGTACCGTACTATGTGGAATGACCGTATTATTCAAAAGCGTCTAAGTGTTTCACAAGAAAGTTCCTATGTGTATCTGAATGGTGTCAATGAACTTCATCAAGGTATTGAACTGGAATTTACTTATCGTCCTATACGTGCTTTGACAATTGGTGGTATGTTTTCTATTGGAGATTGGCGCATGATGAAAAATGGTGTGGAAGGATATATGTATAACGGTCAGGGACAGGCAGTAGATAAAGGAATGAATGTAGTTCCAGCAGGATCAGAAGAGCATGCTAAACTGATTATGAATACGAAAGACGTACGTATTGGTAATGCTGCCCAGACAACTGCAGCGTTAAGTGTTAACTATGAGGTTTTGAAAGGACTTCGTGTATTTGTTGACGGTAATTTCTTTGGACGCAACTATGCCGAATATGATATTGCAGGTCTTATCTCAACAAGTACATTGGGTGGAGATCCTGTAAATGTTGCTCAGCCTTGGCGTATGCCGTCTGCGTTTACTTTTGATGCAGGTGTTAGCTATCGCTTTAAGTTTGCGGGATTGGATGCTACTTGGACGGCCAATTGTAATAATCTATTGAATGAGAATTATATAACGGATGCTACCGACAATGGAGCCAAGACAGGCGGTCATGGCTGGAAGGATGCAACAGTATTCTATGGCTTTGGACGTACTTGGTCTACAAGCATGAGGGTTAGATTCTAAAATTTATGAAAGAAAAGAAGATTGAAGATATGAAGAAAATATTATTAGCAACTGCAGCTTTGGCACTGGTATTTACAGCATGTAACCATGAGCCGGAGTTTGACGGACTGAAAGAATACCATCCGGGAAATGTTGTGAAGCTGGATCTTACTTATGAAGGAGATTATACATCAGCTGGTGGCTTTGTTGAAGGCGAAGATAATCCTGAAGATGAAAAAGCAAAAGCGAAAGAGAATATTGAAAGTTGGTTGAATTCCAATTATTATTCGGCAGAGAAAGGTTCGGAAGCAGTAGTCAAGTATAATCTTATCAAGATTAAAACTACGGAAGTAGTAAAAATGAACGAAGACTTCCAGAGAAATATTGTGAAAAACGATAAAACTGAAATTGATGGTTGGCTGAATTATTCTATCAGTGGTGATTTATATTGGACTGATAATATTTATAGTGGTAATATATACACACAAGTAAGCCAAAAGGTAGGGGAAACATGGTTTATCTCTCCGAAACATAACGTTAAAAAAGGCGATGTGTTCAGTTTCAGTGTATCTGTAGGAAAAAAGAAAGCAGATTGTTTGAAAGTACTGATTGCAGATGATTTTTCTGGTTCAAGTACTGATATAAAATCTAAGTATACCCATTGGAAAGACATAACATCTAATTTTGAAGTAGATGGTCCTGCCGATAATTATGGAACAATGGCAACAGCTGGTACATTTTCTTTGGATGAATATGTTGGTAGTGAGATTAATATCGCTTTCCAATACGTGGGAACTGCCGGTGCTGACGCTATTGTTCAGATAGACAATATCAATATAACGGGTACGGAAACCGCAAAGGAAACAGTTGTGAAGACAGCCGCTGCTACTGTGGACAACGACAATAGCTCTTGGACTGTGACTTTGCCGAGTGATATTCCTGATGTCTTGGTGGATGAGGATTTTGAAGCAGGTGAAGATAAAAAGGATATTGCATTAGAAGGCTGGAATAATATCAAGTTAAAAGGAAAGTATGCTTGGCAGTATTCTTCTTATAGTAATAATAGATATGCAAGTTTGTCGGCTTTTAAGCATGAAGATGATTTGGAAACATATCTTATTACTCCGGCATTAGCTTTAGGAAAGGATATGGTACTGAATTTTGACTTTGAATATCGCTATAATGTTGGTGATGTGTTCACATTATTGCTTTCTACCGATTTTGATGGTGAGCCTACCAATGTGGCTGATGCTACATGGAAGGATATTACTCCGCAAAATTTGGATAAGGATAATGATAAGAAATTTACTTCTTATTCTGTTGATTTGAGAGAATATACAGGAGAGTCCATATATATTGCTTTCCGTTACATTGGTAATGCGACAAATGGGTTGACTACAACTTGTCAGATTGATAATATATATGTAGGTATTCCTAAATGATAATGTAAAGTATCTATCAATAAGTGAAGTGAGAGGGATGTTGCCATAAAAGGTGGGCATCTCTCTTTTTTATTGATTTACACTCTTTATTCTTTCTATTAAAATATAAGTGTTATTTGATTTGTTTTATGAATACCACTTTATCGTTGTCATTAAATTAAGGTTGAGGTTATAGTAATCCATTAGTAATAGATGAAAAATAAGTAATGGCAAATGGCGATAAGCATTGTTGTTTAATTTTGCATAAATTTGTAATTTCCTTGCAATTAACAATTAAAAAGCACTATCTTTGAGCACCCTTCTTCCATTGAGGCAGTGGGAAAGTTTTTTTGGTTGGGAGTAATCCCAATGTTTTTTTGTAAACTGACGAGGTTCTCATTAATTAAAAAAATAATAAGCAATGGATAATAATCCTGTTTGCACCTGCCTTATCAAGCAGGATTTGGAAGAAGCCGACGATCCATATAAGTTTCTCGATGAAAATTACTCTATCCCCGGTATTCTTGATAATCTGGATAAACTTTCCAAAAATGAATTACGTTGTGCTTGCTGCCTGTTTGGGGTAGCGCTCCAAAAAGCCTTAAACAAGAAATAGTTTTGGGAACAATGACTCTTTCGGAGCAGTAGAAAATCCGTGGGGAGTGGCATGAAACTGGAATCCAAGAATATTCCCAGTTTTTATATACATGATAATCCGTTTTGAAGTATATCAAAATGAATTATGATATACATCAAAACAGGTTTCTGCCGGCTGAATATTTCTTGCACAAGTAGTATTTATTTGAATACTTACGCTCAAATGCAGCCGCTGAGTCTTTTAATGCTAAAATAAAATTGTTCAGAGCCAATTTGTATGGAGTGGCTGACAATTTGCGGGGTGAGATACCCGCAGAACAGGTGAGGTATCTCTAATAATGGCTATAAGGCTCTGTAACGAACTGCGGCTACTTTTAATTATCTCTTAAAAAATGTAGCATAAATGTAACGATTCTATATATTATTTTACTTACCTTTGCCTCTGTTTTAAGAAATATAACATTTTAAGAAACTAATTTAGAAACAATTATGTTAAAAAGATTGAGAATTATTTTTACGCTGATGCTGGTTTTGGCAGCTGTGGGCGTAAGTGCACAGGTTACTACCTCCGCTCTCAGTGGTAAGGTGACTGACGAACAGAACGAAACTGTAATTGGAGCAACGGTTATAGCTGTTCATGAGCCTTCAGGTACGCAGTATGGTGCTGTCACTAATGTAGATGGACGTTATACGATTCAGGGTATGCGTACGGGAGGTCCATACAAACTTACAGTCTCTTATGTGGGCTATCAGAGTGCAACTTTCACCGGTATCATGCTTGAATTGGGTAATACTTATACACAAAATGTGAAGCTGGTTCCCAGCTCGGAATTGCTGGATGAAGTAGTTGTTGTGGCTGATGCAAAAGCTGCAGCCGGAGCCGGACAGAATTTTTCTTTAGGGAAAATTGAGAATACACCGACTGTAGACCGTAATATTTATGATATTGTAAAGAACATGCCTTTCGCTATGCCTTCCAAAATCGGTGGTATGACATTTGCCGGTTCTAATAATCGTTATAATAGTTTTCAAATTGACGGTACGGTAAGTAATGACGTATTTGGTTTGGCAGCTTCTGGTACAAACGGCGGACAAACAGGCACCAATCCGATTTCAATGGATGCTATTCAGGAAATACAGGTAGTTGTAGCTCCGTTCGATGTACGCCAAAGCGGATTTACGGGAGGCGGTATTAACGCTATCACTAAACAAGGTACGAACACTACACAGGGATCTGCCTATACATACTTCAACAACCAGTATATGTACGGTAAGTATAGTGCTGTACGCGATTATGCAAAGAGCGAACTCGGACAGCAATTTACACGCACTTTTGGCGGTACGCTGGGCGGTGCAATTGTAAAGGATAAATTATTCTACTTTGTAAGTGCCGAAGGTAAGAAGGAATCTTATCCCACAAGTATTTATCCGGGTTACATCAACTCTTATTTGACTTCTGCCACCGTTAAACAGATTGCTGATAAGTATAAAGAATATACTGGTATTGATGAGGCTTATACACAGCGCGATGTAGACCGTAAGTCCTTTGGCTTATTGGCACGCGTAGACTGGAATATCAATCAGGATCATAAGTTGGCTTTACGTTACCAACACAACAATTCGTTCGATGATAACTACTCTCCGGGCGCATATTCTTATGTGTTCAACAATAGCGGCTACCGCATGAACAACAAGACGAACTCTATCGTTGCCGAGTTGAACTCTCATCTCGGACAGAATCTCTACAATGAGTTCCGTGCTTCGGCAAGTTTTGTACGCGACAATCGTGAAGTTGCTTATCAGGGCCCTACCGTACAGATTGAAAATGTACTGGGCAATGACGGTAAAACCAATATTACCGCCAATATCGGTACTGAATTCTCTTCCGGAGCTAATAAGCTGGATCAGGACATCTACACCTTCGAGGATAACCTCTCTTGGTACCTGGGAGACCACACGTTGACGTTTGGTACACACAACGAAATTTACCGCATGAGCAACCTGTTTATTCAGGCTGTAAACGGTTCATGGTACTTCAACTCTCTGGATAACTTCCTGAACGATGCTCCTTATAAATATACGTATAAGTACACCAACCCCGAACTGACAGGCGGCGACCTGCGTTATGCCCCCGTCATGAAGTCCGGACAGTTCGGCTTCTACGCACAGGACAAGTGGAACATCAACACCAACCTTGAGTTGACTTACGGTATCCGTTTCGATATTCCGGTGCTCTTCAATGACCCCACAACGAACGATACGTTCAATACATTTGCTGCCGACAACGGCATCGCATCACGCGTAGGCGAAATGCCGGGCGCCAAGGTGCTGGTTTCACCGCGTGCCGGTTTCCGCTGGTATACAGATGATTCGCACAACACGCTGATTCGCGGCGGTTTGGGCATCTTCACCGGACGTGTGCCTTTCGTATGGCTGTCCAATGCCTACAACAATACGGGTATGGAGTCTATGGGTACTACCATCGAACCGAAAGATGGCAAGAACCATACCAATACGGCTCCTTCACTGGCACAGTACGCCAAAGACCCCATGGGTGCAGCTACATCGGTGGCAACCGGAGCTTTGAGACCTGACATCGTTACCATAGACAAAGGCTTCAAGTATCCGCAAGTGCTGCGTGCCAACCTTGCACTGGAACAACGCCTGCCGGGTGACGTGAAACTGACTTTGGAGGGTATCTATTCCAAGACCATGAACAACGTGTTCTTTGAAAACCTTGCATTGACAAACAATGGCGAAAAGGTATATGCCATTCCCGGTGTGGAAGCGTCTGCAGCTCCTTTCTACTCCAAGACCAAGAGCAATTATTACTCCATCGTGAACCTGCGCAATACGAACAAGGGTTATACGTATGCTTTCTCCGCTTCTTTGGCGAAGAGCTTCGACTTCGGTCTGGATATGTCGGCATCTTACACTTACGGATGTTCCAAGTCTGTAAACGACGGTACAAGTTCAGTGGCTTACTCCAACTGGAAGTATAACTACTCTCACGACACCAACTCTGAAAACGAACTCGGTTTCTCCAAATTCGACGTTCCTCACCGCTTGATGGCACAGGTGTCTTATACCACTCCGAAGTATCTGAACGGCTGGACAAGCACTACTATCTCTGTTATCTATAACGGTTTCTCAGGCAGCCGCTACAGCTTGACAATGAACGAGAAGAGCGACTTCAACGGTGACGGTCAGAAAGGTAACTCATTGCTTTACATTCCTACCGAATCGGAATTGGCAAGCATGAACTTTGTGGATTATAAGGATGAAAAGACCGGCAAGCTGATTATCGGTGCGGAAGACAGCCGTAAGGCCTTCACCGAATGGGTACACAACGATGACTATGCCAAGAATCACCGCGGACAGTATGCTGAACGCAACTCTAACTTGAGTAACTGGGAACATGAGATTGACTTGCACTTGGCTCAAACTATCTACAACGCTCAGGGTATCGGCAAACTGGAATTTACATTCGACATCATCAACTTTGCCAATATGCTGAACAAGAAGTGGGGTGCAAGCTACAGCTCTGCCTACAACCTGTCACCGCTGACTGTGGTAAATCTGGATACAGATAGCGAAGGTAATGTCAATCCGGGGTTTGCATTCAACAATGCTAAAATCAACAAAAGTGATATTTCTTCACGCTGGCATGCTCAGGTGGGTATCCGCTTGACGTTCTAAGGATATATTTATTCGGTATTTTTTTAGAATAGTAAAGCTGCTCCGGAAAACCGGGGCAGCTTTTGTTTTTTAGAGGAGGAGATTGCTTTTAAAAAGACCCACATAATTTTGCAGGTAACTCCTTTTAATACTTTACCGTAAACACCACCGGATTGTGGTCGCTGCATAAATCCAAGTTGGGAGAGTAGTAGTTGATGCAGTCCAGCTCGGGTGAATGGAAAGCATAGTCGATGCGCAGCATACGTTTGCCATAGCGATAGGTATACATATAACCGCATCCGCCTGTCTTGAAGCCATCTTTGAGAAACTCGGACAGTTGGTAGTAGGTGTAGGAGGAAGGCAATGAGTTGAAGTCTCCACATACCAGTACGGGATGGGGGCTGGCGATGGCAAGGTGACAAATGCTGTCCGTTTGGGCTGCACGTTTCATGAAGTTCTCGTGCAGAGTTTCGGCAGCGTTTTGTACGGCTTGCGCCTCGCGACGGGTATCATTGGTGGCAAGTTCGCGTTCCCATTTCCGACGGTTCTGGCTGACACTGGTGGTTTGCAGGTGGTTGTTAATAAGGCGGAGGGTGTCTGTACCCAAAACGACGTCGCACATCATACTGCAATTGGCGCTGTGGGGATAGGTGATGAAGCGTCCGTCCGCAAGCGGATAACGGCTGAATATCGCAATGGGCAGGATTCCATGAATGGAGTCGTCTGCAGGAATAAGGGCGTACGGCCATTGGGAGAGGGCGCGACGCAGGCTGTCTACCGTGAAGTGTTTGTTGTCGCCAAATTCCTGAAAACAGAGCACATCTACATACTGTTGTTGCATATACTTAGCTATTTCCTTGCAGGAATAGCCGGTAATTTCACCCCCGAAACTGTGGACGTTGTAGGTGGCTATGGTGAGGTAGCCGCCGGGTTTGCCTTTCTGACTTAGCGCCAGGGCAGTGGCGGGTACTTCATGGGTAGAGTTGAACTGGATAACTGCCGTCAGGTATTCCCAGTTGAAGAGGAAGGCTATCAATGGGACGAACGCCCACTTCTTGCGTGCCAATGCCCAGCAAAGGGAAACTATCAGGCAGGACACCAGCAATACCGGCACTGCAAGACCTAATAATGGCATCATGGTGGAACTTTCCGGGTGGTAATGTCCGGAACGGGATGCTGCAATGGTGACAGCCGCCAACACGAAGGTGACGGCTATCAGTATCAGTTGAAAGAGGCCTTTGACGGCGGCTTTTCCCATGGTAGATTTATGATTTATGGGGAACTATTTTATTACTGAGTTGATAGGCTTTCCGTCCATGAAGGCTTTTACATTATCCAGCATGATTTGCATGAGGCGTTCGCGTGCTGCGGCACTTGCCCAAGCTATGTGCGGGGTGATATAGCAATTCTTGGCAGTGAGCAAGGGGTTATCTGCACGGGGTGGTTCTTGTGAGAGTACATCCAGTCCGGCGGCAAAGATAGTGCCGTTGTTCAAGGCATCGGCGAGGTCTTGTTCGTTGACGAGCGGTCCACGTCCGGTATTGATGAGAATGGCATTGGGCTTCATTTGCTTCAGACGGGCGGCATTAACCAGTTCGCGGGTGGAGTCTGTGAGAGGACAGTGCAGGCTGATGATGTCACAGTTGGCAAAGAGTTCGTCAAGCTCTGTTTTCTTGATTTCGGGAGGAAGCTGGAACGGTGATTTGGATGTGTACGCGTGTACCTCCATACCAAAGCCGATGGCAATACGGGCGGTGTTGTAGCCTGTTTGCCCCAGACCGATAATACCGATTTTCTTGCCACGCAGTTCGATGAGCGGGGTGTCCCAGAAACAGAAGTCGGGGTTACTGCTCCATCGGCCTTTACGTACTTCGTCGGTGTAGTGCTGCACATGCTGCGCGATGTTGAGGATGTGTGCAAAGACCATTTGCGCAACGGAAGCAGTGCTGTATGCCGGAATATTGGTGACGATGATACCCCGTTCTTTGGCAGCTTCGGTATCGACAATGTTATATCCGGTGGCGAGCACTCCGATGTATTTCAGATTGGGCAGGGCGGCTATGGTTTCTGCGTTGAGCACAACTTTGTTTGTCAACAATATGTCTGCTCCGGTAGCGCGCTCCAGTACTTCGGAAGGGGCGGTACGGTCGTAAATGGTGCATTCTCCCAGACTTTTCAGTTCCTCCCAAGAGAGGTCTCCGGGATTGGCGGCATAGCCGTCTAATACTACAATGTTCATCTTTATGGTTATTAGTTATTAGTAATTGATGATTATTCCTTTTTCCCCCATAATGCTTGCATCCTTTCCTTATGTTTCTGTTCGGCGGGATTATCTTGAGGGTGCCAGATGCGGCGGTCTTTCAGATCGTCGGGCAGGAACTGCTGGCGGACGAAGTTGCCGGGATAATCATGGGCATATTTATAGTTGTCGCCGTAGCCGAGCTGTTTCATCAGCTTGGTAGGGGCGTTTCGCAGATGCAGGGGGACGGGCAGGTTACCTGTCTGTCGCACCAGTTCGAGGGCATCGTTGATGGCCATATAGGCAGAGTTGCTTTTGGGACTGGTGGCGAGGTAAATCGTGGTCTCTGCAAGTGGAATGCGTCCTTCGGGCCAGCCCACTTTCATAATGGTGTCGAAACAGGCATTGGCAAGTAACAAGGCGTTGGGGTTTGCCAGTCCGATGTCTTCGGAAGCGGATATGACGAGACGACGGGCTATGAAAGCGGGATCTTCACCACCTTCTACCATGCGTGCCAACCAGTAGATAGCTCCGTCAGGGTCACTGCCGCGGATGGACTTGATAAAGGCTGAGATGATGTCATAGTGCATCTCCCCGTCTTTGTCGTAGGCAAGGGGATTTTGCTGAAGACGGTCGGTCACCATTTCATCGGTGATGACTATGGGGTCTCCGGCTTCGGACTGTACAACGAGGTCGAGAATGTTGAGTAGTTTGCGGGCATCACCTCCACTGTAACGGAGCATAGCGGTAGTCTCCTTGAGCTCTATTTGCCGCTCTTTCAGTTGGACGTCCGTAGTTATGGCACGTTGGAGTAGTTCCGACAGGTCTTCTTTCTCCAGTGATTTCAGTACATAGAGCTGGCAACGGGAGAGTAACGGACGGATTACCTCAAATGAGGGGTTCTCGGTAGTAGCGCCTATCAACGTCACCGTTCCCTGCTCCACGGCGCCGAGCAGCGAGTCTTGCTGCGATTTGCTGAAACGGTGGATTTCATCGATGAACAGTATAGGGCTTGCCTGAGAGAAAAAACGGTTGCTCTTGGCACGGTCTATTACGTCGCGTACATCCTTTACACCGCTGGTTACAGCGCTGAGGGTGTAAAACGGTGTTTCCAGTTTGTTGGCTATAATCTGGGCAAGCGTTGTCTTGCCCACTCCCGGAGGACCCCACAGGATGAATGAGGAGATACGCCCTGCGTCAATCATCTTGCGCAGTACAGCTCCCGGTCCTACCAAGTGTTTCTGACCGATGTACTCGTCTAATGTCTTTGGCCGAAGCCGTTCTGCTAATGGTTGCATGACTGTATTGAATTATGAATTCATAATTCCTTAAAATATCATTAATATCATAAACCGTACTCCGCCTTTCTTTACCCCCGGTATGTCGGTGTAGGTGAGGCGGCGCACATATTCTATATGCAGTAACTTGAAGATGTTATAGATACCTACACTGGCTTCAACGTAAGGCGTGTGTCCCATAACGTGGCTGGTGGGCATACCGTCGCGCATGGGGAAAAGGAACAAATCGGGGTTGTTGCTTTTGTACGGGTTGTTTTTGTCTGTCAGTGTGCCCCACATACCGCGGATGCGGAACATCTCTCTCCACTTCAGTTTCTTGATGAGGGGGATACGGTTGAAGAGCTTTCCGTTCATGTCGTAGCTGAGGGCGAGCGAGGCGTAGCGGTCGTTCAGGAACTCCATATTGTCGATGAGGTTGAACGATTCGTTATTTTGGGTAATGTATGAAAGGTTTGCCATCGGGAGGTTCAGCAACGGGAAGGGGACGGTGTTCCATTGCGCACCGGCGCGGGCGGTAACGTCCAGTTTACCCCACGAACCAAACCAAAAACGTTTGCGTATACTGGCTTCTGTAAGGTTGAAGTTGTATTCGCCTCCCAGCACGCCTTTCAAGCCTACGGTGTGTGAGAGGGTGAATGTAGGTGCATCCAGTGATACGGGTACGCGGCGTTGCTTGGTGTTGACAAACGTCTCACCGGGGGCATAGCGTAGGGTCAGCCCCATTTCGGTGGTGGTGATGTCGTGCACCAGAGTGCTCTTTTCGTCCCATTCGCCGGGGGTAGTGCCGTTGTTCTTCCAATATTGCAACATACCGGCGGGTTGGTCGTTACGGTGGCGTGCCATAGCCTTGACAGAGAAACCGGATTGGGTTTCGAGTTCGTAGGTCAGGGTGGCGTCGCGCATATATGACATCTGGTCTACGGTGGTCCATTTCCAGCCGACAAACATATTGTCCTTGTCTGTTGCCAGGTATTTGTCCATAGGGGACATCACATCGTAGGTGTACTGGAAGGCGAGGTAGTGCTTGGGGAACTCCCAGAGGACGTACTCGCGTTTGTTGAAAGAGTAGGCAGCCTGTCCGGAGTAGAACCATTTTTTGTCACGCGTACCGTAGGCTCCATAGCCGCTGAAACTCCAGTGCGGATGCAGGTTACCGGTGGTCATACCACTGAGACGGAAACGGGTCCCGTTCACATAGTTACTGGTAATCATGGTGTTGATGGGGCCGAAGTCAAACTTGCTGGGATGCTTCTTGCTACCCGTTTCCACGAAATTCTCAATGAGCGCCTTTGCACCGAAGATGACATATTTGAAACCCGGTATCTGTTCGATGCGGTTCATGAATACGTCCATAGAACTTTCTTTCTTGGTGAGCGGCACTTGGCGTACTTTAGCCCAGTATTCGTCACTCTTGGCAAGCATATTGGCTTCTTTGATGACACTTCCTTTCAAACGGAAAAGACGGGGTTCTATCTCGTCGAATTTGTAGTCGCTGTACTTGGTGGTACGTTGCACTTCCAGACCTTGTATGCCTTTCATCAGGGCGAGTTCCACTGTCATGTCGTCGTCGGTGAGTACCCAATTGCTGTCGGGCAGTTGTTCAAACTGTTGCACGATGTCGAGGTTCTCCACGAAGTTGACGCCTGTCTTCTTGGGTAGGTTCATAATGGCCTTCTTTACGGCATAGGTGGAATCTTTCACTACATACAGGTGTCCGGTGAAACCGAAATCCTGTGAGTTCTGGGGCACAAAGGTGAGGTGCACGCACTCTTGCTTGTCCACCATAAGGGTGTCCATGAGATAGAACTTGTAGAAGCTGATAGCTCCACGTCCGATAGGGCTGACAAAGCGACGTTGCAGCAGGCGGATGTCATCATCATAGATGTTGATATCAGAGAATACGTCAGTGAGAATAGTTCCCAGCATATCACCCGTATTGAAGAATTCTTCGATACCGTTGGAGTTCATACCTTCGATGATGGTCTTTTCGCTCTTGGGGCTTTTGCGGTAGATGGTCTTGGAAGCTGTCTCCTTGATGGAGATAGGCAGAATCATCTTATTGGTTTTGGGTGAGAGTTCCACTTGGTCTTTGAAGAAAGAGAATTTCTTGTAGATGCCTTTTTCCATTTTCTCCGGGGTGACATCGTTGATGGACATTTTCATCTTTTCGTACTTTTGGTACTGGTAGTAGTCGTTCTCTTCGAGTTTTAAGGCTTTCTTATTCTCGATGACTTTCTTCATGAACTCTACGGCAGGATTGTTCTTGCGCGAGTATTTCTCTTTTTTGGGCTTGACAACGACTTCGGAAAGCATCACGTCGGCAGGGGCCAGCTTTACGTTGAGCTCTTTTGTTCCGGGAGCGAATTTTACTTTCTTGGTGATGTAGCCAATGGCGGAGAAGGTCAGCTCGTTCCAGCCTTTACGGGTCTCTACCTGATATTCTCCGTCGGCATTGGAAATACTGCCTACGCCTTTTCCCTCGTACTGTACGGTGATGTACATCAGCGGCTCGTGGGTCAGAGAGTCCGTTATGACTCCTTTTATCTGTGCCGATGCTCCGGTAGAAGCGAATAGCAACAGTAGAAGAAACAGGGTTATACTGTATAATGGTTTCATATGTTTCATAATCAATTTGCAAAGTTAGCAATTTACTGTTAATCAAGAAGCAAATATTTTTTAAAGAATACTTAAGAGAAACCCGCTTTATCAGCCGCCACCTTATTTCCCTATCTCTCCTGTTTCTTCCCTCTTGTTTGTTAATATTGACAGGATAGAGCGTGATTTATATAGAATAGTGACAATCTTTCATACGTATGAAAAACAGATATGATATACATCAAAACGGACTTTGATGTATATCATAATTAATCCGCAAGGGTATCTGTCTCCTGCGGGATGATTTCCGAAATGGTTTTCCTATACCTTTTCTCCATTTATCAATGTCTGTACAATGCGTTCGGCTGTACGTCCGTCCCAGCGGTCAGGCAGAGTGGCGTGTTTCCATTCGCCGTGCAACAGTTTGTCGAGGGAGGCGGAAAGAGCGAAGGAGTTCTCTCCGACAAGTTCGTTGGTTCCGATGCGCCAAGTCTCGGGGTGTTCGGCATAAGTGTTGAGTGTGATGCAGGGTACGTCGAGGAAGGTGGCCTCTTCGGCTATGTTGCCGGAGTCGGTCACTATACCTTTAGCTTGGTTGATGAGGAAGCCGAAGTGCAGATAACTTTGGGGCGGGAGGATATGCAGGTGGGGCATATCAAGCCCCAGTGATTTGATGGCGCGCTCTACGTACGGGTGTATGGGGGCTACGATAGGCATATCGCCGGCTTTTTCTGCCAGCGTCTGCATCAGGGAGGAGAGTATGGCTTTCTTCTCCAACAGATCGTGGCGATTGAGGGTGAGCAATAGGTAATTGCCTTTGCGCAGTCCGAGGCTGGAAAACCAAAGCGGTTGTATCAGGCGGTGGCGGTTGTAACGAATGGTGTCGATGAGAATATTGCCTACGTAATGGATGTATTCCGGTATCATTCCCTCTTGATTGAGGTTTCGGTTAGCTATCATTCCGGCAGTGAAGAGATAGTCGGAAATGGCATCTACGATGGTGCGGTTTACCTCACGAGGCATATTCATGTCGAACGAACGCGTACCGGCAATGACGTGTGCCACTTTCAGTCCGCGCTTTTTGGCTACGATGGCACAGCTCATGGTGGCGGTCATGTCATCCACAACGAGTACTACTTGGGCGGGATGCTCGTTGAGCTCACGTTCGAAAGCGAGCATGATGGAGGCGGCTACCTGCGAGTGGTCGCGCCCGCTGATACCTAAATAGGCATCGGGTTTGCGCATGGCAAGGTCAGAGAAGAGCGAGGCATCCAGGGTGGTATCATCCTGAGGACCAGTGTAGACTATGCGATAGGAGATGTTTTTACCTGTCTCTCTGGCGGCGTCAATGGCACGGCAGAGGGGAGCAATTTTCATGAAGTTGGGACGTGCGCCCGATACGATAGTTATTTTCATTGCTGATATATAAATTGGTGAGACAAAAATACATTTTCTTAGGGAATTTATTTGTTACTTTGCAAAAAAAGAAATACTCTCATGCCAACATTTGTTCAGATACTCGACTTCATTGGTACGTTTGCATTTGCTATCAGCGGCATACGTCTGGCTTCGGCAAAGCGTTTCGACTGGTTCGGCGCATACGTGGTGGGCTTCGTTACGGCCATTGGCGGTGGTACGATACGTGACCTTCTGCTGGATGTCACCCCCGGCTGGATGACAGATCCCATTTATCTGATATGTACCGGACTCGCTTTGTTGTGGGTTATTTTTTTCGGGAAGCATCTTATTCATCTGCACAATACATTCTTTATCTTCGACACAATCGGCCTGGCGCTGTTTACGGTGGTGGGCGTGGGCAAGAGTTTAGCATTGGGCTATCCGTTTTGGGTGGCAATCATCATGGGAAGCATCACCGGAGCGGCAGGCGGTGTGATAAGGGATGTCTTTATCAATGAAATCCCTCTTATTTTCCGCAAAGAGATATATGCGATGGCATGTGTAGTGGGAGGTACGGCCTATTGGATATGTGAACTGTTGGGTATGCACTCCTACGGTTGTCAGGTGATAGGCGGAATATCGGTATTCATTACCCGTATTTTGGCTGTGAAATATAAAATTTGCCTGCCTATACTTACGGGTAATGACGAAGAGGGAGAAGGGAAATAAAGCTGACTTTTCCAACCCTTTTTCTGTGTTTGTGTTTGCCTGAAATGACAATCCGCTTTCATTACAGGCAAATGTTTTTTATAGGTCTACCTGCGTTTGTACTCTCCTTAGCCATATTTTTGTTTATCTTATGGTAATATTGTTATAAATTAGCGATAAAATTGTACTTTTTACCGGGTTACGTTACCTTTTGCTAACCTGAAAACTGTCAAAATAGGGGGTGAAATCTGTCAAGTGATAGTTTTCACCCTAAAGAATGCCCGTATTTCATCCCTCAAGACTTGGAAACTTCCGTATACTTGCAACCACTAAACCTAAACGATTATTAACCATAAAAAAAATTAGCAAAGTATGAACACTTACAGTTTTAGAAAAGATTTGCTTGCTGTGCAAGAAGAACTGCTTCGCTTTGCATACAAATTGACGGCCGATCGGGAAGAAGCGAATGATTTGTTGCAGGAGACCTCTCTTAAAGCCTTGGATAATGAGGACAAATACGAACCTGACACCAATTTTAAAGGTTGGATGTATACCATCATGCGTAACATCTTTATTAATAACTACCGAAAAATAGTGCGCGAACAGACTTTCGTCGATCAGACTGATAATCTGTATCATCTGAGTATGCCGCAAGATTCCGGTTTTGCAAGTACCGAAGGCGCTTACGACCTGAAGGAAATGCACCGCATTGTCAATTCATTGCCACGTGATTATAAAGTTCCTTTTTCCATGCACGTTTCCGGATTTAAATACCGTGAGATTGCCGAGCGCCTTGGATTACCCCTCGGAACGGTAAAGAGCCGCATCTTCTTCACCAGACAGAAGCTGCAGGAAGAATTGAAGGATTTTATTTAGTAAATTGAGAATTGAGAATTTGAAAATCCCAATTCTCAATTTACTAAATGATATAAAACATATCTTTTAAGTGAATTTTTATAGGATTATTTTGACTATATGTTAGAATAATCCTTTATATTTGTATATACCAAGTTAACCTGATGAACAAATAGTTAATAACCTATTGCAATGAAAAAAGAAATTAAATTCAGTCTTGTTTACCGCGATATGTGGCAGTCGTCCGGTAAATACCAGCCGCGAGTAGACCAGTTGGTGCGTATCGCACCGTTGATTATCGAAATGGGCTGTTTCGCACGTGTCGAGACTAATGGTGGCGCTTTCGAGCAAGTGAATCTTCTCTATGGTGAGAATCCGAACAAGGCCGTCCGTGCCTTTACCAAACCTTTCAATGATGCCGGCATACAGACCCATATGTTAGATAGAGGACTGAATGCATTGCGTATGTATCCCGTACCTGCCGATGTACGCCGGCTGATGTACAAAGTGAAACATGCGCAAGGTGTGGACATTACCCGCATTTTTTGCGGACTGAACGAAACACGCAACATCATCCCATCCATCCGCTATGCACTTGAAGCCGGCATGATACCGCAGGCAACACTCTGCATTACTCATTCGCCTGTACATACGGTGGAGTACTACACAGGTATTGCTGACCGGCTTATCGAAGCGGGGGCGCCCGAAATTTGCTTGAAGGACATGGCGGGCATCGGCCGTCCGGGTATGTTGGGAGAACTGACTAAGGCTATCAAAGAAAAACATCCTGACGTACTGATACAGTATCACGGGCATAGTGGTCCGGGGCTTTCAATGGCTTCTATTCTCGAAGTCTGTGAAAACGGAGCCGACATTATAGATGTAGCTATGGAACCTATGTCGTGGGGAAAGGTGCATCCGGATGTTATTTCAGTACAAGCCATGTTGCGTGATAAAGGCTTCCAAGTGCCCGACATCAATATGAAGGCTTACATGAAGGCACGTGCCATGACACAGGAATTTATCGACGATTTTCTCGGTTATTTTATGGACCCAACCAATAAGCATATGTCATCCCTGCTCTTGAAGTGCGGGCTGCCGGGTGGTATGATGGGGTCCATGATGGCTGATTTGAAAGGGGTGCATTCCGGCATCAACATGATATTGAAAGGAAAAAATCAACCGGAACTCAGTATAGATGACTTGTTGGTGATGCTCTTTGACGAAGTGGAATATGTATGGCCTAAATTGGGTTATCCGCCTTTGGTAACCCCCTTCAGCCAATACGTCAAGAATGTTGCGTTGATGAACGTGATGCAGCTGGTGAAAGGCGAAGAACGCTGGACGATGATTGATAACCATACTTGGGATATGATTTTGGGCAAAAGCGGACGTTTGCCGGGTGAACTGGCCTCTGAAATCATAGAACTTGCCAGGTCCAAAGGGTACGAGTTTGTTGATACGGATCCTCAGTCCAACTATCCGGACGCTCTGGATGAGTATCGTAAAGAAATGGATGAAAATGGTTGGGAATATGGTGATGATGAGGAGGAACTCTTTGAATTGGCCATGCACGATCGTCAGTATCGCGACTATAAGTCGGGTGCTGCCAAGAAGCGTTTCCGGGATGAACTGGAACGTGTTAAAGATGCGGCTATGGCAAAGAGCGGATATTCGGAAGAGGAGATAAGGAAGCTGAAACGCGCTAAAGCCGATCCTATCATAGCTCCATCCAAAGGACAGGTGCTTTGGGAAGTTTCTGTAGAAGGTCCGTCTGCAGCACCGTTTATCGGACGCAAGTATCAGCATGACGAGATATTCTGCTATCTCTCTACGCCGTGGGGTGAGTATGAAAAAGTAATGACCGGATTTACAGGTCGTGTTGTTGAAGTATGTGCTCAGCAAGGCGCTAACGTCAACAAGGGAGATGTTATAGCATATATCCAGCGAAGTGATATCTTTGCATAAAACAGGAAAAGTAGTGGTTAGCGGTTAGTACCTTGCGACATAATAGCGCAGTCTGCTAATCACTAGCCACTACTCGTAAATCACTATTTCAAGTATTTTTCTATCAGCCCTTTAAGCTTTTCCTGTGTATAGGGTTTTGTGAGGAATTCATTGCAACCGACATCAAAGGCCGCTTGTTTGTCTTGTTCGTAAGCATAGGCGGTGAGGGCGATTATGGGTGTCTTGGGCGAAAGCTCACGAATGATTTTTGTGGCATCTAACCCTCCGAGATTAGGCATTTTCATATCCATTAGAATCAATTCCGGATGTAGTTCCTCAAACATGGCTATGGCTTCCATGCCGTCTTTGGCGCGCTCCAAGTGGTATGACTTTCCTAAAATGGCCTTGACGAGGATGTAATTACTGTCTGTATCTTCGGCCACCAATATGGTCGGGGATTTGAGTTCTTCGGAAGCTTTTAATGTTGCGGGCTCTTGTACTCCTATGCTCTCTGCGTCAGAACCGGAGGGATTACTTCTCTGTTCCGTAGCGTCAGATACACCGGAATTATTTTCAGGTAGCTCGGATGATGTTTGCATTACTTCTTCTTTCTTTGTGGGTGAGGGTAAAGTAAAAATGAAAGTCGTTCCTTCTCCCATTTCCGAACTGACGGATATAGTGCCGCCCAGCCGCTCGATGATGGTTTTGCAGATGGATAATCCTAAACCTGTGCCTTGTGCAAAACTGTTCACTTTGACAAAACGTTCAAAAACCTTACTCAGCTTGTCTGCTTCAATGCCTATACCGGTGTCGCTAACGTGAAATTCTATTTCGTCTCCTTTGCGGCAATATCCGTAGCTGACACTACCGCTTGTAGTGAACTTAAAGGCATTGCCAATGAGGTTGGATACTACTTGGAAAATGCGGTTCTTGTCTCCTTCGATAACAATATCCTCCTCTGAGGGCTCGTAGATGAGCTCCACTCCCAACGGGCAGCGGAATTTCAGCGCATCGTGTATTTCCTTGCAGAGCGGATGCAGACGGACGGGGGTGATGGTGAATTCTACCATACCTGCTTCTATCTTGGAGAGGTCCAGAATTTCATTAATCAGTTGCAGAAGCCTTTCGTTATTGGCTTCCACAATGTCGTAGTAATTTTTTCGTTCTTCGGCATCGGTGCTTTCGGCGATGATTCTGGAAAATCCTACAATGGCGTTGAGCGGAGTACGTATCTCGTGGCTCATATTGGCGAGGAAGGCGGACTTCAATTGGTCGGAGGTTTCCGCTTTTTCTTTGGCAACGAGGAGTTCGCGCTTCATTCGCTCCATTTCGGTGATGTCCCATTCAATACTCAATAGGATAGGGGGGAAGTCGTTGCTGTCAATGCGCATCTTTCGTTTATCCAAGAAGATGGACTTGCCGTTCTGGTCGTGTTCCTCGGCAATCCAGTGTTTTTCGATTCCGGTTCTGGCTATTTCGATGTCCTGTCTTCTCTTTTCTTGTGCAATGTCAAGGGGGTAGAAGTCAAAATCGTCCTTGCCCAATGCTTCTTTCATGGGGATATTGCGGTTGTATGATTCGCGGTTGCGGTACAGGTATCTGAAACCGTTTTCAATGTCCTTTACGACGATGCCGGCAGGTAGGTTTTCAATCGTCTTATCCAGGATTTGGCTGAATCGCTTGATTTGCTGTTCGTTTTTGATGCGTAGGGTAATGTCTCTGCCAAAGGCCCATAAAATGTCCTCTCCCTTGTCGCTGGTCACCCAGTAGGCATTCCCTTCCATAGCCAGGACTTCGGGGTGCAGAGGCAGGGGCTTTGGAAGAATAAATCCGTTATGTTCCTCTCCTTTATTTACGGAGGCTATGACTTTTTTCCACCCTTCTTCACCTTGAGGATATGCATCCAACTGACAGATATTTATCTGTGTGATGTCGTCTGTTATTCCGATATTATGATGCTGTCTGAAACGGCGATTGGCAAAAACGAGCATACCGTCCTCGTGAGCGGCAAATATGTCTTCCGCAGAGTTGTTGATGGCATGTGTCAGTAAATTGATGTCATTGCGTCGTTGCTGTATATCGGTAATGTTTTGTATATAGCCTTCCAATATAGTGCTTCCATTTTTGTGTATTTCACGTGAGAAAGTTTTCAGGCGGATATAGTATACTTGTTTTTGATAGTGAATACGATATTCCACGCTTTCTTCGAGGTTCCCTTGTAGGTTTCGTATCAGCCACTTGCCGAATACGTCACGGTCTTCGGGCAGGACGTATTCCATATATTCTCCAAGTTGTATCTCCTGCTTTTCTTCCGTACACATCACTCCGCTGTGTCCAGAGTAGCCAAAGCTGGTTTTGTTGGAGTCGTATCGCCACCTTCCGATAAGGGCGGCTTTCTGTATTTCGTTGAGTTCGTAGTTATTCTTCTCCAGTTTCAGTTTGCGCTGGCTTCGTTCTGTGATATCACGGTATTGGCAGAGCACCATATCTTCGTAGGGGCGCATGATACACTTGAAGAAGTAGGTTTTGTCGCCGATAGTCAGTTCATAATTCTGAATGGATATTTTTCTGTGTACAAGTACCTTCTCGAATTCAGGGCGGACCTGCCGATAGGTGGAAGGCGGCAATAATTGGAGGATATTCTTACCTTGTAACCGGTCTTCTTTCAGAAACCATAGATCGACGTTGTACACTGCGATGTCCACGCAGATGCCGTTTTTGTCCAGTAAGATCATGGTGTCTGATGTCAGTTTCAACAGCTTTTCGGCATTCTCTGCGTTTTTTAGGATGTTTTTCATAGTTCTCTTGTTTTATGCCCTTCGTGCTTTTTCCCAGGCACCGCCAGCTTGCCCCCGGCGTTTGCGCAGGTAGTTGAAGCCACGGATAACATTGACATTCATGAAAAGGAAATAATAAGGAACAAAGAGTATCTTATTTTTTATATGTTTTTTTGACAGGTAATAGCCCCAGCTTGCCATGAGGTAGAACAGCGTTTGCAGCAGCCAGATAGTGGCATAGAGTAGGGGGGAATCTGTCGTAAAAATAAGAATCGTATTGAGAGGGAGTAATAAAAACAATAAAATAGGAGCAAGAGACCAACGCAGTACGCGGTG
This sequence comes from Bacteroides sp. AM10-21B, assembly GCF_003472565.1. Taxonomy (NCBI): domain Bacteria; kingdom Pseudomonadati; phylum Bacteroidota; class Bacteroidia; order Bacteroidales; family Bacteroidaceae; genus Bacteroides; species Bacteroides sp. AM10-21B. The sequence goes on along the minus strand of NZ_QRME01000009.1, from coordinate 35,237 downwards.
GGAAATATATTGAAAACAAAATACACCGTAGCGTAGCGGATTAAGCAATGCGCGCAGACGCCATATGGATTGCAGTCCTCCGGCAGCGATACGTACTTTCCGTTTTTCTTCTTCGTGCATATCTGCCGAACCGTTTTCTGTGGCATAGGCATTGGCGCAATAGGCGATGGTATATCCACGCATCACGATGTGCAGGGAGAGGATGAAGTCATCCAGTAGCGTATCTGCAGGCATCTCCTCGAACAGTTCACGGCGAATGGCAAACAGTTCTCCGGCAGCTCCTACTGCCGAGTAAAGGCGGGAATCGAGTTTTTTGAGGGTGGATTCGTATTTCCAGTAAAGGCCTTCACCGCCGGATGCGGCATTGTCTTTGGTTTGTACGGCAATACGCTTTTCTCCGGCTACACAACCCACTTGGGGATTGGTGAATGCGTGTACAATCTCGCGTAACGCTTCGCGGTTGAGGTGCGTGTTGGCGTCGGTGAATACTACAAGCGGTGTGTTGACGAAGTGGATACCACGGTTCAGCGCAGCGGTTTTTCCTTGCCGTTGGGGTTGATGAAGCACGGTGGCTTGCGGCCAATGTGAGAGATGTTCGTTGGTGTGGTCGTCGCTTCCGTCCGTCACCCAAAGTATGTGCAGCTTGTTTGCCGGATAGTCCAAAGCAAGGCAGTTACGCATTTTCTCGTCTACGACATCTTCTTCGTTGTAGGCGGCAATGAACAGGGTCAGTTCGGGAAGCAAGTCATCTGCCGGCAGGGGCGGGATAATCGTTTTACGAAAACATTCCTTTAGCTTGACCAAGATATAAAGAATCATTCCATACCCTATATAGGTATAGAATACAATGAATAAACTTATCCAAAAGATAATAATGCAAGTCTTCATCCGTATTAGATTTCTAATATTTCTATGTCAGGGGTTCGGGATTAATGCCCAAAAATATAGATAATCTTTTGGAGGTGCAAGGAAAAAGAGGAATTTATTAACTACTCAAAACGCTTCTGTCATGTTGAAGTAGAACAGCGTTTGCTTATTTACTGTATTTTTGCCCAAGTCCAGACGCACATTCATACGTGGCTGCACTTCGATGCGCAGCCCTATGCCATAGTTGGGCAGCACACCTTCAATCTTGCCCATGGTGGGCCCCATGAATCCGCATCCTGTCCATGCTACGAATCCGATATGGTGCAACATACGCTTTATCCAGTTACTGCGGTCGGTGTTTATCATTTGGCGGTATTCAGCCATGACCACGTGTGAGGATTTGTCACGGTATTGTCCCATATAGTAGCCTCGCAGGTCGAAGGGCGTACCGGTCAGTGAATATTGGGTGAGGGGGACGTTGCCGAATACATTTTTGGTTTGCGCAGTCCATGCGAACACTTTGCGGTGGCCTACGGATTTGTATTGGCGGTAATCCAATTCCAAACGGTAGAAATTATTATCACTGCCGAAAGCTTTGCTGTACATCATACCTCGGAAATCCAAGTATATGCCTTTGTAGGCATTGGCGGGAATGTCTCGGCTGTCGTATGTCAAGAGGAAGCCCAGGCCGGAGTTGAAGTTTTTGTAGCCGTTGGCCGTACCACCGGCTGCTATGTAATCGGGTTCTTCGATGAGGTACTTGGCGGGTTCGGTTATTTTGTCGTAGTTGATGTCTACCTGCGGACCGGCAAAGACGTTGCTTTGGCCCAAGCGGAACAGAAACCAAGGATTGATTTGTATGCCACTGTAACGATATTTACTGGTACTGTCACTACGGACGTAATTCTTATTCGTATTGTAACCTACACCGTAGAAGTTGTCTTCCGTATTTTTATAAACGAATTTTCCGAAGATACGAAAGCGGTCGCCTTTGAAGAAAAGTTGCGGTTTTACCATTATATTAACGCCACCTTTGAACATATAGGCTATGGACATAGGCAGTACCGAGCGTAGCTGTGTAGTGTCACTGGGATTCATGCGGAAAGTCATTAACGCACTTCCGCCTATCAGTGCGCCGAAATCGGGTGTATAGCTTGGACCACCTAATATATTATAGTGGAAGTTTCTGCGAGCCACCCTTTGTTTGCGCAGTTCCTTTTTGGTCAATACGGGAGTAGTGTCGTTGGCCGTCGTAATGCTTGTTTCTTGTGCTGAAACAGTCGTAATTACCAGCAGCAGAGTAAATATACTCAGTATATATCTTTTCATATTGTACGAATGTGGTTGCAAAGAAAACTAATTTATTTGAATTGGTTTTGAGAAGAATAGATAATAAATCTAAAAGAGGACACTAAAATTATCAAAAAAGACACTACATTTGCTCTTTTATGATTCTATACGGAATGAAATTCCCAAAGCAAAACGTATATATTGATTAACATAACATATATTTTAAAATGAATAAACGTATTTTATCTGTAATTGTTTTCAGCACTGCACTGTTATCACTGCAGGCGCAGGATGGCAAAGGTGGGATAAGCCCCGCTATGCTCAACCAAATCCAACAGAGTTATCGAGGAGCGGCTTCCGACAAGGCACTACGCAATGCCATTGGCAATAACGACATCCGTAAATTGGCGCTCAACCAAGAGAATATGCAGGGTATGGACACTCATTTCTCTATTAAGGTAGACTCCAAAGGCATTACCGACCAAAAGTCCTCCGGTCGTTGTTGGCTCTTTACAGGGCTGAATGTAATGCGTGCCAAGACTCTTGCACAATATGGGTTCCAATCATTCGAGTTTTCGGAGATATATCCTTTCTTCTGGGACCAGTTGGAAAAATCCAATCTTTTTCTGCAAGGTATTATCGATACCGCCGAGAGTCCGCTGGAAGACCAAACCGTAGAATGGCTTCTGAAACACCCGCTAAGCGATGGAGGCACATTCACCGGAGTGGCGGATATTGTTTCTAAGTACGGTCTTGTACCCAAGTGTGCCATGCCGGAAACCAACAGTAGCGAGAATACAGCCCGTATGGCCAATCTTATCACTTTGAAACTGAAAGAGTATGCCCTCCAACTCCGCGACTTTGCTGCCAAAGGTGTCAAGCCTGCTGCTTTGGAGAAAGAGAAAACAGCTATGCTTGGTACTATCTACCGTATGCTGGTGCTGAATTTAGGTATTCCGCCTACGGAGTTCGACTACGTGCGTACCGATGCCAAAGGCAATCCGGTGGAAACAGAGCATCACACTCCGATGTCTTTCCTTGAGAAGTACGGCGACAAACAATTGCTCACTAATTATGTGATGCTGATGAATGACCCCAGTCGCGAGTATTATAAATGTTATGAAATAGACTACGACCGTCATCGCTATGACGGCAAGAACTGGACTTATGTCAATCTGCCCGTAGAGGATATCAAGCAAATGGCTATCGCCTCACTGAAAGATAGTACCATGATGTATTTCTCTTGCGATGTTGGTAAGTTCCTGAACTCTGAACGTGGTTTGCTTGATGTGAAAAACTATGACTACGAGTCGCTCATGGGCACAACTTTCGGAATGGACAAGAAGCAACGTATTCAAACTTTCTCCAGCGGCTCTTCCCACGCCATGACCCTAATGGCAGTAGACTTGGATAAAGGAGGGAAACCTGTCAAATGGATGGTTGAAAATAGTTGGGGTGCTGACAGCGGATACAAAGGTCACCTTATTATGACGGACGACTGGTTCAATGAATATATGTTCCGTTTGGTAGTGGAGACCAAATACGTACCAGCCAAAATAATGGAACTTTTCAAACAAAAGCCTGTCCGTTTGCCTGCATGGGACCCGATGTTTGCGGAAGAGGAATAAAAGGTAGGAATTTCTCTTCGTGTTCGTTAACGAAAGGAATTACGGAAATTTCTCCGTAATTCCTTTCTTTTTTGCTCTTTATTCACATTCTTTTTTGCTACTTTTGCGGGCAAATTAATGAAACCATTATTTTATATAAACGCATGGCAAATGTAATTAAGTTACGCAAAGGCCTTGACATCAACCTGAAAGGCAAAGCTGCCGAAGAGTTTATGTCTGTAAAAGAGCCGGGATTCTACTCGTTGGTTCCCGATGACTTTACAGGTATCACTCCGAAAGTGGTGGTGAAAGAACAGGAGTATGTAATGGCCGGGGGACCCTTGTTTATCGACAAGAATCATCCTGAATTGAAATTTGTTTCGCCCGTAAGCGGCGTAGTGACAAGCGTGGAACGCGGTGCACGTCGTAAGGTGCTGAACATCGTGGTAGAAGCTGCCGCTGAGCAGGATTACGAGGAGTTCGGCAAGATGGATCCGTCCAAGATGAGCGCGCAGGAAGTAAAGGAAGCATTGTTGCAAGCCGGTATGTTCGCTTTTATCCGCCAACGTCCGTACGATGTAATTGCTGATCCGACGGTAACTCCGAAAGCTATTTTCATTTCAGCTTTCGACAGCAATCCGTTGGCTCCCGATTTCGAATTCGCTTTGAAAGGCGAAGAGACAAACTTCCAGACAGGACTTGACGCTTTGGCCCGAATGGCGAAGACCTATCTGAACATCAGTGTAAAACAAAAGGCAGCCGCACTCGTGCAGGCAAAGAACGTTACTGTCACTGCATTTGACGGACCTAATCCGGCAGGTAACGTAGGGGTGCAAATCAATCACATCTCTCCCGTAGTAAAAGGTGAGACAGTATGGACTATCGGCGCGGAAGCCGTACTCTTTATCGGGCGTTTGATGAACACCGGTCGCGTAGACCTCACTCGCACCGTAGCCGTGACAGGCAGCGAAGTGCTGAAACCCGCTTACTGCAAACTACAGGTAGGTGCATTGCTGACCAACGTCTTTAAGGGTAACGTAACCACCGATAAAGACCTGCGCTACATCAGCGGTAATGTACTGACGGGTAAGAAGGTTTCTCCCAACGGTTTCCTCGGTGCTTTTGACAGTCAGCTGACCGTAATCCCCGAAGGAGATGAAATTCACGAAATGTTGGGTTGGATTATGCCGCGTTTCAATCAGTTCAGTGTCAACCGCTCTTATTTCAGCTGGTTGATGGGCAAGAAAGAATATGTAATCGATGCCCGTATCAAGGGTGGCGAACGTCATATGATTATGTCCAACGAATACGACCGTGTGTTCCCCATGGACATCTTCCCCGAATATCTGTTGAAAGCTATCATTGCAGGAGATATCGACCGCATGGAAGCTTTGGGTATCTACGAAGTAGCTCCCGAAGACTTCGCGCTTTGCGAATTTGTATGCTCTTCCAAAGTCGAAGTTCAACGTATTGTTCGCGCCGGACTTGATATGCTTCGTGCCGAAATGGCGTAAAAATTAGGGATTAAAAATTAAGAATAAAAAAATGATAGTTGAAACATTGCGATATAAACTGTGGAGTGTATACAGCTCAGCCTATTTCTCAATTTTCAATTCTCAATTATCAATTTAATAAATGAAAGCGTTAAGAAATTATCTCGACAAGATAAAGCCGAACTTTGAAGAGGGCGGCAAATTCCACGCATTTCGTTCGGTGTTCGACGGCTTCGAGACATTCTTGTTCGTGCCCAACACCACTGCGAAATCGGGAACGCATATTCACGACTCCATTGACAGCAAACGCATCATGTCGATGGTGGTTATTGCGTTGATACCGGCACTGCTGTTCGGTATGTATAACGTAGGTTACCAGCATTTCCACGCTACCGGTGCTACCGGAAGCTTTATCGAAATGTTTGCTTACGGTTTCCTGGCAGTATTGCCTAAAATCATAGTATCTTATGTAGTGGGTCTGGGTATTGAGTTCGTTGTGGCTCAATGGAAGAAGGAAGAAATTCAGGAAGGTTTCTTGGTTTCGGGTATCTTGATTCCGATGATTGTGCCGGTAGACTGTCCGTTGTGGATTCTGGCGGTAGCCACTGCATTTTCTGTAATTTTCGCCAAAGAAGTATTCGGCGGTACGGGTATGAACGTGTTCAACGTAGCTTTGATTACACGTGCTTTTCTGTTCTTCGCCTATCCTACAAAAATGTCCGGTGATGCCGTTTGGGTATCGGGCGACAGCATTTTCGGTTTGGGACAGACGGTGGACGGACTCACCGTTGCCACTCCGCTGGGAGCCGCAGCTACTGCGGGGGCTTATCCGGAATTCTCGTGGGATATGGTGACCGGTCTTATTCCGGGTTCTATCGGTGAGACTAGTGTTATTGCCATTGCCCTCGGTGCTATCCTGCTGTTGTGGACAGGTATCGCAAGCTGGAAAACTATGTTCTCCGTATTTGTGGGTGGTGCATTCATGGGATGGGTATTCAATACTATCGGCCCGGACACTGCAATGGCTCATATGCCGTGGTACGAACACCTCGTATTGGGCGGTTTCTGTTTCGGTGCTGTATTTATGGCTACCGACCCTGTAACTTCTGCCCGTACGGAAACAGGTAAGTACATCTTTGGATTCCTTATCGGTGCAATGGCTATCATTATCCGTGTGCTGAATCCCGGTTATCCCGAAGGCATGATGCTTGCCATCCTGCTGATGAATATCTTTGCTCCGCTGATTGACTATTGTGTGGTACAGAGTAACATCAGTCGTCGCGAGAAACGTGCAACCGCTAAGTCTAACAATTAAAATACCGGAAAAAGAAATGAATACCAATAGTAATAGTTATACTATCATTTATGCTTCGGTAATGGTTGTTATCGTTGCATTTCTGCTGGCATTCGTAAGCTCTTCTCTGCGTGCTACCCAGAACAAGAACGTAGAGCTGGACACGAAGAAGCAAATTCTTGCCGCCCTTAATATCAAAGATGTGAAGGACGCTGATGCAGAATATAATAAGTACATTAAGGGCGATATGTTGATGACCGAGGACGGTACGCTGACCGAGAACACCGACGCATTTGCCACTGCTTACGAAAAGGAAGCTAAGGAAAACCACCGTTTGCACGTATTCGTTGCCGAGGTGGATGGAGAGACTAAATATGTATTCCCTGTTTACGGCGCAGGTCTTTGGGGGGCTATCTGGGGCTATGTTGCCCTGAACAGCGACAAGGATACCGTTTACGGCGTCTATTTCTCTCATGCCAGCGAGACTCCGGGTTTGGGTGCCGAAATTGCAACCGCCCAATTCCAGGGAGAGTTCTCCGGCAAGAAAACACTGGAGAATGGTGAAATCGCCCTCGGCGTTGTGAAGAACGGAAAAGTAGAGAAGCCTGACTATCAGGTAGACGGTATTTCAGGCGGTACTATCACCTCTGTGGGTGTGGATGCCATGCTGAAAACTTGTCTGAACAGCTACAAGAACTTTTTAACTAATAATAATGAGGAGAAATAAGAATATGGGATCATTGTTTTCAAAAAAGAATAAAGAAGTATTCTCTACTCCGCTTGGATTGAACAACCCCGTCACCGTACAGGTGCTGGGTATCTGTTCTGCCTTGGCCGTTACCGCCAAGTTGGAACCGGCTATCGTAATGGGACTTTCCGTAACGGTGATTACGGCATTCTCCAATGTAGTGATTTCATTGTTGCGCAAGACTATCCCCAACCGTATCCGTATCATAGTTCAGTTGGTAGTGGTTGCAGCGTTGGTAACTATTGTAAGTGAGATTCTGAAGGCCTTTGCTTACGACGTAAGCGTGCAGCTTTCCGTATACGTAGGTTTGATTATCACAAACTGTATCCTCATGGGCCGCTTGGAAGCATTTGCCATGCAGAACGGTCCGTGGGAATCCTTCCTCGACGGTGTGGGCAATGGTTTGGGATATGCCAAAATTCTGGTTATCGTGGCTTTCTTCCGCGAGTTGCTGGGTTCGGGTACGTTGCTCGGTTTCAACATCCTTAATTACGAGCCTTTGCAGAAGATAGGTTATGTGAACAACGGTTTGATGCTGATGCCGCCTATGGCGCTGATTCTCTGTGCCTGCATCATCTGGTATCAACGTGCACGTCATAAAGAATTGCAGGAAAAGTAATATAAATGAAGAATGAAGAATGATGAATGAAGAATGGGTCGGTGCTGTGCGCTGTATGGAGATTCTTGATTCTTAACTCTTAGTTCTTAATTAAAAGAATTATGGAACATTTATTAAGTTTATTCGTCCGCTCCATCTTTGTGGACAATATGATATTTGCATTCTTCCTCGGTATGTGTTCTTATCTGGCCGTATCAAAGAATGTAAAGACAGCCGTAGGACTGGGTATCGCCGTAACTTTCGTGTTGGTGGTGACACTTCCGGTCAACTATTTGTTGCAAACGAAAGTGCTGGGTCCCAATGCCATTATTGAGGGCGTCGACCTCAGCTTTCTGAGTTTTATTCTTTTTATTGCCGTGATTGCCGCTATCGTTCAGTTGGTAGAGATGATTGTGGAACGTTTCAGCCCTTCGCTCTACGCTTCACTGGGTATCTTCTTGCCGTTGATTGCCGTGAACTGCGCCATCATGGGTGCATCACTTTTCATGCAGCAACGTATCAACGTAGGCGAGAGCGATCCGAAGTTCATCGGTGACGTTTGGGATTCTATCTCTTATGCACTGGGTTCGGGTATCGGCTGGTTGCTGGCTATCGTAGGTTTGGCTGCTATCCGCGAGAAGATGGCTTACTCTGATGTACCTGCCCCGCTGAAAGGCTTGGGCATCACCTTCATCACTGTAGGTCTGATGGCAATGGCATTCATGTGTTTCTCTGGTTTGAACATCTAAAAGAAAGGAATAAGACAATGGATATGAATATGATATTAGCAAGCATTGGAGTGTTCCTCGTGGTTGTTCTTCTGCTTGTGATTATTCTGTTGGTAGCCAAGCAATTCTTGGTTCCCTCAGGTAATGTGAAATTGACAATCAACGGCGACAAGGAATTGGAAGTCGCTTCCGGTTCGACGCTGCTGAATACACTGTCTGTAAACGGTGTGTTCCTCTCCTCCGCCTGTGGTGGTAAGGGTTCATGCGGACAGTGCAAATGTCAGGTTGTAGAAGGCGGCGGTGAGATTCTGCCTTCCGAAATACCTCACTTTAGCCGTAAGCAAATCCAAGACCATTGGCGTTTGGGTTGTCAAGTGAAGGTGAAAAGTGACATGGGAATTAAAATCGACGAATCTGTACTCGGTGTAAAAGAGTGGGAGTGCGAGGTTATTTCCAACAAGAACGTGGCTACGTTCATCAAGGAGTTTATCGTTGCGTTGCCTAAGGGTGAGCACATGGACTTCGTACCGGGTTCTTATGCACAGATTAAGATTCCTAAATACTCCATGGATTATGACAAGGACATCGACAAATCTCTTATCGGTGAAGAATATCTGCCTGCATGGGAGAAATTCGGTCTGTTGGGCTTGAAGTGCCGCAATGATGAAGAGACCATTCGTGCTTACTCCATGGCTAACTATCCTGCAGAGGGTGACCGCATCATGTTGACGGTACGTATTGCTACTCCACCGTTCAAACCGAAAGACCAAGGTCCGGGCTTCATGGATGTAATGCCGGGTATCGCATCATCTTACATCTTCACCTTGAAACCGGGTGACAAAGTTATCATGAGCGGTCCTTACGGAGACTTCCACCCGATTTTCGACTCCAAGAAAGAAATGATGTGGATTGGTGGTGGTGCCGGTATGGCTCCGTTGCGTGCACAGATTATGCACCTCACGAAGACGCTGCACACTACAGACCGCGTGATGAACTACTTCTACGGTGCACGTGCGCTGAACGAGGTGTTCTACTTGGAAGACTTCCTGCAGATAGAAAAGGATTTCCCCAACTTCAAGTTCCACCTTGCGCTGGACCGTCCGGATCCGGCAGCCGATGCAGCGGGCGTGAAGTATACTCCGGGTTTCGTTCACAACGTAATCTACGAGACTTACTTGAAAGACCACGAAGCTCCCGAAGACATCGAATACTATATGTGCGGTCCCGGCCCGATGTCCAAAGCCGTTGAGAAGATGCTCGACGATCTCGGCGTTCCGGCTCAGAACTTGATGTTCGATAACTTCGGCGGATAAGATGATGCGTTGTTAAGACACATAATAGTAAAATAGTGAAGAAACTCCGGTAGGGCTTTGGCTCTTGCCGGAGTTTTTTTATAACCATGTAGCGGGGCGCTTCGGATGATATGACTATTTGATGTACATCAAATCGAATTATCAAGCGTATCAAATAATATTATCAAGCCTATCAAACGGATTTCTTTTCTTATCTTTGCTCCATTAAATAAAAGGATGCTATGGAACAATCTGATATACTACGTAATTTACAAATAGAACAGCTCACTCCGATGCAGGAGGCTGCGCAGAATGCTTACCGGTTGGATAAAGACCTCGTTCTGTTGTCGCCCACAGGTTCGGGCAAGACACTGGCATTCTTGCTGCCGTTGGTGCAATCGCTTAAGGCAGACGTACAAGGCGTGCAGGCAGTAGTGCTTGTTCCTTCGCGTGAGCTTGCTTTGCAGATAGAAACTGTATTCAAGTCGATGAGTGTGCCTTTCAAGGCAATGAGTTGTTATGGCGGACGCCCTGCAATGGAGGAGCACCGCACGATGAAAGGTATTAATCCGGCTGTTATTATCGGTACTCCCGGTCGTATGAACGACCATTTGCGGAAGCAGAACTTTGATGCCCGTTCCGTCACTACGCTGGTGATAGATGAGTTTGACAAATGTCTTGAGTTCGGTTTCCACGATGAAATGGCGGAAGTTATCGGGCAGCTACCTGTTCTGAAGAAGCGTGTACTGCTTTCGGCTACGGATGCCGAGGAGATTCCGCTGTTTGCAGGAGTGGGAGGGGAAGTGTCCGACGGCGTTGCATCGTCGTCACGGGTCATTAAGCTGAACTTCCTTTCGGAAGAAACCGTTTCTGAACGCCTGAACTTACAGAAGGTGATTTCTCCCGACAAAGATAAACTGGAAACGTTGTATCGCCTGCTTTGTACGCTTGGCGACCATTCTACATTGGTGTTCGTGAACTATCGCGAAAGTGTGGAGCGCGTGGCCACCTACTTGAGGTCAAAGAAGTTTCCTTGTGACGCATTTCATGGAGGTATGGAACAGGACGACCGTGAACGGGCGCTTTACAAGTTCCGTAACGGCAGTTGCCCCGTCTTGGTATCTACCGACCTTGCCGCACGCGGGCTGGATATTCCGGGCATCGATAATGTGGTGCACTACCATATGCCTGTCAACGAAGAAGCCTTTACACATCGCAACGGACGTACGGCACGCTGGGAAGCACGCGGTTCATCTTTCCTTCTTCTCCACACGGAAGAACGCCTTCCGGACTATCTTCCGGAGGAAATTCCCGTATTCGAATTGCCGGAGCAAACTCCGAAGCCTGCCAAACCTCGCTGGACTACCTTATATATAGGTAAAGGCAAGAAGGATAAGTTGAACAAGGTGGATATCGTTGGATTCTTATATAAGAAAGGTGGACTGGTGCGCGAAGATGTGGGGCAGGTGGACGTAAAAGAACATTATGCTTTTGTGGCGGTTCGTCGCAGCAAAGTGAAGCAACTGCTTACGCTGCTGCGCGGTGAAAAGATAAAAGGCATGAAAACGCTGATAGAAGAAGCCCGGTAGCCTCATGTTATTAAGCATATAGGGCAATGTTATTAAGCATAAGGAGATGATTTGTTTCTGATAATTATGCACTTTCTTTTCAGTTTTCATTCTTAGTAGAAAGTTATTTCCGCTTCTATCTTTCAGTTTACCTTTTAACACCTTTTTTGGTAAGTATACATAACAGATTGGTGTATATTTCTTGTATATACCAATAAAAAGTAAGGTAAATACGCAATAAAGAAGGATTTTTATAAGGAAAGATTTGCAATACAGAAATAATTCCGTAATTTCGCCATGTCGTAAGACACAAAATGAACGAAATTGTATAACCAAAACAAACTTCAAATGAAAAAGCATAATTTCAATGCAGGACCTTCCATTCTTCCGCGTGAGGTGATAGAGGATACAGCGAAGGCTATTTTAGATTTCAATGGATCCGGTCTCTCTCTTATGGAGATTAGCCACCGTGCTAAGGACTTTCAGCCCGTAGTGGACGAAGCCGTAGCACTGTTCAAAGAACTACTTAACATTCCCGAAGGTTATTCGGTATTGTTCTTGGGCGGTGGTGCAAGTATGGAGTTCTGCATGGTTCCTTTCAATTTCCTCGAAAAGAAAGCTGCTTACCTCAACACCGGCGTGTGGGCTAAGAAGGCAATGAAAGAAGCCAAAGGTTTTGGCGAGGTTGTAGAAGTTGCCTCTTCTGCTGAAGCCACTTATACTTATATTCCGAAAGACTACACAGTACCTGCCGATGCGGATTATTTCCATATCACAACAAACAATACCATCTATGGTACGGAACTGAAAGAAGACTTGGATGTAAATGTACCTATGATTGCCGATATGTCATCTGATATTTTCTCTCGTCCTATCGACGTGTCTAAATACATCTGTATCTATGGCGGTGCACAGAAGAATCTGGCTCCTGCGGGCGTAACTTTCGTTATCGTGAAGAATGATGCGGTAGGTAAGGTGTCACGCTACATCCCGACCATGCTGAATTATCAGACCCACATTGACGGCGGCTCTATGTTCAATACTCCTCCGGTTGTTCCCATCTACACTGCATTGCAGACTTTGCGCTGGATTAAGGCTCAGGGCGGTGTGAAAGAAATGGAACGTCGCGCCATCGAAAAGGCAGATATGCTGTATGCCGAGATAGACCGCAACAAGATGTTTGTGGGTACTGCTGCCAAAGAAGACCGCTCTCGTATGAACATCTGTTTTGTAATGGCTCCCGAATACAAAGAATTTGAAGCCGACTTCCTGAAATTCGCAACCGAAAGAGGTATGGTAGGCATCAAGGGACACCGTTCTGTAGGTGGTTTCCGTGCATCTTGCTACAACGCTATGCCGAAAGAAAGCGTACAAGCCTTGATAGATTGTATGCAGGAATTTGAGAAACTTCATTAACAATATTATTTATTCACCACAGAGGGCGCAGGGTCCCACAGAGATTAAAATGAAAAGGAAAACTCTGTGAAACTCTGTGTGATTCTGTGGTGAATCTTTTTTAATACCATTAAATCATGAAAGTATTAGTTGCAACAGACAAACCGTTTGCAAAAGTTGCAGTAGACGGTATTCGCAAAGAAATTGAAGCAGCAGGTTATGAACTTGTTTTGCTGGAAAAATATGGTGATAAAGCAAAATTGCTGGAAGCTGTGAAGGATGCCAATGCTATTATTATCCGTAGCGACATTATTGATGCCGAGGTTTTAGATGCCGCCAAAGAATTGAAAATCGTGGTACGTGCCGGTGCCGGTTATGACAATGTGGACTTGGCAGCCGCCACTGCCCACAATGTATGTGTGATGAACACTCCGGGCCAAAACTCTAATGCCGTAGCCGAGTTGGCTTTCGGACTTATGGTAATGGCTGTCCGCAATATGTACAACGGTACTTCCGGTACGGAACTGATGGGTAAGAAGCTGGGTATTCATGCTTACGGTAATGTAGGCCGTAATGTGGCACGTATCGCCAAAGGTGTCGGCATGGACATTTACGCATTCGATGCTTTCTGTCCGAAAGAAGTTATTGAGAAAGACGGTGTAAAGGCTGTCGCTTCAGCCGAGGAGCTTTACTCTACTTGTGATGTCGTTTCCCTGCATATTCCAGCAACGGCAGAAACCAAAAACTCTATCAACTATGCTTTGGTGAACCAAATGCCGAAAGGCGGTTTGTTGGTAAATACTGCCCGTAAGGAGGTTATCAACGAAGCCGAACTGATTCAGCTCATGGAAGAACGTGCCGACTTGAAATATATGACTGACATTATGCCTGCGGCCAATGAGACTTTTGCCGCCAAGTTTGCCGGCCGTTATTTCTCTACACCGAAAAAGATGGGTGCACAGACTGCCGAAGCCAATATTAATGCAGGTATTGCCGCTGCCAAGCAGATTGTTGGTTTCCTGAAAGACGGTTGCGAGAAGTTCCGCGTTAATAAGTAAAATAGATTCTTTAATAATCTAATAACCATGGCTGTAATAAAACCTTTCAAGGGCGTTCGCCCTCCCCAAGACTTGGTGGAACAAGTTGCATCCCGTCCTTACGATGTATTGAATTCTGCCGAAGCTCGTGAAGAAGCGGAAGGAAACGAAAAATCCTTGTATCATATCATTAAGCCGGAAATAGATTTTCCTGTCGGTACGGACGAGCATGATGAGCGTGTTTATCGGAAAGCTGCCGAGAACTTCCAAATGTTCCAAGACAAAGGCTGGCTGGTGCAGGACGAGAAGGAAAACTATTACGTATATGCCCAAACCATGAACGGCAAGACGCAATATGGTTTGGTGGTGGGTGCATACGTACCCGATTATATGAATGGTGTCATTAAGAAGCATGAGCTTACCCGTCGCGACAAGGAAGAAGACCGCATGAAACATGTGCGTGTGAACAATGCGAATATTGAGCCTGTATTCTTTGCCTATCCCGATAATGCTACATTGGATACTGTCATAGCTCGTTATACGGTTCAGAAGCCCGTTTACGACTTTATCGCTCCGGGTGACGGTTTCGGGCATACATTCTGGATTATCGACAAACAGGAAGATATTGATGTTATAACCAAAGAGTTTGCCAAGATGCCTGCGCTCTACATTGCAGACGGACACCACCGTAGCGCAGCAGCTGCTTTGGTTGGTGCGGAGAAGGCTAAGCAAAATCCTAATCATCGCGGAAACGAGGAATACAATTACTTTATGGCTGTTTGTTTCCCTGCCAATCAATTGACTATCATCGACTATAATCGTGTAGTGAAGGATTTGAACGGCATGACTCCCGGACAGTTCCTGACTGCCGTAGGCAAGAACTTCACGGTAGAAGAGAAAGGAACGGAAATCTACAAACCGGTGGGATTACATAATTTTTCTCTTTATTTGGATGGTAAGTGGTACAGCCTTACTGCCAAGCCGGGTACTTACAACGATAATGATCCTATCGGTGTGTTGGATGTTACTATTTCGTCTAATTTGATACTGGATGAAATTCTTGGCATTAAAGACCTCCGTTCCGACAAACGCATTGACTTTGTTGGCGGTATCCGTGGTTTGGGTGAATTGAAAAAACGAGTGGATAGCGGAGAGATGAAAGTAGCTTTGGCACTTTATCCTGTATCTATGAAACAATTGATGGACATAGCCGACACCGGTAATATCATGCCGCCCAAGACTACTTGGTTTGAACCGAAGTTACGTTCGGGACTGGTAATTCATAAACTGGACTAATCAAATATAATCTTGCAGAATGAATAGGAAACGGAGCATTGTATTATACAGTGCTCCGTTATTTTATATTGTCGTTTTCTTTCTTGTTATATAGAAAATGCTGACCTTTGCCGGAAAGGTCAGATTACGTGCGTAACGGCTTTTCAATGTAAGTCATGAAAACAGGATCGATATGAGCAAAAAAGAAGAATACAAGCTGAAGAACGAACAGTTTCTGCAAACTCTGCGTACTGAAGAAGGCGTAAAAGAATTAGGTGCCGGTGTGCTTTACCGTGTTTTGGAGAGCGGACAGGGTAATAACGCCACTCCTCGTTTAAATAGTATTGTGTCGGTGCATTATAAGGGAATGCTCATTAACGGCAGAGAGTTTGACAATTCATGGAAACGTAACTGTCCGGAAGCTTTTCGGCTGAACGAAGTAATTGACGGTTGGCAGATAGCTTTGCAGCAGATGCATGTAGGCGACCACTGGATGGTCTACATTCCTTATGCCGTGGGATACGGTACACGTACCAGCGGGCCTATTTCGGCTTTTTCCACGCTGGTATTTGAAGTGAAACTATTGGGTATTGCCTAAAGAAGATAGTAGTGGGGATGTTACGAAACGGAGATCTTACACAAGGCGGCATAACGGGTACACTGTTGCGTTTCACCTTGCCTATGATGGCGGGTTCGCTGCTGCAACAATGCTATAATATAGCCGATACGCTGATTGTAGGGCAGTGCATCGGTGCGGATGCGTTAGCGGCAGTAGGTTCGGCATATACGCTGATGGTTTTCCTTATTTCCGTTCTTCTCGGTTTGTCTATCGGTAGCGGTACGGTGTTTTCGTTGCACTACGGTGCGGGAAACAGTTTCGCTTTGCGTCGCAGTATTTTTGTTTCATTCGTGCTGATAGGAGCGGTTACATTTTTGCTGAATGTGGCTGTATTTGTATGGTTAGATCCAATTCTCCGTTTGCTGCAAGTGCCGCAGGACATCTATGGCATGATGTACAGCTATTTGTGGGTAATTTTTTGCGGCATCGCCTTTACATTTATCTATAATTTCTATGCGGCATTGCTGCGTGCGGTAGGAGATTCTGTAACTCCTCTTTGGTTTTTGGCTGTCTCTGTTGTAGTAAATATTGCTCTCGATTTGTTTTTTATCCTGCAATTGGATTGGGGCATCGAGGGAGCTGCGATAGCCACAGTGATAGCACAGGGAGTTGCCGCGGTAGGTATAATGCTCTATACCTGCAAGAAACGCCCGGAATTGCGGCTGCATTGCGAAGATATGCACTTTGACCGTTGCAGTCTGAAAGAGATAGTTTCTTTTTCCACACTGACCTGCGTACAGCAATCGGTTATGAATTTCGGTATTCTGATGATACAGGGATTGGTCAACAGCTTTGGTACAGCCGTCATGGCGGCTTTTGCTGCTGCTGTAAAAATAGACTCCTTTGCATATATGCCCGTGCAGGAGTTCGGAAATGCTTTTTCCACCTTCATCGCGCAGAATTTTGGGGCGAAGCGTTACGAACGTATTCGCCGGGGTGTTCGCAGCGCGTTTTTTACTACGGTTATCTTTTCGCTGATAGTTTCCGTACTCGTTTTTGTCTTTGCAGAACCGTTGATGCTGATTTTCGTCCGTTCGGACGAGACGGAAATCCTTGCCACCGGAGTGGAATATTTGCGTATAGAGGGTGCGTTCTATTATGGCATCGGTATTCTCTTCTTACTCTACGGTTATTATCGTGCCATCCGCAAGCCGGGGATGTCGGTTGTGCTTACGGTAATTTCGTTAGGTACTCGTGTGATACTTTCCTATGCGCTTGCCGCCATTCCCTCCATTGGGGTAACAGGCATCTGGTGGTCTATCCCTATCGGTTGGCTGTTGGCGGATGCGGTAGGAGTACTGTATTATAAAATGAAGAATGAAAAATGAAGAATTTTGCTGCGCTGCACAAGTATGCCGCAAGGAAATTCTTCATTCTTCATTTTTCATTCTTCACTTAAAAGCGGTATCTTTGCGCCCGATTTTTAGAAAGAGATATTGCTATGACTAATGAACGTTTGAAAGGATTTACTTACGGAGCTATTGCCGCAGCCAGTTACGGAATGAATCCGTTGTTTGCATTACCCTTGTATGGGGCTGGGATGGATGTGGATTCTGTCTTGTTCTACCGTTATTTTTTTGCTATTGTGATGCTGGGCATTCTGATGAAAGTAAAGAAACAGTCCTTCGCTCTGAAAAAGACGGATATACTTCCGTTGGCGGTAATGGGATTACTGTTCTCTTTTTCTTCGTTTTTCCTGTTCGAGAGTTATAATTATATGGATGCGGGCATCGCGTCTACTATTTTATTTGTCTATCCGGTGATGGTGGCTATCATTATGGCGGTGTTCTTTCATGAGAAAGTCTCTTTTATTACAATGTTTTCCATTGCGCTGGCATTTACGGGCATCTCTTTGCTGTACGAGGGAGGAGACGGCAAGACATTGAATATGTTGGGGGTACTGTTTGTTATCCTGTCTTCACTGACGTATGCCATATATATAGTAGGGGTAAACCGTTCTTCCTTGAAGGACCTGCCTACGGCGAAGCTGACTTTTTATGCTTTGCTGTTCGGTATCATCATTTATGTGGTACGTTTGGATTTCTGTATGACCTTGCAGCCTGTTCCTTCTCCGGTGCTGTGGTTGAATGTCCTTTCATTGGCTTTGTTCCCCACTATCATTTCATTGATTATGATGACGCTTTCCATTCATAGCATAGGTTCTACGCCGGCTGCCATTTTGGGAGCGTTGGAACCTGTAACGGCCTTGTTTTTCGGGGTGGTGGTGTTCGGTGAGCAACTCACGCCGCGCATTATGCTTGGTGTACTGATGATATTAACTGCCGTGACATTGATAATTGCGGCAAAACCATTATTGGAACTGGCGAAGAGACACACCCGGCGCTAACGGGCGGCTACCGGATAATCCTGCATATTTGTTCTACGGTACGGCGGATATTCATTCGCGTAAATTCCGGTTGCATAGCTTTTTCCGGAGTGACGGGACTTGGAGTTATGGAGAATATCCCATGAAATCCGGCATGCGTAAGAATGTCCGTATCTTCTATGCTACCCGCTATCAGGATGACGGGAATGTTCAGTTTTCTTGCTTCCGTTAGTATGCCGTACGGTACTTTTCCCATAACTGTTTGTTTGTCCGATTTCCCCTCTCCGGTGATAATCAAATCAGCGGTTCTTATCTGTTCTGCAAAGTTCTGCGTTTCCAGCACGAGTTGTATGCCCGGCTTCAGTTCGGCATTAAGGAATGCCGACAGACTTCCGCCCATTCCGCCGGCTGCCCCTGCTCCGGGATAGGTAGATATGTCCTTTCCGGTGACTCGGAAGACGACGGCTGCCAGATGCCGCATACCTGCATCCAATGTTTCTATCATAGCTGCGTCGGCTCCTTTTTGCAGGGCATATACGTATGCCGCTCCATCCGTTCCGTAGAATGGGTTTTGTACATCGCAAGCAGCGGTAAAGGTACATTTGGAGAGTAAGGGGTGGACGGACGAAGTGTCTATGGCATCAACTTCACTCATTATCTGCCCTCCATAACCCAAAGTATTTCCGGTTTTATCCAGAAAGCGGAATCCCAATGCTTGGAGCATTCCCAATCCGGCGTCATTTGTGGCGCTTCCGCCCAGACCGATGATAAAATGCCTGCATCCGCGGTCCAGCGCATCCCGTACCAGTTCGCCCGTTCCGAAGGTTGTTGTCAACATAGGGTTACGTTTTTCCGGGGAGACGAGTGGAAGTCCGCTGATAGCTGCCATCTCGATAAAAGCCGTCTGCCTGTCACCGGAAATGCCGTAACGGGCCTCGCGAAGTTCCATTAAAGGACCGTGAGCCTGTACGCCGATACCCTTTCCATGAGTAGCGGCAATTAGGACATCCAGCATGCCTTCGCCGCCGTCGGCTACTGGGATGCGGATAACTTCACATTCCGGCAATGCGGCGTGTAAGCCTTCGCCAGCCGCCGCTTCGGCCTCTGCAGATGTGAGACAACCTTTGAAAGAGTCTATGGCAAGAACCACTTTTTTTATCGGGGGGTTATATATTTTCATAAGAGGATATTCTTTTTTTGTGGGAAGATGACTTCTTTCTTCTGCAAAGATAAAGTTTTTTGATAGCTATCAAAAGGCGGATAGCAAAAAGTATAGTATCTTTGCAACATGAGTGAAGATACGTATAAAACCATTGCCACCCCGTCCGAAGGAATTTATACCGAGAAGCGCAGTAAATTTATCGCTATCGCTTTGCCGGTACGTACGGTTGAAGAAGTAAAGGCGCATCTGGAAACTTATCAGAAGAAATACTATGATGCCCGCCATGTGTGTTATGCTTATATGCTGGGGCACGAGCGCAAGGATTTTCGTGCTAATGATAATGGAGAACCGTCCGGTACGGCAGGAAAACCTATCTTGGGGCAAATAAATTCGAACGAACTGACAGATATTCTGATTGTCGTAGTCCGCTATTTCGGCGGTATAAAGTTGGGTACGAGCGGGCTGATAGTAGCTTATAAGGCCGCCGCTGCCGAGGCTATCGCTGCTGCTACTGTTATTGAAAAGACAGTGGACGAAACGGTGACCGTTCTCTTTGAGTATCCTTTTATGAATGATGTAATGCGCATCGTGAAGGAAGAAGAACCGGAGATGCTGGAACAGTCGTATGATATGGACTGCCGTATGAAGCTCCGCATCCGTAAGTCGATGATGCCCAGGTTGAGGGTGCGTCTGGAGAAAGTGGAAACTTTACGTTTTGAGGAAGAGTAATAATAAAAAATAGAATTGATATGGCATTTGAAGCAACTAAGCGTGAATTGGGCGAACTTTATACATTCTTTCGTCTGTTGGCGGACGGAAAAGTTTTTCCGGGTACTCCGAACGCGCAGAGAGATGACAAAAAGTGTTGGCCTGTGGCGCTGATACAGAGAGAGGAGCATGACGGTACGCGCCGCTATTATATCGGGGAAGAGGATGTACGCATTGTCAGCGGTACGGTGGAAAAGGACGGTGCATTCACAGTATCGGCAGATAAAGAGGAACTTTTGTTCCCCCGTGCGGACTTTGGCGATGCGGCGGAAATCATACTCTATCTGTTGAGGAATGAGCAAGGTGAGGAAGTGGAAGTTTCCGAAGGGCTGGAAGCTTTTCTGGATGCTGTGAACATTTACGATTTGGAGTCCAAGACTGATGACCGTACAGACTTCTCCGTAGCTTTTTGGAGTGCAGACGCTCCGTTGACGGGATTCACTGTCCGTTGCCGTCTCAGCCGTATGAATCCTTTGCTGGATGGGGGACGCACAGCCAATCTGAAGTTGGAGCAGAGCGGCGTAAAGTTTGCCGTGCCCACTGTGAACAAAGTGAATGCCTTGCCTGAATCGCCTACGGAAGTTGCCGAACGTATGCTGATGATTGAACGGTTGGGCGGTGTATTGAAGTATTCCGACGTTGCTGACCGCGTGTTCCGTTGTAACCTGCTGATGATAGACCTTCACTTTCCCCGTATGCTTGCCGAAATGGTGCGTATCATGCACTTGGACGGTATCACCCGTGTTTCCGAACTGACGGAACGCATCAAGGAAATGAATCCCCTGAAGATAAAGGATGAATTGATAAACAAACACTGCTTCTACGAGTTTAAGATGAAACAGTTTTTGCTGGCGCTTGCACTGGGTATGCGTCCTGCAAAGATTTACAACGGTACGGACTCTGCCGTAGAAGGATTGTTGCTGGCTAATGGAGACGGTGAGGTGCTCTGTTATCATAATTCCGACCGACAGGCTTTTGCCGACTTTCTTTACCGGAACACCCGTTTTGAAAAAGGTTCGGTGGATAAAGATAAATACGGCTTCTTGGAACGGGAGAACGGTGTGTACTACTTTAAGTTGAATGTAAAAATAGGGTTGCTGAAACGCTGACCCCAATCATAGAATTGTAAAAACAAACATACAATGTTGAACGAAGTATTAGAAAACATTAAGTTGCGCCGCAGTGTGCGCGTTTATACAGAACAACAGGTTTCCGCAGAAGATTTGAACCTTATACTGGAAGCGGCAACGTATGCCCCCAGCGGTATGAATTTCCAGACTTGGCATTTTACCGCCATTCAGGATGCAGCCATACTGACCGAACTGAATGAAAAGATAAAGGGTGCTTTTGCCAAGAGTGATGATGCCCGTATGCAGGAACGCGGACACAGTCAGACCTACTGCTGTTATTACCATGCCCCTACCTTGATTATCGTTTCCAATGAGCCCACTCGCTGGTGGGCATCTATGGACTGTGCATGTGCTTTGCAGAATATCTTTCTTGCCGCTAAATCTTTAGGCATCGGCTCTTGCTGGATTAATCAGTTGGGACAAACCTGTGATGACCCCGATGTGCGTGCTTTCCTTACCAAACTTGGTATTCCCGAGAATCACCGTGTGTACGACTGTGCCGCTTTGGGCTATGCTCCTGAGAATGCTCCGGTGAAAGATAAGAAATTGGCAGAAGGCACGGTTACTGTAATCCGTGCCTAAAAAATCATCAGGTATGTTTTGACACCTTCTCTTGGTATTCTATTCAAAGCATCCGTAGCATGTAGGCAACAGTTTACGGTCTCCCAGTGTATTATCTACCCGCGCCACGTTCACCCAGAATTTGTTGTCGCGAACACTTTCTATCGGATAGGCTGCTTTCTGCCGGGTATAACTGTGTTCCCATGCGTCTGCCACTACTTCATATTCGGGATGCGGAGCATTTATCAGCACATTGTCTGTCTTGTCCGCTTCGCCGTTCTTCACTTCCTGTATTTCTTGCCAGATAGTGAGCATTACGTGTACAAAGTTATCCAGTTCGGCAAGGCTTTCGCTTTCTGTCGGCTCTATCATTAATGTGCCGTGAACGGGGAAGGAGAGGGTAGGCGCGTGATAGCCGTAGTCCATAAGGCGTTTGGCAATATCGTTTTCGCTGATACCTGTTTCTTCGTGTACTTTGCGACACTCCAATATCATTTCGTGCCCTACGAAGCCGGTTGCTCCGCGATAAACGATGCCGTAGGTATCATTGAAACAAGTAGCCAGATAATTGGCATTCAGAATGGCTATCTTGGTGGCGCGTGTCAGTCCTTCGGAGCCCATCATGCGGATGTAGCCGTAGGTGATAGGCAGAATTCCCGCGCTGCCGAAAGGAGCTCCCGATACTTGGTTGGCAGCATTGCCGAACAGTTCGTGACCTGGCAAGAATGGAACCAAATGTTCGGCTACACAGATAGGGCCTACACCCGGTCCGCCGCCGCCATGAGGAGAGGCGAATGTTTTGTGCAGATTCAGGTGGCAGACATCCGCACCGATAAATCCGGGATTGGTCAAGCCTACTTGGGCATTCATGTTGGCGCCGTCCATATAAACCTGTGCGCCACAGGCATGGATAATCTTGCAGATTTCCACGATTTCCGTTTCAAAGATGCCGTGAGTAGAGGGGTAGGTAATCATCAATGCGGCGAGGTCGGCCTTGTTCTCTTCGGCTTTGGCACGCAGGTCGGTCATGTCGACATTTCCTTGTTCATCGCAGGCGCAGGTAACTGTGGTGAAACCTGCCTGAACTGCCGAAGCGGGATTAGTGCCGTGGGCCGAAGCGGGTATCAGTACTTTGTTGCGGTGTCCTTGTCCGATGCTTTCCAGATAGGCACGGATTACGCGAAGCCCCGCATATTCTCCGGCAGCGCCGGAATTGGGTTGCAGGCTCACTCCGGCAAATCCGGTTATCACTTTCAGTTCTTCGCTGAGGTTATGTATCAGTTCGCGATACCCCTCTGCTTGGTCTTCGGGAACGAGCGGGTGCATACTCATGAATTCCGGACGGCTGAGCGGCAGCATTTCGGCGGCGGCATTTAACTTCATGGTGCATGAGCCGAGGGAAATCATGGAGTGTGCCAATGAGATGTCCTTGCGGTCCAACCGCTTGATGTAGCGCATCATTTCCGTTTCCGTATGGTATTTGTTGAATACCTCGTGCGTCAGGTAAGCGCTTTGACGCCGGAACACTTCCGGAATGGTGCAGCTGTCGGGGATGTCAGCGGCTTTGGTGTAGTCTTTGCCGGCTGCGATGCCGAAAATGGAAAGCAGTACGTTGACTGCAACCAAGTCCGTTGTTTCGTCAATGCTCATGCCTACATCTCCATTTTTGAAGTAGCGCAGGTTCACCTCTTTGCTCAGGGCGACGGTGCGGACTTGTTGTGCCGATACACCGTCGGGCAGTGCAAAGCGGAGCGTGTCGAAGTACCGGGAGTTCACTTGCCTGTATCCTAATTCATTGATTTCCTTTTCCAGATATGCGGCGATATTGTGAATGCGTTCTGCAATGGTGCGTATGCCTTCCGGTCCGTGATATACGGTATAGAAACCTGCCATTGTAGCCAGCAACGCCTGTGCGGTACAGATGTTGGAGGTAGCCTTCTCACGTTTGATGTGTTGCTCGCGGGTTTGCAATGCCATACGGTAACATAGCTTCCCGTATTTGTCTTTAGACCAGCCGATGATACGTCCCGGCATATTGCGCTTGTACTCGTCGCGTGTGGCGAAGTAGCCGGCAGACGGACCGCCATAGAACATCGGTGTGCCCAGTCGTTGGGTAGTTCCGAATACGATGTCAGCTCCCCATTCTCCCGGCGGAGTAAGCAGGGCAAGGCTCAGTATATCGGCGGCAACAGCTACTTTGCAGCCTGCAATATGTGCTTTCTCTACAAAAGAGCGGTAGTCTTCTATGTTTCCGTTGGCATCCGGATACTGCAATATGCAGGCGAAGACATCCGGGGTCAGTTCCAATTCATTGTATTTACCCGTCCGTATCTCGATGCCCTGCGGGATGGCGCGGGTGGTGATGACAGCCAGTGTTTGCGGGAATACGTTTTCGTCTACAAACACTACATTGGCCCCTGCTTTCTGCATATCGCGCGGACGCAGTGCATACATCATCGTAACGGCTTCGGCAGCGGCGGTTGCTTCATCCAACAGGGAACAGTTGGCAAGGGGCATACCGGTGAGGTCGCAAACGGCGGTTTGAAAATTCAGCAGAGCTTCCAGTCGTCCCTGCGACACTTCTGTCTGATAAGGCGTATAGGAAGTGTACCAAACGGGATTCTCGAATACATTGCGTTGGATTACGGCAGGCGTAATGGTGTTGTACCACCCCATGCCAATATAAGTAGTGTATAGTTTATTTTTAGCTGCCAGTTTCGCTATATGTTGTCCGAACTCATATTCGGTCATCGCTTCGGGCAGAGCCAGCGGCTCTTTAAGACGGATATTTGCAGGAATGGTTTTTTCAATCAGGTCGTCCAGACTTGCCACGCCGATTTTGCGGAGCATCTGTTCTTCATCCCTCTTGCTGATACCGATGTGACGGTTAGCCAACAGATCGTTTTTCATACGTATATATTATTTAAAGTTGTTATCTAAAGAACGGATTCTCCGCCTTTTCTATGCCGATAGTTGTAGGTGCTCCATGTCCCGGATAAACAATCGTTTCATTGGGGAGTATGAACAAGCGGCTGCATATATGTTCTATCAGTTCGTCGAAGTTACCCCCGGCAAGGTCGGCGCGGCCGATACTGCCTTGAAACAGTACATCGCCGGAGAACATACAATGGTCTGCCGCACAATAGTAGACCAAGCTGCCCGGTGAGTGTCCCGGTACATGGATGGCTTCCAGTTCCGTATTGCCGAAGGTGATGATGTCTCCGTCGTGCAGGTAAGTACCTAATGGCACGGGCGGTTCCTGCAACTGGAAACCGAACATACGGCTTTGCTTGGGTGCTTCGTCAATCCAGAACTCGTCGGCTTGGTTGGCTTCCGCTTTCAGTCCGAATTCTTTCAGCATGAAAGGATTTCCGAAGATGTGGTCCAGATGCAGATGCGTGTTCAGCAGATGTTTCACATTCAGCTCGTTGTTGATGATAAAGTTCTTTAAAGCCTGTTTCTCTTCTTCGTAGAAGCAACCGGGGTCGATGACTACGGCTTCGTTGGTTTCGTCCCACAGTACATAACAGTTCTCCGGGAACATATTAAATTCAAATCTCTTTATCTTCATAATGCTATATTTACTGTAATAAATTCTTCTTTCAGACTGTTACGTATACCGCTTTCTTTGTTTCGAAGAATTCCTCCTCGAAGAACTCCTTCAAGTCCCACATCGTAGTTTTGTTTTTGACGGGCATCGCTTCTTTCTCCAGTTCGCCGCCTTTCAGGCAGATAAGTCCGTTGGGCAGTGCATTCTGTTGTTTGGGGGAGATGTTCTTGCGGATAATTTTCAATAAGTCGGTAAGGGGCATTACGGCACGGCTCACAACGAAGTCGAACAGCTGTTTTTCTTCTTCGGCGCGTGCATGGCGGGTAGTTACGTTTTTCAGTCCGATGCTGTCGGCTATTTCGGTGGCAACACGCACTTTCTTACCGATACTGTCTACCAGATGAAACTGTACTTCGGGGAAAAGTATGGCCAACGGAATACCCGGGAATCCGCCTCCTGTACCCAAGTCCATGATTTTCGTACCCGGAGTGAAACGGACGACTTTGGCTATGCCCAAGGAATGGAGAACGTGGTGCTCGTACAAGTTCTCAATATCTTTACGTGAAATAACGTTTATTTTGGAGTTCCAGTCCGTATAGAGGTCGTAGAGTGCGGCAAATTGCCTTTTCTGTTCTTCTGTCAGGTCCGGAAAGTACTTTAGGATGAGTTCCATTACTAATACTAAGTTTTTAAGCTTTTGATTTTTTTGGGGTTATGAGTTGCGCACTTCGTTCAGCGCCATAGTGTCGTCGCTCAGCAGATGTTGCATCATTTCGTACGGCAATGTTATCTTTACAGGTCCCATTACATAAGGAGCGATGTCATATACATTATAATAGAACGTGATGCCTTCTTTGCTCAGATAGAAGTTCTCGGTCGGTGTCAGGTCGCCGGTAGTGACGTAGCCCATGTCTTCCAGTTCCTGACGGGTGGCTACTTTGTTGTCGGCCATAAGCTGGTTCCACAGGAGGTCTGTTAGCTGCTCCTTGTAGTCGCCTACGAACAAATCGTCCAGACGGATAGGGGCCAATGTGCGCAGGTCGAAGTTGAGGAAAGTGGACATATAGATGCCATGCGCGCCGCCGGTATATTCGTTGTAATCTATGCGGTAGACGAGCAGATGCCCGGTGTACAGTTGCACGTGGCTTTCTATACCTTTATAGTAAGAGTACCATGCACCCATATCTTCTGCATTTTCCTTGTCTTGTTCGTCTTTCTTGTACATCGGTTCCAAGTCTTTGCGGTAGTCGCTGACGTATTTTCCGGTGTATTGTTTTACGGCTTCTTCGGGACTCATATTCATATATTTCTCACCGAAGCAGGCAGAAAGGAAATAGGTGTTCAGGCTGTCCTTCATCTTCTCGTCGGAAGATTGGGAAGCATACGTAAGGTTGATGATGAGGTTGCATGCCGGTTTGGCGGTATCACCGAAAAGGTGGGCGGTTTCGTTCACTTGTATACTGTCGAACTCCAACGCTCCGGCGTTTTTGTTCATGATGTTACCGCAAGAAAAGAAAAAGCCGCTTGCCGCAAGCAGAAGGACAAGTAGGCTGACAGTTTGCTTTTTCATATTGAATTTTGTTTATAAATCAACATTTCAATCAGGAATCTTTATCGACAAATATAGAACTTATTAACGAACTCCACGCATAAAAAAGGAAAAATTAATTCCTGCAAACGGTTAAAACTTTCTATCTTTGCCGGCGTCTATGAAGAGGCTCCGTTACATACTCGCTATACTAATGTCCTCACTTATTATTGTAAGTGGGGCGGGAGTTTCTATTATCCATTATTGCTGTTCGGGATGCCAGACGGAACAACGTTGCTGCACGTCCGGTTGTTCGAAATGCGAGAAAGCGCACCATTCATCACAGGAAACCTGCAAAGATACCGGTTGTACTACCTTCCACTATAAAGTGGATGTGATGAAGCATATACAAGGAGCGTCTTCGACAGTACCCGTCTGCACATTATACTGCGAGCAGTTGCCGCAGTTTGGTTGCCTGTTGCCGGAGGGACTGCCGGTGACTGAACCCCAAGTCTATTCACCGCCACACTATCGCAGTTCCAGGCATTATCTGGCGCTTTATTCCACACTTCTTATTTAGAGAGATATCCTTGCAGGAGAGTGTTTGTTCCCTGTCAGGGAACGGTCTGTTCCTTGCCGTGAAACTTGTTGTTCCCTACCTGGGAACGATAGGTTTCATCTCATGGAACAGACGGTTTCACCCCGTGGAACGAATCGTTTCACCTCATGGAATGAATGTTTTTAATTGTTTTATTGTGAAATTTCAAAATAAGAAAGAATCAGATATGAGATACATATGGTTAATATTGCTGTCTTTTCCTTTTATCACCTTGCAAGCACAGGTAAAGGGAATGGTAAAAGATAATCTTGGTGAACCGGTTGCCGGAGCCAACCTTTTTTGGATGGGGACGACGCAGGGGGTTACTACCTCTGCCGATGGAACTTTTTCCCTCGCAAAACCTGCCGGTAAGCATATGCTGGTGGTCAGTTTCATTGGTTTTGAGAACGATACGATACATGTGAACGGCCGTGATGAAGTGCTGGATATAGTGCTTCGCGATGGTGTGGAACTGAGCGAAGTCAATGTTGTCAGCCGCAGGCTTGGGACGATGAAGTTGCGCAGCAGTGTGATGAACGAGGACATGATAAGCAGTGCCGAACTTACACGCGCTGCCTGTTGCAACCTCGGGGAGAGTTTCGTGACCAATCCCTCGGTAGATGTGACCTATTCCGATGCCGCTACGGGAGCCAAGCAAATCAAACTGTTGGGGCTGTCAGGCACTTACGTACAAATGATGACGGAAAACATTCCCAATTTTCGCGGAGCGGCAGCTCCGTACGGATTAGGGTATGTGCCCGGTCCGTGGATGCAAAGCATACAGGTGAGCAAGGGTAGCGCATCCGTCAAAAACGGTTACGAGGCCATCACCGGGCAAATCAATGTGGAATTTAAGAAACCCCAGTTGCCCGAAGCCGACTGGTTGTCAGTCAATCTTTTCGGTAGTACCACCAATCGTTACGAAGCCAATGCGGATGCCACTGTGAAGCTTTCCAAGCGTTGGAGTACTTCATTGCTGGCGCATTATGAAAACGAAACTAAAGCCCACGACAGCAACGATGACGGCTTTGCCGATATTCCTCAGGTGAAACAATACAACGTATGGAACCGTTGGGCATATATGGGCGACCGCTACGTATTTCAGGCAGGCATCAAAGCCTTGTCCGAAGACCGTAACAGCGGGCAGGTGAGCCATGAAGGCAATCATCCGGCCGACCCTTACAAAATATCCATCGGAACCGACCGTTACGAGGCTTTCACTAAAAACGCTTATATTTTCAATAAGGAGAAGAATACCAACCTTGCGCTTATCCTTTCCGGTTCTCTGCACAGGCAGGATGCCGTGTACGGACGCAAATTGTACGATGTAGACCAGCACAATGCCTATGCGTCCCTTTTGTTCGAGACGGAACTCGGCAAGCGTCACAGCCTGTCTACGGGACTGAGTTTCAACTACGATTCTTACAATCAGCATTATCGCCTGACGAATGATGCGGAGCAACCTCTTACGAGACAGTTCGTAAAGGAAACCGTTCCGGGGGCGTATGTGCAGTACACTTATAATCTGGATGATAAACTTATCCTGATGGGGGGTATCCGTGGCGACCATAGCAGCGAGTACGGTTATTTTGTCACTCCCCGTTTCCATGTAAAGTACAATCCCAATGAATATGTACATTTCCGTCTCTCTGCCGGAAAAGGCTATCGCACCAATCATGTCCTTGCCGAGAATAATTACCTTTTGGCAAGCAGCCGCCGGATGGATATTGCCCGGAACCTCAATCAGGATGAGGCGTGGAATTACGGAGCGAGCGCTTCCGCTTATATTCCCTTGTCCGGCAAAACGCTGAACCTGAATGCGGAATATTACTATACGGATTTCCTCAGGCAGGTAGTGGTGGATATGGATACCGATCCGCATGCCGTTCTGTTCTACAACCTCAACGGACGGTCGTACTCGCAGGTGTTCCAAGTGGAAGCCACCTATCCGTTCTTTCCGGGATTCACCCTTACGGCAGCCTATCGCTGGACGGATGCCAAGACTACTTACAACGGACAGTTGCGGGAAAAACCGCTTACCGGCAAATACAAAGGATTGCTTACCGCTTCGTATCAGACTCCGCTGGGTTTGTGGCAGTTCGATGCAACCTTGCAGTTGAACGGTGGCGGCCGTATGCCGACCCCTTACGAACTGGGAGACGGTACATGGTCGTGGGAACACCGCTACAATGGCTTTGAACAGCTAAGTGCGCAGGTCACCCGTTATTTCCGCAACTGGTCTGTCTATATCGGAGGGGAAAACCTTACCAACTTCAAGCAAAAGAATCCCATTATCGATGCTTCCAATCCTTGGGGAAGTAACTTTGATGCCACTATGGTATGGGGGCCTATGCATGGGGCAAAAGCATACATAGGTGTGCGTTTTAATATTCCGAGAGTATGATTTCTCAATTAATAACTAATAACTAAAATGCGTTTCAATATGAAAACAAGAAAGATTTTTATTGCCTTAGCAGTTGTATTGCTGAGTGCAACGACAGTTATAGCCAAAGACCTGCGCACCGCAGTGTTCAAAGTGTCACAAATGACGTGCGAGAACTGCGTGAAAAAGATAAACAGCAATATCCGTTTCGAGAAAGGGCTGAAAAAGTTCAACACGGACTTAAAGACAAAGACGGTGACTATCACTTACGACGCCGATAAGACCGATATTGAAAAACTGAAAGAAGGCTTCAGAAAGTTTCATTACGAAGCTGAGTTTGTGAAAGAGAGCAAACAGGAGGATAAGAAGTAATTGAACAAACGGCTCATTCCGGTTGTTGCTTTAGTGGATTCAGAGTAACAACCCCCTAAAAATATAACAGAATGAGCAATATATTGAAGAAGGTATGTTCTGCGCAGGAACTGCATTGCGCGGAGTATGCCGATAGTATGGAAAGATGCAACATGGAAGAACGTAACAGGCAGTACCGCAGCTTGAAGATACAGGCTGCCGGTGCATGGCTGTTGACCGTTCCGTTGTTTCTGCTTTCCATATTCCGTAGTTATGTGCCTTATGGCGGCGAAATACAGATGTTGTCGGCTGCCACCGCATTGGTATTTTTGGGAACCTCTTTCTATACGGACTCTTGGAGACAGCTTCGTACAGGACGTACCACAATGGATACGCTTATTGTTTTCAGTGCTTCTGTGGCTTTCCTTTTCAGTGTGTTCAACACTTTCTTTCCGGATTATTGGTACGGTGTGGGACTTCAACCGCACGTCTATTACGAAGTGGCCGTTTTGACCGTTGCTGTGGGACTGACCGGAAAAATATTCCACTTCCTGCCTGAAGAACTGCATGATGAAAATCGAATTGCCAATATCATTTTTCCCGTTCTGACGGGAATGGCAATTGTCGTGTTTTTTATCTGGATATTGTTTGGCGGTGTGGAAGCTGTGCCGTATGCTCTCTATTCGGTTATCTCGATTTTTATAGTTGCTTGCCCGTGTGCGTTAGGATTGGTTACGCCTGTTGCCCTGATGCGTGGAATCGGCAAAGCGGCCAAGATGCACATCTGGATTAAAAACTCCCTTGCTTTGGAACGTTTGGACAAAACAAATGTGGTGGTTTTTGACAAGACCGGTACGCTAACCGAGGGGCATCCTACTGTCACGGCTTGGTTGTGGGCGCAGTATCAGGAAGAATATTTTAAAAGGGTATTGTTGGCTGTCGAAACGAATTCGTCCAATTCACTGGCAATGGCTATCACTGCCTCCTTGAAAGAAGAACAGGTAACGCCTGTCCGGTTGGATGGCTGTGAGATACTGAAAGGAAAGGGAATGAAAGCCGCCTATAAGGGTACGGAATATTGGGTAGGCAGTCATAAGCTGTTAAAAGATTATCAGGTCTACCTTTCCGATGTTCTGGGCGATATGTTGGTGGAATATGAATCCGAGGGCAACAGTATCGTTTACTTTGGACGGGAGGGAGAGTTGCTTGCCATAATCGCTGTTAAAGACCAGTTGAAGATTACCGCACTTGGAGTAGTGAAAGAACTCCGCGGACAAAATCTTGACATTTGTATGCTTACGGGCGACGGCGAACGTACTGCCTCGACCATAGCGGGAAAGTTAGGAATTATCAGCTATATGTCCGATGCTTTGCCAGACGATAAAGAAACCTTTATCCATGAACTCCGATTGCAGGGAAAGACGGTTGTCATGATAGGTGACGGCATCAACGATATACAGGCTTTGGCCTGTGCCGACGTAAGCATTGCTATGGGTGGAAATGCCGATGATGCGATAGCGGAAGAAGCTATGGTAGTGATGAAATCTTCTGATTTGCAATCGCTTCCTAAACTGTTTGACTTATCCCGCCATACACTTCGCCTGATGCGTCAAAACTCTTTTTGGGTGATAATCTATCATCTGATAGGCGTGGTGGTAGCTGCCGGCATCCTTTATCCTGTATATGGCATATTGTTGACCCCCATGCTGGCTACAATAGCCATAGTGCTCTCCTGTGTGACGCTGGTGAGAGGTTAGGTCAGCTGTTTCTATACTCCAACGGACTCATGCCCATGTGTCTCTTGAAGTATTTTCCGAAAAACGAGGCGCTGGGGAAATTCAGCGAATAGGCTATTTCCTGAATAGTCATGTCGGTGGATTTCAGTTTGGCTTTTATGTCGATAATAACGACGTGCGCAATTATATCCAGTACATTTTTGCCTGTCACTTGTTTGATGGTGGTGCTGAGGTGCTGCAGAGATATACCCAGTTTCCCGGCATAAAACTGTGCGCGGCGTTCGGTGGTGTAGTTTTCGATGACCAGTTGTATGAACTCACGGCAGATTTCCTCTTTCCGGCTCTTCATCCTGTTTTGCGAGTCGGGACGGTTGCTGTATAGTTCATTGACGCCATAGAGTAGGGTGTCCAGCACATTTTGCGCCATTCGTGTTTTGGGCATATAGGGACCGGTGGAGACACGTGCCAGCAATGCGAAATAGTCTCTGAAATAGGATGCGACAGTCTCGTTGAGGGGTATAACAGGAGTTTCTATAATCTTGGAGTACGAACTCATGGTAGACTGGATTATGTTGACTCCGTTGAGACAATGTTCGGAAAATCCGGCGAATCCGATGCGTACTTTTTCTTTCTGTCCGTAGAACTGGATGATAGTGCCGGGGAGAAGCGTTACAAAGTCTCCTTGTTTGATTTCGGTATCCATTAAATTGATAGATACCGTAATGGAACCTTCGATACACAATGCGAAGATACATGCTTTCAGGCGGCATGATTGCTTGTATATGTTCAGAATGTCTTCTGTTACATCTGTCCATGCAATCAGGTCTACGGGGAGATCGACTTGGGGAAATTCCATAAGTGTTGTCGTTTTGGTCTGCACAAAGTTACGCTTTTTTGTGGAAATGAGAAAAAGTAGTATATTTGTTTTATGAGATTGGAAATATCAGATTGGAAAACAGTTCCCTATGCCGAAGCATGGGACAGACAGACGGAGTGGTTTGATGCACTTGTACAAGCCAAACAGGCGGGGGAGGAGTATGTAAATCATATCGTGCTTTGTGAACATCCGCATGTATATACGCTGGGACGTAGCGGTAAGGAAGGCAATATGTTGCTGAGTGAAGAACAGCTTTGTGCGATAGGCGCTTCATTATACCATATAGACCGGGGCGGTGATATTACTTATCATGGTCCGGGGCAGCTTGTTTGTTATCCCATTTTGAATTTGGAAGAGTTCTCTTTGGGATTGAAAGAATATGTGCATTTACTGGAAGAAGCCGTAATCCGTGTTTGTGCTTCTTATGGGATAACTGCCGGTCGTATGGAGAAAGCTACCGGTGTGTGGCTGGATGGAGATTCTTCGCGCGCCCGTAAAATTTGTGCCATCGGTGTGCGCAGTAGTCACTACGTCACGATGCATGGTTTGGCATTCAATATCAATACGGATTTACGCTATTTCAGTTATATCAATCCTTGCGGATTTATAGATAAAGGAGTGACTTCGCTTCAAAAAGAGTTAGGACGGACAATGCCAATGGAGGAGGTGAAAGAGCGACTTTGCCATGAGCTGAAAGTTATGCTGTAAGATAAGCAAATTGAGAAATATTGTTAGTTAACATCATTCTTGTGATGATGTTAACTTTTTGTTTTGTAGTTAGTTAACTTGCTGTCTGCACGATGTTAACTTATTACTGCCAATGATGTTAACTTCATTAAAAACCTTCTTGATTTTGGTTCTGTGGGCATTAAAAAATAGTAGGAAAAAGGCCTGAATAGTGTTTTTTAAACGTTCGTTTAATAAACGCAAAGATATGGTAGTTTTTTGTACTGGCAAAATGTTTGATAGAAAATCTTTGATTTTTATAGTCTTAGTATAAGATAAATACTTGTTAATGAGATAGTAACCTTTTCCAATAACCTCTGTTATTTTTTACGTTTTTCCACATAATTTCTACCCTGTACTGTTCGCATCTGAACACTGTTTATTAAACGAACGTCTAAAAAACTATTTTTGTTTTTAAGTTATTCGTTTACAGCTTTTTAAAAGAGCTTATTGATCACATAACTGTTTCAACGTTCTCTTTCTGTGATAGTGGGGAATTTTGGGATAATATGGATGCAGACTAAACTATTGGAAATAATTGCATTACATGAATTGATCGGAAGGTACTTCACAGCCCCGGTGTCCCCAAAGAATATCCTTTTCACAAGACCTTATTTTATCCGAAATCTTACGATTCTTGTTTAGTAATGCTCCGTCAATTACATTGGTATGCTGTCCGCGTAACTTACAGCCGCGAATTATCTCTTAAAGACTATCTTGACAAGGAAGGTATAGAGAATTTCATTCCTATGCATTACGAATACATCGTAAGGAATGAACGTCGTGTTCGCAAGCTTGTTCCTGCCATACACAATTTGGTCTTTATCCGTTCCACTCGTGCTTGTATTGATGAAATCAAAAATAATTTTTCTTTGAATATCCCTATACGTTATATAATGAATAGGGAAACCCGCCAACCGGTTATTATTCCGGATGCACAGATGCGTAGTTTTATTTTAGTCGCAGGTACATATGATGAGGCTGTAATTTATGTGGAACCGGAGGAACTGAAATTGGTGAAAGGTACTAAAGTACGTATCACAGGCGGGATTTTCGAAGGGGCTATCGGTGAATTTGTCCGCCTTCGCCATGACCGTCGTGTGGTGGTAAACATAGAAGGTGTCATGGCAGTTGCCACTACATTTATCCACTCCTCGCTCGTAGAACCGATAGATAGTAACTGAAATATTTGTAACTCAATAACTTCTATATCTTAGATAAAATGAACGATCACGTTTCATCTTTGTACACCCTTGCCCATGAACTCTTGGACTTGGGGATGGACGGCAGTCCCATTTATAGCGATCACTTCGCCCGTTTGAATCGCGAAGTTTATGAACAAGCACTGAATTTGTACAACTCTCCGGAAGGCAGTACTCCGGAGGAGGAAGCCGAACTTTGTCTTTCTATTCTCGTAGCGTTGAACGCTACTTTTTATGACAACGGTCGCAAACAGCAATATATACAGCGCCTTCTCGACCGTTGCTGGGGGATTCTTGATAAACTTCCGGACTCGCTTTTGAAAGTTCGTCTTCTTACC
Organism: Bacteroides sp. AM10-21B; assembly: GCF_003472565.1. Classification (NCBI taxonomy): domain Bacteria; kingdom Pseudomonadati; phylum Bacteroidota; class Bacteroidia; order Bacteroidales; family Bacteroidaceae; genus Bacteroides; species Bacteroides sp. AM10-21B. The sequence continues at coordinate 190 of NZ_QRME01000009.1, read as the reverse complement.
CATTGCTATGGTGAGGTCTATGAGGAAGAACTGGCTAAGGAAGCCCATTCCATTATCAATACTTGGGACGCAACATCACTGACTTCCGAACAGGCTGAAATCATTAATGAATTGGAAAATCTGGAAGATAATCAATATCCTTTTGAGGTTATAGAATAACACCTTTACCCCCTTATCGCCCTATAGCCTT
>NZ_QRME01000008.1:160592-244638 GCF_003472565.1 Bacteroides sp. AM10-21B | reverse complement strand
TACTTGTATTGTTTATGTAAATCTCTTCAAAGATCGCTTCTTTTTCGATTGCTTTTCTTTTTCAAAAGCGGATGCAAAGGTAAAAACTTTTAAGTATATCTTCCAAATTTTTCCGGAAGTTTTTTTTCTTTTTCTTTCAGAGCTCTTTTAAAGGAGCGGAGAAAGAGAAGTTCTTTTTCCTTGCGAGTCGGACTGCAAAGATAAGGAGAAATTTTAATATCTTCCAAATATTTTCGGAAAATTATTTTTCATTTCTTTTTCTCTCTTTTACAGCATCCATACGCTTTTGTTTCAGAATGTCAATCAATCGCTGCTTTCATTCTCGAAAGCGGATGCAAAAGTAGAGGATTTAGCAATATGCACCAAATATATCTATCTTTTTTTTCACGAAAACATGAAACTTTTTCGTAACTCGCTGATTGATAAACCTGTTGTAAAGCATATTTTCAAAAGCGGATGTGCACGATAACGGAAGGCATACATTATAATATAATATACGCGGGCGCGCGTAAAGACGGCAGGGCATTAGGTTTATGAATAAATACTTGCCTACGGTGAAAATTCCGTTTGATATACGTCAAACGGGGGTTGCACCATAGGCAAAACCTTGTTTGATGTACATCCTATTTCCTGAAGTTCTCAGAAATTCTATTTTTTCCGAATAAAAATCGCCGCGCGTTATCGCGGTATATATCGCAGTATTATAATATGTACAGGGATTTTTCTTTAAAAAAAGGGAATTATACGCGCCCGCGCGCGTACATTATAATGTACGGCCGAATGTTTGTATCCGGTCGTTCTTTGTATGCAGCAAATAAAAAACATCCTTTGCTTCATGGATTCTAACTTTTATACTACCTTTGTGTACAAGGTAAATATGAAAGAGGATATGAATAATGGGGTGAAAAATATTATCACGAAGCTTCTGCCCGTCTGCGCATTGCTCTCCCTGATGCTGAACGCCAACACCGCATGCAGCAGCGAACAGGCCGGCAAGAAACAATCGGCAGCGATTGCTGCAGACACCGTCACCACCCTTGTGCTGCCCGCAATACCCGCCATGCTGAGTACTCCGGAACTGCGTGCAGACTATCTGGCACGCCACTACTGGGACAACGTGGACTTTGCCGACACCAACTACATACACCATCCCGAAGTGACGGAACAAGGCTGGGTGGACTTCATCGACATCCTGCGGCTGGTTTCTGCCGGCACCGCCGACGCCGCCTTAAAACAACTGTTTCTCCGGGCAGAGAAAGAAAAGAAATGTTATACGTACCTGACGTCTCTTGCGGAGAAATATCTGTATGACCCCAACTCGCCGATGCGCAATGAGGAGTTTTACATTTCCGTCCTGGATGCCATGCTGAAATCTCCCGTCATGGACGATACGGAGAAAATACGTCCGAAAGCCCGGCGGGAACTGGCGCAGAAGAACCGTGCAGGCACAAAAGCGCTGGACTTTACTTATACGCTTGCCAACGGCAAACAGGGCAACTTGCATGGCATAAAAGCTCCCTACACGTTATTGTTCATCAACAATCCCGGCTGCCATGCTTGCGGCGAGGCTATCGAAGCCCTGAAGCGCAGCCCCGCTACCGCCCAAGCCATTGCACGGAAACGGGTGAAAGTTCTTTCCCTCTATCCCGATGCGGATTTGGCGGAATGGCGGAAACACCTCTCCGACTTTCCCGATGAGTGGATTAACGGATACGACAAAAAGCGGACGATTGAACAGAAGAACCTTTACGACCTGAAAGCCATCCCTACCCTGTATCTTCTGGACGAGGACAAAACCGTGCTGCTGAAAGATGTCACAGCCCAAGAGATTGAGGAGTACTTGCAGAATATCTGAAAAAACATCCCCTTCATTCTATGATTTTGGCATCTTCGATGTCTGCATCATCCTCGGCCTTGCCGCCGGCAACAGGCGTCTTGGGACGGAGACGGGTGAACTTGAACCAGTTTACCAGTTCCGAAGCCGCATAAACCAGACTGGTGATTCCGATAATGATGAACGCCGTGGAGCGTACTCCCGTGGGGTTGAACAACGCAATCAGCCCGGCAAGCAATATCAGCACCGGAACAACGTAGAACCCACCCGGTACGGGCGTCCACCTGCGTGCAGCGGAGAGCGACGCTATCTGTTGCACACCGCCCATCACAAGGATGAAGCCCAGCACAAACGTCAGCAAATCGGCAAAGAAGCCCGGCATGATAATCAGCCACAAGCCGAACAGCAGACTGCCCACCCCCTCTACCGGGAAGCGGCGGCGCACCTCGGCGTTCTGAGCGTAATATCCTATAATACTGATGAGCGAAGGTACAAGGAAAATGACACCAATCGTTATCACAAAATAATCACCGGCACGGTCGGGAAACATCACCAACACCAAGCCAATTACCAGCGCGCATACAGCACGCAAGAATGAATAACTTAATCCTTTCATGAGTCTTTGATTTTTTGCGAAGATACATTATTTATCCGAACAACCCCGCATGACGGTGCCGAAAAATCAATTCACATTGAGCCAAGCGTTCAAGTCCTCGGCTATAAACAGCCAGTATAGCAATAAAACAATGGCGATAATAGCACCTACGGCAATCAGATGTTTCCGTCTCATAGTTTGTTCCTTTCTTTTTATTAGTAAATAATGGTTGTTACTTGTGATAGAGAACAACATTTCAAGATAAATGTTCTAATACGAAAAAAAAGTAAGATTTATTTTGGCAATTAAAACAATGTGCTTATATTTGCCCCTGTTAAAACAAAAAAAGACAATGAAAACAATGTTCGTAAATACATATTGGTGGTGGCACCCGTTACAACTCCGGCAGTCGTAAGGGAGCAGTGCTCGTATGTATATATGTAATATAAGAAAGATATAGGAAAAGAGCCCTGTCGCACCAAGCGACGGGGCTTTTTTCGTTTAGGCAACGCCCCTGCCTGTCCAAATATCAATGATAAACGGGAGATAATAAAAACAACAAACAATATGGCAAGTTTCTTAGTAGACAAAGAAGGTTATTACGGAGAATTCGGCGGAGCATACGTTCCCGAAATACTCCACAGATGTGTAGAAGAATTGCAGAACACCTATCTCAGCGTGCTGCAAAGTGAGGATTTCAAGCGTGAATACGACCAATTGCTGCGCGACTACGTAGGGCGTCCCTCTCCGCTATATCTGGCTAAGCGCCTGTCGGAAAAGTACGGCTGCAAGATTTATCTGAAGCGCGAGGACCTGAACCACACCGGCGCGCACAAGATAAACAACACCATCGGCCAGATTCTACTGGCACGCCGCATGGGAAAGCGCCGCATCATTGCCGAGACAGGCGCAGGGCAGCACGGCGTTGCCACCGCCACCGTCTGCGCCCTGATGAACATGGAGTGCATCGTGTACATGGGCAAGACCGACGTGGAACGCCAGCACATCAACGTAGAGAAGATGAAGATGCTGGGAGCAACCGTAGTCCCCGTCACCAGCGGCAACATGACCCTGAAGGACGCCACCAACGAGGCCATACGCGACTGGTGCTGTCATCCGGCAGACACCTACTACATCATCGGCTCCACCGTAGGCCCGCACCCCTATCCCGATATGGTGGCACGCCTGCAGTCGGTCATCAGCGAGGAGATTAAGAAACAGCTCATGGAAAAGGAAGGGCGCGACTGTCCGGACTACCTCATAGCCTGCGTAGGCGGCGGCAGCAATGCAGCCGGAACCATCTACCACTACGTCGACGACGAACGTGCGCAGATAGTCCTCGCCGAAGCCGGCGGCAAAGGCGTGGAAACGGGGATGACCGCCGCCACCATCGCCCTCGGCAAACTGGGCATCATCCACGGCGCCCGCACCTACGTCATACAGAACGAGGACGGGCAGATTGAGGAGCCTTACTCCATCTCCGCCGGACTGGATTATCCGGGCATCGGCCCCATGCACGCCAACCTTGCCGCAAAGAAACGCGCCATCGTGCTCTCCGTAAACGACGACGAAGCCATCCGCGCCGCCTACGAACTGACCAAACTCGAAGGCATCATCCCCGCACTGGAAAGCGCCCATGCCCTCGGCGCACTGGAGAAACTGAACTTCAAGTCCGACGACGTAGTGGTGCTGACCGTTTCGGGACGGGGAGACAAGGATGTGGAGACGTATTTGGAGTATGGGGAAACCGCTAAATAAGAACAACAATGAAACAGTATGATTATCAAACAGTGAGCCGCACGATACTTGGCGACCTGCACACACCCGTAAGCACCTACCTGAAGGTACGCGACATCTTCCCTCAAAGCGCGCTGATGGAGAGTTCCGACTATCACGGCAGCGAGAACAACCGTTCCTTCATCGCACTTTGTCCGGTGGCAAGCGTCAGCATAGACCACGGCGCCGCCATCTTCCGCCTGCCCGACGGCACACGCGAGGAACGTCCCGTCACCGAAGAATATCGTGTGGAGAACGCCTTGCGCGACTTCCTCGACCGCTTCCACGTGGAGGGCGAATACAGCAACTACTGCGGCCTGTACGGCTACACCTCCTTCAATGCCGTACGCTATTTTGAGAACATCGCCGTAAAGGACAGCCGCGAAGCCACCAACGACGCGCCGGATATGCTATACATATTATATAAGTATCTCATCGTCTTCAACGACTTCAAGAACGAGATGCTGTTGCTGGAGATGCTTGCCCCCGACGAGAAAAGCGAACTGGACAAAGTACATAAAGCCATCCGCAACCGCAACTACACCGCCTACGACTTCCGTGCCGTCGGCGAAACAACCTCTCCGCTGACGGACGAGGAGCACAAAGCCAACATCCGCCGGGGAATAGCCCACTGCCTGCGGGGTGATGTTTTCCAGATAGTCCTCTCCCGCCGCTTCGAACAGCGCTTCACAGGCGACGACTTCAAGCTCTATCGTGCCTTGCGCAGCATCAACCCCTCACCCTACCTGTTCTACTTCGATTTCGGCGGTTTCCGCATCTTCGGCTCCTCGCCCGAAACGCACTGCCGCATCGAAGGACGCCATGCCTACATAGACCCCATCGCCGGCACTACCCGGCGCACCGGCGACCCCGAACAGGATGCCGTAAACGCCCGATACCTGCACGACGACCCCAAGGAGAATGCCGAACACGTGATGCTGGTGGACCTTGCCCGCAACGACCTCAGCCGCAACTGCCGCGACGTGAAGGTGGACTTCTACAAGGAGATGCAATATTACAGCCACGTCATCCACCTCGTGAGCCGCGTGAGCGGCGAGCTGAACAGCGAAGCCGACCCCGTCAAGGCGTTCATCGACACCTTCCCCGCCGGAACACTGAGCGGTGCGCCCAAAGTACGCGCCATGCAGCTCATCAGCGAACTGGAACCGCACAACCGAGGCGCATACGGCGGCTGCATCGGGTTCATCGGACTGAACGGCAGTCTGAATCAGGCCATCACCATCCGCACCTTCGTCAGCCGCAACGGAGTGCTGTGGTTTCAGGCAGGCGGCGGCATCGTAGCCAAAAGCAACGACGAATACGAACTCCAAGAAGTGAACAACAAGCTGGGAGCACTGAAGAAAGCAATTGTGATGGCTGAGAAAATGTGAGTGCATATACATTGTAAATTGTAAATGAAAAAGATGAAAACGGTTATTATAGACAATTACGACTCTTTCACCTACAACCTCGCGCATCTGGTGAAAGAACTCGGCGCAGCGGTAGACGTGCTGCGCAACGACCAATTCAGAATGGAAGAGCTGGAACGGTACGATAAAATCATCCTCTCCCCCGGTCCCGGCGTGCCCCAAGAAGCCGGATTGCTGACGGACGTAATACGCACCTATTCCGGCAAGAAACCCATACTGGGCGTATGCTTGGGCGAACAGGCCATCGGAGAGGTATTCGGCGGACGGCTGGTGAACCTCAGCAACGTGTTTCATGGCGTACAGACCCGCATACGGCTGGCAGAACCGGACTACATCTTCCGGGGACTGCCCGAAGAAATTCCCGTAGGACGATACCACTCTTGGGTGGTAGATGCGGAGGGGCTGCCCGAAACGCTTGCCGTCACCGCCGTCAGCCCCGAAGGGCAGATTATGGCGCTGAAGCACCGGGAGTATGACGTTCGCGGCATACAATTCCATCCGGAATCCGTGCTGACTCCGGACGGAAAACTGATAATGAGGAACTGGCTGCAAGGTGACGCAAACCACACACCTCACGAGGACAAATGACACACCTCGCAGAGAGAAATGACACACCCTGCAAGGGCAAACCACGCACCTTGCGGGAGCAAATCACACACCTTGCGGGAGCAAATGAACGTCATACACTATCTGTCATTCAGAGCATAGCGAAGAATCCCTTCCCCATGCACACACAAGAGAGCAGATTCTTCGCTTCGCTCTGAATGACAGGCAGCATAAACTTTTTAATCACTAACAGAAACAAATGACAGGCAGCATAAACCTCTTAATCACTAACAGAAACAAATGAAAGCAATATTAGCCCGCCTCTTCAACCACGAAGAGCTCACCGCAGAGGAAACCAAGCAAATTCTCCTCAACATCAGCCGGGAGATGTATCCCGAAGCTCAGATTGCTGCGTTACTCACTGTATTCCAGATGCGTGGCATCACAGTAGACGAGTTGACGGGGTTTCGCGAAGCACTTATGGAGACGCGAATCCCGATAGACTTCGCGCCCTATCGCCCCATTGACATCGTAGGTACGGGCGGCGACGGGAAGAACACGTTCAACATCTCCACCTGTGCCTGTTTCATCGTGGCGGGCGCAGGCTACAAAGTTGCCAAACACGGCAATTACGGAGCCACTTCCGTGAGCGGAGCAAGCAACGTGATAGAGCAACACGGAGTGCGCTTCACCAACAATCCCGACATCCTGAAGCGAAGCATGGAGGAGTGCAACATCGCCTACCTGCACGCACAGCTGTTCAATCCGGCAATGAAGCTCGTAGGCCCTGTGCGCAAGGCACTGGGAGTACGCACACTCTTCAACTTGCTGGGCCCGCTGGTAAACCCCTGCCAACCCGCCTACCAGCTGCTGGGCGTGGCAGACCTCTCGCAAATGCGTCTCTACACGAACGTCTTCTACAAGCTCGGCATCGACTTTGCCGTAGTAAACAGTCTGGACAGCTACGATGAAATCTCACTGACCGATGAATTCAAGGTAATGACCCGCAATTACGAACGCATCTATCGTCCGCAGGCACTCGGCTTCAGCGCGGTACGACCCGAAGAGCTCTCGGGCGGGGACTGCAAGGAGGATGCCGCACGCATCTTCGACAATGTACTGAACAACCGCGCGGAAGCCGCCCAAACGCAATGCGTCATCGTAAACGCCGCCTTCGCCATCCAAGTAATGGAACCGGAAAAGGAGATTGAAGAGTGCATCGCCATAGCCCGCGAATCGCTGGAAAGCGGACGGGCGCTGAAGACGCTGAAGAGATTTATAGAAATAAATAAATGTTGAGAAGCAGATTATATCAAGACTATCTGTCATTCAGAATTTATAACTCATACCCCCTTATGGATATTCTATCAGAAATAACAGAACATAAACGAACCGAAGTGAAACTGCAAAAACAAGCCGTTTCACCGGAACAACTGCGGGAACAGGCGCAGGAGCTGATGAACGCTCCCCAAGCCCCCCGCCGCAGCATGAAACAGGCGCTTGCCGCATCCTCCACGGGAATCATCGCCGAGTTTAAGCGTCGCTCTCCCTCGAAAGGCTGGATATACGAGGCAGCCCAAGCCGGAGAAATACCCGCCGCATACGAGGCTTCCGGCGCCGCCGCACTCTCTATCCTGACGGACGAGAAGTTCTTCGGCGGCTCGCTGCGCGACATATGCACAGCACGCCCGCTGGTCAATATCCCCATCTTGCGCAAAGACTTCATCATCGACGAATACCAACTGTTGCAGGCACGTATCGTTGGCGCAGATGCCGTATTACTGATTGCCGCCTGCCTGACGCAAGAAGAATGCGCCACCCTCACCGCCCGCGCCCATGCCCTCGGGCTGGAAGTGTTGCTCGAAATCCACAGCCCTTCCGAATTGTCCTATATAAGTAGGGAGGTGGATATGGTAGGCGTAAACAACCGCAACCTCGGCACGTTCGTCACCGATGTAGAAAACTCTCTCCGCATCGCCAACCGGCTGCGGCAAGCGGTAGCGGATGTTCAGGGCAGTGCCGGCACCCGCAACCTGCCGCTACTCGTTTCGGAAAGCGGCATCTCCCATCCCGAAACAATCTGCCGCCTGCGCACCGCCGGATTCCGCGGTTTCCTCATCGGAGAAACCTTTATGAAAACCCGCCGGCCGGAAGAGGAGCTGAAAGAATTTATACAGGAGATTGAGGGGAGGGAGTCAAAGGGACTAAAGGGGGCAAAATGCACGTGATGATTTTTTAGGCACGGATTACACGGATTTCACGGAAAGAAGGATAAAGTAAATCCGCGTAATCCGTGCCTAAAAAGAAACAAACAGTAATATAGTAAATAATAAAACCATAAATCCCATGTTTTCTCTAATTATCAAAGTATGTGGTATGACTGAAGCGGAAAACATCCGCGACGTAGAACAACTGGGCGTAGACATGATAGGTTTCATCTTCTACCCCAAGTCTCCCCGCTGCCTATGCGAAATACCGGAGTACCTGCCCGAGCACGCAAAGCGTGTCGGTGTTTTTGTAAACGAAAGCAAGGAAAATATCCTGATGTACGCCGACCGGTTCGCACTGGATTACATCCAGCTTCACGGCAACGAATCTCCCGAATACTGTCGCTCGCTACGCAGCAACGGCCTGCATCTCATCAAGGCATTCTCCCTTTCGCACCCCAAAGACCTCGCGGCCGTCTCCGCCTACAAGGGATTATGCGATTACTACTTGTTCGACACCAAGACACCGCAGTACGGCGGCTCGGGCAACCAGTTCGACTGGAACCTGCTGCACCGTTACAGCGGAATGACTCCTTTCCTACTCAGCGGCGGCATCAACCCTTACAGCGCCAAAGCCATCAAAGAGTTTCACCACCCCAAACTGGCAGGCGTCGACATCAACAGCCGCTTTGAAACAGTTCCGGGCAAGAAAGACGTGGAGCGCATCAAGGCATTCCTACAAGAAATACAAAGCATTACCAACCAATAATATCAAACTCAATATGAACCGCATCAACCAGCTTTTTCAGGACAGCCCCAAAAACCTGCTGTCCATCTACTTTTGCGCCGGCTGCCCCACCCTCGGCGGCACAGCCAACGTTATCCGCACCCTCGAAAAGAACGGAGTGGACATGATAGAAATCGGCATCCCCTTCAGCGACCCCATGGCCGACGGCATCGTCATTCAAGACGCCGCCACCCGCGCCCTGCGCAACGGCATGTCTCTCCGCCTCCTCTTCGAGCAACTGGGCGACATCCGTCGCAATGTCCGCATCCCGCTCATCCTGATGGGCTACCTCAACCCCATTATGCACTTCGGCTTCGAAGCGTTCTGCCGGCAATGTGAAGCGTGCGGCATCGATGGCGTAATCATCCCCGACCTGCCCTTCAAGGACTACGAAGAGTACTATAAAGCCATTGCACGGAAATACGACCTCCGTGTCATCATGCTCATCACCCCCGAAACCAGCGAGGAGCGCGTCCGCGAAATAGACGCCCACACCGACGGCTTCATCTATATGGTATCATCTGCCGCAACCACCGGCGCGCAAAAGGACTTCGACACCCGGAAGCAAGCCTACTTCAAGAAGATGCAGGATATGCACCTGCGCAACCCCCGCATGGTAGGTTTCGGCATCAGCAACAAACAAACCTTCGATGCCGCCTGTTCCCACGCTTCCGGAGCCATCATAGGCAGCCGTTTCGTCACTTTGCTCAACGAATACGAGGGAGATGCACAGAAAGCCATCTCGCACCTGAAAGAAGATTTAAGAAAGTGACTATTCCTCAGCCATCCTACCACTTTTTTCCTTATCTTTGCGCCCGAAAAACGAGTTAAACGAGATATTTATGAAAGCAGATTACCCTTCCGTACTCTTGATTTACACGGGCGGAACTATCGGAATGATAGAAAACCCCGAAACAGGTGCCCTCGAGAATTTCAATTTCGACCACTTGCTCAAGCACGTTCCCGAATTGAAACGCTTCAACTACCGTATCTCGTCCTACCAGTTCGACCCGCCCATCGACTCCTCCGACATGGAACCCTCTCTGTGGGCAAAGATTGTCAAGATAATAAATTATAACTACGACTTTTTCGACGGCTTCGTCATCCTGCATGGAACCGACACAATGGCATATACGGCATCAGCCCTCAGTTTCATGCTCGAAAACCTTGCGAAGCCTGTTATCCTCACCGGCTCTCAACTGCCCATCGGAACACTGCGCACGGACGGAAAGGAAAACCTGATTACAGCCATCGAAATAGCCGCCGCCAAGAACCCGGACGGCACTGCCGTTGTCCCTGAAGTCTGCATCTTCTTTGAAAACGAACTGATGCGCGGCAACCGGACAACCAAAATCAACGCCGAAAACTTCAATGCTTTCCGCTCGTTCAACTACCCCGCCCTGGCAAAAGCCGGCATCCACATCCGCTACAACGAGCACATCATCCGCCGCCCCGATCCCGCACGACCGATGAAACCGCATTATCTCTTCGACACCAACGTCGTGGTACTCACCCTGTTTCCCGGCATCCAAGAGAGTATTATCAACTCCGTGCTTCATGTTCCGGGACTGAAAGCGGTGGTGCTCAAAACTTTCGGCTCGGGCAATGCCCCCCAGAAAGAATGGTTCATCCGCCAATTGAAAGATGCTACGGAACGGGGCATCGTCATCGTCAACATCACCCAGTGCCAAAGCGGTGGCGTCGAGATGGGACGCTACGAAACCGGGCTGCATCTTCTTGAAGCCGGCGTCATCAGCGGCTACGACAGCACGCCCGAATGCGCCGTCACCAAACTCATGTTCCTCCTTGGACACGGACTCAGCCAGGCAGAAATTCGCTACCGGATGAATTCGGATTTGGCGGGGGAAATTACAAAAGAGTAATTTCCTCTTTTGTAATTTCCCACTCCCCCGTTTTTTTCCAGTTGACTTTGGGCAGCTTTTACAAGTTTTTTATTGCAACGATAGCCGGATTTAACAAAATATTCATCATAAATAGTCAAAAAAGACAATATTTACAATCCATTTTTCAATTAGTATGACTACTTTTGTGGCGTAAACAATAAAAAGTTGATTATTTTATTCAACACGCAAACAAAACTGTAAAAACATTTATAAATTCACTTATGAAAGATGCTTTGGAACTTATTATATCGCGATACATGGTACGCTGCGGTTAAAATTGGTTAACAATTATCGGTTTACGCACTATATGTAAGCTATCTTTAGCTAAATAAATGTATTTTTGCTAATTATCAAACAAAACATTATATATGGGAAATTATTTTAAAATAAATCACATTCTATTGCTTTCCGCACTTATAATGAGTTTTATTTTTTACAGCTGCAAAGAAGATGTCTTCGACGCTGAAAAAGTGCAGGCCACCTATCAGGACAAATTCCCGGTGAAAGATATAGATCCCCAAATGGATTGGAAGACAACCTGTCCGGTTGATGTAAGCATATCCGTCTACGAAGATTACGGCACAGACTACACAGTCGAGGTTTTCGACTATAATCCGTACGCAACAGATGCAGTAGCCCATTTGCTGGCAAGCGGCACAGCCAATCAGGACTTGATATTCCAAACCACCATAGATTGCCCGCTGACTTTGGAGCGCGTCTACGTTTCGCGCATGGATTCCAAAGGGCGTCGCATCATGAAAGTTGTCCCCGTCAGCAACCGGCGGATAGAAACCACGTTCGGCATACAGGCTCTCACCCGTTCCTCGGCACGCGCCGGAGCTGATGAGGGCGAAGTGCAGATTAAGACGATGGCACGTCCCTATACAGACAGTGAAATCGAAGAATTACTAAGTAAGGCAACAGTCTACAACGGGCAAGATATGGACACCGACATTGCCCGTACCAACATTTTCAAGATTACCAAATCCTATTCCGGCGGCATCAATCATGGCGGCGCCACTACCCCCGATGCGGGAACCCTCAAGCTGATAATCGCCCCCGGTGCCAAATGGGAAATACCCTCTCCGCAAGTCATCAACCAAGGGCTGGAAATCATCGTAGCCTCCAGAGGCGCCATAGGGTTGAAATCGGGCGGGCAGTATGAACCCTCCCTCCGATTCACCAACAGCTCATCCTTAGTGGTATTAGGCACTGCCTATCAGGAAAATGAACCGGATGCGGCGGAAGACACCCGCGGGAAGATTACAGGAAAAGGTTGGATTGAATTTTCCAACGGCGGAACCAATTACAATGCCGGAAAGATAGATGTGGACGGCATCAACAACAACGGCGGCACTCTCTATAACTATGGAGAGATAGACGCAGGCAAACTGTTAGGCTCATCTACCGGAAGCCTGTACGTGAACCATGGTGACGTGGAAGTCCACCAAATCGGTGACAACCAAAGCACCGGTCCCCAACTGGAGAACAGTTGCAAAATAGAAGTAGAGAACTTCCTTGCCTCCAACGGCATCAAAATGGGAAAAGGCTCGCTTATAGAAGCCAAGCATCTCTATGCCTACAACTATATAGACCTCGATGCCAATTCCATGATTGACATAGAAAACACCACCAACCTGTCCAACTGTAACATCACGGGACCTACTGCCGCCAAGAGCTATGCTCTGTTGAAGCTGGAGCACATCAATCAGGCAAACTGGACGGGTTCAATGGGAACGGAAGTAACCCAAGGCTATGTTATCAATAATGTATATTGTGAATACAAGAAAGCCGTTGAAAACTTCGACAACTATTGTCTGAACGGCACAGCCGGCGGAAGCGGGCATAAAGGCAACGGCAACGCCACCATTTGCCTCCCCGGCAAGGCGCCTTCCTACATTCCCGAAGGACGCTGCACTGGTGCAGGCAATACCCCCGACGAATCGGGCGACGATGTAAACCCCGGCGAGATGCCCTACACATACGCCTTTGAAGACAACTACCCGCTGGTAGGCGATTACGATTTCAACGACATCATACTGGACGTAACCACCACCTATCATCGTGAAAAAAAGACGAACCACATCAAACGCATCCAGCTGAACGTTACGCTTGCCGCCACCGGCGCCGTCAAGAGTATCGGTGCGGCATTGCGCATTGTCAATATCAACAAAGCGGACATCAAGAGTATCTCCCCCGCCGGAGACTACAAACGATTCCACGCTACGCTGGGCTCCGACGGCTTCTTCACTTTCGACTCCGGCACGTGCATGGAGAACGGTGACAACGCTGTCGTCATCCCCCTCTTCGGCAATGCCCACAAAGTGTACGACGGTGTGGAACAAGGCAAGATAGTCAATACCGGTTCCGGCACAACTGCCAAAGCCTACACATACGAGCTCATCATAGAGCTGGCCGACCAAAGCCGCACCGTCCCCTTGTTCTCCAAAGACAATCTCGATTTCTTCATTTGCTACAAATATAGAAATATGCAAAAACGCATGGAAATACATCTCTACGAATTCTGGAAATACGGAGCCACAGCCAACGGAACCGTCCAGCAATCGAACCTCGACCTTGCCGGAAACAACACGTGGGCCATCTGTGTACCCGACTTCAGATACCCGAAGGAGAGAATCAATATCAGCAACCAAAAGGATGAATCAGACTGCGCCTATCCCAAGTTTCTGGACTGGGCCCGCAACCGGGAAACGAACAAAGACTGGTATAAATATCCGATTGCAAAGAACATATATCGATAAACAAACAATATTCAGATCATTATAAACATACAAATGAAAACAATACTATTCGTAGATGACAAACCGGCTATCGGCAAGGTTCTTTCCGTCTATTTGGGAAAAGACAACAACTTAGTGTACGTGGAAGACCCTATCAAAGCCATAGAATGGCTGAACGAAGGAAATGAGCCGGCCCTCATCATCTCAGATATACGGATGCCCCGCATGACAGGCAGCGAATTCCTGCACTATCTGAAAGGCAACGCACTTTTCAAGCACATTCCGGTCATCATGCTTTCGTGTGAAGAAAGCATCAGCGAGCGAATCGGGCTACTCGAAGCCGGAGCCGAGGATTATATCCTCAAGCCGTTCAACCCGCTGGAACTGAAAGCCCGTATCAAGAAATTCCTTTAAAGTCCATCAAAGGGTATGCTGTATTACATCTATATAGGAAACAATCGGGCTATCATCGACCATTTGAGCAAAGTCACAGGCGGTATGTTCATGGCTGTGTCCTCATGCAACAAAGCGGTAAAGATTATCGACGGCATACGCGAACGGTATAATACGTCCATTCTCTACGAACAAACCGATGATGTGGAAAAAGACTGCAAAAACATAGATTTCCTGCACAAACGTTTTCCACGCGTCTACATGATTCTTGTCACAGAATCACTTCAAAGCCAACATCGCAAATCCTATCTGCAGGCAGGCATCAACAACACCCTGCCCCCTAAGGCGGATGAAGGTGCAATCCGGCAAATGGACCGGTTCCTTAATGTGCGCAAGGCAAGCAAACTGGAGGAGTTCAGCCATTCTCACCGCAAGATGCTCAACACCTTTCACCTGCCCCTATGGAAGCGCACTTTCGATGTCCTTTTCGCCACCGCATCACTCCTTATACTGTCACCGCTGCTTATTGCCACCGCAATAGCCATACGTTTGGAGAGCAAAGGAAAAATAATCTACAAGTCGCAACGTGTAGGCAGCAACTACCGTATATTCGACTTCCTCAAATTCCGTTCCATGTACACCAATGCGGACAAGCGGCTGAAAGAACTGAACGCCCTCAACCAATACAAAATGGAAGAGGAAATCTCCGACGAACAACCTGAAATAAGGTTCGACGACCTTGTGGGGACAGAGGAGGAAGAAGCTACCCTGTTGATTTCGGACGACTTCGTAATCACCGAAGAGGACTTCCAAAAACAGAAGTCGCAAGAGAAGCAGAATACATTTGTCAAGATAGAGAACGACCCTCGCGTCACTCGTGTAGGGCGCTTCATCCGCAAATACAGCATCGACGAACTGCCGCAGCTCCTCAATGTCCTGAAAGGCGACATGAGCATTGTAGGCAACCGCCCTCTCCCCCTTTATGAAGCGGAGTTACTGACCAGCGACACCTACATCGAACGTTTCATGGCCCCTGCCGGACTGACGGGACTATGGCAAGTGGAAAAACGCGGCGGAGCCGGCAAGATGTCCGCCGAAGAACGAAAACAACTGGATATCAAATATGCCGAGAGATTTTCATTTTGGCTGGACATGAAGATACTGCTAAGAACGTTTACGGCGTTTGTGCAGAAAGAAAATGTATAAGAAAAACAAGAACTTTATGAAATATGAAATAAGCAACAAATGCAACTCAATCAGTATAGGTGCCATACTATCTTTGGTTCTGTTATGCTTCTCTGCAAATGTTGCTGCGCAGCAAGAAATGACCCGCGCCGAGCGCATTAAGGTATTGCAGCTGTTGAAAGCCAATGACACGGAATTGGAAAAAGCCACCCAAACGGAAGCCACAGACCCCTCCGGTAAAATTATCAATGAGCTGGAACTGCCTCCCCTTTCTGTTTTTCTGGATGCGGTGACAGAAAATGCCACCGTAAAGCGGGCGCAGTCTCAAGTAGAGCAAGTAAAAAACGAATACCGGCTACAAAAACGAGATTGGCTGGACTATTTTCGGTTGAATGGAAATTATGCATATGGACGGTTCAACACCCTGAGTGACAACAGTGAAACTTTGGTGGATTGGTATCAGTCCACAAGTGTAGGTTCACGCCATACTTTCAATGTGGGGGCAAGTGTCAGCGTCAGTCTCAGCGACTTATTCAACCGCCCCCTACGGTTGAAAAGATACAGATACGACATCGAGCAACTGCAATACACCCAAGAAGAGGTAATGGAAGACCGCAAGCTCAAAGTGCTTAATGCCTACAACGCTGTAACCGAACAGCTTGCCACTATCAAGGCAAAAGCCGAATCGGCAGCACTCTATAACGCACAGATGAAGATTTCAGAGAATAACTTCATAAATGGAACCATAGACATCATTTCCTTGTCCTTGGAGAGAGGGAGACGTTCTACGGCTGTCGTGCAATACGAACAAGCTCGTGTAAGCCTGCACAACGCTATTATTCTATTAGAGATGCTGACCAATGTAAAAATCATCAAAGACAAATAAATTTTATGGATGTCATACAGTTCATACCGCAATTTCTTTATCGCATCCGCTACCGGCTGTTGTGGGGAAGCCTTATTGTTACAGCTTTGGTGATTTATTTCACCCAGTTTCTACCGTTCAGCTACACAGTCAACAGTAACATTTATGCCGGTGTAACCAACGCAACTTCCATTACCGAAGAACGATTTGATTATTTCTCCGTCAACAGTACATTCGATAATATCATCAATATCGGAAAGTCCAAAGGAACGTTGGAAAAAGTATCAACCCGCTTGCTTGCCACCTGTCTGGTGCATGGCGACGAAGAAAAAGACACTCCCTACATCCTTGCCAAACATTACCGCCAGCTGTTGCAAATCACCCCAAAGGAAGTACTGGCGCTGGTAGACCGCAAATCAGTGGAGAAAACTACTGAAAATCTGAGCAAATACCGTCAGCCTAATAAGGCAAACTTTGTATACTCCATTTTCAGCCAGCCCTCCAGTCCGTTTTTCAGCCTCAGAGCATTAGAAAAGATTGTTATCAGGCGTCTGGGAAACAGTGACTTGATTGACATAAACTATACTTGCAGCGACCCCGGCATTGCCCAGAACACAATTGCCATTTTGGAAGACGAGCTGACCAAAGCCTATGAAATACTCCGTTTCAGCTCTACCAGAAATGTAATAGCCTATTTCGAAGAACAAGTCAGAAAGGCAAAGGTTACCCTAACCAAAGAAGAGGATGACTTGATGCGTTATAATGTACAAGAAGAAGTTATCAACTACGGAGAACAAACCAAAGCCCTTGCCATCACCAAATACGAAGTAGATGACCGCTACGAACTTGCCAGACGAGAATATGAAGGAGCTCGTGCCCTGCGCGATATGCTGGAAAATAAAATGGACGTGCGTGCCCGGCTGATACGTACCAATACCAATCTCCTGCAAGAATTGGAAAAAGTCAGTAAGCTGAACGAGAAAATAATGGAACAAGAGATTTTCACTACAGATACGGAACATGACACCAACGAAGAACTCTT
Organism: Bacteroides sp. AM10-21B; assembly: GCF_003472565.1. Classification (NCBI taxonomy): domain Bacteria; kingdom Pseudomonadati; phylum Bacteroidota; class Bacteroidia; order Bacteroidales; family Bacteroidaceae; genus Bacteroides; species Bacteroides sp. AM10-21B. Next base: position 227,333 of record NZ_QRME01000008.1, on the reverse strand, counting down.
GAAAAACAAACGTGAACTGCAAAAAGCGGAAGAGAGCATCAGTCATTTGTCTGACAACATCAATGAATACGCCTTCTCTAAAGAAGGAGTAGGCATACAGAATATGGTTAATGAATGGCTGCTCGCCGTTGTCAACGAGGCTAAAGCGCAAGCAGAACTTAAAGTGTTGGAGGACCGTCGGAAAGATATTCGTGAAGGATACAAAACCCTATCCCCTGTCGGAACACAGGTCAACCGCAAGGAACGTGCAGTAAGTCTTGCCGAAGATACCTATCGTGAAGTGCTCCGCGGTCTATCCGAAGCCCGTCTCCGCCTGAAAAACATTGAAATGAGTACGAGCAATCTTCAAGTTATCACCCCGCCGGAATACCCATTGACAGATAATGGTCGCAAACGTTTATTGTACATCATTGCCGCCTTTGTAGGCAGTGTGATATTCATTATCGGCTTCTCATTGCTGGTGGAACTGATAGACAGAACTTTGCGCGATGCCGACCGCAGCAAGCGTCTCACCGGATTGCCTGTGATTGCAGCTTTCAACGGTATCAGCAATTTGAAATTCCGTGGTTTCCTCAAAGCGTGCAACCGTCGTGCAGCCGCCTATGTCTGCCAGCAACTCAATCAATATCTCAAGCCCAACCGGTCTGTTGTCATTAATCTGCTCAGTATGGAAGAAAGGGAAGGAAAATCTTTCCTTGCCAAGTACTTTGCCGACTACTGGAAGACGGAGGGGCTAAAAGTGCGCATCGTCTCTTATCACATAGACTTTGAGATAGATAAAAAAGAATACGTACAAGCACAACAGTTGTCGGATTTTTGGCAGAAGAACGAAGCGGAAGAAACTCCGGACATCATTTTAGTGGAATATCCGGCATTATGTCACTTTACCGTACCGGAATCCGTGATAGCCGGGGCGGATGTCAACTTGTTGATAGCAAATGCCGCACGTTTGTGGAGCGCAAAAGATGATGCACGTTTGCAATCATTGCACAAGGCATTGACAGAGAAGCCCTTCTTCCTCTACCTCAATAATGCCGACCGCGAAGTAGTGGAATCGTTTACCGGACCACTCCCTCCCCACAACTCTATACATAGTTTCTTCAGTAATCTGGCACAATTAGGACTCACATCTCAAGAAGCTGCTGTAAAATAACATCCAAAGATGATAGAACGAGGATACATATCACCCAAAGTATTGCTCTATGCCGGACTTGTTGCAGGACTGGCAGCTATCGTCGCCTGCTCCAGTAGCGGTATGTTGGCAGGAGTAATTGCAGTCATGTTCTTTCCGGCAGCCATGTATTATCTGATACAAACAATACGTTTCCCGATTATCGCATTCTATGGATTATTTATCCTCAACTATTTTATAGCCAGCATAATACGCTACGGGCAGCTTTCCGGGTTCAGTGTCATCATGGATATCGGGCTGTTCAGTACCTTGTTTACCGCTTTGGTTCATTCCATACTAACGAAAAAGCTGCCATGGAGCAACGGGATAAATATGCTTACGATAGGCTGTACCCTATGGGCTGTTTACTGTTTTCTTGAAGTTGTCAATCCCACTGCGGTGTTTGAGGCATGGAGTACTTCACGAGGCCTTATATACAATGGGCTTTTAGTGGCATTTTTAGGAAGTGTACTCATCGACCGATTAAAGTATGTGAAGCACATTGTCTTCATTTTATCCGTTTTGGTATTGTTAGCCGCATTAAAAGCCTTCATCCAGAAATACATAGGATTCGACCCGTTAGAGAAGGCATGGCTCGCTCAGGGTGGTGCCAAAACACATATCATCGCTACGGGAACCCGTTATTTCTCTTTCTTCACAGATGCCGGAAACTTGGGTTCCAATATGGGTATGGCAGGCATCTTTTACGGCATTGTTGCTATTTACAGTTCCAACAGGCAGACAAAAATTTACTATAGTATCGTCGCCCTGTTGGGAATATACGCCATGTTCCTCTCCGGCACACGCGGAGCCATGGCGGTTCCATTGGGAGGACTAGTCCTTTTTGGTTTGATAAGCAAGAAAGCCAATCTCGTAATAGCCACCGGAATACTTGGCATTATCATTTATGTATTCTTCGCCCATACCTACATCGGTCAAGGCAACCCGATGATACGCCGAATGCGCACGGCCTTCACTCCTACGGAAGACGCTTCGTTCAATGTGCGGGCAGAGAATAAAAAGAAACTGGCGGTATACCTCAGGAAACGTCCTTTTGGAGAAGGATTGGGATTGGGCGGCGTAGAAGCGCAACGCTTTGCCAACCGTGTGACAACTACGATACCTCACGACTCCACTTACGTAAAGCTATGGATGGAAACCGGGATAGTAGGCTTGTGCTTGTATTTAGGAATACTCATCGCAAGTCTTTTGCGGGCTTGCCACATAGTGATGTTCCGCGTCAAAAACAACGAATTGCGCGGGCTACTCACCGCCATGTTGTGCGGTGTGTTCGGACTGATGATTAGCGCTTACGGCAACGCCTTTTTCAATCAGTTCCCCACCCAAATCATTGTATTCACCTTCTTGGCTACCGCACTGAACGGGCAGCGTATAGATAGCTATATTAACAACGAGATAAAACAAAATAAATAAAAGGAACATGAATTTTGATATTTTTTCCATATTCAATCCCGACTGGTGGATGGACGAAAACAACAATGCACTGCTGATTACAGACTCCATTCTGTTTTTGTTTATGGCAGTGCCGGTGCTATACTTGTTTGTCTGTGCGCTTTTCTCACTGGGCAAGTACAAGAATCCTTACCCCGTCGCCAAAATAGAACACCGCTTTTTAGTATTGTTCACAGTATTGAAAAACGGCAAAGAAGTTATCGAGTCCATCAACCATTTTTTGGATACGCAACATTATCCACGCGAGAAATACGACATAGCCGTTGCCGCCACCCAACTGTCCGAAGAAGACCTGATGACCCTGTTACAGATGCCTGTCAACATTGTTGTGCCCGACAAGGACCACTGTACCAAAGTCTATGCCATCCAGCAAGTCATGGAGCGATATTCGCCCGACGAGTACGACATGATAGTCCTCTTCAACTCCGACAATAGAGTCGTATCGGAAGCGCTGCACCTTTTCAATAACGCTTATTATTCCGGTTGCGACGCCATACAGGCACACCGTATGACCGAGAACCTGACCACCAGCATTGCCGTACTTAATGCCACCAGCGAAGAAATCAACAACAACATCTTCCGCAAGGGGCACACACGTATGGGCTTTTCATCCGCCCTGATAGGCTCCGCCATGGCATTCGACTTCCGAATGTTCCACGAGATAGCCCCCACCCTGAAAGGTTCGGACATAAGCAAAATCATGGAGACGGCGCTACTGAGACAAAACATATATACGGAATATCTGGAAGAGGTGGTTTGTTACAGCCGCAAAGAGGAAAGCGCCAACGGCTACGAAGCCCAACGTGTGGGATGGCTGCGCTCACAATACAGCAGCGCCCTGTTCGCTATCAAGAAGCTCCCCTTCGCCATGCTGCGAGGAGAATGGGACTATTGCAACAAGCTGTTCCAATGGCTGCTGCCTTCCCGCTTCCTATTGATAGCCCTCATCATTTTCTTCACGGCTGTCATTACGATTATAGACTGGGCGCTTAGTCCCAAATGGTACCTGCTGCTTGCCGCCATCATTCTCACCTTCATCATGGCATTGCCCGAAGGAGAAATAGCCCGGCGCTTCAGGAAAGCGATATGGGCATTGCCCATCCTGATGTTCGAATCCATTTTCAGCCATATCCTGCGATTCAAGAAAAAAGGAAAAAAATAATAGAAGAAGCGTATGAAAATAGCCATTGAAGCTCAACGTATATTCCGTCCCAACAAGCATGGCATGGACTTCGTTGCACTGGAGTCCATCCGGGAATTACAGAAGCGTGACGATGGCAACGAATATTACATACTCGTTGCTCCGGGCGAGGACCGCTGCCTGCAAGAGTCTTCCAACCTCTCTATTGTGGAAGTGAAATGCCCCAGCTATCCGTTGTGGGAGCAGATAGCCTTACCGCTTGCGGTGAAACGTTTGGGAGTCGACCTGTTGCATTGCACTTCGAATACCGCCCCCTTATGGTGTCCCGTTCCGCTGGTACTGACACTCCATGACATTATCTATCTGGAGCCGCGCCAACATCGCAGTCCCTCGCTCTACCAAGAAATGGGATGGCACTACCGCCGTTTGATAGTACCGCGCATACTGAAGAAATGCCGGAAGATAATCACCGTCTCGCACTTTGAGTGTGAGCGCATCCGCAAGGCGTTGCACATTCCCACCGACCGCATCACCGCTATTTACAATGGTTACAACACACATTTCCATCCGTTGCCGGAAGTGGATATGGACATTGTCCGGCGATACATTCCTGATAAAGACTTCCTTTTCTTCTTAGGCAATACAGACCCTAAAAAAAATGCGGCACGTGTATTAAAGGCATACAGCCTATACCTGCAACGTTCTGCCGCAAAGCGTCCCCTGCTCATCGCAGACCTGAAAGAAGAATACATAGACCAGCTACTGCAACAAGAAAACATCGCCCACATAAAACCTCACCTGTGTTTTCCGGGATATATCCCCAACAGCGACCTCGCCACGCTCTATAATGCCGCCTTTGTTTTCCTTTATCCCTCGCTCCGCGAGAGTTTCGGCATCCCCTTGCTGGAAGCCATGGCGTGCGGTACACCCGTCATCACGGGAAACATCTCCGCCATGCCCGAAGTGGCAGGAAGCGGCGCACTGACCGTAGACCCCTTCAAACCCGAAGAAATAGCGGACAAACTGCTGGAACTGGAGCAAAGCCCTGATTTATACCAACGCCAAAAGGAATACGGACTGCAAAGAGCGCTGTGCTTTTCATGGGCAGAAACAGCGAAAGAATTATTGAAAGTGTATCAATCCATAAAAATCTAAAGGGATTATGATTACAGGCAGAGACTTCGTTATCACAGGTTTACAACCATGGGACATTGCTATCGGCTCCAACGCCAAAGATATTGCCAAAGAGATAGCAAAGCACAACCGTGTGCTCTACGTAAACACACCTATTGATGCACTGACATTATGGAAAAACAGTCCTGCGCCGGATATACTACACCGTAAAGATGTTATTCGAAAAAGAAATGGGGCTATACGTCAGATAGAGGCCAATCTGTGGGTTTTGGATTATCCATTCAGCATACTTCCTTGTAATTTCCTACCTGACGGAAAGATTTTCGATGCTGTCAACAAAATGAACAACAAGAAAATGTATAGCTATCTCTTGAAAACAATCAAACAATTAAAATTCAACAATTACATACTATTCATAGACAACGACATCTATCGTAGTTTTTATGCCAAGGAATTCCTATGCCCTATCCTCTCCATCTATTATAGAAGAGACAATATGGTCAGTCATTTTTGGAGTAGGCACGCCCCCCGCTTAGAACCTCTGATATGTGCTAAAAGTGATTTGGTCATGACAAACTCCATACAATTGGCAGATGCAGTCAGAACCTACAATCCTCATTGCTATGACATTGGACAAGGAGTGGATTTAAAGGATTACGATATCAAGAACTCCTATCCGTTACCCAACGATATGAAAGACATAAAACGTCCCATCATCGGTTATATGGGATGGATAACGTCCTTAAGGTTAGATGCCGATTTGATATATAATGTAGCCAGGGGCTTGCCTGAATATTCGTTCGTATTAGTAGGAGGAGAAGATACATTCTTCAAGAATCACAAAGCCCACAGTTTACATAATGTATATTTTTTAGGAGAAAAGCACCAGACAGAAACGGTAAATTATATGGCTCATTTCGATGTATGCATCAATCCTCAACTCATCAATGATATAACCATCGGCAATTATCCGCGTAAGATAGATGAATACTTAGCACTGGGAAAGCCCGCTGTGGCAACAAGCACAAAAGCCATGGAACTTTTTAAAGATTATGTTTGGAACTGTATCGGAACCGAAGAATATAAGCAAGCAATACGCCAAGCATTGAATGCCAACGATGCTAATATTATCAAAAGCCGCATAGAATTTGCCCATACACATACTTGGACAAATACAGTTAATAAGCTTTATGATGTTATCGAAGAAAGCAACATTATATGACAAATAAAATAGGATTAAAATATGTCACTCATAAAATTGAAAGAGCGCATCAAACAAAATAGAAAGATTAACGATTTCGTCATTTGGCTCATCACTCCCCATCGCAATCCCAAACCTCGTCTGTGGGTAAGGCTTTTCCTAAATCCTTTTGTCCATCATAGGGGAAAAGGCAGCGTGATACGCCATCCTTCACGCATTGATGTGTTTCCTTGGAAGCGGTTCTGCATAGGAAAGGGCACTGTTATCGAAACTTTTGCAACCGTCAACAACGGAGCGGGAGACGTTATATTAGGCGACCATGTACGTATCGGGATCGGTTCCGTCTTGATAGGTCCCGTTACCATTAAGTCCGGCTCCGGACTGGGGCAGCACGTTTTCATTTCAGGATTCAACCATGGATATAAAGATGGCACGCAAAACTCCTCCACACAACCTCTTGACAAAAAAGAAGTAGTGATAGAAGAGGATACACACATAGGAGCCAATTCCGTGATTGTGGCCGGCGTACACATTGGATGCCGTTGCCAAATCGGGGCAGGAAGTGTCGTAACTAAAGACATACCCGATTTTTCGGTGGCAGTGGGGAATCCCGCTAAAGTTATCAAACGTTTTGACAAAGAAAAACAGCAATGGATAAGAGTTTAAAGCCTTTGGTTTCCATTATCACCGTCAACCACAACGGCTTCGATGACACCTGTGAAATGATTGGCTCCTTTCTGGCGCACGAAACCATTCCGTTTGAAATCATCGTGGTAGACAACGGTTCCAATCCGCCCCAAGCGGAAGAGATAAAAAGCCGCTACACAAGGGAAGACAACCGTATAAAGGTAGTGCAGAACATCAACAACGGCTTTGCCGGGGGCAACAATGCAGGGCTTAAAGTTGCGACGGGGGACTATCTGTTCTTCATCAACAACGACACGTACATTACGCAGCCGATACTCGAAACCTTAATCCGCCGTCTTGGCGACCCGCAGAACGGCGGAGTATCACCCATGCTGAAATACGATTCGGCAAAGGACGTCATACAGTTTGCCGGCTTCACCCCCCTCACCCCTGTCACCTTGCGAAACCGCATGATAGGCGAGCGTGAACCTGACCGCGGGCAATACTCCACTCCCAATGAAACTGCATACTTGCATGGCGCGGCTATGATGATACGCCGGGAGGTGCTGCAACAAGTAGGTCCCATGACCGAGGCATTCTTCCTGTTCTACGAAGAAGTGGACTGGTCCGTACAAATAAAGAAAGCCGGCTACCGCCTGTGGTACGAGCCCGCTGCCGTAGTCTACCACAAAGAAAGCATGACGGCACGACGAGGAACGCCGATGCGCGAGTTCTACCTCTCTCGTGCACGTATGCTGTTTGCCCGAAGAAATCTGCGGGGAGTCCTGAAATACCTGTCATGCACCTATATCTGCCTACTGGCGGCTCCCAAGAAAGCCGCCACATACCTGCTGCACGGGCAAGCCGCACTTGCCAAAGCTGCGATATACGGTACTTACAAAGGGATATACGCCAAGAAGAAGTAGCTCCTTATCCCATTTTTCACCTCTTTCCCAGCAGCAATACTCTTGCCGCCCTATATCGTCCTGCCACCCTATCCACCGCTACGGGCAACAGCGTGGCTACTGCCGTAACCGCAGGAAATGCCACAACCACCGCCTTCACCCCGGCCATCTTCAGTAAGATTCGCCCGCCGGAGGTGCCGAAACCATGAAACAGGTAGATGCTGTACGCATAGCCGCCCAGCCACACAAAGAAGCGGTTGCTCCATTTTACTTCCAGCAGCAGAAACAGCGTGGGGAGTACCGTCAGCACGTAGAATTCGCGTGCCACGGCCGACACTCCTTCCGGAGCGAACCACACCACCTGTATCAGCACAATACCCCACAACGCCACCGCCCACAAGGAGATACGGGCAAGGCGGCACGCCTCGCGAATCTGCCGTGCAAACCGACAGGCAGCCACCCCCGCAAAGAAATAGGGCAACTGCCCCAACGCTCCCTTAAAACTAAAAAGATTGGGCAGAACGTGCATCACTCCGCGGTCGTTCACCACACTTAGCAATACAGCCGCCGCACACCACACCGCCCATTGTCCGGAATTTTCCATTTTCTTGCGGCTGTCTATGCACCACTGTATCATGAAAATAAGAAACAATGAGGGCAAATACCAATAGATGGTGTACGGAAAAACATAAATACGCCACATCCCGGCAAAGTCTCCTTTATTATTGGTTCCCGGCACAAAATACTGTATCACGAAATAGAGCGTACCCACCACGGCCATCGGAACCAGCAAGCGCATTGCCTTTCTGCGTGCAAACGCTACGAAGCCGCCCGCCCCTGCCGCAACGGGTTTCAAAGCGTATACCCACCCTGCGATGGCGGTAAAGAGCGGCATCTGTATATAGTCTATCCACAAGTACAAATAACGCAGCGGATGCGGAAAATCAATTTTCATTCCGCCGTCGGGTGCAGAACCGATGACGTGTCCCGCCACCACCAACAGGATGGCGATGCCGCGCAAGGTTTCAATAGATAAATTCTTCCGGGCTGTCACTTTGCTATCTCTTCATGCGGTTCATACTACCAATTTCCTACAAAGATAATAAAAAATAACAAGATTGCTTTTCCATTCCGAAACTTTCTTCCATTATTGGCAAAAGATACTATCTTTGCAAGCATTTTTAAAAATTCACATAAAATGGCAAAAAATTCAACCTGTCCATAACATTGGACAACAAAAAGTTCTGGGAATTTGAGGGCGTCACCAAGCACACCATGAAAGAGCTGGTAATCGCCGAAATCATCAAGTTGGTAATCTTCCGGATATTCAAGGCAGACACAAAAGTGAGTTACAGGATAAGCGCCGAGCTTATCCCCGTTGAACACCGCATCGAGGCTGTGAAGCAAGAAAGGGAGAAGGAGGAAGGGAAGGAGGAAGAGAAAAAGGAGAAGAAGGAGGAGGAGAAAAAGTAGAAAACTTTCCGACTTATACATTTTTTAACCCATACACGGTTTTCAAGCGTTTGTAAACCGTAACACACTGCACTGCAACAGAATGAGCGTATATAGACCGTAGTAAATCAGGCTATATACGCTATTTTTTATGCCTACCTTCGTGCCTGTAAACATTATAAAAACAATCCGATTAATGAAACGAAACTTCTATTTGCAGCACCCGCTGATGGCAATGAACGACCCAAGAATGAACAATCTGGTAGAACAGGAAGGACTGAGGGGGCTGGGCGCCTACTGGTTCATCATCGAGAAGCTGGCAATGCTGCCCGAATCGCGCGCGAACCTCAAATATATGAAACCTTTCTGCATAGGGCGGGCAGTGCCGCTGAGCTATCTCAAAAAAATCATCTGCGAATACCGGCTTTTCACCTTGGACGAAGACGGATTTTTTATGCCCGCCGAGCTGAATCCCGCTCATAAAAAGAGCAAAAAAGCCGCAGAAAATGTACAGGAAAACGGCAGTTCCGAATACAAAAATGACAAAAAAGTGCAGAAAATGTCAAATAAACAAGCGGAAAAAAACAACGAAAAAAAAGACAATACGCTAAAAAACAAGCCGTTGACCTGCAATACTCCTGCAAATAACAAAGAGAATATAAAAGATATAAAAACAGCAGCAACAACAGAAGAAAAAGAAGAGACTGCCGCCGCTGCTGCCGCCCACCCCCACACTCCGCCTTTCTTTCCGGACGGACAGCCGCTGCGCCCCATGCGCACTTGGCAGGAACTGGTGGACGAAATGCACCAAAGCCGCAGCTGGATGGAGCTCGCCTGCATGAAGAGCTGCTACGCCCCGCTGATGATGCGGCATCTGGGACAGGTCATCAAGCTCTTCAAGCAGCACATCGAACTGTACGGCAAAGGCTACGACCTGCTGAAAGAGAGCGATGTACGCAGCTATTTCGTGAACTTCGTAAGTGCCGGCGGACGCACCTCGCAGGAGCTGCACAAACGTCTGCTGGAGATTGAAGCCCAAGAGAAAGCCGCGCTTCCCGACAACGCCGCCAACCCCTACCGACACGAACAGACCGTGGACGGCAAACGCACCTACCTCGGATGCCCCATCCCCGACAACGCCCCGCCAAGACCCGACCGCAACGCCGTCTGGAACGAAGAACTGCAACAGTGGATGCCCGGCAGGACAAACGGGAAGAAGACACGCTGAAAGGCTCTCCGAGCACGCACCTCAGCCCCCCGAATGACGCACCTCAGCGGAGCAAACCACGTACCTCGGCTCCCCCAATGACGCACCTCGGCGGAGCAAACCACGCATCTCATCCCCGGCGAGGTGTGTGGTTGGAAACCGCCAACCATCAATCATAAACCATCAATTAGAAATCATAAATTACAAACCGATGAGAGATTTTAGAAAGTATAACATCAACACCCGTGGCCGCAGCAGCGGCAAAGTAAAAACCACCTGTCCGCAATGCAACGACACGCGCGGGCACAAAGGCGACCGTTCGCTGTCCGTAGACTTGGACAAAGGCCTGTGCTACTGCCACCACTGCGGCTACACGCTGCACATCCCCGACGATGCCGAAGAGCGTCAGCGACAGGAGCGAATAGACCGATACCGCAAATCCGCCCGACTGCCTTCGCACTTCCGCCGCCCCGTTTTCGACGCCTCCAAGACGAGCCGCAGCGAACAGCTGGAACGCTACTGGACGGAAGAGCGCTGCCTCCGTCAGGAACTTCTGGACGAGCTCCGCATCACCGAACAGCGCGAGTGGATGCCCCAAAGCGAAAAGGAGGAGAACTGCCTGTGCTTCAACTACTTTGAAGGAGACACCCTCGTCAACACCAAGTTCCGCAGCGGGCAGAAGCACTTCAAGATGCTGAAGGACGCCGAACTCATCCCCTACAACATCAACGGCATACTGGGCACCCGCGAGGCGGTCATCACCGAAGGAGAGTTTGACGCCTGCGCCCTGATGACCGCCACCGGACGGCGTGACATCATCTCCGTGCCCGCCGGAGCGCAGAACAACCTCACGTGGATGGACCGCTTCGTGGAGAGCCACTTCGAGGACAAGGACACCATCTACATCGCCGTAGACGAGGACACCGCAGGCGAGGTGCTGCGCCGCGAGCTCATCCGCCGTCTGGGTGCGGAGTGCTGCAAGGTGGTGCACTACGGCGAGGGGTGCAAGGACAGCAACGAGCACCTCGTGCGCTACGGTGCGGAGAGCCTCGCCATCTGCCTGCAGCAAGCCGAGGAGGTTCCCATAGAGGGGGTGGTCACTGCCGACGAGTGCAGCGACGAGCTGCGCGCGCTCTACGAAAACGGCCTGCAAGCCGGCGCCGAAACCGGTTGGGAAAACCTGGACAAGCACTGCACCTTCGAGCTGGGACGGCTCATGGTGGTGACGGGTCGTCCGGGCGAGGGAAAATCCGAGTTCACCGACGAACTCGTGCTCCGCCTGCGCCTGCGCCACGGCTGGAAGACAGCCTACTACAGCCCCGAAAACCAGCCCGTGGAGTATCACCTCAAGAAGATAGCCGACAAGCTGCTGGGGCGCGAGTTTGCCCCCGGCTACGGCATGACGGACGATATCTACCGGCAAACCCGGCAATGGCTGGCGGACAACGTGACGCACATCATGCCCGGCGACGGCGCCTACCGCATAGACGACATCCTCCTCAAAGCCCGCCAGCTGGTGCGCCGCCGTGGTGTGCGCACGGTCGTGATAGACCCGATGAACCGCCTGGAACAGGAGAGCGGCATGACGGAACGCGACTTTATCCGCTCCGTCCTGAACAAGCTCTGCCGCTTTGCCCAGCGCAACCGCTGCCTCGTCATCCTCGTAGCCCACCCGCGCAAGGTGAACCGCAACGAGGCCACCGGCGAACTGCGCCGCGTAGAGATGAACGACATCAACGGTTCCGCCGACTTCGGCAACATGGCGGACTACTGCATCGACGTAGACCGCAACGACAAGAAGCAAATCGTGACCATTTATGTTGACAAAGTGCGCTTCAAGCACTTGGGCAGCGCGGGCACGTGCGCCAAGTTCGTCTACAACTTCGTGAGCGGCCGCTACTTCCCTTGCGAGGAGGGAATTGTGCATACTCCGGACGGCGACGCTCCGGGACCTCTGGACACACAGTTCGACAACACGAATTGGTTGAAAAATAATGAGGAACAAGGTTGCCTGTTCCACTGAAAATGCGTACCTTTGAAGTAGTTAATATTCTGAATAACCTAACCTGAACACGTGCATCGGCTATGACAAAAAATGATGTTTCTTTCCTTTCAGAAGCCCCCTTCCCCATTCGCAGTTACGGGAAGGGCGAGCTGGCAATGTGCTACATACGCAACGTAGCGCAACAGACTGCCGTGAACCAATTCAACGAATGGATTCGTACCGCCCCCGGACTGGAACAACGCCTGTATGCCACAGGCATGAGCCCCACCACACGCCGGTATACGCCCGCACAGGTGAGGATGATGGTGGGTGTCTTCGGGGAGCCGTAGGATATTTCAGGCACGGATTACGCGGATTTCACGGATTTGCTTTGTTCCTTTTTATTCTTTTTTCCGTGAAATCCGTGTAATCCGTGCCTGAAAAACCATTTATTCTCCGCCATCCTCCCCCAACCTCCGCCAACCTCCTTTCGTGCCGATGCGCTGCCGTATCTTTGTGTCAACGAAACGAGGGAGGAAAGCTCGCCGCGGAGAACCCCTTCCCCCCCGTCGTTTCGGAAACAACCAATTAATAAATCAACGAAATGACAAAAGCAAAAGCATTAGTAGTGCGCACGCAACGCCACCAGAAGGTGGGAGACAAAGACTCACCCATGGTCTACACGCTGAGACGCAAGTCGAAAGACGCCAAAACCCTCGACCTCGAACGCCTCGCGCAGGATATAGAAGCGCTGAGCAGTATGTCTGCCGAGGATGTGGTGCACGTGGGCAAAGCCATTGTCCGCCAGATACGCCAGACGCTGACGGACGGCAACAATGTCCGTCTGGACGGGTTCGGCATCTTCCACACCACCTTCAAGTGCCGCGCCACCGAAGCCGCCAAAGACTGCACGGTGAAGAACATCGAAAAGGTCAATATCCGCTTCAAAGTAGCGAACACCCTGCGTCTGGAAAACGACACCAACGCCACCACCAAAGGAAATCCGAATACCATGATTTTCGAACTGGTGTCCGAGGATAACAGTTCCGGCGGAGGCGACGGCGGCGGTGGAAACGGGGAGTTGCCGGACGGAGGAGACAAGGAAGATCCGCTGGGATAAAATCAGAATTATGCATAATCAGTTTATACCATCTGTCATTCAGAGCGTAGCGAAGAATCTACTCTCTTGATGCATACACAGAGAAGAGATTCTTCGCTACGCTCTGAATGACAGATGGTATAAACTAAATTTCAACACTTACTTAACAAAAAAAAACTATGAGTAAAAGTACAGGAATTTGGGGTACCGTCTTGAAAGTGATTATCGCCGTAGCTTCCGCCGTTCTCGGCGTTTTCGGAGCCAATGCGATGACGCTGTAAAAGACCGGATGCTGCTACTTAATCTGCCAACCTGAAGAAAAAAAAATGCGAACTATCAATCTGATTGTGATACATTGCAGCGCCACGTGCGAGGACCGTCCCTTTACCGAGCAAGCCCTGGAGGCCGCCCACCGCCGGCGTGGATTTGACAGCACAGGCTATCACTTCTACATCCGCCGCGACGGACGCATCCTGACAACACGCCCGGTCGAGAGGGCCGGAGCCCACGCCCGCAACTACAACGCTCACTCTATCGGCATCTGCTACGAAGGCGGACTGGACCACTACGGCCTGCCCAAAGACACCCGCACCGAATGGCAAAGGCACTCGCTCCGCGTACTGGTCAGGGCACTGCTGCAGGACTATCCCGACGCCCAAGTGACGGGACACCGCGACCTCAGTCCCGACCTGAACCGCAATGGCGAGGTGGAACCTATGGAATGGACCAAACAATGTCCGTGCTTCGACGTGAAACGGGAAAAGTGGTAAAAGAGAGGACAAGAGGATGCACTACTCGGAAGGATGAGAAGAGCGTCCTCTTGACTTTTTCAGTACCGAAAGCAACATCTGCCATTCGGACATATGAAACACGCAAGACACTGCCAGATAAATGATTACCCCCGACGGCACACCCAAAAGAAGCTTGCCCCAAGCGGATAATGGCAATAGCGTAACCAGATACAGGCATATACCCATCAAGGCATTCAGCAACAGCACCGGAAGTAACTCACGAAGCTGGCGCAAATAACCTATCTTCATCAGCTTCCGGGAATAATAAATAATCACTCCCATATCGGCAAAGGAATACAGCGCCAGCCCCCAGCACATAGCCAATACCCCCAATGGAACAGTAGCAAACAAGATGGCGAAAGCTATGAGCTTTTTCCAGATTTCGGCATACAGGAAATAGTCTGAACGCCCTTTCACGTTCAAGATAGTATGGTTAATCTTCATCACCGGATCCCACATAAATGCCACACAGAGAATCTGCAAATAAGGGACTGCCGGAAGCCATTTGTCCGTCAAGATAAGCTCTATCAATGGTTCCGCCAATGCTGCCACTGCCACCATGACAGGAAAAATGAGATAACACGATATACGCATATATTTCAGAAACATACTGCGCAACCGGGGTATGTCGTCCTGATAACGGCACTGAATGGGATAGACCGCACGGACTACAATATTCGTAAAGTTTGTGGAAGGAAATTGCGCCAAAGTATAAGAACGGTTGAAAAAACCTAACTGAGAGGCAGAAAAGCACTTTCCTATAACCAACGAATAACAGTTGGTGTAGAAAGTGTGCAGCAAATTGGACAGCATCAATTTTGAGCCAAAAGAGAAAAGCACACGAAACGACTGCCATGAGAAAAGCCTGCGGGGCATCCAATGGGAAAATATCCATAAGAAAACAACACGGAAGAAACTATTCAGAAGGCTTTGCCACACCAGCGTCCATACACCAAACCCCTGATAGGCCATCCATATGCCGACGGCTCCACTGATAATAACCGCCCTCAGCGAAGCCCGCGCCAGACGCTTGAAGTCCAAATCTACCGTTAACCGTGCCTGCTGCACAATGCCCAAAGAGTTTACAATCAGCGTCAAGCCTATCACACGGGTAATGGCAGTCAGCTGAGGTTCGGCAAAAAAACGGGCTATCAAAGGGGCGCAAACAAACAAACACAAATAAATCAACACCGACCCTGCCGCGTTGAAATAAAACGCAGTACTGTAATCCGTTTCCGAACGGTCTTGCTTTTGAATAAGGGCATTGGCGAATCCGCTGTCAATCAACACTTGAGAAAGAGCCATGAAGATGCCCAACATCGCCACCAGTCCATAATCGTCCGGTGACAAGATACGGGCTATGACAAGAGTCAACAGAAACTGGACACCTTGCACCGAGAAACGCTCTACTGCACTCCAAAACACGCTTTTAGCGGCTTGCTCCTTTATTGACATTTTGCAGATTCTTTTTATTAACAGTCAAATATCTTCGATTACCAATACTTCACTTCTTTCTTCTCAACAAACTCCTCCCACCACGTAACGAGTGTCAACAGATTGAAGTACTGCAAAGCCTTGTTTTGCTTGTACCAGAACCAGCCGCCTTTTCGGGACGCTTCGAGGTCGTATTCATTCAAGAACCGTTCCACGCCTTCACGATTGAGGATATCTTCGTAAATGCCGGAAGAAAGGATGAAATCTTTGAGACGGGCACGCCGTAAGGAATCTTGGAAGAAAAGCGGCATAGGGGCAAACCCGCCTTGTTTCTTCCTGCCGGTAACGGCTTCGGGAAGCAAAGGCTTATAATGATACCTCAGGAGATACTTGGACACACAGCGGCCGCGCGCTATATCCGGCACGCTATCTCCCTTACACTTCAAACCAACCGGCAACTCCTGCAAGAAATTATAGAGATCCAAGTCCATGAAAGGAAAGACGAGATTATTGTCGAACATCTGCGCCATGAGTGAAGCCTTGTAGAGAATGACACGATTGATGACTATTTCCAAATCGGACACCAATGCGTGCTGAGTGTAAAGATGCTCAAAGCTCCGGGTATCTGCCGGCAGGGATTTCTCGGAAGATTTAATCCACTCCGGATGCAACAGAAGTTCGCGCAAGGAAGAATCGGAAAAGCCGAACCGTTCGCCCTCCAGAATATGAAGTATCTTGTCCAAATGGAAATTGACGCGCGAAAGTTTGCCGCCTGTATCGAAAACCTTACGGTTGAGCAACTTGTGCATACCACGCAACAGCGGACGAGTGCCCGTACGCGCCGCCAGATAGTGCAAGGCAACTTCACGGCCGGATGTACCGAAATACTGGTCGCTGCCGTCACCGCCCAAGATGACGTCGGGCTTGTCGCCACCTATCATCCGCATGGCACAATAGTTCACCATGAGCCCGCCTTCTACGAAAGGTTCTTCCAAAAAGCGTACAATATCGGGCAAGGAAGCTATCTCCGTACCGTCTATCTCGTACTCATGGTGGCGTGTCTCGAACGTCTCGGACATCAGCCGCGCCATAGGCAACTCAGTCCACGCATCACCTTTGAATCCAACGGAATAAGAATCTACCGGACCTTCGTAAATGCTGCGGAGTGCGGCAAGGTTAGCTCCGGAATCGTAACCGCCACTCAAAAGGATACCTACCCTGCGGCTGTCACCAATCCGCCGGCGAATGGCCTGACGATGCAGTTCGCCATAACGCCGGGAGTAACTCTCGACATCGGGATGCTTGTCTGCCACAATCTGAGGATTACGCCTGAATGTGTGGTCACGCCTCAGGTTATAGCTGTCTTCCGCTTCGGTAAGTATATGAAACTGCTCGCCTGCCCCCAAAAGTGCGGCGCCATTCATCGAACTGGCTCCATGCGGCAGAAGCCCGCGTTGAAGAAAGATGCCCAATGAGACAGGGTCACAGCTGAAAGGTTTGCCCGACTGTTCTTCAAGAAATATCCAAGAGGTCGCAAAGCTACCCTCAGGGGTGCAATAAACGGTATAGTGCGTGCCGTGATGATCACGTACAATGCCACACTCCTTCTTGGAGTAATAGACTATGGTAAATGAACCGTCCAAACGGGAAAAGCCATAGTTCGGATCTGCCAGATAGGCATCGGCGGCAATCTTTGCGTTGCTGTCGGCGGGAGAGCACTGAAGCCTGTCCCGGTTATATAGAACGCCGTAAAAGAAAAGGCGAAGGTTGCAGCTTTCAAAGAAAGATTCGGGAGCCTCCCCCTCTACACGAGCCGTACGCCAGTCTTCGAGACTTAATTTTCCGTATATCATTTGTATGTTGTTTGTATATCGAAATGGCTGTATCATTTTCCGACGCCATGCCTTGTATGTATGAAGCTCTTATTAGCTCCCCGAAGTTTAAAGATATTGGCTGCCATCAGCAAGAATGTATATGGCAGGGACTGCAACGCCACCGCCAAACGGCTGGTGCAGAAGCGCTTCGGTATAGCCACCAACAGAGCTATGACGAGCAATGCGAAAAGCGCCCACCACTTCATCCCCCATATCCAGTTGTAGCACGTGCAAAGCACGGCAAAAAAGAACGTAAAGCCCAACAGAAGCAAACGCGGTATGGAAAGTTGCTGGAACAGCTTATCGCAAAAGTCCCAATTGCGGGCGGCAAGCGCCTTACCTAAATATTTGGCAAATATCCTGCAATAATGCCATTGCGCCGATAACCAACGGCGGCGCTGACGGGAGAAATCTTGTGTGTTCTGGATTTTCTCATCAAACACGAATGTGTCCGGCAGATAATGGAAACACTTGCCTTGATAAAGCAAGGTCAATTCAAGTTCACGGTCAAATCCGCCCACAGCTTTAATATTGAGCATCGTGTCGCGGAAGAGGTCGTAGCGAAATGCCATACCGGAACCGATAAGGGCGGCAGACAAACCGAGCTTGGCGTGTCCTAAACGGAAGATTGTATTGTTAATTTCTTCGCTAATGGCATCGAGCAACGCCATGTCATTATTCATGTTCTTGGCTATGCGGTGCGTCTGCACAATTTCCACACCGGGATTGGCGAAAAGGTCGTTGATGTCACTCAAATAATCGTAGGGAACAACATTATCCGCGTCGAGCACCAACGCAATGTCATAATCATTGCCTATGGCCGCCATAGCTGCATTCAAAGCCTTGGACTTGGTGCTTTTCTCGAAATGTACCTCTACCAGACGAATGGGAAGAGCTGCCAATGAGGCATTGGTTTCGGGCTGCATATGGTCTGAAATGACTATCGTGTCGAAACAGTCGGCAGGGTAATCCAACTCCAAACAGGAGTGCACGCACTCGTGTATGACAGCGTCCTCGCGATAAGCGGGAATCAATATCGCAAAACGCTTGTAACGCGTTGCCTTATCGGCCTTGGGCAATGGTTTCTTACATGATGCCAGACTGTACACCAGCAAATACGCCACATTTATAGCAAAAAGGATGTATAGCAGCCAATCTATTATCGTTAATATATGTTCCAAAATTACGTTATTTTTAGAAATGGATAGAATACACAAAAAATAATACTCAGCATATAGAATGGCAGGCTAACTCTCTTTATTCCATGTACTGTATGTACAAATCGCTTGTTTGCTTCTTTAAGACGGAATAAGTTGATAGCCATAAGAAAAAATGAACATGGAATCAAAAAAATGACCTTAAATATACGCCGTGTCCAATAACGATGAGGAATGGCTACTATCAAGGCAAGTAGTAAAATTCCAAACAAACCCCACCACTTGAGACACCACATTGGAAACGCAATAGATGTGCAGACTGCCATTATGAACACAAACCCCAACAGCAACACCCGGGAAAAAGAGATTTGCTGGTAAAGTTTATCGCAAAAGTCCCACTTCCCGTTACGAATAGCGGGCAGCAAGTGACTGGCAAACTCAAAGAAGCTGTAATACTGGGCGGACAGCCAGCGGCGGCGTTGCTGATAGAAATTTTGCGCTTTCTGTATTTTTTCGTCCTTCACACACGTATCGGGCAGGTAATGGAAGTGTACCCCCTTATAAAGAAGTTTCATCTCCAGCACACGGTCGAAACCTCCTACCGACGTATTGCTCATCATCGCATCGTAAAACAAAGGGTATTCAAAAGCCATTCCCGAACCTATCAGAGCCGCCGACATACCGAGATTGGAATGTCCCAGACGGAAGATGGAATTATTGATTTCCTCACTGATTGCATCCAGGTAAGCCATGTCCGTATTCAAGTTCTTGGCAACACGATGAGTCTGCACCACTTGAACACCGGCTACACCAAAGGCATCGTTCACTTCGGACAAGTAGGAAGGCTCAATGATGTTATCCGCATCTATTATCAATGCCACATCATAGGCGTCCTTATCCAAATACTCGAGAGCGGCTTTCAGGGATTTGGTGTTGGTGCTTTTCTCAAAATCAACTTGAAGCAACTTTATGGGAAGTGAGGACAAAGCCGCATTGGTTTCGGGTTGCATATGATCTGAAATAACCACAACATCATACTTCTCGCCCGGATAATCCTGCGCCAGACAGGCGTGCACAGTAGACCGGATAACCGCATCTTCACGATAGGCTGCAATAAGTATTGCAAAACGCTTATAAGTTTCGGCCGGTACAGTTGCCAGAGGTTTACAACAACGCAACGATGCCAGACTGTACACCAGCAAATACGCCACATTTATTGCGAATAAAATGTATAGCAGCCAATCAAAGAAGTATAATATGTGTTCCAAAATCCATACGGTTTAACCTTGTTGTTTTATTTGTTGGACCGCCTGCGTGCAGGACATCCGTCACAAAGATACAAAAAAGGGGAATAGATTGTTCCAAATGCACAAAAAAGGTAAAAATAAAAAAACGAGCAAGCTCTCTCGAACCCCTCGCCTCGTGTAAGAAAAGCCTAAAGGCTTTTCTTTTTTACTTGCATCTAATTGTTACCCGAAAATCAATCTTTCTTTTTACCTCTAAAAAAACAAACTTCAAATACCTACTAACAACATTAATGTTTAACTTTTACCTTTTTCTAATTACCTATTTTCAATCCAAAAATCAAAACTATGAATTAATTCAATCTTTTTACCTCTTAACTAATTACCTTTACTGAAAACTCATTTTTTATTGTTAAATGCAATTTCTCAATTGCATTGCAAAGGTAAGTGTTTTTTCCGTGTTCGCAAACAACAGGAGGAAAAAGTGTATGTCTTATAACATTGTTTTAGAGATTAAGCGTCCATTTTACACTTATAAACAAAACAAACCACCAAAGTGCCATAGCACTTTGATGGTTGTCCCCTTTAAACACCTTTAAACAAAATGAAATATAATGCGATTATTTTCTTGCTTCCGCAATGTATGCCAGAGCTTCTTTGCATTTTTCCGTAACATATGTCCAGTCTTCGGCAGCTACTTTGTCACCCGGGAAGAGCTTGGAACCCATACCTACGCAGAATACGCCTGCCTTTATCCAAGAGGTCAGGTTTTCCTGTGTCGGTTCCACACCGCCGGTTACCATCAGCTTGGACCACGGCATCGGAGCCAACAGGCCTTTTACAAGCTTTGCACCCAGCACGTCACCGGGGAATATCTTGCAGAGATCGCAACCTGCTTCCTGTGCGAAACCTACTTCTGAAACGCTTCCGCATCCCGGAGTATAGGCTACCAGACGACGGTTGCAGATTTTTGCGATTTCGGGGTTGAACAACGGACCTACAATGAAGTTTGCGCCCAATTGCAGATACAATGCAGCTGTGGCAGGGTCTACGATAGAACCTACACCCATTGCCATTTCGGGACATTCTTTGGCTGCGTATTTTACTACTTCCGCAAATACTTCGTGAGCGAAATCACCGCGGTTGGTAAACTCGAATGCACGAACGCCACCCTCATAACAAGCTTTCACTACTTTCTTTGCTACTTCTGCATCTTTGTGGTAGAATACAGGAACCATACCGGTTGAACCAATCTTGTTCAATACGGATATCTTATCAAATTTTGCCATTGATTTATCTACAAATTACAATGTACAATGTACAAATTGCCATACGGATAATTGTACTTAGTACACGAGAACTATTATTTTATATTTACTCTTATCGTTTGCTTATCGTTGAACACGACCGCTTGCGTCTCCGCCTGCCAATGCTTCTACTTCTTCAACAGAAACGAGGTTGAAGTCGCCGTTGATAGTGTGCTTCAAGGCAGAAGCCGCTACGGCAAATTCGAGGGCAGCGCCTTGGTTGGGCTTCGTCAGCAAACCGTGGATGATACCGCCTGAGAAGGAGTCACCGCCACCTACACGGTCGATGATAGGATTGATGTCGTAACGTTTTGATTCGTAGAACTCTTCGCCGTTGTAAATCATTGCTTTCCAGCCGTTGTGGGTTGCAGAGAATGATTCACGCAGAGTAGAGATTACATATTTGAAACCGAATTCTTTGGCCATTGCCTTGAAGATGCCTTTGTAGCCTTCTGCATCTGTCTTACCGCCTTCTACGTCAGCATCGGGCTTGAAACCGAGGCAGAGTTCGGCGTCTTCTTCGTTGCCGATGCAAACGTCTACGAATTGCATCAACGGTTTCATGATGGACTGGGCTTTTTCTTTTGTCCAAAGTTTCTTACGGAAGTTAAGGTCTACAGACACCGTAACACCATGACGCTTGGCAGCTTCGCATGCCAGACGGGTAAGTTCGGCAGCCTTGTCAGAGATAGCGGGAGTGATGCCTGACCAGTGGAACCAGTCTGCACCTTCCATGATAGCGTCGAAATCGAAATCTGCCGCATCGGCTTCGGCGATTGAAGAATGAGCTCGGTCATAAATCACCTTGCTGGGACGCATAGACGCACCTGTTTCCAGATAATAGATACCTACGCGGTCGCCGCCACGTGCAATGAAGTCTGTCTTTACACCGTACTTGCGCAAAGCGTTCACTGCCGACTGACCGATTTCGTGTTTCGGCAATTTGGTTACAAAGTAAGCATCATGACCGTAGTTGGCGCAGCTGACTGCAACGTTGGCTTCACCGCCACCATATACTACATCAAAAGAATCGGACTGTACAAAACGAGTGTTGCCCGGAGTGGACAGTCTCAACATAATCTCACCTAATGTAACGACTTTCTTTCCCATAATTCTATGTTTTTATTAAATATATGATTAAATTGTTTCTTTCAAATTGTCATATCAGCCCTCATTCGGAGCTTAAACACTTGATTCTATGCAGAGTAAACGAAAACGAGGTTTGTTCTTCATAGCTTTCGTGTGCGGGCACAAAGATACAACAATTTTCGTAATTACAAAAATTGTTATATATTTGTGTCGAAAATATTTAGATTATTATTGTGTACGAGCACAAAAAAACGATGAACAAACCCATGAATACACCGGAAAGAATAAGAATCAAGGACATTGCCAAGATGGCTGACGTGTCGGTGGGAACCGTAGACCGCGTTCTACACGGGCGTAGCGGAGTGTCGGAAGCCAGCCGCAAAAGGGTGGAGGAAATCTTGGAAAAGCTGAACTATCAGCCTAATATGTACGCCAGCGCACTGGCATCCAACAAAAAGTATGCGTTTGCCTGCCTGCTGCCCCAACACGACACCGGCGAATATTGGACGGAAGTGGAAAACGGCATACACGAAGCGCTGACCACTTACTCGGACTTCAACATCACCGTGAAACTGTCGTACTACGACCCCTACGACTACCGCTCCTTTGCCCGGGCAGCCCGCGACATCGTGGAGCTGAAGCCCGATGGCGTGATGTTTGCCCCCACCGCCCCGCAATATACCACGCCTTTCACCAATCAGCTTGAAGAACTGAATATACCTTATATATATATAGACTCCAATATCAAGGAAGCTCCCGCTCTCTCTTTCTTCGGGCAGAATTCGCACCAAAGCGGATACTTTGCCGCACGTATGCTGATGCTGCTTGCCGGCGAGGATGCACAGGAAATCGTCATCTTCCGCAAAATAAACGAGGGCATCGTCGGCTCCAACCAACAGGAACGGAGGGAGGTGGGATTCCGAGAATATATGCGCGAACATCATCCCTCGTGCCGCATCTGGGAACTGGACCTCCATGCCAAACGCGACGGCGAGGATGCGCAAATGCTGGATGATTTCTTCCGGGCCCACCCTACCCTGAAGAACGGCATCACCTTCAACTCCAAAGCGTACATCATCGGAGAGTATCTGCAGAAGCATCAAAAGACGGACTTCAACCTCATGGGCTATGACTTGCTGCAACGCAACGTGGACTGCCTGAAACAGGGAAGCATCTTCTTCCTCATCGCCCAGCAACCTACCTTGCAGGGATTTGACGGCATCAAAGCTCTGTGTGATTACCTGATTCTGAAAAAAGAAATCGCAAGGGAGAACTTCATGCCGATTGACTTGCTGACGAAAGAGAATATCGAATATTATTATAACAAATAGAAGGGAAAAACGGTTTATGCCATACAGTGCATCTGTCATTCAGAGCGTAGCGAAGAATCTACTCTCTGCGTGTGCATTAAGAGAAGAGATTCTTCGCTACGCTCTGAATGACAGATAGTATAAACTAATTATGCACATTTACTTAAAAGCAATATAGTGATAAGTCAACAATTGAACGAAACTAATTAAAAAAACACAGTATATGGAAACAAAGTATTTGAAAATTAACCCTGCCGATAATGTTGCGGTGGCCATTGTTGCACTGCCGGCAGGTGAAAAACTTATAGTAGACGGCAAGGAAATTGTCCTGAACGAGGATGTGCCTGCCGGACACAAATTCGCCCTGAAGGACTTTGCGGAAGGCGAAAATGTGATTAAGTACGGCTATCCCATCGGCCATGCCCGCACCGCAAAGAAGCAAGGAGACTGGATGAACGAAAACAATATCCAAACCAACCTTGCCGGCTTGCTGGAATACACCTACAACCCTACCGCAGTAAGTCTGGACATCCCGCACAAGAACTTGACATTCAAAGGTTACCGCCGCAAAAACGGTGACGCGGGTGTGCGCAACGAGATATGGATTATCCCCACAGTGGGCTGCGTAAACGGCATCGTCAACCAACTGGCGGAAGGGCTGCGCCGTGAAACGGACGGCAAAGGCGTGGATGCAATCATGGCGTTTCCGCACAATTACGGCTGTTCGCAGTTGGGCGACGACCACGAGAACACCAAGAAAATCTTGCGCGACATGGTGCTGCACCCCAATGCAGGTGCAGTGCTTGTGGTGGGTCTGGGCTGCGAGAACAACCAGCCGGACGTGTTCCGCGAGTTTTTGGGTGAATATGACTCCGACCGCGTAAAATTCATGGTGACGCAGAAAGTGGGCGATGAATACGAAGAAGGCATGAAGCTGCTGCGCGAACTCTACGGGAAAGCAAGCAAGGACGAACGCGTGGACGTGCCCCTGAGCGAACTGCGCGTAGGTTTGAAATGCGGCGGTTCCGACGGTTTCTCCGGCATCACCGCCAATCCGCTGCTGGGTATGTTCTCCGACTTCCTCATTGCGCAGGGAGGTACGAGTGTACTGACGGAAGTGCCCGAAATGTTCGGCGCCGAAACAATCCTGATGAACCGCTGCCGCAACAAGGAGCTGTTTGAAGAAACTGTGAAACTGATTAACGACTTCAAGGAATATTTCCTCTCACATGGCGAACCGGTAGGCGAAAACCCGTCTCCGGGCAACAAGGCGGGCGGCATCTCCACATTGGAAGACAAAGCTTTGGGATGTACGCAGAAGTGCGGCAAGAGCTACGTGGACGGCGTGCTCCCCTACGGCGAGCGCCTGAAAGTAAAGGGTCTGAACCTGCTTTCCGCACCGGGCAATGACTTGGTTGCAGCTACCGCCCTCGCTTCATGCGGATGCCACATGGTACTGTTCACCACCGGACGCGGAACGCCCTTCGGAACTTATGTGCCGACCATGAAGATTTCCACCAACTCCACCCTCGCCAAGAACAAACCGGGCTGGATTGACTTCAACGCAGGTGTCATCCTCGAAAACGAACCGATGGAGAAGACTTGCGAACGGTTCATCGACTACATTATCCGCGTGGCAAGCGGCGAGTTTGTGAACAACGAGAAGAAAGGGTATAAGGAAATCGCCATCTTCAAGACAGGGGTGACTTTGTAGTATGTCGGCAGATACAAATACTTCTCACAAACAAAAGGGAGGCTGGCGGTCGCTGAGTCCGCTGGCCGTATTCCTTTGCCTATACCTCATCACCTCACTGCTTGTAAACGATTTCTATAAAGTGCCGATTACGGTGGCGTTCCTGCTGTCGTCCTGCTATGCCATCGCCATCACGCGGGGGCTGAAACTGGAACAGCGCATCTACCAGTTCTCCGTGGGCGCAGGCAACAAGAACATATTGCTGATGATATGGATATTCGTGCTTGCCGGAGCCTTTGCCCAAAGCGCCAAGCAGATGGGGGCTATCGACGCCACGGTGAACCTGACCCTGCACATCCTTCCGGACAACCTGCTGCTGGCGGGCATCTTCATTGCCGCCTGCTTCATCTCCCTGTCCATCGGAACAAGCGTGGGGACAATCGTCGCACTGACCCCGGTAGCGGTGGGGCTGGCGGAGAAAACAGGCATCGACCTCCCCTACATGGTTGCCATCGTGGTGGGCGGTTCGTTCTTCGGAGACAACCTCTCGTTCATATCGGACACCACGATTGCATCTACCAAGACGCAGGACTGCGTGATGCGGGACAAGTTTAAAGTGAACTTTATGATTGTAGTACCTGCCGCACTGATTGTATTGGGCATCTACATCTTTCAAGGGCTGTCCCTCTCCGCCGCTCCGCAGATACAGGAGATTGAATGGATAAAGGTAATCCCCTACCTCATCGTACTGGGTACGGCAATAGCCGGAATGAACGTGATGCTCGTACTGCTGCTCGGCATCTTCTCTACCGGCATCATCGGACTGTTCACCGGAACGGGCTTCTTCGACTGGTTCGGCGCCATGGGAACGGGCATCACCGGCATGGGCGAACTTATCATCATCACCCTGCTGGCAGGCGGAATGCTGGAAACAATCCGCTACAACGGCGGCATAGACTTCATCATCGCCCGCCTCACCCGCCACGTCACCGGCAAGCGGGGTGCGGAACTGAGCATAGCCGCACTGGTAAGCGTCGCCAATCTTTGCACCGCCAACAACACCATCGCCATCATCACCACCGGGCCCATCGCCAAAGATATAGCCAAACGCTTCCATCTGGACCGCCGGAAAACGGCAAGCATACTCGATACATTCTCCTGCCTCATTCAAGGCATCATCCCCTACGGCGCGCAAATGCTGATAGCCGCAGGGCTGGCAAGCATTTCGCCCCTCAGCATCATAGGCAACCTGTACTATCCGTTCTGCATGGGCGCCTTCGCCATACTTGCCATATTAATGAGGTATCCGAGGAGATATTCGGGAGGGGAGTGAAGAATGAAGAATGGGGGATGAAAGCAAATAATTCATCATTCATGATTCAAAATCCAAAATATTATCCTACCTTTGCACCCGCTATTACGAGTTAGTAGCATAATTCAAATCATTAACTAAAAACATTTTAATTAAATGGCAACAAAAATCAGATTGCAAAGACATGGACGTAAAAGCTACGCTTTCTACTCTATCGTAATTGCAGACGTAAGAGCACCACGTGATGGTAAATTTATTGAGAAGATTGGTACTTACAATCCTAACACCAATCCTGCCACAGTAGATTTGAAATTTGACCGCGCACTTGACTGGGTATTGAAAGGTGCACAACCTACCGACACTGTTCGCAACATCCTCTCTCGTGAAGGCGTTTACATGAAGAAACACCTCCTTGGCGGTGTAACAAAAGGCGCATTCGGCGAAGCTGAAGCTGAAGCTAAATTCGAAGCATGGAAGAACAACAAACAAAGCGGTTTGGCTGCTCTGAAAGCAAAAGACGAAGAAGCTAAGAAGGCTGAAGCCAAAGCACGTCTGGAAGCTGAAAAGAAAGTAAACGAAGTGAAAGCTAAGGCTTTGGCTGAAAAGAAAGCTGCTGAAGAAGCTGCTAAGGCCGCTGCCGAAGCACCTGCAGAAACAGAAGCCACTGAAGCTCCTGCCGAAGAAGCTCCCGCTGCAGAAGCTGCTGCTGAATAAAGAAGCACAGCCCCCCTTGTGAAAAAGGGACAAAAAACATAAAATCCTCATTGGTTGCACCGATGGGGATTTTTTATTATTATCTTTGCCGCTACAAATTATTTATTTAATGAAAAAAGCAATGAAAAAATTAACTTACCTGCTCGCTGTCGCTGCCATATTTGCAGCCTGTAACAGCGGAAACAAAGGTTACACCGTAACCGGAACAGTAGAAGGTGCAACCGATGGCGACACCGTTTATCTGCAAACCGTAGAAGGCCGCCAACTCGTAAAACTCGATTCCGCAGTCATCACCAACGGAACCTTCACCTTCAAGGGAACGCAGGACAGCGCAGTCAACCGATATATCACGTGCCAACCCTCCGGAAAAGAAGGTGTGCTGATAGACTTCTTCCTTGAAAACGGAAAAATCAACATCAAACTGACTTCCGGTGAAGGCGACTCCGCCACCGGTACAGCCAACAACGACATCTACCAAGGCATCCGTGACAAGCAAAACGAACTGAACAGACAGATGAACGTCATCTACCAGTCCATGTCCGACACCATCCTGACGGATGAACAACGCGAAGCCAAAGCCAAGCAGATGAATGACTTGGAGGAACAATATGTCACCGTCGCCAAAGAGGGAATCAAGCAAAACATCGATAATACGGTAGGAGTATTCCTGCTCAAGAAGAACCATTACTACATGGACGTGGAAGAGCTTGACCCGCTGATGTCGCAAATTCCCGCAACATACAGCAACGACGAAACCATCATCCGCATCAAGGAGAACGTAGAAAAAATGAAAGCTACTGCCGTAGGCAAGAAATTTACGGACTTTGAAATGCAGACTCCCGAAGGCAAGACCGTAAAACTGTCCGACTATGTAGGAAAGGGCAAAACCGTGCTCGTAGACTTCTGGGCAAGCTGGTGCGGACCCTGCCGCCGCGAAATGCCGAATCTGGTGGAAGCCTATGCCAAGTACAAGAATAAGAATTTCGAAATCGTCGGCGTTTCCTTAGACCAAAGCGGCGACTCTTGGAAGGAAGCCATCAAGAAACTGAACATCACTTGGCCGCAAATGTCCGACCTGAAATACTGGAACTGCGAAGGCGCCAAGTTGTATGCCGTAAGTAGCATTCCGCATACCGTACTGATTGACGGTGACGGAATTATCCTTGCACGCGGCCTGCATGGCGAGGAACTGCAAGAAAAGCTGGCTGAGGTGCTCAAGTAAGTAAGAAGCAAAGAGCCGGTAGGAGTATAGGACAAAGGGTGTGCTGAAGCCCGAATTGGCACATCATTCTGTCATTCAGAGGAGCTTGCGACGAAGAATCTCCTCCCTTATATGTAAGGAGAAGAGATTCTTCACTCCGTTCAGAATGACAGAATGATGTGCCAATTCGGGCTTTAACATATCCTTTGTTGTTTTGCAACCACGCAGCTCAACGACCGAAACCACGCAGCTCAACAGTCACAACGTGCGTGCTCAGAGACACCGAAGTGCGTGCTTGGACGCAGTGGCGTGCGTGCTTGGACTCGTGCTCAGACAGAGAAGATGCGGTCTGCCATATCCTTGCCCAGCTCCACTGTTTTCCACTGTTTTGCTTCGTCCTCCGCCGAGGGATTAAGAAGATTGTCCGCATCGGGCAGACAGAGCGTCAAGTGCTTTACGGGTATATAATTCAGGACTTCTTCTATTTTTGCCTGCAATTCATCCAGCTCCTCTTCATCGGGATAATAAGAGAGCACGAAGCCGAAAACCGCTTCCCGCTCGTGTACAAACCACAACAGGCGGCTGCGGTCGCAAATTCCGCAATCATAATTCAAGAAATAGGCATCCGCGCCATGCAGCCGTATCAGCATGTCCGTTGCGGCATGGAAAGCCACGAACAAGCCTTCGGGACGCTCGCGCAACACCCGGTTGTTGAGACGGGCGGCTTCATCGGTCAGCATGGACTTGATGCCCTCAAACTGCACATAGCGGCAACCTGCCTCATAAAGCCCTTCCAACAACGTCCTATAAGCCACAGCCAAATCATCCAGCAATACATTCAAGTCCGGATAAACAGACTTCAAACACTCGGCTTCCGTTTCGCGGAGAATACGCATCAACAGCTTGCCGGGCGAAGGCATATGCTGTTTGGGCAGCACGTCTTCCGCAGCGTTCTGTGCCAGAAACGCAAAATCTTCCAGAACCGGATGATGAAGCAAACCGATTCTGCCTGTCACCTCCAGCCGGTCATCGGACGAAGAATCGGCATCGCTTTTACAGCGGACTCCCTCCCAGCCTTCCAAAAAATCATAGCTCCGAAAACCGCCGTCTGTTACTACCTTTATGCCTTCCGACCTCAAACGCTCCATCAAATTACGAATCTCCGCATCTTCTACGGCTCGCAATGCTTGCAGGCTGATTTGCCCGTCTTTATATTCCTTCCTTGCATCCTGCAACGCAGAAGGTACACACAATGTACCTGCAATATCGACCTTGAAAGGTGGAAATATCTTTCCCATATTCACACTCCTTTTTACCTGATAATAATTAGAAATTCAAGACTTTGCCACATCTCGCGAATGACAAAGAGTAGCAAATATAGCCAAAGTATTTGAAAAAACAGCAAGTGAAATCCCTATTTCTCATTGTCCGTCTTGAAATAGATTGACACACAATGGCATACAAAATTACCAATAACGTACAACTAAAGACAATCTGAAAAACAGAAAGTTTTCCATTCTACAAAAGACTATATTTGATTATCAGTAGATTAACCATTTTTAATCCAACAAAAGTTTTCCAAAAGTGAAAACATAAAGAAAACTGTAATACCTTTGTTTCGCAATTAATCCCTATTATTAAAATCTAAAAATACTATCAATTATGATACAAACGGTACTCAAGCGTGACGGACGCGTCGTCGGCTTCAACGAAGAGAAAATAGTAACTGCCATCCGCAAAGCCATGCTCCATACCGACAAGGGGGAAGATATGCAGCTGATACGCCAAATCACCGACCACATCTCCTTTAAAGGCGATGCCCAAATGACGGTGGAAGCCATTCAGGATTTGGTGGAAATGGAACTGATGAAAAGCAGCCGCAAGGATGTCGCCCAAAAGTACATCGCCTACCGCAACCAACGCAGCATTGCCCGCAAGGCAAAGACACGCGATATGTTCTTGGAAATCATCAACATCAAATCCAACGACATCACCCGCGAAAACGCCAACATGAATGCCGACACACCGGCAGGCATGATGATGAAATTTGCCAGCGAAACCACCAAACCGTTTGTGGACGACTATCTTCTGAGCGAGGAAGTGCTGGATGCCGTCAGCCACAACTACCTGCACATCCACGACAAGGATTATTACCCCACCAAGAGCCTGACGTGCGTACAGCATCCGCTGGACCGCATCCTTACGTACGGTTTCTCTGCCGGGCATGGAGAATCGCGCCCGGCAAAACGCATCGAGACAGCCAGCATCTTGGGGTGTATCTCACTGGAAACCGCCCAGAACGAGATGCACGGCGGACAGGCCATTCCCGCATTCGACTTCTACCTCGCTCCCTACGTGCGCAACAGCTATATCGAAGAGATAAAGAATCTGGAGGAACTGAACGGCAAGGATTATTCGCATCTCTACCGGAAGGAACTGACGGATTATCTGCAACACCCGCTGGACGGACTGACCGATGATCGCCGCATCGTCCAGCACGCCGTAAACAAGACCGTAGCCCGCGTGCACCAGTCTATGGAAGCGTTCATCCACAACATGAACACGATACACTCGCGCGGCGGAAACCAAGTGGTGTTCAGCTCCATCAACTACGGAACGGACACCTCCGCCGAGGGCCGCTGCATCATCCGCGAACTGCTGAAAAGCACTTATCAGGGTGTGGGAAACGGCGAAACGGCCATCTTCC
Source organism: Bacteroides sp. AM10-21B (assembly GCF_003472565.1). Taxonomy (NCBI): domain Bacteria; kingdom Pseudomonadati; phylum Bacteroidota; class Bacteroidia; order Bacteroidales; family Bacteroidaceae; genus Bacteroides; species Bacteroides sp. AM10-21B. The sequence goes on along the minus strand of NZ_QRME01000008.1, from coordinate 196,106 downwards.
CCATTCAGATATGGAAAAAGAAACGCGGCGTAAGCTACCTGCCCGAAGACCGCAACTACGACCTCTACCAACTCGCCTGCAAAGTAACCGCACGACGCTTCTTCCCGAACTTCCTGAACTTGGACGCCACCTTTAACCGAAGCGACGACTGGAAAGCCGACGACCCCAAACGCTATGAGCACGAGGTTGCCACCATGGGATGCCGCACACGTGTGTTTGAAAACCGTTTCGGCCCGAAAACATCCATCGGACGCGGAAACATTTCTTTCTCTACAATCAACATTGTCCGCCTTGCCATAGAGTGCATGGACATAGCGGACAAGGAGCAACGCATCGCCCGCTTCTTTGCCAAGCTGGATGCCATGCTCGACACCACCGCACGCCAGCTTCACGAACGCATGGAGTTCCAAAAAACGGCATTTGCCAAACAGTTCCCTCTGTTGATGTCCGCTTTGTGGATAGGCTGCGACAAACTAAAACCGAACGATGACATTTCGTCCGTAATCAACCAAGGTACGCTGGGCATCGGTTTCATCGGTCTGGCAGAATGTCTGGTGGCGCTTTTGGGCAAGCACCACGGAGAGTCGGAAGAGGCCCAGGAACTGGGAATAAAAATCGTAACTTATATGCGCGACCGCGCCAACCAGTTCTCCGACCGATACCAGCATAACTACAGCGTGCTGGCCACCCCCGCCGAGGGTCTGTCGGGCAAGTTCACACGTGTAGACCGCAAGAAATTCGGCTGCTTGCCGGGCATTACGGACCGTGATTACTACACCAACTCCAACCACGTGCCCGTGTACTACAAGTGCAGCGCCCGCCATAAAGCGGAAATCGAAGCCCCCTACCACGACCTGACCCGCGGCGGACACATCTTCTATGTGGAGATGGACGGCGATGCCACCCACAACCCCGAAGTCATTATGCGCGTAGTGGATATGATGGACCGGTACAACATAGGCTACGGCTCGGTGAACCATAACCGCAACCGCTGTCTGGAATGCGGGTACGAAAACTCTACCGCCGACTTGGAAGCTTGCCCCAAATGCGGCAGCACCCATATCGACAAACTGCAACGCATCACCGGCTACTTGGTGGGAACCACCGACCGCTGGAACCAAGCCAAACTTGCCGAACTGAACGACAGAGTAGTACATGGAAATGAAGAATGAAGAATGATGAATGAAGAATTTTGAGTGAAGAATTTTGAGTGATGAACGGGAAATGAAGGGTATCATTCTTAATTCTTCATTCTTCATTCTTCATTCTTCATTCATCATTCTTCCCCCATTCTTCATTCTTAATTCTTAATTCTTCATTTCAACAATGCTTTCCATTCTCGACATATTAGAAGATACTACGGTGGACGGTCCCGGTTTCCGTACCGCCATCTATGCAGCCGGATGTCCCAACGGATGTCCGGGCTGCCACAATCCGGAGTCGTGGGACATCAACCGCGGACGCTGGATGAGTACCGATGAAATACTGCAAAAGGTGCTTGCCGATAACTTTGCAGACGTAACCTTCAGCGGGGGCGACCCGATGTATCAACCCGAAGGCTTCACCGAACTGGCACACGCCATCAAGAAGCAAAGCCGGAAAAACATCTGGTGCTACACCGGATACACCTTTGAGTCACTGTTGCGCAATCCCCGACAAGCTAAACTGCTGGAGTATATCGACGTACTGGTGGACGGCAAATTCAAGAAAGAGCTGCGCGACGAAGACCTCTACTTCCGTGGCAGCAGAAACCAACGGCTGATTGATGTGCAGGCTTCACTGAAAGCAAACGAAATTGTAAGTTACCGGTACAATCCGGGCATTTAATGAATATTTTTTCTACATTTGTAGCCGCTAAAAAAATCTATAACGAGATACTGCAACCGTGAAACAAAAACAATTTTACAGACAGGCGATACGCTTCCGCCGTTGGAGCAGGAAGGCTTATGCCGCATTTGCCAGTATAGGCAAATGTGTCACCATCGGCTGCCTGCGCAAGAACGCGGCCGACAGCTCGCTGCGGAAACAAGATGCGGTGCAGACTATCCCCTATTTTATTCATACCATGACTATTGACGAATTGAAAGCCCGGGTATTGGCAGGCATAGACATATCGCCCGACCAAGCCGCCTGGCTGGCGAATACCGCCGACCGTGAAGCGCTTTATGCCGCTGCACACGAGATTACCACAAAGTGCGCACAGCGCGAGTTTGATATGTGCTCCATCATCAACGCCAAGTCGGGACGTTGCCCCGAAAACTGCAAATGGTGCGCACAATCAGCCCACTACCACACCAAGGCCGACATCTACGACCTGCTCCCCGCAGAAGAATGCCTCAAACAGGCGCAATACAATGAACGGCAGGACATCAACCGTTTCTCCCTCGTCACCAGCGGCCGAAAACCCTCTTCCCGACAGATGGAACAACTTTGCGATACGGCACGCCATATGCGCCGCCACTCCTCCATACAGTTGTGCGCTTCCCTGGGACTATTGAACGAAAAAGAGTTGCGCGACCTGCACGATGCCGGCATCACACGCTACCATTGCAACCTGGAAACAGCCCCTTCCTTCTTCCCCACCCTGTGCAGCACGCACACGCAAGAGGACAAACTGCGTACACTGCAAGCTGCCCGCAACGCAGGTATGGACATCTGCAGCGGCGGCATCATAGGCATGGGCGAAAGTATGGAGCAACGCATTGAATTTGCTTTTACACTGAAAGAACTGGGAGTGCAGTCCATCCCCATCAATTTGCTCAGTCCCATTCCGGGCACTCCGCTGGAAAACCGTCCGCCGCTGACGGAAGAAGAAGTACTGGTTACAATCGCCCTCTTCCGCTTCATTAATCCCACCGCCTACCTCCGTTTTGCCGGCGGACGTTCGCAACTAAGCAAGGAGGCGGTGAAAAAGTCTCTTTATATAGGTATCAATTCGGCCATCGTGGGCGACTTGCTGACTACACTCGGCTCTAAAGTTTCCGAAGACAAGAAACTGATAGAAGAAGCCGGGTATGAGTTTTGCGGTTCGCAGTTCGACCGCGAGCATCTGTGGCATCCTTATACTTCGACCACCAATCCTCTGCCTGTATATAAGGTGAAGCAAGCGGACGGAGCTACGATTACGCTGGAAAGCGGACAGACATTGATAGAGGGAATGTCCTCTTGGTGGTGCGCCGTACACGGCTATAATCATCCGGTACTGAACCGGGCGGCAACGGAGCAACTCGGCAAAATGTCGCACGTCATGTTCGGAGGACTGACGCACGATCCCGCCATCGAACTGGGAAAACTGCTGCTGCCGTTAGCACCGCCTTCCATGCAGAAGATATTCTATGCAGATTCAGGCTCGGTTGCCGTGGAAGTGGCTCTGAAAATGGCAGTGCAGTATTGGTATGCCAAAGGCAAGGCAAAGAAAAACAATTTTGTTACCATACGAAGCGGCTATCACGGAGATACATGGAATGCCATGTCGGTATGCGACCCGGTGACGGGGATGCACTCACTGTTCGGCTCGGCATTGCCTGTGCGGTATTTTGTTCCGCAACCCCGCTCACGGTTCGACGGAGAATGGAATCCGGAAGACATTCTCCCGCTGAAAGAAATCATAGAACAGCATGACGATGAACTGGCAGCCCTGATACTGGAACCGATAGTGCAGGGTGCAGGCGGAATGTGGTTCTATCATCCGCAGTATCTGCGCGAAGCGGCAAAGCTATGCCGGAAGCACGGTCTGCTGCTTGTCTTTGATGAAATAGCAACAGGGTTCGGACGTACCGGAAAGCTGTTTGCATGGGAGCACGCAGGAGTAGAGCCGGACATCATGTGCATAGGCAAGGCTATGACGGGCGGCTACATGACGCTTTCCGCCGTACTGGCAACCAACGAAGTGGCAGACAGCATCTCGAATCATGCTCCGGGAGCTTTTATGCACGGACCTACCTTCATGGGAAACCCGCTGGCGTGTGCCGTAGCCTGCGCATCGGTGGGCTTGCTCACATCTCCCGAATATAATTGGCAGAAGAAAGTGACACGTATCGAAGCGCAGTTAAAGCAAGAACTGGAACCCGCACGGCAACTGCCGCAAGTAGCCGATGTGCGGATACTCGGAGCCATCGGTGTCATAGAAACCCGAAAACCGGTAGATATGGCATGGATGCAACGACGATTCGTAGAAGAAGGCATTTGGGTACGTCCGTTCGGCAGGCTGGTTTATCTGATGCCTCCGTTCATCATTGAACCGGAACAGCTCAGCACTCTGACAAAAGGGTTGATTAAGATTGTAGAAGAAATGAAATAAGTAAGTATTGAAATTTAATTTACATCAAGAACGATAATCTGAAAATGAACACAATACATGAAATGCAGCAAGAGCTGCAACTCCTTGAAGCGCACAGCAATCTGCGCCGCCTGCCCGAAATGGCGCACGACGGAAGGGAGGTCATCGTGAGCGGTAAACGAATGCTGAACCTGTCGTCCAACGACTACTTGGGACTGGCATCCGACCGTACATTGCGCGAAGAATTCCTCCGCACTCTCACCCCCGACACCTTCCTGCCCACCTCCTCCTCCTCCCGACTGCTGACGGGAAACTTCAGTGTGTACGAAGAACTGGAAGCCGAACTGTCACACCTTTTCGGCACGGAAGCCGCATTGGTCTTCAATAGCGGCTATCATGCCAACACCGGCATTCTGCCTGCCGTGAGCGATGCACAAACGCTGATACTTGCCGACAAGCTCGTCCATGCCAGCCTGATTGACGGTATCCGCCTTTCGGCTGCCAAGTGCATCCGTTACCGCCACAACGACCTGAAGCAACTGGAACGGTTACTGAAAGAGCATCACACCGCCTATCACCAAATCATCATCGTCACCGAAAGCATCTTCAGCATGGACGGCGACCAAGCGGATTTGCAAACCTTAGTAGAATTAAAACACCGATATGACAATGTACTGCTCTATGTAGACGAAGCACACGCCTTTGGCGTACGCGGCAAGCAAGGATTGGGATGTGCCGAGGAAGGCGGCTGCATCCGTGATGTTGACTTTCTCGTCGGTACATTCGGAAAGGCGGCTGCATCCGTAGGCGCCTACATTGTATGCAAAAAGGTGGTGCGGGAATATCTCGTAAACCGTATGCGCACTCTCATCTTCACCACCGGACTGCCCCCAGTAAACATTGCCTGGACGCTGTTCGTTGTACGCAGGCTGGCTGATATGCAGGAACGGCGCGAGCATTTGGCCAATATCAGCCGAATGCTCCGCGAAGCTTTGCAGGAGCATGGCTACGAATGCCCCAGCACCAGCCATATCGTCCCGATGGTAGTCGGACCAAGCGCAGACACTATCCTACGGGCGGAAGCATTGCAACGGCACGGTTTCTATGCCCTGCCCGTCCGTCCGCCGACAGTGCCGGAAGGAACGTCACGCATCCGCTTTTCGCTGACAGCGGAAATCAGAAAAGAAGAGATAGAAGAACTAAAAAAACACTTAACCGTTCATACTTAAACTTAATAATCCCGACACTATCGGTCATTAAAAAAAAACGATGAAACAAGTTTATATCATACACGAAAATCATCCGAAGCTGTTATTGCTGTTTGCCGGCTGGGCAGCGGATGAAACTCCCTTCAAGCAATACCTCCCCAAAGGTATGGACTACATGATTTGCTACGACTACCGCACACTCGATTTCGACAAATCCATCTTCGACCGCTATCGGCAAATAAATGTGGTAGCTTGGTCTATGGGAGTTTGGGCAGGCTCTATCATACTCAGTCAAGTCCGTCAGGACAACATTCTCAGTATAGCTTTCAATGGAAGTACATACCCCATTGATAACTTAGAAGGCATTCCCTTGCAAACTTATCAAGCTACTCTTGACGGTCTTACTCCCGTCTCACTTCAAAAATTTCTGCGCCGTATGTGCAAAGACAGTAACGCTTACAAGGCATTCATGGAAATAACTCCCCGACGGAACTTCGATGAAATAAAGGAAGAGTTAAGACTCATTCAGGAGCAATACTTCGAGATGCGTGGAGACATAAGAAACGACATATACGACGAAGCCGCCGAGGATAAGTTCAGTGAGTATTATGATATGTACAGATACCAATACGACTATACCTTTATCGGCAGTAACGACCGGATATTTCCACCTGAGAATTTGAAGCTCAACGGCAACGGCCCGATGGAGGGTGTCGTAGTCATGACCGACAGCGCACACTATGACGAAGCCATGTTCCGCTTTCTGCTGCAAGATATGTGGGAAATGCCTGTTGATGACTTTCTATACAAACTCAAGAATATGGACATCTGACAAGAAACAACAGAAAATGACTGACAACGCCATTCAATCCGTTGACAAAGCGCTCGTTGCCAAGCGCTTTGCCCATGCACGAAATACATACAGCCGTGAAGCCCGCGTGCAGCAACAAGTAGCGGAAAAGATGCTGCGCCTGCTAATGGAACACACCGGTGCTGCTACCGCCGTGCATAACAGTACCGACCCTGCACAAAGCCGCCTCCGCAACATCCACCCCTTTCGCCATATCGCGGAATTCGGATGCGGCACGGGATGCTATTCCCGCTTGCTGCTCCATACCCTGCAACCGGAAACTCTGCTGCTCAACGACCTGTGTCCCGAAATGGAAGAATGTATAAAGGATATTTTCAATCAGAACAGTAAAGGCTGTGTCAGCTTCCTGCCCTGTGATGCGGAAGTCCTCGATTTTCCACAAGGAACGGACTTGATTACTTCTTGCTCCACGCTGCAATGGTTTGCCGACACGAAACGTTTCTTCGCCCGATGCCACCGTTTTTTATCTGACGACGGTATTCTTGCATTCAGTACATTCGGCAAGAAAAATATGCAAGAAATTCATACTCTGACAGGACATGGGCTGGAGTATCTGCCTCTTGAAAATCTGCAAGCTTTGCTATCACCCCATTTCGAAATCCTTTACGCCGGAGAAGAGATTGTCTCCCTGCCTTTCGATACTCCGCTCGAAGTGTTGCAGCACCTTAAACAAACCGGAGTGACCGGCACCGAAAAGAGAATTTGGACTCGCGGGCGCCTGCAAAACTTCTGCAATGAGTATATCCGAATGTGTGGCAATGCAGACCATAGCGTTTCGTTGACTTATCACCCGATTTATGTGATTGCCAAAAAGAAAAAGAATTAAAGTACAACTACCTATGTTTAACCATTCATATAAGATATAAAGAAGTATGAAACCAGCTATCTATTTCATCAGCGGCATTGATACCGATGCCGGAAAAAGCTATTGCACCGCTTGGTATGCCAAACAGCTATCCCAAAACGGGCAGCTTGTAATCACTCAAAAGTTTATTCAAACCGGAAACACCGGTCATTCCGAAGACATCGACCTGCACCGCCGTATCATGGGTACAGGCTATCTGCCCGAAGATGAAGAAGGACTCACCATGCCCGAAATCTTTTCCTATCCCTGCTCTCCCCACCTTGCGGCACGCATTGACAACCGCCCTATCGACTTCTGCAAAATAGAGCATGCCACACAGGAACTTGCCCGCCGTTACGACATCGTACTGGTGGAAGGAGCCGGCGGTCTCATGGTTCCTTTGACTGAAGAATACCTCACCATTGACTACGTTGCCGAGAAGAACTACCCGCTTATTTTCGTTACATCCGGGAAATTGGGCAGCATCAATCATACTTTACTGAGTTTGGAAGCCATTAAGCATCGGGGAATTATACTTGATACGGTATTGTACAACCTTTATCCCACGGTAGAGGACAAGACCATACAAAACGACACGATGCAGTACATACGGGACTATCTCTCCAAACATTTCCCCGGAACGAAGTTTGAGGTAGTACCGGAAATAAATAATCAGCCTTAAACCATGTAATCTGTGGTGAATTTTGTAACTTTGCACGTTATAAAACGTCATACGACACATGGAAGCATTTACATTCGATACAACTGAAAAGATATTGCTCGCAGCGACGGGAACTCTTTTTATTATTCAAGCCCTTTATTACTTTTGTCTGTACAACCGTATTCATTTACGCAATCGTGCCGTAAAACGGAACAATGTACACTTCTCACAAGAGTTCCCCCCTGTATCGGTCATTATCTGCGCCCGGGAAGAATCCGAGAACCTGCGCCGCAACCTGACCGCTATTCTTGAACAGGACTATCCGCAGTTTGAAGTGATTGTTATCAACGATGGCAATACGGATGAAAGCGAGGATTACCTGACCCTGCTGGAAGAGAAATATCCACATCTCTATCATAGTTTCGTTCCCGACTCTTCCCGCTATATCAGTAGGAAGAAACTTGCCGTAACCCTCGGCATCAAAGCAAGCAAATATGACTGGCTCGTCTTTACCGAAGCCAATTGTTGCCCGCAAAGTAACCAATGGCTGCGTCTGCTGGCACGCAACTTCACCTCACGTACGCAAGTTGTTCTGGGATATAGCGGCTACGAACGCGGCAAAGGCTGGTTGCACAAGCGGGTAGCATTCGACAATCTTTTCACTTCCATGCGCTATCTCGGCTTTGCACTTGCAGGCAGCCCCTATATGGGTATCGGGCGTAACCTTGCCTACCGCAAGGAAGTATTCTACCGGGAGAAAGGTTTCTCCGCACATCTCAATCTCCAACGCGGTGACGACGATTTGTTTATCAACCATATAGCTACTGCCGAGAATACTCGCGTAGAAACAGATGCAGATGCCATCGTGCGTATGCAACCCGTACTCCGCACTAAGGACTGGCGTGAGGAAAAGATAAGTTACGCATCTACCGCCCGGCTCTATCATGGCGCACAAAGATGGTTGGCTGGATTGGAAACCACTACCCGTCTGGCATTCTATGTATCATGGCCGGCTATGCTTGTGACAGGCATACTGAACTACCACTGGTTGGCAGCCGGTATTGCACCTCTTTTATGGATACTCCGCTTCGTATTACAGGCAATCATCATCAACAAGACCGCAAAGGATTTGAACGACCAACGCAGATACTATTGGTCGCTGCCTGTATTTGATGTGCTTCAACCTCTGCAATCTCTTCGTTGGAAACTCTACTGCCTGTTTAGAAAGAAAAGCGGATTTCTGAGGAAGTAGATTTATTTACTCGTAACGCATGGAATTTGCCGGATGAATGCGCGTGATAAGATATGACGGCCCCAGCAACATGATAAGTGAAGCTAACAGCGTGCCAACGTTCAGTAACAAGAAAATCCAGATATTGAAAGAAACGGGAACAGTATCCATATAGTAAGTTTCCGGATCGAGCCGGAATAACCCTGACCATTTCTGGATAAAATAGAATGCCAACCCTATCGCATTGCCCCACAACATACCCTTTCCGATAAGGAACACTGCCAACCAAAGGAATAGTTTGCGGATAGTGAAATTATTAGCGCCAAGAGATTTCAGAACACCAATCATCGAAGTACGTTCAATGATAATTATCAACAGTCCAGAAACCATTGTAAAGCCGGCAACTCCTATCATCAGAATAAGGATAACCCATATATTGACGTCCAGAATGCCCAACCATGCAAAAATCTGCGGATTGAGTTGCTCCACATTCAGCACACAGTATTCTGCACCGTAAGGGTCTGGCTGTCGACTTACTTCATCAGATATCCGGTAGGTTGTTTCTTCCAGTTTGTCGTAATCATGCAGTTCCAGTTCCACTCCGCTCACTTGGTCGGACTTCCATTTGTTCAGACGGTTCACCAAACACAAATCGGTAAGAAGGAACAGATTATCGTATTCGGAAAAGTTTGTCTGATAGATGCCGACAATCGTCAAACGACGGGCGCGTACATCATCCTGTATATAATAGGTATCTATTTTATCACCAAGTTTCAGCTTCATTTTATCGGCTATCACCTTCGAAATGACTACACGATTGGTGGAAGCCGAGTCGCTGAACTGAGGAAACTCTCCCTCTACCAAATGGCGGTGAAAGAAAGAGATGTCATATTCAGGTCCTATCCCTTTCAACACCATCCCCTGAAAAGCATCGGCTGTCTTTATCATACCCGGCTTTGTGGAATAGCGCTGCACTTGCTTCACCTCAGGATTATCTATGAGGGCAGCAATCATACTGTCCGTCACAGCTATAGGGCGGGTTTCAAAGGAACGTGCCGCATCCGAATTGCTAATCTGGATATGAGAGCCGAACCCTATTATCTTATCGCGCACCTCGCTCTTGAAACCGATTATCACCGACACGGCAATAATCATTACCGCCAACCCGATAGCAACACCGGCAGTTGCTATCAGTACGGCAGGACGGGAAACTTGTTTTCCGATATCACCTTCGCTGTAAATACGACGAGCGAGAAATAAGGATAAAGACATCTTTTTCTATTATTCCGTACGACCCGGATAGGCTTCAAGCGCTTTGGAAAGCACAAATAACGCACGGGTCAAATCTTCTTTCTTCAATACATAGGCTATGCGGACCTCATTACGACCGGAACCCGGTGTTGTATAGAAGCCGGAAGCCGGAGCCATGAAAACTGTCTGCCCTTCGTACTCAAATTCGGAAAGACACCATGCACAGAATTTGTCTGAATCATCTACGGGCAGTTTGGCTACGGTATAAAACGCTCCCATAGGAATAGGTGAATATACGCCGGGGATACGGTTCAGACCGTCAATCAGGCATTTACGACGTTCTACATATTCATCGTAAGTATCACGCAAATAGTCTTCTCCCGCATCCAAAGATGCTTCGGCTGCAATCTGACCTATCAACGGCGGACTTAAACGCGCCTGGCAGAACTTCATAACAGCATCTCGTATCTCCTTGTTTTTCGTTATCAGCGCACCGATACGAATACCGCATTCCGAGTAACGCTTGGATACGGAATCAATCAGCACTACGTTATTTTCAATACCTTCCAGGTGACAGGCTGAAATATAGGGAGAACCCGTATAGATAAACTCACGATACACTTCATCGGAAAAGAGAAAAAGGTCATACTTCTTCACGAGGTCGCGTATCTGGTTCATTTCGCGACGGGTATACAGATAACCGGTAGGGTTATTGGGATTACAAATCAAAATAGCACGTGTGCGGTCATTTATCAGTTCCTCAAATTTTTCTACTTTAGGCAGTGAGAAGCCCTCTTCTATAGTCGTTGCAATCGTGCGGATTTTAGCGCCTGCAGAAATGGCAAACGCCATATAGTTGGCATAAGCCGGTTCCGGCACAATAATCTCATCACCCGGATTAAGGCATGCCATAAAGGAGAACAATACAGCCTCCGAACCACCGGAAGTAATGATAATATCATCGGCAGTGAGCTTGATGTTATATTTATCGTAATATCCCACCAATTTCTCACGATAGCTACGATAGCCCGCACTGGGACTGTACTCCAATACCTTACGGTCAATATTGCGAATGGCATCAATTGCGACTTGCGGTGTGGGCAGGTCAGGTTGTCCGATATTGAGATGGAATACATGGACGCCCCTTTGTTTGGCTGCATCTGCCAAAGGAGCCAGCTTTCTGATAGGAGATGCAGGCATCTCCATTCCGCGAATAGAAATTGTTGGCATGAGTATTTTATATCATTTTATCATTTAAGTCGCAAATGTAGTGATTTATTTGATACTAAAGGGAAGCTAAGACATAAAAACTTTAAAAACCTTATCTATATTAAAAACACTATGCTATTTAAAAAGATTCTTGTACCTTTGAAATAGTAAACAAATAGACAACTACAGCTGTTTCATCATAAACCAACATTAAAATAGTAAGTAATACCATGGTCATCAACCTAATAACTTTTGCTTCACTGTTACATAAGCAAGCATCTGTTCGCAGTTCCCATGAAATAATATTGACTGAGTTGGAAAAATACTTCACCGTCAATTTTATAGATTATCAAGATATCAACAAACTGGCTCCCGATGATTTCAGTATCCTGTTCATCGCCACCGGTGGAGTGGAACGGTTGGTTATCCAACATTTCGAAGCCCTTCCCCGCCCCGCCATTATACTGGCAGACGGTATGCAGAACTCACTTGCCGCCGCCCTCGAAATATCATCATGGCTGCGCGGACGAGGAATGAAAAGCGAAATTCTTCATGGCGAATTGTCCGAAATCATTAAACGCATTTTTGTACTGCACAGTAATTTCATGGCACAACGCAGTCTCTTCGGAATGCGTATCGGTGTAATAGGTACTCCGTCAAGCTGGCTCATTGCCAGCAATGTAGATTATCTTCTTGCCAAACGCCGCTGGGGAGTGGAATATACGGATGTATCACTGGACCGCATTTATGAATACTACAATCAAATCACCGATGACGAAGTAGGCGAAGCGTGCGCCCGCCTTGCAGGAAAAGCACTTGCCTGCCGGGAAGCGTCACCCGAAGATATGATAAAAGCCATGCGCCTGTATCGCTCTATACGGAAAGTGGTGGATGAAGACCGTTTGAGCGCACTTACCTTAAGTTGTTTCCGTCTGATAGAGCAGACGGGCACCACCGGTTGCCTGGCACTCTCCATGTTGAATTATGAAGGCATCATTGCCGGATGTGAAGGTGACTTGCAGTCTGTATTCACCATGCTCGCCGCCAAAGTGCTTACCGGGAAATCTACTTTCATGGCCAACCCGTCCATGATTAATGCACGCACCAACGAAATTATACTGGCGCATTGTACAATTGGTGTAGCACAGACAGAACAATTCATTATTCGCAATCACTTTGAAACGGAAAGCGGCATTGGCATACAGGGAATATTGCCCACCGGAGACGTGACAATCGTAAAGTGTGGCGGCGAATGCCTTGATGAATATTACCTCGGTACGGGTACGTTGACCGAAAACACTAACTACATCAATATGTGCCGTACGCAGGTACGCATAAAGATGAATACTTCAGCAGAATATTTTCTAAGAAATCCTTTGGGGAATCATCACATCATGCTACATGGCAATTACGAACAAGTGATTGATGAATTCCTGCAGTCCAACGGATGCAAGAAAATAGAATAAGGCTTTAACCGGAGTGCGATTACATTACATTATCCTTCATTCTGACTTCAAAGCGGGTTCCTTCGCCCGGCTTTGAAGTTACTGTTATAGTACCGTCAAGACGTTCTACAATCGTCTGGCAGATACTCAACCCCAAACCGGCACCTTGCGTAAAGCTATCCGCCTTATAGAAGCGCTCGAAGATATGTTTCTGATCCTCATCGGATATACCCGCTCCGGTGTCTTCCACGAAAACAGTTGTATATCCGGGCTCCTCCACATTATATCCAAAAGTAATGCTGCCTTTTGTAGTAAACTTCTTGGCGTTGTTAATCAGATTATTCACTACTTGCTTCAGACGTACGGAATCAGTAATAATATCTTTGCCTGCTCCTTCGGGAAAATCGGTACGCAATTCCACCCCCTCTGGCATACTTAACCTTTGGGAATCGTAAACCTGCTGCATAATAAATGTAAGGTTGTAAGAAGAGAACTGAAAATCCATAGTACCTGACTCAATACGTGAAAGATCCAGAATATCATTAATCAATGCCAACAACAACGTACAATTGCTATTGATAGTCTCAACAAACTGTTGCACTTCCTCCGGCGAGAAAGCGTCTAAGTCTTTCAATAAATCGGAAAAACCTACTATCGCATTTAACGGCGTACGTATCTCGTGACTCATATTTGCTAAGAATGCCGATTTCAACTTATCAGCCTGCAAAGCACGGTCACGGGCGGCAATCAACTCATCTTCGGTATTCTTATACCGCTGAATACTCTGGCATACCCCCAACACCATATAGGGAATATCTGCCGTCAAACCATCATAAGCGGTACTACGGAACTCCCACCACTCATATCTTCCGTCTGCATTCTGCAAACGGAAACTCATACGGGAATTAGGCTCATGCCCCAACATGATATTATCAAAATGCTTGCGTGTACGAGGCAAGTCTTCCGGATGAACAATCTGATCCAATACTTCCCTTGAAATATAATCCGTATTATCATAACAATTGAAACGTTGTAACAATCCACCGGGAAAATGAAAACATTTCATACGGGTGTTGTACTGCCATGGATAAATGGAACTTTCCTCAATAGCCATATTAAAGAAACGTTTCTGCATCTCTTCATCAGAGATATTACGGCAAACGATTGCCATACCTGTCAGTTTGTCTTTCGCAAAAATAGGTACCACCTCGCCTGAAACAGGGAAATAAGTGCCTTTCGCATTCTCTTGCATAAATGCTTTCTCAGGTATAACAACAGGTTTCTTGTCGTGGATAACTTGTTCCAACAACCTTTTTAAAATATTCTCACCATTTATATAAACACGAAAAATCGAACCGGCCATCTGCCCTTCGTACGAACGCTCCATATATATATCGGAAGGTAATCCTAACATCTCTACCAAAGCCCGGTTAACGAAATGAATGTGCATATCCGTATCATACGTTATCAACCCGTCACGAATAGAACAGAATATTTTTTCGAATTCATCCCGCTGCTCCACCAAACGTTGCTGTATCAACAGGCGGGTCTGCGCATGTATACGCTTGCGGGATTCGCGGCGGTTACTCCGATAAAGCCAGATAACCAAAAACGCCAACGCACCCACTATCACCGAATAGGACAGAATAAACCATACCCGATAGCGATCTATTAAAGGGATATTCAAAATACTTCCCCGCAGTTCAACACTCTTTACGTCGACATGGAAAAAGTCAAGTTGTTTGTAATCGAACAACAGCTTACCGCCCAAGTCCCCTACTCCGAATGAACCGGGTGACTGACCTTTCAGTATATTTGCCGCTTGCACACCCGCAGCATAAGTATCTACCGCCGGTTCTACATCATAAACACATAAAACTCCTTTCGCCATTGCCAGGTTTTGGTTGGCAAATACAGGTGCTTTCAGTTTTAAAGACAAAAAGGGAATCCATTTAGGGGCTATGACAATGTACTTATGGGCATTGTAGTCATAGCAAATAGATGTAATAATGGAATTAAGCGACTTTTCCTGAACATTCAGCGTCCTTAACTTGTATTCCGGATGCTTCTCCTTAAAAGGTATCCAGGCTTCTTTTACCGCTCTCACCCCCTTACTACTTAAAAAACTACTATCCGACAAGCAAATAATCTCCCTACGTGCAGGGAACAGGCGTATAGCTTCCTCCAACAAAACATTGAAATCCGTTTTCGATGTAAAACCCGAAACGTTCGGCATCTGCTCAAACAACTTTTCATCAGGATATTTAATACCCGAAACAACTACCGGAATTTGATAGGGTAATGAGTCGCCACAGTGAGTCAAAGTATAGAAAGCCTCATCACTGGACGTTACAATCAGATCTGTTTTACGCTGTCTGGCGCGTTCACATATACGACGCATAATGACACATTCCGAAGCGAAGGTCCAAAAGTCGGCATTCAAATATTCGGTAACAATATTCGCCTTTACCCCACCCTTTTCCAGCCCTTCCTGCAAACCGGCAATAAGGTTGCTATGCCACGAAGCACTGTTTGTATATGACTGTATAAAAAGCACATTATAGTTTTTTTCCTCAGCCGAGAGTGTCCCCGATGTCAAGCACAAAAAAACTAATGAATATATTAAGAGAAGGTGTTTTCCCATTTCGTTTGTTTGATTTGTCTGTATAAACTTATTTACAGATACGCAAATATACAAGTTATATTGAGAATTTACACCTTTTTCCCTTAAAAAAACTTTATTCATCGTGCAATGCCTCAGCCGGATGTACCTTCATCGCTCTATATGCGGGATACCAGATTCCGGCAACAATCATCAACGCCATAAGCATCCATGTCAAAACGAGAGCCGACGAGAATCGTACCACATCGAATGTTATCCGGCTTACATCCACCAATTCGGCAATGCTGACATTGAAAACTATAATTGCCGCTGGTACGGTAGTCAGTGTCAGCAACAGTAGCCCTTCACACACAAGGCGCGAGAAGATTTGTTGGCGACTGCTTCCCATAGCCATACGCAACGCTACTTCCCGACGACGTTGTTGCGTACGGAACCAAAATGTCCCGATTACTCCCAAGAAAATATTCAGCATAAGAAAGCCAAGCACACAAAGCTGCGTTTTCAATTCGTTTGTTTCTTCCAATTCGCAAATTTCACGCAAATCACTGAAAGAAGTTATATCCAGCAAATAAATATTTCCTACTTGATACAAACGGTCGGCATCGTCCATCAAACGGGTAATAAAGTCGTAGTCCTCATCTTTACTGACCCTCAGACTCAAATCAAAAAAACGAGCGTCACCATACTCTTTCATCACGTCCAAACTTAAATTAGTAGCCACATACGAACCTCCATATTGCTTTGACGTATAGAAATGAGACCAGCGTACAGGCGCACCGATTGCACCGATACGATAACGGTCGGAAGCATCCTTACTCCAAAAAGGGACTTCGCGTCCCAATAACGACGAAGCGTCCTTTACGCCTGCCTGCGGATAATCGTCCGCAAGATTCGAAGTAGCCACTATTTCATTCCTTCGTAACGCTTCCACCAGTTTATCCGATCCCGTCCCGTCATGGGCAGAATATTTGAACACCCGAAAAAAATCCGGCTCTATCCGAAGGTGATGAGAGTGCACCATCACAGTATCTATACCGATATTAATGCTATTACTTCCCTCATTATATGGGAAACTGTTTTGTGAGAGTGCCACAGCCTCCACACCCGAACGATGGCGCAAGCGATCAATTATCTGCAGTAAATCTTCCAAATCATCATCTATCGTCAAATCCGGATTATAGGCGGCAGACTTCGGAGTGAGTTTGCCTACAGAAATATCATAGCAGTGCTCCACATCGAATCCCATAGGTGCCCTATACACGCGAGCGGTCACTGTAACCCAGTCTACAATATACCATAGTACGACAAAGACCAGTAATAATTCTACTAAGAGAAAAAGATTACTGCGCCATTCGTTTATTATCTGTATGAAAATCTTTTTCATGTTAATGTTTATCTTTGATTTATAGCGTCCGTTATATTCATTCTCGATGCACGCCATGCCGGTATACCCGCCGAAAGGATATTCATCAGTAAGCAAAAGCCGAAGGCCAAGAGAAAAGCCCAAGGTGAAAGCAGCATACCCGGTGTCAGGGATGTTTCACCTACCAAATAAGCATTAGTGGTATTATTGAAAAGAAAACCGTTCAGCAAGAAAGTAGCCGCATAGCTTAATAACAGTCCCAATGAACCGGCAACCAACGTTAGAAGAAGATTCTCAAAAAAGACCTGCCGCACCAGTTCACGACCTGTTGCCCCAAAAGCCTTGCGAACACCAATTTCAGCCATACGCTTACGCATACGCGAAAGCGTCATGCTACTTAAGTTAATGGCGGGTACAAGAAGCAGAATAACAATAATCAGCATATAACGCAGAATTATCGCTTTTGTATCAGGAATTTCGTTCCATTTACGATAGAGACTGGCGAACTGTTCGTCCGGTTGCCCACGATAAAAAACTTCTACATCACGCAACCCCTCGTTGTATTTATGACGCAATAGTTCCGTTTCCTGACGGATAGCCGGAAATTCAGCAGATGAATGCGCCAGAATAACGGCACGCATTGACCCCATTGTACCTTCTTCCCAGTCCAAATTTCTCATATCCGTTGAGTTATAGGGTATCCACACCTGCGCGTAAGCCGAAGTGGCAAGCATGGACACATCCGCCACTACACCGGATATGCGATAATCCACATGATTCAGTTGTAAGATTTGTCCCGCAACATCTGTCCTGCCGAAAAGACGGCGTGCTACTGTAGCACATATAACGGCTCGCGGCAATCCCGCATCACTGTCCTCTTTTGTAAAGGCGCTTCCACTAAGAAAACGAAAACGGAAAACCTGCCAGAAGCTTTCATCTGTTTCCTTCATGTCTGCCGTTGTTTTTGCTCCGGCCGGTACAGCCGCACGTACTTTTTCCGGCAAAGAGACTAATGTGACCACTTCCGCTGTTTTCAGACTTTTGAAGCATTCCTGCCCCGTACGCACAGACATAAAAGAATTAGCGGAATTGCTGTCGGGCGCCCCTTTTGCCTTTACAGACATGGTCGATACATAGAGCGAACGGCTACGGTTTATTTCCGGTTCACAATCTACAAGCCGCACTTGGAAGGTGATGACAACCACCATAATCATGCAGATAGACAAAGCCGTTCCCAATATGGAAACCCACGTTATAATCGGATTTTCACGTAAGTGAAAGAGAGCCTGTTGAAAATAAAGACGGATCATATTCTATTATTCAATTTAATCATCGTGCAGAGCCTCTGCCGGTTGTACCTTCATTGCTTTACGTGCCGGAATACCTATACCAACCACAATCATCAATCCTATCAGGATGAAGCTAACGGATGCGCAGAGCAGCAGACGCCCCCATTCCAAGGTTGTACCGTTGCGCCAAGAATTCAATTCCATACTTGCCAGATTATAGTCAATGATTAATGCTATCGGTGTAACAATGAGCAACAAGAGCAGACCTTCACTTATCAAACGAGTGAAAACACTCATATCCGAAGCTCCATGCGCCTTGTGCAATGCAATTTCCGAACGGCGTTGCTGGGTGCGGAACCAAAAAGTGCCGAGCAGCCCCAAGAAAATATTCAGCAACAGAAATCCCATTCCCATTACATAATTACGTACGTCATTGCTCCACGCTTGTTGGAAATTACGACGAATATCCTTAAAAGAGCGTACCTCGGAAATAAAGATATTGCCAATACGGAACTGTTTCTCACTGTCCGCCTTCAGACGCTGAATAAAATCATGATCTTGATTAGCCCGGACACGCAAACAAAGTTCCAACCCGATATCGTACCAGTCCAATTTATAGAGAAAAGTATAAGAGCTTCGCGCTTGTTGGAAGTCGTTGTAACGCACATCCTTTAAAGCCGCCCCCAATCGATAAGTTTGTGTTGTATCACCAAAAAGCTGGAAACGTTTGCCTACAAGTTCTGTCAGCGGACGGTCATACTTCCGAAAGAGATTATTGGAAGCTATGAACTCTCCCCTTTCCAATATCTCGGCAAGCTGTTCGGAGGTTTCACCACGTGCACCTTGATAACGGAATACACGCACAAAATCGGGAGTTACCATGCGGCGGATAGTCCAACTATCAGAAACCAGTGTATCATACCGAACCATATCAGTAGAATTGCTGCCATTGTATGGATAGGAATTTTGCGAGAGACTTACCGCCTCAATTTCCGGACGGCGGCGTAAACGGTCTACAAGTTCAAGAATATCGGCATCTTCCTGTTCATCGGTTTGGTTCGGAATATAATCAGGACTCTTGTCCGTGAGTTTTCCCATTTCAATAAGGTAACAATGGCTGATGTCAAAGCCTCTCGGTTCCAAGTAGGTAGCTGCACGTGTATAGAGATAATCTACCACAAACCACATCACAACGCTCACAACCAATAGTTCCAAAGCCAACCACAGGTTATTGCGCCATTCATTCTTTATCTGTATCAAAAGTTTCTTAGTCATTTCTTTCTGCGATTAATAGTTAGCGAAAAGCAATTAGTGTAATCGTCCTCCCAAAGCATTCACTATCCCGATACGGGAAGCACGCCATGCCGGGAAGCCGCTACTCATCAAGTTCAGTACAAAACAGAAGAGCAATGCCCAAGCAAAAGTAGAGGCATGAAGCAAAATAGAGGCATCCACTTCCGGCGGATTTAAGGTCTGGCTGAACTCCTGCGCAAAAAACAATGTATTACCCAAGTATGCAAAGGCCACACTCAACAATAACCCGACAATACCTGCCAACAAAGTCACTACCAGATTTTCCGCTATAATCTGTCCCATTAATTCCAAACGCGTACTACCAAAAGCGCGGCGCGCTCCAATCTCCGCTACCCGCTGTCGCAAACGGCTCTGCGTCATGCTCGAAAGATTTATGGCAGGCACTATCAGCAAAATAACGAAGATAACAATCCGCTGGCGACGAGCCGCATCCACATCCGGTTCAATATTGGCGCCAAAAGCTATTGCATTCTTCTCCTGATCGTACGGACGGTTGCGATAAATCAGTTTCCATCCATTCTTTCCGATAAGCGTATTATACTCAAGTTTACGGCGTTCCGCCTCCTGTCGGATAGCGGGAAAATCATCCCGGCTGTGCGCCAGCATTGTACAACTCATCATTCCCATATGCCGGTCATTCCACGTATTATTATCCATACCTGTTGAGGTGTATGGGACCCATACCTGCCCATAAGCACAGTCGGCCAGTGTAGACACATCTTTCACAACACCTGCTACACGGTAAGGCGCATGGCTGAGAAGAAATTGACGTCCCGCAACATCTGTTGTACCAAACAGGCTACGTGCTACACTCTCCGTAAGTACCGCCACCGGTTGTCCGGCATCAAATGCAGCCTTATCATAGGGCTTCCCCAGAATAAAAGAAAAGTCAAACACCCGCCAAAAAATATCATCCGTTTGTCGTAAATCCACACTAACCGCCGGCTTACCCGGTAAAGATACCGGAGTAGAGACCGGAAAAATAGTATAAATAGTAACAGCTTCCGGTGTTTTCAATGACTGAAAACATTCTCGGGCGGTCTGTACGCTCATCGGTCCGTTACTTGTACCGTCTCCCCAATTTGAGTTGGAGATGCTCATAGACTTGACGTGCAGAAAACGGTCACGATTGCTTTCGGGCGCAAAAGGAGCAACCTTTACTTGTTGCATCATCACCACCAACATTATCAGGAAGATGGCAAGTGCCGTACCGGCTATACTGACCGTGCTAATCAACGGTTGTTGGCGAAGTTGCGCCCATGCTTGTGTAAAATATTGCTTTATCATCTCATCTATCCATTTTCTATTATTTCTACTTTATTCTTCATGTAATGCCTCCGCCGGCTGTATATTAATGGCCTGTTGTGCCGGAAACCATATGCCCACTATCACCATTAATGCCATCAACAACCATGCGCCCACTGTACCCAGCAGGAAACGGAGAAAACTCCATTCCACCGGCCATGTAGTAATCAATTCCGTACGTCCCATTGTCAGTTCGGCAATACCTACGTTGTAGCAGACAATCATAGCAGGCAGTGTAACAAGAGTCAGCAGTAGCAATCCCTCTCCCATGAGCAAACTGAAAACCTGTTTTTTGGTACTGCCCATTGCCAGCCTCAAAGCTATTTCATTACGGCGTCTCCGGGTACGAAACCAGAAAGTACCTATCAGTCCCAGAAATACATTCACCAAAAGAAATGCCACTACCACCGTTTGCGTATTCACTTTATCCACATCACCTTGCATCACCTCAAACTGTTTCTGCTGTTCCGTGTAAGGAGCAACATCGGCTATAAACATATCATCCGTATCCAGATGCGGAGCTATCTCTTTCAGGAACTTGCTCCTATAATCAGGAGAATCCATTTTTTCTTTCACGCGGAAAACAATCTGTGCCCTATAATCCTGTAACTCCGTCCGTATTACATTTTCGTCTATTCTTCGAAAAATCCACTTTGCATCGGCGCCATAACGATAAGAACGGAAACCGCCTATCATGCCGCACTGAGTAACAACATTCGCAGAATCTCCATACCAGCTCAAGGGAGTGTCTAACGAAAAGTCGGGTACCCTCTTCCTAAAAAAAAGAACCGCACTCTCACTTAACATTACATAATTGCCGGAGCTGACATCACTCCCTACAGGCATCGCCGCAAACGGACGCTTGGCATCTTCCTGCATACGGAATACCCGGGTATATCCTCCGGTGGCATTTATTAGACGCATTTCACACCCGATGGTATCCTGTGCAGCCAGCGAGTTATAAGAATTGTTGCCGCTCATCGGCAAACTCCAATATGACAGGGCAGCAACTTCAACACTGGGTTCCCTCTCAAGTTTCTGCAAAATACTAATGTATTTGTCCGCCTTTGTCATGCCGGTATCTTGGCTTTCGCCGCCCGTAATCATCGACAGTTGGTAGACATTATCTATATTATAGCCCAGCGGACGATAATATGTATACTTCAAGCATCCCAGCGAGTCGCAGAGAAACCACATCACGATAAATACCAGAAACAGTTCGGCCAACACCCAGCCGTTACTACGGAGACGTGCCTGAATCATATGTAAGTTATGTACTATGAATTTCATAATCAATTTCGCTTTATTTATCGTTCAAAGAATCTACAATTGTATGCCGTGCGGCAAGCCATGTAGGCAGACCCGCACTAAGCAGATTGATAACCAAACAAAAAAGAAAAGCCAGACAGAACACCGTAGGACTGAACAGTACCGACATACTTAAATCAAAATCACCGGAAGTACCGACATTCAGATTATTGGTGAACAGCCACGTACGCATAGCATACACAGCCAGATAGCTGAACAGCAATCCCACCACTCCTCCAATCAGAGTCAGCACAAGGTTTTCATTCAATATCTGCCTCATCAGCACTCCGCGTGTCGCCCCGAATGCTTTGCGCACACCCAGTTCACTCATACGCTGTTGCATACGGCTGTTACTTAATCCGCAAAGGTTGAGCGACGGAACTAAAAGAATGATGAGCAGTGCCAGAAAGTACTGTATATACAGCATCCGCAAATCCGGACCTCTGTTTGCCCACACATGGTTGACGTGTGCTACAATTTCGTCGGGTTGTTCCATAATATCTATCAGCCTTTCATCTTGTATGGCATTGATGTCTTTCAATCGCTTCTCTATTCCCTGTCTGATAGCCGGGAAATCATCGGTCGAATGTGCTAAGGCTACAACCGTATGCGAACCTGAATAGCTATACACTGAAGTCACATCCTGCAAATTGGCGGGATAAAGACGCCACACTTGTGCATAAGCATCCTTAGCCGTTACGGAAACATCCTTTACCACTCCGCAGACACGTGTCTCGTTGCGGTTCAGCAATACCGTTTTTCCGACGGCATCCGTAGTGCCAAACAGTTGGCGGGCTACAGAAGCCGCTATGACAATCGCAGGCACATCACCGCCCCAATCGGAATCATTGAACCCTCGCCCGGCAACAAACTGCACCCGGAACACCTTCCAGAACCCCGGATCTGTTTCCATGGCATCCACCTTCATACGGTTAGTACCGTCGGGCATGGATACCAAGGCTACTCCCGCCGGAACGAATGCCGTACAAGCCTCCACTTCCGGCAATGGTTGTATGCACTCTTTCATGAAAGCCGGCGAACAGGAATTATAATTATTCCACCCCTTATTTTCCTTTCCCTGCAAATGTACGCTACTAATATAAAGACAGCGGCTACGGTTTACTTCCGGCTCAATATCCGCATACTTCATCTGCCAGGTTATTACAATTGCCATAATCATCGTTATGGCAAATGCCGTACCCAGTATGGATATGGTGCTCAGCAACGGATTCTGCCGCAGAAGTATAAAGGCTTGACGAATAGTCTGCATTTTAATTCTGAATTAGAAATTATGAAATTGCGGGGAATTATTCTACCTGACGACCATCAAAGAAGCGGACAGTACGGCTGGTTTGTTTGGCTTGTTCCTCATTATGGGTCACCATTACGATGGTGCGTCCGTCTTCCTTATTCAACTGATGCAACAGCTCCATAACCTCCGCACCCATTTTGGAATCCAGGTTACCGGTAGGCTCATCGGCGAGTATTATCTCCGGGTTGCCGATAATGGCGCGCGCAATGGCAACACGCTGGCACTGACCGCCGGACAGCTGTGTAGGCATATGGCGCATACGATGGCTCAAACCTACCTTCTGCAATACTTCTTCTGCCAGACAGCGGCGCTCCTTGGCCGATACTTTCCTGTACAGCAAAGGCAGCTCCACATTGTCCAATACATTCAGCGAATTAATCAAGTGGAAAGACTGGAACACAAACCCCAGCTTCCGGTTACGAAAAGCCGCCAGTTCCTTGTCCTTCATGCCGTCCACCTTAGTACCGGCTATTTCAATCGTCCCGCTGGTAGGTGCATCCAGCAAGCCCATAATATTCAGCAAAGTAGATTTACCGCAACCGGAAGGTCCCATAATACTCAGAAATTCTCCTTTGTTCACTTCGAGGTTTACATTCTCCAATGCCACGGTTTCAATCTCGTTAGTACGATAAATCTTGTTGATGCCAGTTAACTTAATCATAATGGTAAGTATTAATTGTTATTTAATAGATTGCTATTCATCACGCAAAGCCTCGGTAGGCGGTATGCGACTGATATTGCGGGCAGGAATAAAAATGCCTACAAGCACCACCGCCAAGAGTATCAGCAGAATGATGAGCGACACGATGCAGAAATGTTGTGCAAAGTTACTCACCCAATACGTTTCCAGCGGTTCCACTCCTTTCTGGTTGAAGTTGGAAGCCCATGCGGTCACAGCGGAGTTTCCCCAACCAAGTCCGTTGTAGAGTCCTTCTTTCAGGGCATATTGTAAGTAGAGCACAAAGCCCGCCAACGAAGCCAGCAACGTGAGCACTGCCCCCTCACCCAACAACAAACGAACGATACGCCCCGGCGTAGCACCAAAAGCCAACATCACCCCTACTTCCTCGCGACGGGTACGCGTCTGTAACCAGAATGTGCCAATGACTCCCAGACAAAGATTGACGAGAAAGAAAAGCGCCATGGCCAAGTTGCGACGATAGACGGGAGTTGAACTGCCCGCTTCCCGTTCGGTGATAAGGTCATCGTACGAACGGGCACTGCGGGCAAAGAGGTTGCCCTGCCGCAACTCCTTCAGCATCCACGGGCGGAAGTCATGCAAGAAGCGTTTCATGCTGACCCCCTCTTTTATGCGTATCAAAATTTGTGCATATTGCGGAATATCGTTCGCGTCAACGTTGAGCGTGGGAAAAAACGCTACTGCCATAGGCCGCCAATCACTGTAAGACTTGAAAGTTTCCACGATGCCAATGACAGGCTGGTAGACCGTATCTCCCCGACTGGTACTCTCACAACGCTCTCCCTGCACGTCTCTTCGTCCGAAGATGTCATAAGCTGCATTTTCCGTCAATACAAGGTCATTCTTGGCATAATCATAATCGGACAGTTGTTCGGGCGTGCGTCCCATTCCCGAACGGAAACCATAAGTTTCAAAAAACTGCGTATGCGGCAGAAACTGCATCCACATCACCTGATGAGACACCGTATCACCCTCGGCGGTAAGATAAGCACTTCCGCTTCCACTCGAATTAGGATAGCAGAACCCCAGCAACGGCGTAGCCAATTCTACCCCTTCAAAGTTCTTTGCAAGGCGCACCAGCTGATAGTATCCGTCCACCAAACGGGCCGAATCCTGCGCTCCGGCGTCATATCCCGGAGCATTAGGCTGCAAAGCACCCAGCGAAACGATGCAAAGGCGGTCGGAATCATAACCTATGGGTATACTACGGTCGTGCATCAGTACAATAACAGGGTCCAGTATCACCCAACTGATGACACTCACCAGTACCAGTTCCGCCAACAGCCAACCATTGCGTCGGCGACGCGCCCATAGGTTTCTCAATATCAGTTTCAACATATTTTTTTGCTTTTCAAGGTCTACTTATGTTCTTTTCTCACCGTTTTTCGTTCAATGCGTTTATGATAGGCTTGCGCAACGAATGCCAGGCAGGTACAAGGGCGGACAGAGTATTGAGTACAATACAGAGTAACAACACAGCCACGAATACCAACGGAGCAAACAACATCTCGCCCGAAACCGTAATGTCCACTCCCTGCGGCACACTGTCCGGCCACTTGTCGAATACGTTAAACACCCATTCACGCATTGTATACATTATTACCCATGCCAGCACCAGTCCTAAAATGCCGCCCGCCAACGTCAGCAGCAGGTTTTCCCACATCACCTGCGAGAGTAATGCCCTGCGCCCCGCACCGAACGACTTGCGCACTCCCATTTCCGCCAGACGGTTCTCCATACGGCTCGCTATCATTCCACTAAGATTGAGGGCAGGAACCAGAAGTAAGACAAGCAACACCAGTAGGAAGTAGCGCACCGTGGCCCACACATCAAATTCCTTGCCTACGAAAGAATGGAAGATGCTGACGAGATGCGACACCGGCTGTTCCCAAAACTCCACCTTCCACTCATCGGGGTGCATCAAGTTCTCCTTGCGGACAATATCTTTGACTTCCGCTTTCAAGGCATCCGCTTGTTCATTGTCTTTCACCAGAAAAGTCACAGAGTACGCTCCCAGATAATCCATGCCATATTTCGGTTCCCGATAATCCGCCTCCACACTATAAGGCAAGTAGACTTGCGCATATGAGCGTTGCATCAAGTAGCTGGCAGCATCCACCACGCCACAGATACGATAATCGGTATAGTTTAACCGGAACGAACGTCCTACCACCCCTTTTGAGACACCGAACAGGCGACGAGAAAGTTCGTCGGTGATAACCGCCGTACAAATACCGCCCGCCAAGTCGGATGCCGTAAACGGTTTTCCTTCGAGAAAGCGGAACGGATAGATACGGAAAAATGCGGGGTCAGTGAGCTTTGTCTTTACGGAGAAATCGCCACTGCGATCGGCAGGCTGTATATAGCTGTCGCTGAACGTTCCGCTATTCAGTTGCGCCGATACACAGAGTGCGTTGCGGGTAGGATAAAACCAGTCTTGCAAAGCCTTGTAGGACACCGCCCACTGATAGACTGACTTGTTACCTTCCGGTCCTTGTTCTATTCGGCAATTCGTCAGGTAAAGCGTGTTCAAGCGGTTCACCTCCGGGTAAACGGGAGCTATCTTGACGTAATAGGCTATCGCCATAACCATTGTCATGGCAATGGCAAGCCCTGTGCCGGCGATGTAGAGCGTACTGAACAATTTGTTCTGTTTCAGCAATGCCCATGCCTGTTTCAGATAGAGATGTATCATTTCAGTTTCAGTTTGTTCTTATTCTTATACTGGCTCATGTCGCTCACCACCACTGCATCGCCCGGTTGCAAGCCGCCAACTACTTCCACAAACTCAAAGTTGGAATCGCCCAACTGTACTTTGCGTTTCACAATCTCCTTGTCGGAATTGCGGACAAACAATTCATACTCCCCGCGTCCCACATAGTAAGAAGCGTTGGCTATGCGCATCACATCCTCTTTCACGGCGTTCATTACATATACATCCGTCTTCAAACCTGAGCGGAGACGGCGGTTGTTATCCTCATTCAACTGTACGGTAAAGGAGATAACGCCGTTCTTGGACAACGGAGTGACGCTGCTTACCGACCCTTCCAACTTTTCATTACCAACCTTCACAACAGCCTTGCCGCCGGCAGATACGCGGTCGCCGTATGTATCGGCTATCTCTCCCTCTACCTTGAAATGGCTCAAATCGGAGATAACGGCAATCTGCGAGCCCTCCGCCACCTGTGCGCCAATCTGATTATTGATGTAGGTAAGGATTGCCTTACGGGGCGAACGTACTTGCGCATCGTCCAGCGTACGCTTGGTTTCGGCAAGTGTCTTGCGGAAGATGCTGAATTCCAATTCCTGCACTTGGTATTCGGCATTCAGTACCTCTTTTTCGTTGGCATATTGTTGTTTCAGCTGTTCGTATTCCAACTCGGCTACATTATAACTCAACTCTGCCTGACGCACTTTGTCCGTAGTGCCGGAACCGAGGCTGTCGAGATATTGCTCATTGCGCAACTCCACCTTTTTGCGGTTCAGCTGCATGGCAGAGACTTTTACTTTCATCTGCAAGTCATTCAGCTTGGTCATATTCTCCAGTTTGAGCTGTTTCAGCTTATAGCTGCGCATCTGTTCCTCGTCCAACTTCTTTTTATAATCGGTTTCGGCACTCTGCAAGTCCAGCTTCAAGATAGGCGTGCCTATATCCACGCTGTCGCCACCTTTCTTATATACTTCCAGAATACGGGTATTGATAGGCGAATTGATAATCTCTTCAAAGGCGGGAACCACCTTGCCGGAAGCGCTTACACTGACCTCAATCGTACCCCGGCTTACCTGAGAAAACACAAGGTCTTTTTCTTTCACTCCGGTACGCATCAACGAGATGAGTACACTGATAACGATGATGCCCGCAGCACCCATACCGCCATAACGAATGATTTTCTTGTTACGTTCTTTGTTACGAACTTCTTTCGGAATCTCTCTATCCATATTTTTCTGTCTTTATTTACTGTTTTATGTTGCCGCCGCCCTGTTGCATAAACGGACAGCCCGTTATTCTTCGTCCTTACACTTGCGAAATCCGTGCCAAAGATGTAAATCATTGAAAACAAGCGTTAAGGCAAAAAAGAAGAGTGTCCGTTTTCGGACACTCTGTACATTTTCGGATAGCAGAACGGTACAAAAAACACTATCAACGTTTGGTACAAGGAATACCAACGCTTGGTACAAGGAATACCAATGTTGGGTACAAGGAATACCAATGCTTGGTACGGCGTGTACCAAACGTTGGTACGCGACGTACCCTACCGCAAACGCAGCCTGTCTCCCACTTCCGGCACGTATTCCGCATCCTTGCGATTCATCTTATACAGATTCTTCAAGCGAATGCCGTACTTCTGTGAAATGGAGTGCATGGAATCTCCGTCCTTTACAATATAAACGGTATAAGACTTGGCGGCTTTCTTGCGCTTGCCTTTCAGATAGATAATATCACCTGCTTCTAAAGTATAGTCTTTATGCAGGTCGTTATACTTCACCAGTTTCCGCCAGCTGATGTCGAACTCCTTGCCCAAGAATTGGAAGGTATCGCCGTCACGAGCCACGACATAAGCAATGTCATTGGCTATATATACCTGATGCGGATTGGCAAGCCAGGGTTTCTTCTTCAATTCTTTCTCCCAATTGCGGGCTTCACGCTTGCTCATACCGCGGCTGTCATACTTATACAGGTCGTAATCCTCGATAATGGTTATCAAGCGGTTGGCGTAAGAGGGGTCTGTGGCATAGCCCGCTTTTTTCAGGCCGCGTGCCCAGCCTTTGTAATCGGTAATCTTCAACTTAAACAGGAAAGCATAGCGGGCGCCGCGTTTCAAGAAGAGCGAGTGGTCTTCGTAAGAATCCTTCGGGTTGCGATAGGCACGGAAGCATTCGTTACGGGCATCATCATCATGCCTCACACTGCGCCCGCGCCAATTACTTCCGCACTTTATGCCGAAGTGATTATTACTTTTACGCGCCAGTGTGCTTTGCCCTGCGCCACTCTCCAGCAATCCCTGTGCCAGCGTAATACTGGCAGGTATCTTGTGCTCCTGCATCTGCTCTACGGCAAGAGGGGCATATTGTTTGATATATTCATTGTAGCGGGAATTTCTGCGCTGCGCCTGCACAGCTACAGAAAGGAGGAGAAGTGCTATAATAGCAGCCAGTCTGAAAATAGGTTTCATGCTTCAAATGTTGAATTTGACACAAAAGTCTGCAAAAGAATTGAAAAAACCAATCTCTTTCCTATCTTTGTAACATTAATTACAATAAACTATTACTCTATGAAGGACCTGAACATACAAATCGCTATCAAGATATACGACTACGAAGAATTGAACGCCGCAGACCGCGAGCTGATGGATGCCGCCCGTCAGGCAACTTATCGCAGCTATGCCCCCTACTCGCACTTCTCGGTAGGCGCAGCCGCCCGACTGGCAAACCACACAATTGTTACAGGCACCAATCAGGAGAATGCAGCCTATCCGTCGGGGCTTTGTGCGGAACGCACCACCTTGTTCTATGCCAACTCCCAATATCCCGACCAAGCGGTAGAAACGCTTGCCATAGCCGCCCGCAACGAACACGGGGAGTTTTTGGAAGAACCGATTCCGCCGTGCGGCGCCTGCCGGCAGGTGATGCTCGAAACGGAAAAACGCTTCAAATGCCCCATGCGCATCTTGCTGTTCGGCGAAAAAGGCATTTATGAACTGAAGAATGTAGGCGCATTGCTGCCGCTTTCATTCGACGCGTCTTCCATGCAGTAAGATGTCAGGAAAGCTAAAATCGCCCGTATCTGTAGAATATATATAAAAAACTGTAATCCGTATACAAAACTTAAACATGAACTTCGTATTTTTGCAGCAATAAAACACTAACTACGAATTTTATGTTACGTACTATCAGACTGACACTTGCAATTGTTTTCTTTGCATTCATCACTCTCCTGTTCCTCGATTTTAGCGGGACACTGCACAGCTGGATGGGCTGGATGGCAAAAATACAATTCCTCCCCGCACTGCTCGCACTGAATGTGGGCGTGGTAGTGCTGCTTGTTGCATTGACCCTATTGTTCGGACGCGTCTATTGCTCCGTTATCTGTCCGCTCGGTGTGTTTCAGGATGTCATTTCCCGATTTGCAGGCAAACGGAAGAAAAACCGTTTCCGTTACTCTCCTGCGCTGAAATGGCTGCGTTATGGAATGTTGGCATTGTTTGCCGTTGCGCTTGTTGCAGGCATACGCTTCCATGCAGTAGCCTCATTGCTCGAACCGTACAGCTCGTATGGCCGTATCGCTTCCAATCTTTTTGCCCCCGTCTATCAGTGGGGCAATAATCTTCTGGCATATTGGGCGGAACGGGCAGACAGTTACGCTTTCTATGAAACAGAAGTATGGATGAAAAGCCTGTCCACCTTCATCATAGCGGTCATTACTTTGGTTGTGCTCGCAGTATTGGCATGGCGAAGCGGACGTACCTATTGCAACACGATTTGTCCGGTGGGCACGGTGCTGGGATTCCTGTCCAAGTATTCCCTTTTCAAACCTGTTATAGACACTACAAAATGTAACGGTTGCGGACTTTGCGCACGCAACTGCAAAGCATCGTGCATCAACTCCAAAGCCCACGAAATTGATTACAGCCGGTGCGTGGCGTGTATGGATTGCCTTGATAAATGCAAGCAGGGGGCTATCACTTATACCCGCCGGCATAAATCAAATGCAGCAAAGGCATCCGCCCAAACTCAGGAGAAGACAAGTACTCCAGATTCAATTGATGATACCCGGCGTGCCTTTCTCTCTGCAACGGCAGTGTTGGCTACAACAGCCGCTTTAAAGGCACAAGAGAAGAATGTGGACGGTGGACTGGCAGTTATCGAGGAGAAGAAAATTCCTGCACGTGCCACTGCCATTATCCCGCCGGGGGCGTTGAGCGCACGCAATTTTGCACAACACTGTACGGCTTGCCAGCTTTGCGTATCGGTATGTCCAAACCAAGTGCTGCGCCCCTCTTCCGACTTCATGAAACTGATGCAGCCGGAAATGTCCTACGAACGCGGTTACTGCCGTCCCGAATGCACCAAATGCTCGGAAGTATGTCCGGCAGGAGCTATCCGTCCTATTACCAAAGCTGATAAATCTGCCATTCAGATAGGCCACGCCGTATGGATAAAGGAAAATTGCATCTGCATCACCGATGATGTGGAATGCGGCAACTGTGCCCGTCATTGCCCGGTCAGCGCCATACAAATGGTAGCATCGGACCCGGAAAGTCAGGAATCCATAAAAATACCCGTTGTCAACACCGAACGGTGCATCGGTTGCGGCGCATGCGAGAACCTTTGCCCGTCACGTCCGTTCAGCGCAATTTATGTGGAAGGACATATGATGCACAGGACAGTGTAAGGATAAGATAACAAAAGAGAATGACTACGAATTATATAAATAAACGACTGAATTAATTAATATCATTGGGTATTTGTCATTCAGAGCGTAGCGAAGAATCTACTCTCTGTGTATACATCAAGAGAGTAGATTCTTCGCTACGCTCTGAATGACAGATGGTACCGAGAAACTAAATACGGGGACTTATGGATAAGAATAATAACAAGAATAGCAAGAAGATAAACCGCCGGGATTTCTTCAAACTTGCCGGCGCAGGAACATTTGCATCGGCAGCCACATTATACGGCTGTTCCGGTAAGAACAACAGCTCGGACAGCGAATCAGCTGCATTGGGCGAAATTCCCACCGATAAAATGGTCTACCGCACCAACCCCACTACGGGCGACCGTGTATCATTGCTGGGTTATGGCTGTATGCGCTGGCCTACCCGAAAGCGGGCTGACGGAAAAGGCGATGAAATAGACCAGGAAACCGTCAATGAGCTGATTGACTATGCCATTGCGCATGGAGTGAACTATTTCGATACATCCCCGGCATACGTACAAGGTATGTCCGAACGTGCTACGGGCATCGCCCTGAAACGTCACCCGCGTGAAAAGTTCTTCCTCGCAACCAAGCTGTCCAATTTCAGTTCCAACACCCACAGCCGCGAAGAATCACTTGCCATGTACCACCGGTCTTTCCGAGAATTGCAAGTGGACTATATAGACTACCTGTTGCTGCATGGCATCGGCATGGGTGGCATGGAAGCCCTGCACAGCCGTTATTTGGATAACGGTATACTCGATTTCCTTCTGGAAGAACGCAAGGCGGGACGCATCCGCAATCTCGGTTTCTCTTATCATGGAGACATAGAAGTTTTCGACTATCTACTCTCACGGCACGACGAACTGAAATGGGATTTTGTACAAATCCAACTGAACTACGTTGACTGGAAACATGCCAAAGAAGTAAATACCCGCAATACGGATGCTGAGTATTTGTATGGAGAACTCGTGAAGCGAGGCATACCTGCCGTCATCATGGAACCCCTATTGGGAGGACGCCTTTCCAAACTGAACGACCACTTAATGGCACGCCTGAAACAACGCCGTCCGCAAGACAGCGTGGCTTCCTGGGCTTTCCGCTTTGCCGGAACTTTCCCCGATGTATTGACGGTACTGAGCGGCATGACGTATATGGAACATCTGCAAGACAATCTCCGCACTTTCTCCCCCCTCGACCCCTGTACGGAAGAAGAAATGGCTCTGCTGGAAGATACGGCACAGATGATGCTGACCTATCCCACCGTGCCATGCAACGACTGCAAATACTGTATGCCTTGTCCCTACGGGCTGGATATACCCGCCATTCTACTGCATTACAACCGATGCATCAACGAAGGCAATGTACCTAAAAGCAGTCAGGATGAAAACTATCGCGAAGCGCGCCGCGCCTTCCTCATCGGTTACGACCGCAGTGTGCCGAAACTCCGTCAGGCAAGTCACTGTACCGGATGCAATCAATGTAACCCGCACTGTCCGCAAGGTATTGACATACCCAAAAAGTTACAGGAAATAGACCAATTTGTAGAAAAGCTGAAACAGGAGACGTTATAATACAGATGAAGAAAAAGACGATATTACTTTTTTCGATAGCCGGCATTTGGGCGGCGACCGGGTTTGCACAAACAGTCAAAGACAGTGCACGCATTGCCAAGAACCTGACTATAGATGAAGTAGTAGTGACCGGAACAAGAAATGAAACGGATGTACGGCATCTGCCGATGACTATCTCCGTAGTCAACCGCAAAGTGTTGGAACAAAGTTTCCAGCCTTCCGTTCTGCCTGTACTGACGGAACAAGTGCCCGGACTGTTCACCACAAGCCGCGGCATCATGGGCTACGGCGTATCTACGGGAGCGGCAGGCGGAATGAGTCTGCGCGGTATCGGCGGCAGTCCTACGGCAGGCTTGTTGGTACTGATTGACGGGCATCCCCAATATATGGGATTGATGGGACACCCCATTGCCGACGCTTACCAAACGATGCTTACCGACCGGGTGGAAGTACTTCGCGGTCCGGCTTCGGTGCTATACGGTTCCAACGCAATGGGAGGAGTTATCAATATAGTGACCCGCAAGATGCAAGAGGACGGAATAAAGACAAACGCACAAATCGGCTACGGCTCCTACAACACGTTACAGACGGAAATTTCCAACCGCATCAAGAAAGGACATTTCAGCAGCATCATTACCGGCTCTTACAACCGTACCGACGGACATCGTGACGATATGGAATTTGAACAATACGGCGGTTATGCCAAGTTGGGATATGACTTCAACGATATCTGGAAGCTGTGGGGTGATGTAAACATCACCCAATTCAAGGCCTCCAATCCGGGCGAAGTCGGCAATCCGTACATAGACAACAATTCACGCATCACACGCGGTATGGCTTCGTTCGCCCTTGAAAACCGTTACGAAAAGAGTTCCGGTGCTCTAAGTTTCTTTTACAACTGGGGACGCCATAAAATAGATGACGGCTACCATCCCGGCGGAACACCGCAAGAGTCCCACTTCAACTCCAAAGACCGGATGCTGGGTATATCATGGTATCAAAGCGCCACGTTTTTCAGCGGCAACCGCCTGACTATAGGTTTCGACTATCAGCACTTCGGCGGCGAATCATGGAACAGAGTGGTAGCTTCCGGCGAACGCATTCCGGGTGTAGACAAACAAATGGACGAATTTGCCGGATATATTGATTTCCGTCAGGACCTCGGCGAATGGCTGTCTTTGGATGCCGGTATCCGCGTAGACCACCACTCGCACGTAGGTACGGAATGGATACCGCAAGGCGGACTGTCATTCCATCTACCCGAACAGATGGAAGTGAAGGCTATGGTCAGCAAAGGATTCCGCAATCCTACCATTCGTGAAATGTATATGTTCCCGCCACAGAATCCGGAGTTAATGGCGGAAAGTTTGATGAGCTATGAGTTGTCTTTCTCGCAACGGACTTTGGACGGCGCTTTGTTTTACGGTGTAAATCTCTATTATATCGACGGTGATAATATGATTATGACTGTTCCCACCGACGGCAAACCCAAGAATGTTAATACCGGTGAGATTAAGAACCGGGGTGTTGAAACCAATATCAATTACCGCATTACTCCTCACTGGCAGGTGAATGCCAATTATAGCTGGCTGCACATGAAAAATCCGGTAGTTGCCGCTCCCGAGCATAAGCTCTTTGCAGGAGCAGATTTTACATACGGACGCTGGGGAGTATCAACCGGGCTGCAATATATAAAGAATCTCTACACCAACGTAAACAAAGGCAAAGAGAAAAAGGAAAGTTTTGTTCTTTGGAATCTACGCGCCAATTATCATTTATGCCGATATGCCGATGTTTTTGTAAGAGGTGAGAATCTGCTGGCCCAACGTTACGAAATCAATGACGGTTTCCCTATGCCTAAAGCTACTTTTATGGGTGGCGTGAATATCAACTTCTAAAAAAAGCGAACATTGCCGTTGCAAGACTGTATACGTTTGAAATAATAGTTCTAACTTTGTAAAAACAAAAAATGATTATCCGATAAACAAAAAATAATTCTATTAACGATAAAAAAACATGGAAACAAAAACTGTAAAACTCTACTCGCTGGATTACAGCAATGCAAAAACTTACTTGATTGCCGCATTATTCATTGCAGGCAATATGGCACTGCCACAGTTGTTCCACCTTATACCGCAAGGTGGCATTACATGGTTACCCATTTATTTCTTTACCCTAATCGGTGCATACAAATTCGGTTGGAAAGTGGGACTGCTGACTGCCGTTCTCTCCCCGATAGTTAATTCATTGCTGTTCGGAATGCCGCTTCCCGCAGTACTTCCTGCCATTTTATTAAAGTCCGTATTGCTA
>NZ_QRME01000008.1:0-160582 GCF_003472565.1 Bacteroides sp. AM10-21B | reverse complement strand
AACTCTACTCGCTGGATTACAGCAATGCAAAAACTTACTTGATTGCCGCATTATTCATTGCAGGCAATATGGCACTGCCACAGTTGTTCCACCTTATACCGCAAGGTGGCATTACATGGTTACCCATTTATTTCTTTACCCTAATCGGTGCATACAAATTCGGTTGGAAAGTGGGACTGCTGACTGCCGTTCTCTCCCCGATAGTTAATTCATTGCTGTTCGGAATGCCGCTTCCCGCAGTACTTCCTGCCATTTTATTAAAGTCCGTATTGCTAGCAGTAGCTGCAGGTTGGGCTGCACACCGCTTCAACCGTATTTCCCTGCCTATCTTATTGGCTGTTGTTCTGTTCTATCAAGTAATAGGCACTTTAGGCGAGTGGGTGATGGCAGGCAACTTCTTTCAAGCCGTACAAGACTTCCGTATCGGTCTGCCGGGAATGGCAATGCAGGTTGCGGGCGGATATGCGCTGATAAAATACAGCGCGTCACTGTAAAGCCTCAACCCAAAAAGAAAACCTTAGAATCAATAATCAGAAAAAGAAATGATGAACTCTTTCTGTTCATTGAATTCTAAGGTTTCAACCAATATAATCTACGAGAATCAAAAAATCAACATTATATCACCTTGTAGACCAGCATCCTGTAACAAAGAATTTTCTGATACAAATAACTCCGGTTTCCATATTATTTTATCTTGTTTCAATCTTAAATCCCCCACAGCTCTATTATTCCATGAGTTCGTAACTTCCAGCCTTAATTCATTGTTCCCTTTTTTCAAGTAAGGCGAAACATCCAAGTTCCAAGGAGAACACCAAATAATTCCAGTCTTTTGCTCATTTATGTATACTTCCGTTACACAATTATTAGAGGGTAATTGAAGAAAAACAGTTTTGGCATCTTTCCATTCAAAAGATGTTTTATAAACTGCTGTCCCTGAATAATATCGAATCTTTGAATATTCTGATTTATTCCAATATTCAAGCTTTCTACATTCCATCTGCCCTACCCCTTGATAACGGCAATTAAAATCAATAGTCCATTTACTATCAATAATATATCGTTTCTTTAGCAAAGGCTTATCATCCAATTGTTCGTTATTATTAGAAAACACCACAAAACAAGATTCCCTAGGAGATAAATGTAAAGTAACCAATCCTTTATCTGCCGATAAACGATAGCGTTTTCCCGAAACCGCATCCCATAATTGTGCATATTGATATTTTGTTTTAAATGTATATAATCCTGAAACGATACTGTCAGTATGATTATTCAAAAAATAAATATCGCAATCATTCGTCTCTCTATGTGCAAAATAAAGTTTTTCTCCATATACATCCGGTAATATACAAGCCTTTTGTAAAGCCTCATCTAGAGTCATTCCAGAAAAAACTTTCCCTTTACCATAACCCTCCGAGTTCCATAAAGCACTTACCAAATCTTCATACTCTTTATCCTTACCCATATCCTCTTTACATGGTGATCCTGTCGGTCTGTTACCATATACATAAACACCTTGCTTTACCAATGAAGCTATTTTACGTAAAGCACCTAACGAGATTTCACCCGAACGTGGAAGTATCATCATAGAATAACTCTGTCCTGTAGGTAAAACAATCTTTCCCTCACTAGGTTCCATTCGGGATAACAACGCATCTTCTGAAAAGGCATCAAAATCATATCCGGCAGGTATCTTTGGTAGCCGATGAGTTAAGATTCTTACAGGAGCATTATTACCTAAATAAACACATAAATCAACAACCGGTCTTCCTTGCCGCATAACATAACTGACACGTGACTGATAATCTCCAAAATTACGACTTTTCTCCCACCAACTGTTATTACGCGAATAGGTTGCATAAAATCGGCCTCCCGGATATCCGGCATATTTAGTATACGGTTGGTGTACAGAAGCACATACGACAAACTCATTAATACCAAGTGAATACGCACCATCCGCAATATTCTTCAAATCACCCGGCATTGTAGTCAAATCTCCATCCGTGAAAGCTTCAGCTGAAGCTATTTGTTTACCATATAAATGAGCAGATGAGGACGATTCTTTTATATCATAATTGCCATTCGGTTGCATAAGCCAAAACTCCCCCTGGGGCTTCTGCACCTTACTTTTAGCAACAATCGGTATTGCAACTATACATTGGGCATTCCCTGTAGCCTGTGCCGTAAAAACAATATTACGATTACGACACAACCTATCGAACGTACCATAATAGCGTTCTGAAATCAAATCAGCAATTGTAAGACGTACATCATACAACACACTCTCTGAGGTTCTGACATCACCAATTACATATCCGGCCATTACCGGCAAATAAGGAGATAGATCATATCCCCGAAGTCGTTTGAACTCCAACAAAAAATCATCAGTCCAGTTTTGTGCACCTGCTTCGTGGCTATCCATTGCCATACCTTTCAAGTTATTAATACCATAATAATCCAATGAATCTAACACCTGTTTAAAATAGGCATTAAATTGCAAGGTCGAAGCTCGGGATGACATCTTATCGCATTCCAATCCCATCATATCCGGACGCCCATGCTTTACCCTTCCACCTGTCGGTACCATACATAGTCTCAATATCCGCCAGTGACCTTTTGGTGCATCCCATCTCAAAATACCATCTGTTCCTACATATCGGGTAATATCCAATACTTTATCAGACGGTACAGCTTCTCCCTCAGAATAAGCCGGAGTTGTCATTGTTTTCTCAATGTATTCTGATATATAACCAGCCTTATATTCATATTCATTAATCATAGGATCCGAACTTAATGCGATTCCTCCCAGACGCAAAGGTTTCCCCTCCGCCGAACCATTCCATCCTTGTAATTTAATTCTATAAAACCTTGCCTCTACTGGTAAAAAAGATATAGTTTTCTTTTTATAACTCTCGTGGGCACGATATAAAGGTTTCAAATCGCAAACTTTATGATATACCTCTCCATCTTCACTATATTGCAATTCTCCCACTGGAGGTAATGTCTTATATCCAGTCCCAACAAATGTTTCTTGAGGTTCTCCCGGAACATTCGTTGCACTAGTGGTTGCTTTACCTGATGGACCTATTATATAGGATATGCTCCTCAAAGACGTAGCCTTTGTATAATCTATATTAATGTATACCGGAACATCTTCCATAGCAGGAATATTATAAAGTTCCTGTCCTCCAAAAAGAAGTTCTGGTGTGACTTGAGATATATTAGCAGAAAGCTTTATACAAATCTCCGGAACGTCTTTTGTCGGAATGGCTATAACTCTTATATCCCGATAAAAATTATATTTATTATTGGGAGCTTGCAGTTTTAGCGCCAATGGTATTCCACCTGCTACAACAGTTTCAATACTTTCCAGACGTTTCATGGCATCGCATGGTTTAATCCACGGACCACCCGCCACAAATCCATTCGATACATGAAATTCAAAATCAAGCCCTAAACGTTTCGTCTCTTTAGCTATATAATAAATATTATCCCACCATTCTTTACTCATCGACAGCTCCGTATTCGGTAACTGGTCACCATGAACCTGGTCGTAGTAAACAATTCCTCCGATTCCTACACGTTTGAATGACTCCAAGTCTTTAGTCATTCCTTCCCGAGTAGAAGGAAATTTTCCATGAAACCACCACATCTTAGTCCGTGTAGAATCCTGCGGGTTCAAGAAACCATACAATGTATTATGCAGTGACCCACCAGGTAATAAACGGGAACCAGCATAACTCATTGGACCTATCAATAGAAGAACAAAAAACAATCTTACTATCTTCATGAAAGCTATTTATATAAAGTTGCAACAATAAAGAAAACAAGTTGCCTCAAGCATATTACTTAAATACTCAATAAAATGTTGAGACAACTTGTTTCAAATATACAATTTAATACCCCGGGTTATTAGTCCATGAAGTATGAATGTTCATTACCGTTAATGGTATAGGCAATAACAAATCTTTTTCAGACGGATTATTTGCTCCCATTTTAGACACGTGCTCATAATGATCTGAAAACTTTTTCATGGTCGAAATAAAAGTATCTTTTCCCATTCTTACTAAATCAAAATACCGTTTGCCCTCACCAATGAACTCACATCTTCTTTCATACATAATGTCATCCATTGTCGGGGTATGCCCCAAAGAAGCTAAACCTGCCCTTACACGAATAGCGTCAATCCACTCCGTAGCTAATTCCGCCTTACCATTATTAATCAAAGCTTCGGCATAAAGCAAATAGGCATCAGCAGGTCTCAATATCGGGAAATTCAACGGATAATCGTTCCATGCCTTTATTGTTTTATTGGTATTATCTTTAACCAAAAATTTTATCATCATACAACGTTCTTTATAATGGGCGGCATAATCTTCAGGAGTAAATCCATGCTCTGTTGTATCCCAATATCCCTCTGCTACAGATGTTTCCAAACGCTTATCGTTCTGTGCTTTCATGTCATTTACCAACAATTCATCTACCCTAAAATCCTGTCCTTGCAAATGATAACCGCTATAGAACCATTCCGGTATCATCACACCTCCGGAACCCTCCGTAACATATCCGGCTAAAGAAGAACCGAGACCTTGATTCCCGGATGCAAATTGTACAGAAAACAAATCGTACATATTTTCTTTATTCACATCAAAAATATAAGAATAATCAGGAGCAAATCTCTTCTTGACTTCATCCATAATAGGTCCTAAGATTGTTTCCGCCTTCTGATAAGCATTCTTATCATTCATCGGATACCCTGCCATTGTTACATAAACTTCAGCCAATAAGCATTTCGCAGCAACAGAACCAACTCTTCCCGCTTCTTCTCCTGTATAAAATGTCTCCAAATTATTTCCGGCATATTCCAAATCAGAAATAATCAGCTTATATACCTCTTCAGCAGGCTGTCGAGACAATGTTCTGGCCTCTTCATTCAAAACAGGATAATCTATCACAGGCTGAGGTCCATACGCCCTAACAAGTTCAAAATATGCCAATGCTCTGAGAAAAGAAGCCTCAGCACGATAACGTGTATATTCATCAGGAACTTTTTGCAATAGCATGTTAGCATCTCCAATTATTTGATATAAACGTGCATATATATCTTCATTAGTACCTGTTACATCGGTAACGGCATAATTCCTAAAATCAACCTGATCTCTCTGAGCATTTGCTAAAGCTGCATAATATAAGTTATCGGAACGCCCTTCAGACGCCATAAAATAATAAATTGTTGGAAAATCTAAATTTCCGCCATTGCGCCCCAAACGAGCATAAATTCCCATAGTAGCCTGATTAATTTCAAACTCCGAGGTATAAAATGTATCTGCAAAATTATTCTCAACCGGATAAATATCAATAAGGTCATTACAGGAACATAACCCACATGTAGCTATCAATGCTACTATATATTCTTTTGTTTTCATAAGCCTTTAATTTAGAAAGTAATGTTAACACCCAATGAAAAAGTTCTTGATAACGGATAAGCTCCCCAATCAGAAGATGCATTATCTTGTGTAGCTGCCTCAGGAGAGAATCCTGCATCATAATGATCCCACATATAAACATTATCACAAGACACATATACCCGAGCCTTATTTAAAATTGAATTGGGTTTAAATGGTATATTATATCCCAAAGTAATATTCTTGATACGAATATATCCTGCATCGTACAACCAATTCGTATCATATTGTCCACCTGTAACGGTAGCATAGAAAGCCGGCGTCTTTCCATCTCCGGGTTCACTTTCCGACCAATATGAGTTATATAACCATCTACTCAAATAATTATACTTCGGGTCATTTGTAGCACGATTATAACTTCTTGAACCAATAGATAAAAGTTCTCCACCCACACGTCCCTGCAACAGAATAGACGCATCAAAATTTCTATATTTAAACGTATTTGTAAAACCCCATTCAAATTTCGGTTGATAACTTCCTGCCACTGTATAATCATCGGATGTTATTTTTCCATCCTTATTATTATCTTTCCATTTTGAATCACCCGGCTTTTGCCCTGTATATATAGCAATACCTTTTTTAGGAGTAATACCATCGACCTCAAAATCATCAGCATTCAACGTTCTTTCCACTTCTAACAACATATAAGAATTTACAGGATGCCCAACCCTTTGTATAATCGTACTTCCCTGTCCTGAACGAATGTCCGAATCATCATCTCCCAAACTTGTAATCTTATTTCGATTCAGTGAAAAATTCAATGAAGAATTCCATTTAAAAGATGAAGTAGATATATTGGCTGTATTCAATTCAAACTCTAACCCCCAATTATCTACATTTCCGACATTGGCCATCATTGTACTAAAACCTGTAATCAAAGATACCGGAGATTTCAACAGTAAATCTTTTGTTACTTTTTTATAATAATCCGCAGAAAAATAAATCCGATTATTTAACACTCCAAAGTCAATACCAATATTATAAGAAGTTGTTGTTTCCCAACCTAATAAAGGATTTGCCAGATTACCTGGAACATAACCGCTAGCCATATTCTGAGAGTTACCTATCGCATAATTCAGAGCAACCATATTCGATAAGAACTGGGCTTCTCCAATACGGTCATTACCCGCTTGTCCCCAACTCAAACGTAACTTGGCTGAACCTAACCAATCAATGTCTTTCATAAAAGATTCTTCATTTAGTTTCCAAGCAGCTGAAACAGAAGGAAACCATCCCCATCTGTTTTCGGAACCAAATTTAGAAGAACCGTCTCTTCTTAAAGAAGCAGAAAATAAATAACGATCCATCAATGCATATTGTACACGACCAAAGTATGAAAGAAGTGCATTCTCTGTATAGTCAATTTCATTACTTTTCACCGTACCACCCTTATTTTTATCAAAAACCCAACTTTTATCATCCGGAAAGTCAGAAACGCTCTGTAAAGATGTATTGACATTATTTGATTCATAAGAAACCCCCAACATAGCATCAAAACAGTGAATGCCCCAGCTTTTATTATAAGTCAACAAACCTTGTATCAATAAAGAATTCGATATGTTGGTCGAATAACTGGAACTCGACAATTCACCAGGGTGGGCCGCAGTATTCCACTTTGCATTAGACCAAGTCGGAGTGTATGTTCTTTCATTTTTATTTCTATAATTCCACGCAACCATACCTTGAGCATTTAGCCCATCAATAATATCAATTGTGGTATTCAAAGCTGTATTGATTCTTATATCGGCATTCTTTCTGTCAGGAGCAGTAGCCTGAATATATGGACTAATCACATTCGGTCCCGGTCCCCATCCATCATAAAATTTATATGGATCAGCCCCGGCATTCCGCCCTGTCCCGGCAAGCGCCCAACCCGGTAATCCCAATGTTTTTGATACTGCATTTTCTTTTCCATCCACTTTAGCTCCTTTTTGTACTCCATACGAAGGAGCCACCATTAAACCAACTCTAATACGGTCTGTCATCTGCGCCTCTACATTAGCGCGAAGATTATATCGACTGTAGGAAGAACCATACACAATACCATCCTGTTTATAAATACCCCCAGACAGCGAGTAATTAATTTTCTCCGTAGCCCCAGAAGCAGCTAATTGAATATCATATGCCGGAGCTGTATGAAACAACTCATCCTGCCAATTAATAGCTTCTATTTCTGAACTTCCCCACCAAGGATCATAGATACCATAAGTATTCCGTACACCATTCTCTTTCAACGCATCACGTGTAGTCAATTTCTTACCTAATTTTGATTCTGCATAAGCAATTCTGTCTGTTTGATTAGTAGAAGCTGACATACCTGAAGCTTTCGTCCACTGATAATCATACCATTTTTTATTAAAAGCAATCCATTCATTAGAATCCATCACATCAACCTTCTTTTCCAAAGTAGAGATGGCGGTATAAGCATTCAAAGTAATGACGGGCGCACCAGTCTTTCCCTTTTTAGTAGTAACCAGTACAACACCATTAGAACCACGAGAACCATAAATTGCTGCAGAAGCAGCATCCTTCAGCACATCAATAGACTCAATATCATTGGGATTTATACCGGACAAATTATCAATAGGTACTCCATCAACTACATATAAAGGAGTACTTTCCCCATTTATAGATGCCGCTCCACGCACATTAATAGTAATATCACTCCCCGGAGCACCTGATGTACTTCTTACAGATACCCCTGCCATCTGCCCTTGTAAAGCCTGTTCGGCTCTACCTACCGGACGATCTTGTATCACATCTGAATTGATTTTGGCAATAGAACCTACAACATTAGCTTTTTTTACCGTCCCATATCCAACAACGACTACTTCATCCAGCATTTCCGTATCTTCTTGTAAAGTTATAGCCAAATTTTTGCCTTTTTGTACTTTAATTTTCTGATTTTGATAACCTATATAAGATATTTCCAAACTAGCATTATCAGCTGTTTCAAAAGAGAAATTACCATCAATATCAGAAATAGCACCATTTGAAGTCCCTTGTTCCTTAATTGTCGCTCCAATAATGGGTTCTCCATTAGTATCTACTACTTTACCCGTAACTTTAATTTTTTGTATTGGATCAACAGGTTGTGTTTTCTTTATAATAATTTTCTTTCCTTTAATTTCATAACTCAAATCATTCTGCCCATGTAGAATTTGTTTGATAACATTATTTATATCCTCTTCATTGGCAACAATCGAGACACGTTTGTTCGTATCTATATCAGCGGATGAAAATATAAACGCATAACCGGTCTTTTCTTTCAATTGTTCGATTGCATCTTTCACCGTTATACCACTGACATTCAACGATATATTCTGTGAAAAAGCAGAAATATGAAGACAAAGAGCTACTGAGGCTATTAAAACAGCCTTACTAAAGTTTCCCATAAACTTTTTGAATTTTTAATTAATGAATAGAAATAAGGTTTGGTAAGAAATTACCAAATAAAGCTGGCTCCCAAATCATTATCCGGGAAGCGAAACGCCAACGTCAGCCGGAAAAAGTAAATCCCATGGAGTTCATGTTTCTCATATTTTATTTTTTAAGTTCAACATTAATATAGTATATATA
Source organism: Bacteroides sp. AM10-21B (assembly GCF_003472565.1). Lineage (NCBI taxonomy): Bacteria > Pseudomonadati > Bacteroidota > Bacteroidia > Bacteroidales > Bacteroidaceae > Bacteroides > Bacteroides sp. AM10-21B. The sequence goes on along the minus strand of NZ_QRME01000008.1, from coordinate 151,541 downwards.
CACCGTTTTCGTATTTATAATTCATCTGCTGGGTCGAAGCCATCACATCCAAAATCTTATCAATCGTATTGGCCGAGATTCCAAAACTTCCATAGAAACGTTTGTTGCGTAAAGAATCAGCAACTTCCACCTTTACATTATAGCTACGCATCAGTTTCTTAGCTATATCTTCCAGCAGTTCCTCATCAAAGAAAAGCTCATCGTTAATCCAAACATTAGCTTTGGCCGCCCTTGTGCTGTTTTTTACCATTTGACCGGTCACCTTGTTAAGAACCATTTTTTCGTTCGGCGTCAGATAAAGTTCAGGCATTTCCCTGATGCTGTTCCTAAGAACGACTTTTCCTTCCATCAGATTTACCGTCACTTCTTCATCATCCGGATAGTTTCTGAAATTAAATTTCGTTCCCAGCACTCTCAGATTCAGTTCTTTCGTATTTATTTCAAAAGGTACTTCTTCGTTCTTCATAACCTCAAAATACCCCTCACCTTCCAAACGCAACCGGCGGTCATCTACTCCAAAGCCCTGTGAATATATTATTTTCGATCCTGCGTTCAACCATACCAATGTACCATCCGGCAAATAGAGTTTAGTATGCGCTCCCATAGGTGCCTCTACAACCATATCCACAAAGTTTTGCTTCACAGCCTGCTTTCCCTGCCAATAAGTAACAAATGGAATCATCAGAATCAACACAACGGCAGCTACCCTCATAAAGGTTTTCCATGAGAAACGGAGCATCAGTTTTTGTTTCTTCTCCGTCTCGACAACCCGTTGTTTGAATAGAGAGAATGCCTTGTCTTTATCAAACCGTACAGCAGTATCGGCAACCCCCGAGGAAAACCATATCTCTAATTTATTCCGCACATATTTCCGATTAGACTCAGACTCCAAACTCCAACGTCTCAGTTCAGCAAAGGATTCTTTATCCAATTTTCCCGAAAGATATCGAATTATCAATAAATCTATATCAGTATGTTCTTCCAGTTGCATAATTCTGTTGCTTTATATATAAGACAAAAAAATCAAGAATGAGGGTAGTTGAAAATATATATTTTTTCAAAAATCCATAAAAATATAAATAATCAATAAATGCAAATAGTTATCCAAACGCTTTTGAAGAAGAGCTAAAGCATTCTTCATATGATACTTAACCGTATTAATGGAAATTCCTAATTCTAAAGCAATCTCTTCGTACTTTTTTTGTTCAAAACGACTTTTTTTAAATACAGTGCGACATTCTACAGGTAATTCTTCTATACTACGAGTCAGTTCATCTTCCAATTCTCGTTCGAGCAATACACCCAAGGGCTGATTTTCTTCCACAAAAACAGAATCAAGAAATTCTATATTTTCCGGTAGCATAAAAGATGAAAAATGCAGTTCCTTGCGATGACTCGAAGATTGCAATTCATTCAGACAACGGTTACGTACAGCACGCATCAGGTAAGTACGGATAGAATATGTGATTTCTATCTCCTGGCGATGCTCCCATAAATAAAATATAGCATCGTCCACCACCTCTTCTGAAAGAGCCGTATCATTCAATATTTGATTGGCGAAGCGACAAAGCAGGACATAGTGGCACTCATAGATGCATTTAAATGCCACCTCATCTCCTCTGCGTAAATGTTCAATGATTATAGTATCTTTCATAGCCGCCTCCATTTATGGAAGAGCAAAAGTAGTCAAACTTAGGTTACGACACAATTATTAAGAAGATTTTTCAGAAAAAACTCTACTCGCTGGATTACAGCAATGCAAAAACTTACTTGATTGCCGCATTATTCATTGCAGGCAATATGGCACTGCCACAGTTGTTCCACCTTATACCGCAAGGTGGCATTACATGGTTACCCATTTATTTCTTTACCCTAATCAGCGCATATAAATTCGGTTGGAAAGTGGGATTGCTGACTGCCGTTCTCTCCGTATTGCTGGCAGTAGCTGCAGGTTGGGCTGCACACCGCTTCAACCGTATTTCCCTGCCTATCTTATTGGCTGTTGTTCTGTTCTATCAAGTAATAGGCACTTTAGGTGAGTGGGTGATGGCAGGCAGCTTCTTTCAAGCCGTACAAGACTTCCGTATCGGTCTGCCGAGAATGGCAATGCAGGTTGCGGGCGGATATGCGCTGATAAAATACAGCGCGTCACTGTAACATACCACAAATACGTTTGAGAGGTTAAACGTATCCATAAAATAGATTCTGCATATATAGGCGATGAGAATATCGGCTGTATATGCAGTTTTTTTTATGCCGCAAAGAATATGCTTTAAAAGAGTAAATCCTTTATTCGGGTATAAATATCCGTAAATCATATACAAACCGGTTTATTGAATCGTAGTAGATTTGCAATCAGAAGATTAATAATAAAAAAATAATTATGAATCGCAGAAGCTTTTTGGAATATAGTAAAACTTTTTTAGGTGTTCTGTCACTACTTGTCATACTATCATGCAGTACAGCCGTACAAGAGAATACCGCTCAGTCTGATATAATGGAAACGAACAAGAAAAATCTTGGAAATTTGTTGGCGCTACAGGTATTATCGGCCATGACAAAATACTTATCAGCATGAGTAAAAACCATTACACCAATCAAGGTATAAGGAAATCTAAAAAGCTTTCCGTCAATCTCGTGAGCCGTGAAATGTTACCAAAAGCCGACTATGTAGGAAGTGTCAGCGGTACAACAGTGGATAAATCGGGAGTGTTTGCCTATCACGTCAGAGAGAAATGCCACTCAATCCCGCCAACAAAATCAATAACTTCATGCAATAAATTAAACGACTACTCACAAAACTCTTTTAATTTCAGCATTCAGTATCTTAACACTCAATGTTATACCACAGAAAAGATAATCATAAATCAAAATAAGAAATGAACATGAAAAAATTATTATTGATTCCATTTATGCTATTGACGGTTTTGTCAATGGCAGCTTGCACCGGAGGTGAGAACAAGTCATTTTTTCCCGAACAACCGGAAACACCCGAACAACCGGACGAAGGAGACGATAATAATCCCGATACGCCGACTCCCGGCGGTAACAGACGTTATCTGGTACTTTATGCTTCACGTACAAGCAACACAGAACGAGTGGCACAGCAAATTCAGGTAACGCTTGATTGTGACTTATTGGAAGTCGAACCGCAAACTCCTTACGACAATGATTACAATGCCATGCTTGAGCGTTCGCAGGAAGAACTGGCAACTATCAGACAAGGCAATTATCCACCCGTCAAAACCACAATGGATAACTTCGACAAGTATGACATTATTTTTGTCGGCTACCCTATTTGGTACGGCAGCATGGCGACTCCGATGCAGACATTCTTGCATGAACATACTTCCAAACTTGCCGGAAAACAGATTGCCTTGTTCGCCACAAGCGGCAGCAGCGGAATTTCCTCCTCTGCCAGTGAAGCCCGCAACCTCTGTCCCGATGCGAACTTCGTCAATCAGACTTTATTATTAACTTCTTCAACCCTCCCGCAAATGGAAACCCGCGTTACAGAATGGCTCGATAAAATCGGAATAGAAAAGAAAGAGCCCGAAACTCCCGAGGTATCTTCATTGGATGTTAACATCATAGTCGGCAATCGCACAATTACTGCCACAATGGAAGATAATGCCGCCGCACAGGATTTTCTGTCCCGTCTTCCATTGGAAGTAACTTTGAACGACTACAACAACATAACGGAGAAAATATTCTATCCCAACCCCACTTTAACTACAGAGGGGGTCACTCGTGGCTGTACTCCTGCACCCGGTGATATAACCATCTATGCACCGTGGGGAAACGTAGCCATTTTCTGCAAAAACTGGTCACATAGTAATGATTTGATTAAAATCGGACGTATTAACGGAAACGGAATCGAAGCATTGAACATTGCCGGAGACATACCTGCAAAATTTGAAAGGAAATAACATGAAAGTAATATCGAATAAAGAATTCGGAGGAGAACGCCCTCTGTTTGAATCACATGACCTCCGTCTGGAAAACGTAATCATTCGTGCCGGAGAGTCGGCTATTAAGGAATGTAGCAACATTGAAGCTACTAACTGTACTTTTGAAGGGAATTATCCGTTCTGGCATGTTCATGGTTTCGTTATAGACCACTGCTTTTTCGATGTTGGCGGACGTTCGGCATTATGGTATTCCGACCATCTGAAGATGACTAACACACGTATTGATGCTCCCAAAATGTTCCGCGAGATGCACGACATCGAAATGGAGAATGTGGAGATAAATGATGCCGATGAAGTGTTCTGGCGTTGCAAGAATCTGAATATCAAAAACCTGAAGCTACATGGAGGTACTTATCCGTTTATGTTTAGTAATAACATCTGCATAGACGGACTGGAAAGTGACAGTAAATATGTCTTCCAATATGTGAAGAATGTGGAATTACATCATGCCAAAATTACCACAAAAGACGCCTTCTGGGAGGTAGAAAACGTGACAATCTACGATTCCGAACTCAACGGAGAATATCTTGGCTGGCATTCACGCAACCTGCGTTTGATGAACTGTAAAATTTCCGGCACACAACCTCTATGTTATGCAGAAAACCTTGTGCTGGAGAATTGTACATTTGCTGAAGATTGCGACTTGGCTTTTGAGTACAGTTCCGTACAAGCTACAATCAACAGCCCCGTACGTAGTATCAAGAATCCTCGTAGCGGCAGTATTACAGCTGACTGTTACGGAGAAATCATTCTCGACCAAAATATCAAAGCTCCTGCCGATTGCAAATTGAAACTTTGGGACGAGAAAACATGTTTCACTGATTGATAATCTAATGAAATACGATTTTGACACAATCGTCCCGCGTCGCGGGACAAGCTCCTACAAGTGGGATACCTCCGAAGAAGAAAACACATTGCCTATGTGGGTAGCGGATATGGATTTCCGCACGGCTCCGGATATTATTGAGGCTTTGCAGGAACGGGTAATGCACGGTGTTTTCGGTTATACCAAAGTACCCGATACTTATTACGATGCAGTAGTCCGATGGTTTGGAAACCGGCATCGCTGGCAGGTGGATTCCCGGTGGATTGTCTATACAAGCGGTGTCGTACCAGCTCTGTCGGCAATCATCAAGGCACTGACCGAACCGGGCGACAAGGTCATTGTCCAGACTCCTGCCTATAATTGTTTCTATTCGTCCATCCGTAACAATGGATGCGAGTTATCTGCCAATAAATTGATCTATCGGGATGGCAGATACACGATAGACTTTGATGATCTCGAAGCGAAAACCGTCAATCCGAAAGCGAAAATTCTACTGCTGTGTAATCCTCATAACCCGGTCGGACGGGTCTGGACTCCCGAAGAGTTGCAGCGTATAGGCGACATCTGTTTGCGAAACAAAGTATTCGTTGTAGCGGATGAGATTCATTGCGAACTGACCTATAACGGCCATAATTATACGCCTTTTGCTTCCTTGTCCGAGCATTTTCAACAAAATTCCGTAACCTGCATTTCACCGAGCAAGGCGTTCAACCTTGCAGGTTTGCAAATAGCCAATATCATTGCAGCCGATGAGGAACTGCGTCGGTGTATCGACCATGCCATCAATATCAACGAAGTGTGCGATGTCAATCCGTTTGGTGTCATTGCGACAATAGCAGCGTATAATAAAGGTGGCAGATGGCTTGATGCCCTGCGGAAATACCTGTGGAAGAACTACGAATTCCTTTGTCACTTCTTTACCGAACGGTTGCCGCAATATCACGTGTTACCGCTCGAAGGGACCTATTTAGTTTGGGTTGACTGCCGTGTATCCGGTATCGGTTCGGATGATATGACCCGGCAGCTACAAGAGCAACAGCATTTGATGGTAAACTCCGGTACGATGTACGGTCCCGGCGGAGAAGGCTTTATCCGACTGAATATTGCCTGTCCCCGGACGTTACTTGCCGACGGACTGGAACGAATAGCTCGTGTACTGAAATAAGAAATTGAAAAACAAGAATACTATGAAAGAAGATAACAAAGAAAGAATCAATCGATGTAGATTTCTTAAGACGGCAACTTTAGCCAGAATAGCATCAACTATGCCTGCCGGATTGGATAAGGCTTTTGCAGCGAAAGCAAATAGGTAGCCGGAGACCATCCGCCGCTACGGTAAAGAGTCGCTCTATCGCTTGCAACTCGATTCGCTGCCAATGTTCTACCAGCACCGAGACAATCCGTAAAGCTTACGCTATTTGTCCCCTGACTGGAAGCGATACGTATAAACATCCGCATTGTGAATATATTGCAAGCATTCGGTCGTACACGAGATAACCTCCGGAGAATGAAAAGAATCGGAGAACGCCGTAGCTGCCATTCCCGTTATCGGAGACCGGCACAATGCCGAACAGCAACGTCAAGTAGGTCACTAAAGAATAGACAAATAAGGTAGTAGATCCGTAACTTGCTACTAACAGAACGGAGAAGCTACCTTACTTTTATATTATCAAAAGAAAACTCCCTCTATTTTTTATAAAAAACCTCCCATATTGAATGTAATCCAATTAAAATTAGAAAGTGCGGAAGAATGGAAACAGCGCAAACCGCAAAGTTTTAGGTCGTACAATGTTATTAATTTGTTTATATTTTAGTATCTTTGAACCATTGGAAACAGCATACTTTGCAAGACTACATAGCCTCAGGAGTTGTGATTTGCTTTCATTTTAGTATCTTTGAACCATTGGAAACAGCAGTACAAAAAATACTATCAAAAGAAATGCGTTGTGATTTGCTTTCATTTTAGTATCTTTGAACCATTGGAAACAGCTATTAAATCAAATAACTTAATAAAAAGCCGTTGTGATTTGCTTTCATTTTAGTATCTTTGAACCATTGGAAACAGCCATAAAAATAGAAGTTATTATGAGAATAAGTTGTGATTTGCTTTCATTTTAGTATCTTTGAACCATTGGAAACAGCCGAACATCAGTAACAAACTAATATACATACAGTTATATTAAACATTAGAATTTAAAAAAGATATAGTTTCCAAGAAAGAAATCCCGCTATATAGCGGGATTTTCTTTTCAGAATAGTTCTAACTGCTGCCCGGGAGTATTCACATCTACTGTTTTTTTCCCATAAAAAAGTTCTATATTTCCAAATTGTTTATCTGTAATACACATTATTCCAATACTTCCGTGCTCAGGCAAAATAGACTTAACTCTTTTTATATGTACCTCCGCATTCTCACTACTTGCGCAATGGCGAACATATATAGAAAATTGAAACATCGTAAATCCATCCTTTTGCAGATTTTTTCTAAAGTCCGCATATGCCTTTTTATCTTTTTTTGTTTCGGTTGGCAAATCAAACAATACAAGTACCCACATAATCCGATATTCACTAAACCGTTCCATTACATCTCCGGATAAGATATTCTGCGCAACTCACCGCTAAAACATTTATATAGAGAAGCCGTAGTCTGCCCAACAGCCACCATCAACGGACTACGTTTTCCCGAAATAATAGTATCCAACGTAGGAATAGTAAGCAGCTGTGCTTTCAATTCTTTTGTCAATCCAATACAATTTATTTCTTCTCCTTTAATCATATCATATACCAACCTATCCACATAGGGGCGATAAGGCTCCATTATATCATCCGCCAAACAATAAGCATTATAACGATTATGATGATGTATTCCCAAAGTAGGTAAAAGTCCACTTGCAACCAAACCACGGGCAACGACCGCCCGCAAAATAGCATACCCATAATTCAACAGATTATTAGGTGGAATACCTTCTCTATCTCTTGTAAAACCTTTTATTTTGAACAAATTTTTCCAATAATAAGCAGCTGCACGAGCCTCCAAGTTATCCGGATCTCCACTTTTCACATCAGCAGCCCATATCTTCATACACTTTATTTCCTCTCCAGTACATTTACTCAATACCGCCGCCTGATTTTCTATTTTAGCCTTTATCGTTTGCTGCCAAAGTTGTTTCATCAATGGCAGAGAAGCGCCAAGTTGCTGTCGAAACCTCTCATTTTGTGTAGTATTTCCATACAAAGGAAGCATCAGACCAACCGGCATACTTTTAGAGTCACAAGTTATGACTGCACAATTATTTTCAAGTAAAGCCTCCAACACTCCCGAAGTAACAGTTATCTGTTTATTATCCAATACCACTATCCCAATATCCTCTATTGGCTTAGTCACCTCAGACACTTGCTTGAACCCTTCGGGCAAGGCACAGCTTTTTACGACCTCCGGCAATTTAATCACCAACTGAGCATTTTTCAAAGAGAGATAAACAGGATTTCCGAAATAAAGCGTTTTCTTAATCATAGTATACAGATTTTACAAATTATTCATTCATCATTTTCCTCAAAAGGAAGTTTTAAGGTATCATCTTGCTTATCTGAATCCAACAAAAAATTGTCGGAAGAAATAATACTTCTACCCAGTTCTTTTTCAGCCTGTTCACGTGCTACTCCGGCAACATTTCCACCACGCTGTGCAACTTGTTTACTTTTAGTAAATGTATCCGGTTTCTCTTTCTGAGAGATTTCCGTAGTGACACGCTCGCCAAGCATCGTGAATATCAATTCCAAATCGGACATATGGTCACGAAGATTCTGATTCTTCTTTGTCAGTCCTTTATATATTTTATAATCCGAAGGGCTTAATCCAAACGTTGCCTTAGATATTTCTGCCGTAAGAATGGCATAATCACTTTTTTCCGTGATTCCCCTTTCTTTCCACTCATCCGTCAAATTCTGACGAATGGCAATTCCTCTCAGAAGTTTATCAATCCAATCCTTTGGATAACCCTTCTGCTCATAAAGTTTTTTCATGCGTTCCTGAGCCAATTCCGGATTTTCAATTTCCTGCACACGCTCATACCCCACCTGTGCCAGCCAAAGTTTAAAAGGTTCAGCTTTAGGAGAGGAGATGGATTGAATGATACGGAATAAAGCCTGTACATTTGCCGCCAAAGTTTTTCTTTTTTTTCCTGTATCTGTCAGCATTTCTACCTGGGGACAATTTGTCCCCAGGTAAGTAGCCAGTTCTTCATCCCGTTTTCTCATCTTCTTCAGATAGTCCGTAGGATTCACGCTATCAGTCAATACACCAACTACATCAACAACAGAAAAGTACCATTGCTGCTCTTCTTCGTTCCACATGGAACGGATTTTCTTTTCTTGAAATAACTTTATATTATTCATTTGCTTTATACTTAACTTCTATAATACGACCCAATCTATCAACTTTTACTGGGATACAAATATCTTTTACCATTTCATTATTCCATGCTCTCTGGGCCTTATTATTACTTCCTAATTCAATAGTCGGCAATATTGGATTAGCCACATTTACAGGAATAAAATGTCCCTCATTCCCAGTACAACTTACCATTTTATAAACCCGCCCCCTATCTATCGGCTCATTTATCCTACCAAATTCCCGTTCTTCTTCAGTTGGCAGATACACCAAATCATTAGGAGATAACCAAAACAACAGTTTATCCCCTTTTTCGTTTCTATCCGGAACAGGAATAAGCCCTTGTTTCTCACGTTCTATAACCAAATTTAAGGGGACAGTCTCATACGTCCTTTTTCCATCTTCTGTTGCATAAATAGCAAAGAACAAATTAGTACCCTTAGCGGCTTCCACCCATTTAGTCCCTTTATTACCAAATGCACCAACTCTAAATTTATTTCCACGTGGTTCATACACTCTCACTTTATATATTGGCTGATGTTCTTTTCCATCATTCAACTGTAAAATATTACGATTCATTTCTTCTATTCCTTCTGCAGAAAAAGCCAAATCCGCCTTTCCTTCTTTTGCAGATAAATGATTCAAAAGAATTTTCTGTATGCCAGTATCCGTTACCGATTCTTTTATTTTCTTCTCATTGAAAGTAGAATCAAGTGGTTTACGCACCGCAACCAAAGGTTCAGAAGTATTTTCTGTAAAATAATAGACTGCAACTTTAGCTATATCCAAATCCTTCCAAAAGAAAACATTCTCTTTGAAATATTTTTCAATTTTCTTCTTATCATATTTATATGATAACAATTCAAGAACCTTGCCTTTCACTCTCTTATCAACAATCATGGTAGGAGTATCCAAAGCCACAGACAATCGTACACTTTTTACTTTTCGTAAATTCACTGTTCCAAAAACCGTATCTTTATGCATCGGTTTACGAATAGCCCAACTATCACCGGTTTCCTGTTTCTTATAAACACGATTTCCTTCTGTATCAAAATGTTGATAAATATTAGTTGTTTTATTTATTATACGCAAATTCTGCTTCGAGCTAATCACTATTTTATCCAATGCCTCCCTTGCATCTTGTGTAAAAGTATTCCATGGTTTCTTTATAATCCATCTATAATTACCAGTACCATCTACTCTGCTCTTATCACACAACAATCTCTGCAAATCATAACGGGAGATTTTGGCATTACGGCTTGCAGACTCATTGCTCAAATAGTTCACATGATTCCGCGTAGCGCAAGCTATCACTATTGCATCCATGGCATGATGCCTATGGTCAATACGTTTCTTACTAAACCCTTTCTGATATTCAAGGGGCAATTCCGTCTGAAAAACTTTTTTTCCATCTTTATTCTCCCAATGCCCAAAGCACTGTGTTCCAGTCAAAGCGTTTAAACGTTCAAAACGAGGATATACAATACTGTTCCAAACATCATTCATCCCCCAATCCTTTTTCAGCCTGTCCGTCACGCTTCCCGTACAAACTAATATATTTTTTGAAACAGCCTCCGGCTCATATTCACCGCTATCATTCTTTTCACGAACAATATTCGACAAAAGCCCTTTAACAACCTTGCTGATATACCGGCTATCGTTCAATTGGCGCTCAATAAATTGCTCGGGAATATCATCCATCAACAATTTCTTCATTTTCACGCCCGATTTAGCATATTGTTCTTTTACAAAACATTCGTAGCTATCCACAGAAAGAATTTCTACCGTTTTTCCAAAACCCACTTCAACTTTCTGCCCGTGATGATTCTTGATAAACTCATACCCCAATTGATTATCTTTCAATTTATTCACAGCAGATTCACATATCACCTTGTTAGAAAAAGAATCATCAAAATAACGAGATTGAGGAATTATATGTTCTATCTCATACGCAGCCGTAAACAATTTTCCCAAAGGTATCAACTCACCGGTATAAGGCGAACGATACTTCTGTTCCAACCATAATTTATAACGCAAAAACTCTGATTTTGTCGGTAGTTTGCTATTATTGAATTTTTTCAATATTACATCTATATCTTCCGGAATCTGTTCTTCCCCTTTCAAAACCGTATCCTCATAAATCCGCAATATTTCTTGCTGACTTGGCGAATAAGGACGAACATTTTCAACCCCATATTCCGGATTCATAAACTCAGCAAGCAATGCCTTTATACGTAGATTAGCATTTTCATTCTCCTGAATTTGCGCAGTCATCCTTTTCCGCTTGTCCGCAGGATTTTTCATCTCACGCCCTAACTCAATGTGAATTTCATCAATCTTCCCAACCTGTTTCCAAATATCTCTAACAACCCTCAATGTTTCGATTATCACCTGCTCTACAATAGGATTGCGCAGTGAATGTTGTTTGAAAGAAGCCAAATAAGCATCAATATCCGCAGGAGTCTCCCATTTAGCAATTTCTTTATTTTCAGAATGGCGATTATACACAACATAACAAGCCAACCATAGCGGAAGCTTCTTAAAACAAGATATATCCGACAAGTTTATCGCCTTTTCTCTAACCTTGGCAGCTATATTCCCGTCATACTCACCTGTCATTATCCTTTCTATTCTGTCTTTAGTTGCATCGTCAATCAAGGACGCATCCCAATACCTTCCACATCTCATCAAAGGCAACAATTTCTTTATTGCCTTAGCAGAATACGATCCATATTCAGGTTTAAAAGGAGGAAACTTCTTGAACACTTCTACAAAGGATTCATTTAATCCGTTCTTAACCGCAAAGGTCCGCAAAGCTTTCTCTATTTCCAGCTTATCACTTACAGAATATAAAATATGCCACAAGGCTGTTTCTTTCTCATCCGATAAAAAATCAAGACTAACACCAAGCTTCTCCAAACGGGAAAGAATCGCATATCTCGTCTCATTACATGGATATAACTTATCCTCAACATAGTTCCAACGATAATTATTGATTTCCTTTTTTAACCCAAATTTTGGATATCTCAGAAAAGCCTTTTGATCTACTTCCTTTCGAGAATTCAGCCAATCAAATAAAGCCACATAATCATCTTCTGTTTTCAAGAACTCCGCTGTTACATCCACATCTAAATGTAAAGTTCCATTTACTTCCTTTTCTTTTTGGTATACCCGAATATTTGAAAGGAAATGCCATAAACGAAACTCCTGAAACAAAGGATGTGATTTGGCTATACACTTTAAAGGAGCTTTTTTGATTTCACCAGTTTCCCTGTTTATATATTCATTTTCCTCGTAAGGGCAATTAGAAATCAGTGACTTTTTAGTTTTCAACGGTCTTTGATAAAATAAAACATCATCCATTAACAGATAAATAAAATCTCTATTAATTATATTTTTCCGCCGCACTTCATTGCCTGGATATAATGCTTCAATACATCTCATGTATAAATCTCTATCTTGCAACTCTGCATGAAAAGCACATTGTTTCTGCAAAATCAAGTTTAGTTCCTCCTTGTAAAGCTTTCGCTCTACTGTCTTCACCAGCTTTCCTATTATTTTTTGTTGTGGATTCTGCAACAAAGTATCATAGATATAACTTCCAATCGTTTTATGAGTATTGGCTATGTCTGCCTCGGTTCTTTTCTTTATCAACATCCAATCATCCTCTTTAGGAGCTCTGAAAGAACGCTTCACCTCACCATATTTATCAAGCTTGGGAGTACCGTCCGGATTCAAGTCAGTAGTTACAATAAATTCTTTTATCTGGTTCTCCCAATCCAATGGAACATTACTGCTTCTACGATATATCCATCCATTCTCTAAGTGCACATTATACCACAGATCCCGACCTTTCTTTTCATCAGTCGCTTCCACCGACAAAACTTTTAATGCATAAAATTCAACAGATTTTCCTGCATTATCTTCCTCTTCTTCTCCTCTAAGCTGGTAATAACCACGTTTCTGATTAAAATTCAAAAGAATCCATGCCAACTCTTCTTTACTTATCATTTCCGTCAAAGCTTTCTTACGGAGATAGTAAATTGTCCAGTCATAAGGTACTTTTTTACCATCGGACACTAATGAAGGTTGGTGTTTTGCAAAATCCGCCAACATCTCATTAAATGCTGTTTGAAATAAAAAAGTATATTTTCCCCGTTCATCCATAAGCCATGGTAATTTAGGTTCACTGTCTGCCAAAAACTTTCCGGGATGCTTTTCGAAATCTATTTCTTTTAAATAATGTTCCGGCAAAAAACCAAGAATCTTCAAAACCTTATGTAATCGTTCACGACGTAACAATTGCCGTTCACGCAGACGGCGTACCCCTCTGAAACGGGTTCTTTCAGCAGTCTGTGATATAGAATTTCCTTTGTCAAAATCTCCCAATATAGCGGCATCCATCGGAATAATTCTGCTTCCTGCCATTTCTATCCAAATTCGTTCGAGCTGTTCTTTTATTACAGAATTTATTACAGCCCATCCTATGCTATTGCTCCCTAAATCAAGTCCCAGTATCGTTTTCATAATATTATTTTTTTATATATCATTCAAAGTTATTTTTTTATTAATACAAGCATTGCTTTTTCATATTTATTTTATACATTTGCCAAACTAAAATGAAGCAAATCACAATAAGGATTATTCCGTTGTGAAAACATTAGGTTCCCTCGTCCTTAACGGGGGATTTTTTATTTTATAAATTTCTCACCTTCCCCTCCCCTCCGCATTACTAAAAACTATATCTTTGTTCCCAATAATTAATCGTCCGACAACTGTTGCATTATCGTCCAACAGCTGTCGGACGATAATGCAACAGTTGTCGGACGATTAATTTTTAACAAGATAAATATTAGTTCGATTAGCTGCGGAAATAAGCCCTCGAAGCGGCAAAAACAGTTTATCGCTATAAACAAACAAAACATCTTATGAGTGCTTATTACGACCTTTATGAAACGCCTTCACCCGATGGGATAGAAGACAAAAAATCACTCCATGCACGTATCTGTCCCAAAAAGACTTATACCAAAAAGGAATTCGTGGAACATATATCCGTATTTCAACATCTGCCGAAAAATATGGTAGGGGCAGCATTGGACGCCTGCATTGACGAGCTTTGCGACTTATTAGCTAACGGAAACATCGTGGAATTGGGAGAACTCGGGTTCTTCAGTACTTCCTTAAAATGCCTGCGGGAAACAGACGACGAGAAAAAGAAAATTCGTTCCGAATCTGTACAGTTTCAAAATGTAAACCTGCGCATCAGCAGTGCCTTCCGCAAAAAAATCAAACATTCCATGATTCTGGAACGCATCCACTCCACCACAAAAAAAACAAAGAATGAGAAAGCTGCTACGGAAGAAATGAGAAAAGAACGACTTGTACTGTTTCTCCAACAAAATGTGTGTATCAACAAGAACGAATACATCCAGCTGAGCGGATTGACAAGGCATGCAGCCATAGATGAACTGAACAAATTCATCCAACAGGGATTCCTGCGCCGACGAGGAATGGGAAGGTCAACAGTCTATGTTCAGCAAGAGAAAATGCCTAATACAAACAAATAAAGAAAACAATGGAAAATTTGGATAAAACAACTATCACACAGTGGTTCGCTTTTTTCAAAGACCAACTGCTACTAAAGAAAGAGTACACAAGCAACGGAGAAAACAGATACAATATACCATATGGAACCAACCCTCCTGTCCCCCCCGCAACAGGATGCAAAATACATGAGGTAGCTCTGACGAACGGGAACAGAATAAAAGCCTTCGCCCTCGAACAGCCCATGCCCGAAACCGAAGAATGGGTAATGATAGGCTTGCGCGCTTCTTACGACTACCTGCCATTGGCAGATTACCAAGCAGCAGGAAAAGCATTCCAGATACTCTATTGGGACGAGCACAGCCGTTTCTGTCCCGTATGCGGCACTCCTATGGAACAGAAGACTCCTATCATGAAGAAATGCCCGGAATGCAGCAATGAGATGTATCCCCCGGTTTCCACCGCCATCATCGTGCTGATACGGAAAGGCAAAGAGATATTGCTGGTACATGCACGCAACTTCCGCGGAACTTTCCACGGACTGGTAGCCGGTTTTCTCGAAACGGGTGAGACGCTGGAACAATGCGTAGAACGGGAAGTTATGGAAGAAACGGGGCTAAAGGTGAAGAACATCACGTATTTCGGCAGTCAGCCCTGGCCCTATCCCAGCGGATTAATGGTAGGTTTCATTGCCGACTATGAAAGCGGAGAAATCAAACTGCAAGCCGATGAACTCAGTTCCGGCGCATTCTATTCCAAAGACAATCTGCCGGAAATCCCGCGAAAACTAAGCATTGCACGCAAACTGATTGACTGGTGGCTGGAGAATAACGATTAAAGAGTTCAATCTCAGAAGAGGAAAAGAAAAAACAGATTGCGGAAAACACGCGCTCACAAACGAACAACTACGAATGAAACGACTCTCATTCACATCAACCAATCGGCGTGCAACCGCAATCTGTAGTACTATCTGTTAACTGTTGACCTCTGTCGCATATAAGAACAGCATTTAACGGAGAATGATTAGATAATCGGCATAAAGAATATAAAAGAAACTTAATTGAGGCACATCAAAAGCCATATAATGATTCCTTTTAGGAACGGATTACGCGGACTATCCTCTTAACCTTTTTTACAGTCATTCCCTGCAGCCTTTTGTGATATGTTGCGTCTAACCTATAACCAAGGCTCAACAACAAACAGGAATGATTAAAAAGGAATATATATTGCTGGCTATATTATCTGCCGGTTTGTCCTTTCCGGTACAAGGACAGACTATATGGACAAAAAAAGACTCCATTAAGCTGAAAAAGATACTGGACGGAGAAATGGATATACCCATTAATCCTACTGTCAAGCAAGAAATTGACTTATTATTTTCCACACCCGCACATATACGCAGTATTCCCATTTTACCCGTTAAAGAGCTTTTGCCCGAGCGGGAAGACTTCCGACAGACATACGCAATGCCCCAATTCCGGCTGAACAATACACGCATATATCACAACACCTCACTACGGAATAAATACTTCCTGAACATCCAACGGTTCAGTATTTCAGCCACTACGGCATATGGCAGAAGAGCAAGAACGCTTTTACAACAAAAGACAGACTTCAAGTTTAACATAACTCAAAAAATCGGCTACCATGTTTACGCAGGATACAGCCGTAGCAGCAGTAAGTCCGCCATATTGCCGGGAGCAGTAAGTCCGCTGTATTTCGGAAGCGGGTTCTCTTATGACATCAATCGACAGGTACAGGTAAAAACCGGCATTGACCGCCGATTCAATATAATCTACAAACGTTGGGAATGGGTGTGGGAAACAAGTGTGGGAGTAGCTTTTTAGATATGAAAAAAGGTGCGAGCGGCTTTCCGCCACTTGCACCTTTCCATATAAAGAGTCAGGCTTTCTTAGATACCGAGTGATTTGCGCACTGCTTCCACTTTCTTTTCAGCCTCAGCGTTTGCATTGCCGTAGCATTTGGAACATCCCATTTCACCCTTCACTTCAATGTAGAACTTAATCTTAGGTTCCGTACCTGAAGGACGAACAGAAATCTTCGTACCGTCTTCTGTGAAGTACTGAAGAACGTTGGATGTTTCGGGCATATCCAAGTTGGTTGCGTTGCCTTTGGCATCGGTAGCTTTCAGAGTCTTGTAGTCCTTAATCAAAGAAACGGCAGAGCCACCGATTTCTTTCGGCGGATTGGCACGGAAATTATCCATCATAGCCTTGATTTCATCTGCACCGCTCTTGCCCGGCTTCACTACATTGACGGTAGTTTCCTTAGAGAAACCATATTCTACATAGATGTCCATCAGGATGTCATACAACGTCTTGCCCTGGTCTTTAGCCCAAGCGCAGATTTCTGCCAACAGTGAACAAGCGGAAACGGCATCTTTATCGCGAACGAAATCTTCGGCAAGGAAACCGTAGCTTTCTTCACCGCCACCGATATATTGCTGCTTGCCTTCGCGCAGGCGGATTTCACGTGCAATCCACTTGAAGCCTGTGTAGCAATCGAGCATTTCAATCTTATTCTTATCGGCAACGGCCTTGATAAGTTCGGTAGTCACAATGGTCTTCACGATGAAGTCCGTAGGCTGCATCTTGCCTGTGGCGATACGGTTCTTGATAATATAATATAAGAAGAGTAAGCAAGTCTGGTTACCGTTAATCAGCACCCATTCGCCTTTATCGTCCTTGCAAGCCATACCTACGCGGTCGGCATCCGGGTCACTTGCCATTACGATGTCCGCATCAATCTTCTTGGCAAGTTCGATAGCCATAGAAAGGGCTTCCGCATTTTCAGGGTTCGGAGAAATCACTGTCGGGAAGTCACCGCTCTTCACCATCTGCTCGGGCACGCAGTGTACATTCTCAAAGCCCCATTCTTTCAGAGAAGCGGGAATAAGCACTCTGCCTGCACCATGAAGCGGAGTATAAACGATGCTGAGGTCTTTCTGACGCTTAATCACTTCCGGGTCAATGGAAAGAGTGTGAACTTTATCCAAGTATATCTTGTCGATGTCTTCACCGATAATCTGAATCAAATCCTTGTTGCCTTGGAACTTGATGTCCTCAACAGTTACTTTGTTCACTTCATCGATAATGGCAGTGTCGTGCGGAGCAAGTACCTGTGCACCGTCATCCCAATAGGCTTTGTAGCCGTTGTATTCTTTCGGGTTGTGACTTGCAGTCAGGTTGATACCGCTTTGGCAACCAAGGTGACGGATAGCAAAGGAAACTTCCGGAGTAGGACGTAAATCGTCGAAAAGATAAACCTTGATGCCGTTTGCAGAGAAAATATCGGCCGAGATTTCAGCGAACTTGCGGCTGTTGTTACGACAGTCGTGACCCACTACTACGGAGATTTGCTCTTTGTCCTTGAAGCATTTGTTCAGATAGTTTGCCAATCCCTGGGTAGCTGCGCCTACTGTATAGATGTTCATACGGTTGCTGCCTGCACCCATAATGCCGCGCAAGCCACCTGTTCCGAATTCCAGGTCTTTATAAAAACATTCTATCAGTTCGGTCTTATCTGGATTTTCCAACATTCTTTTCACTTCAGCCTGAGTTTCGGCATCATAAGCCGGGGTAAGCCATTTTTCGGCTTTCTCAGTTACCTGTTTAATCAGTTCTTGATTTTCCATAAGACTATTTTTATATTAAAGGTTAATACTTCATTTTTTTGTTGAGTCACAAATGTAAAAGAATAAGTTCAAATATCCTAATCAATCGGGCATTTTATAGCGGTCGCCCGTTTGTTTTACATATTCTTCCAAAAATTCCTTCGGATAACCCGGACGAACCACGCCGGCAGGCTGGCCGATAGCGTTGCGCTCGAACTTTCCGTCTTTCATTTTACGGACAACACCGTCATTATATTTCACAATAATGAATTCACCCAGCCGCTTCCATGTGTCGAAAGTGCTTTGTGCCGTCATATTGGTATAGTTTGTCAAGAATGCTTTCGCTTTAGCCGGGTCTTTCTCCAGAAGTTTGGCGGCAGCGGATTCAATGCCTTCCTGCGCATCGTTGAAAGTGGTTTCGAGTTCGTTCT
The DNA here is from genome assembly GCF_003472565.1 of Bacteroides sp. AM10-21B. Classification (NCBI taxonomy): domain Bacteria; kingdom Pseudomonadati; phylum Bacteroidota; class Bacteroidia; order Bacteroidales; family Bacteroidaceae; genus Bacteroides; species Bacteroides sp. AM10-21B. The sequence goes on along the minus strand of NZ_QRME01000008.1, from coordinate 132,745 downwards.
GCGTGGCACGTACATCACCAATCATAAGGTCGTAACGAGGATATACCATATTGGAAACCCAGTTGAAAATCCAGAAAGAAGAGTTCCATGAGAAAGTGATGTAGTCCGCACCGTCTACGCGCGAATAGCATACGGGCACTTTATCCGTACAACAGTATACGGGAGTGAATACCGTCATGTTGGCATCATCCGTACCGAACCACAATACACCGCCGATAGCATCGGGCAAAGTGGAACGCATCTGCGCCACAAACACAAAACCGCTCTGCTGTGTAGAAATGGGACGCTCGTTGAAGTATTCCTTATCGCCTACTTTGAATGAAAGAGGAGAAAGACGGTAGGGAGTATGATACGGTCCTGCACCAAAATCCTTACTGATGTCGAGAGGAGTACCTTCGTAATGGTCGCGCATGGCATTCTTTACATCTTGTACGGAGATTTTACGGTTGGGCTTCACGAAAAGCGGCATCGGGGTGTCGGTATCTCCCTGTATATAAGGCAAGAACTCGTTGCCACGGGCGGTAAACATATTAAAGTAGCTCCATACGCGGGCTTCGCAATAACGACGAGCGCCAAAGTCGAGAGGCGCATAGGCATTCGCAAAACTGAAATCTTTGTTTACTCCGTCAAAATAGCCTTTCTCACGGGCAAAGGATATGACGTCGGGAGAATACATACAGTTGTTCTTGTCGTTCATATCAAACTGGTGGATGCGGCTTTGGTTGGCATGTGCGGAGATGCAATCATCAGGTACGCGGACAGCCACCCATACGGCGCCGCGCACACCGGGACCTTTGCCTATCATCTCCATAATCCAGATTTCATTGGGGTCAGCGATGGTGAATGACTCGCCGCCGCTGTAATAGCCGTATTCCTGTACGAGTTCCGTCATCACTTTGATGGCTTCTCGGGCGGTACGGGAACGTTGCAGGCCGAGGTAAATCAGGCTTCCATAATCGATGATACCGGTAGTGTCTGCCAATTCGGGACGGCCGCCAAAGGTCGTCTCACCGATAGTAAGCTGGAATTCGTTCATATTGCCGATGACGTTGTAGGTCTGGCGTGCTTGCTCTATCTGGCCGAGATACTTGCCGGTGTCCCACTCGTGCACATCAATCAATGTACCCTTTTTGTGCATACCTGCGGGATAATGATATAACTCGCCGAACAATCCATAGGAGTCGGCAGAATAGGAAACAATTGTAGAACCGTCCGTAGAGGCATTCTTGCCCACAATGAGGTTGGTACAAGCAAATGCGTTTGCCACAGCTGCCACCACTAACATGACGGAGAAAGTTAATCTTTTCATACTTCTGTTATTATATAGTTTATTTAATAATGCTTTGTTATAAATGAAGAGCTACCATACAAAATGGAACTGCTTCGTGGTTTGATTGCCACAACCGTCGGTTACGGTCATTTCCACAGTATGCTTGCCACCTTTCTTTATATGTTTCGGGTCGAGTTCGCAAACCAGATTGCCGCTAATGGAGTTGGGCTTGCCGAACAAAGCGTATTTCCCGTCTATCGTTCCGCGGTAGCTGTTTATTCCCGTCTCCTTGTCCTTGACTTTAAAGACGATGCGTCCCGTACGCCCCCACTGCTGAGGGTTGAGCGGAGTAATCTCCGGCGGTACGGTATCGACAGCCACCGTATAAGTAGCCAAATCGCGGATACGGACTTTCATAAAGCCGTCCTTATAAGTACCCCCTATGCTATACTTCCCGCCCCGTGCCGTAACACCGGCAACGTAATATTTCGATTTATCTTCCAGTCGGTCGCGACGCAAGCCGATACGCATTTCGCAGGCTCCGTGCAGGGGAATACGTGTATTATTCAACCGGTAAGTGAAAGCCACATCCCCGCTATCGGCACGCACGGAATAGTCCAGCCAAACATCATCGTACAGCATTCCGCGCGGTACAACCAGTTCCAAACCGGGTTCTTGAAGATAATTGGTCTTATCCCATTTGAAAGCATACTTTTCACGATGTTCCACGGGACGGATGTCGGTTTTCTTCCCCTGTACGGTAAAACGGACTTTCGAGGTGTTGCCTAACGCATCGCTTAGAGTGTACACAAAGCGATAAGGACGTTCTTCGTTGATTTCTATCAGTCCTCGATTGCCACTGGAAGCGTGCAACATACGCAGACGGTTGCCCGGTTCGATGAATGACTTCATATACTGACCATGCGTCCATGAATTGATATAGCGGTTTTCCTCGTAGGCAAAACGGTCTACCACACTGCGAAATACTTCCTCACCGTCCACTTCGAGAATCACGGTATGCACACCGTAGCGGTTGCCTACTCCATCCATGTGGTCATAGGCACGAATTCCCGCACCTATCAGTCCCCAAGCTGTGATAGGTTTTACGGGATTTGCAGGGAAGGTCTGATGTATCTGTTTTCCGTTTACTACACCTTTGCCCGGCTGCGGAAACAAGATGATGCCTTCGGCATGAGGGGCGGTATTGTCTTTCACTTTCTTCATAAAGAAAGGCAGCGGGTCAACATAGTCTCCTGTTGCCGACTCAATCATATCCAGATGCAGGTGAGGACCGAAAGAGTAGCCCGTATTGCCGCTAAGGGCTATCACCTGCCCCGCCTTTACCGGATATTCTCCCGGTTCGGGAGCAATCTCCACTTCCCAGCTCTCCTTTTCATATTGCAAATCTTTCACCCTCCGGGCTATATCGCCTACAAATGCGCTGAGGTGGCGGTTGATAGTGGAATAGCCGTTGTCATAATCCACATCGAGCACATAGCCCGAACCGTGCGTCACACGGATGCGTGAGATATATCCGTCTGCCAAAGCACGCACCGGCTTACCAATAGCCCCGCCGGTCTTGAAGTCCAGTCCGCCATGAAAATGGTTGGCGCGTATCTCACCGAAATTACCGGAGAAAACGATAGGGAAATCAAAAGGGGGAATAAAAGATGCTGTCTGCATTTCCGGTACAGCTTCCATATCGGGCGCATCTTGTGCATACCCGCCTTGTACGCTGCCAACGAAAAACAAAACAGAGAGAAATATAGAGTGTTTTATATTCTTACAAATCATATCTTATTTTTTAATGAATGCAAATATAAAAAGAATAGTTTTCTCCGCCTAAACAAAAAAGCATAATCCTACCGTCTTACCCTATAAATAATCAGGTATTTTCTGTTGTAAAACACCTGATACTAAATGACAATGAGACAGAGAAATCGCTATCTTGCAGCATGTTTAACCATTAACAGATGACATTATGATTATCGGAGTACCCAAAGAAATCAAAAACAACGAGAACCGTGTAGGAATGACCCCTGCCGGAGTAGCCGAGTTGGTGAAGAAAGGTCATACGGTGTATGTGCAGGCTACTGCCGGCGCAAACAGCGGGTTCTCTGACGATGACTACATCGCCGTAGGTGCACAAATCCTGCCTGCCATTGAAGACGTTTATGCCATAGCCGACATGATTGTCAAGGTGAAGGAGCCTATTGCACCGGAGTACAAACTGATTAAGAAGGGACAAGTGGTATTCACGTATTTCCACTTTGCAGCCGATAAATTACTGACCGAAGCCATGATTGAAAGCGGTGCTGTATGTATCGCTTATGAAACCGTGGAGAAAGAAGACCATTCCTTGCCATTGCTTACTCCTATGAGCGAAGTGGCAGGACGCATGGCTACCCAAGTAGGAGCCCGTTTTCTGGAAAAACCGCAAGGTGGAAAAGGAAAGCTGATGGGGGGCGTACCGGGTGTCCGCCCCGCACGCGTACTCATTTTAGGTGGTGGCGTAGTCGGTACCAATGCCGCACAAATGGCCGCGGGAATGGGTGCCGAAGTAATGATTACGGATGTCAACCTGCCACGCCTGCGCTATCTCAGCGAGGTATTGCCCAAGAATGTAAAAACGCTTTATTCTTCGCTCCACAATATCAAAATGGAACTGCCTACCATAGATTTGGTAATAGGTTCCGTACTCATCCCCGGCGATAAGGCGCCTCACCTCATCACAAGGGATATGCTGAAAATGATGAAACCCGGAACTGTGCTTGTGGATGTCGCCATTGACCAAGGCGGTTGTTTCGAAACGTCTCATCCCACTACCCACAGCGAACCGACGTATGTTGTAGACGGTATTGTGCACTATGCAGTAGCCAATATTCCCGGTGCTGTACCGTTTACTTCTACCATGGCGCTGACTAATGCAACACTACCTTATACGGTAGCATTGGCTTGCAAAGGTTGGAAACAGGCTTGTAAAGATGATCCGGCATTGGCTTTGGGACTGAATGTGGTAGAGGGGAAAGTGACATATAAGGCGGTGGCAGATGTGTTCGGAATGAGGTATGAGGAAATACCTCATTCATAATCCACCATTCATAATCCATAATTCATAATCCATAATTCATAATTCACAATTCATAATTCACAATTTATGAATGGTGAGTTATGACTCAACATAAACAGCGTAACCCAAGGCTGAAAGCCTTCTATCTCCAAGCCCGGGGTAACACCCCGGGTATATATATTTGATTAACATTTCGCCCTGTAAGGGCAGAAGAAAGATAGACAAGTCTTCTGCCCTTACAGGGCGAAAAGAGGTAGAAGGCCTTTTCAGACCCTGGGCGTTGCCCAGGGCTTGGAGATTAAAGCCTTTCAGGCTTTAGTAACCTAAATGTAGCCTCAAAATAAATACAACTTTAAATGCAAATGCAACTTTAAATCCGAATGCAACTTTAAATCCACTATCTCAATCATCAAACAAAAATTCTTCTTTCTTCGCATACGCCCAATACATAGCTAATGCCGTGATGCACAAATTGAAAACAAACGGAAACTCTTGGGAATTGGTGTGGAATACCCATTGGAAAAAGTCTGTGATGAAAGGAGACAACAGTATGCCAAGATAATTCATCACCATTACAAAAGCAAGGGAAAGTGTCGTTTTCTGAGGGATGGCAGTATCAACAGTCTTATCGTAAATCAAAGGTTGAATGATACCATATCCCAAGCCGACTAAAATACATCCCGGTACAATGAGCCATTCCGTAGGAGAAATCCATATCAACAGCAATCCTGCAGCAATAGCCAAGAGGCTATAAAGTTTGGTCTTATTCCCCAAAAGCTTCACTACACTATCCAACATAAATCCCGGAGCCATAATGGCAAGGAAGAACAGAGAAATCATCAGCCCTGAATTACCGCTTGAAAAGTGATGTGCTTCCATTAAGAAAGGTAAATTAAAAGTAACCACAAGAACTATGTACGTAACCAGTCCGTAGAACAACATTAGCTGGACAAGATGGCGTACGTGTATACCGTATTTACCGGAAATGACAGGTACGGACTTTATGGAAGAAACAGTAGCCGATGCCTGCCTGATTGTTACCGAAGCCGTATCCTTCTTTAAATAAGCCGAAAGAACCAAAGAAACCAACGGTAACAGATATACAACAAAAGGCAAACGCCAGTGTACTTCCGCCAGATAACCCGTTACAGCCGTAGCCACCACCAGCGTCATATTGGTTATGGCAGAACTATATCCAAACTGCCTGACACGATACTCCCCTGTAAAATACCGGGAAATCAATCCCGTAGAAAGCGGAATAATCAATCCTGATCCGATACCGAGCAAAGCGCTGACAGCCATCAGCTGCCACATCTTGGAAGAAAACAAATAAAGAACTCCGCTTGCTGCAAACAGCCAAAGCCCTACCCTCAGTAAACGGATAAAATCTCGTTTCTCCGCCAACTTACCTGCCAATAATACAAAAGGAATAATAAGCAAGGAAGGTAAAGAAGTCAACATTTGTATATCCAACTCTGTGGCATGGGGAAAAATAGTGGAAAGTTCTCCCAAAATAGGCGAAACAGCCAAGCCCGGCAATGAAGTCAGTGCAGAAACAGACCAAATGCCTATAAGCGTAATAAGAGGAATGGTTCCTTGTCCGGTATTAATTTTCATAATTCAAAAGTGGGTTAGTTAGTTGAAGGAAAACAAGCGATGCAACAGAATGTTCGAACAGGGGAAGTGATAACTCCTTTAACTCCTCCAACTCCTAATTAACACGCCTCCCCCGCCCTTTTAATAAACGCCAAATAATGTAAAACGGCGGAACTTTCTTTCGTGAGGGTCGTTGTTGTGGAAAATTCGACGGGGAAGGTCCCCGCCGCCTAAACCTTTAAAAACTTATAGTTATATGAAAGATTTAAATTTCAGAAAAGGAGATGCAAAGACCGAGGTGTTCGGTTCGAACCGAATGTTGCAACCCTCACCGGTAGAAAAAATTCCCGAAGGACCTACCACTCCGGAGATTGCCTACCAAATGGTGAAGGATGAAACTTTTGCACAGACTCAGCCCCGTCTGAACCTGGCTACGTTCGTCACGACTTATATGGACGAATATGCAACCAAGTTGATGAACGAAGCTATCAACATCAACTACATCGACGAAACCGAGTATCCCCGCATCGCTGTAATGAACGGTAAATGTATCAACATCGTTGCCAATCTGTGGAACTCTCCGGAAAAAGACACTTGGAAAACAGGTGCTCTCGCCATCGGTTCTTCAGAAGCATGTATGCTGGGTGGTGTGGCTGCATGGCTGCGCTGGCGCAAGAAGCGTCAGGCTCAAGGCAAACCGTTCGACAAACCTAACTTTGTTATCTCAACCGGTTTCCAGGTGGTGTGGGAAAAATTCGCCCAGCTGTGGCAGATTGAAATGCGTGAAGTGCCTTTGACTCTTGACAAGACCACGCTCGACCCCGAAGAAGCTCTGAAAATGTGTGATGAGAATACTATCTGTATCGTACCCATCCAAGGTGTTACATGGACAGGACTGAATGACGACGTTGAAGCGCTTGACAAAGCACTCGACGCATACAATGCCAAGACCGGCTACGACATTCCTATCCACGTAGATGCTGCAAGCGGCGGTTTCATCCTCCCGTTCCTGTATCCTGAAAAGAAATGGGACTTCCGTTTGAAATGGGTGCTTTCCATCAGTGTCAGCGGTCACAAGTTCGGCTTGGTCTATCCCGGTCTGGGTTGGGTTTGCTGGAAAGGCAAAGAATATCTGCCCGAAGAGATGGCATTCAGCGTAAACTATCTTGGCGCTAACATCACTCAGGTCGGTTTGAACTTCTCCCGTCCTGCCGCACAGATTTTAGGACAGTACTACCAATTTATCCGTTTGGGATTCCAAGGTTACAAAGAAGTACAGTACAATTCACTCACAATCGCCAAGTATATCCATGATGAAATCGGTAAAATGGTTCCGTTCGTAAACTACTCCAATGAAGTGGAAAACCCGCTGTTCATCTGGTACTTGAAACCGGAGTATGCAAAGACTGCAAAATGGACTCTGTACGACTTGCAAGACAAGCTTTCACAACATGGCTGGATGGTTCCGGCCTATACACTTCCTGCCAAGCTGGAAGATTATGTAGTGATGCGTGTCGTAGTCCGTCAGGGATTCAGCCGCGACATGGCAGATATGCTGCTGGGCGACATCAAGAATGCCATTGCCGAACTGGAGAAACTGGATTATCCCACTCCTACCCGTATGGCACAGGACAAGAATCTGCCGGTAGAAAGCAAAATCTTCAATCACGGCGGAAAACGTCACAAAAAGTAATAAAGTAGTAAAGTAATAAGGTGATAGTGTGGTATTGCTCTATCACCTTTTATCACTCTATCACGTTATATATACATAAATATGGAAAAGAAAATATCAATTTCTCAAATAAAAGAAGTTGCCCAAACAGCCTACAATGAGGTGAAAGGACAAACAGGCGGCAAAAACGCGGATTATATTCCGTACCTTGCCAACATAGACTCCGAGTTATTCGGCCTCAGCATTTGCCTGATGAACGGACAGACTATCAACATTGGTGATACGGATTACCGCTTCGGAATAGAATCAGTCTCAAAAGTGCATACTGCCATACTTATCCTGCGACAGTACGGTGCACAGAAAGTACTGGATATGATTGGCGCTGACGCCACCGGCCTGCCGTTCAACTCTATTATTGCCATTCTGCTGGAGAATGACCATCCTTCCACCCCATTGGTAAATGCCGGCGCTATTTCCGCCTGCTCTATGGTGCAACCGATAGGAAACCCAAACAAGAAATGGGATGCCATTGTGCAAAATATTACTGAACTGTGCGGCTCCGCTCCACAACTTATTGATGAGTTATACAAATCGGAAACGGCCACAAATTTCAACAACCGCTCCATTGCTTGGTTATTAAAGAACTACAATCGGATTTACGACGATCCGGATTTGGCGCTCGACCTTTATACCCGCCAATGTTCACTGGGTATCACAGCCGAGCAATTGGGTATTGCAGCCGGAACGATTGCCAACAACGGTATTAACCCCGTCACCAAACAAAGCGTATTTGAAGCCGGGCTCGCGCCGAAAATCACTTCAATGATTTCCACCGTAGGTTTCTACGAACACTCAGGAGACTGGATGTACACAGCCGGCATACCAGCCAAGAGCGGTGTGGGCGGTGGCGTAATGGCCGTATTGCCCGGCGTAATGGGTGTTTCCGCTTTCGCTCCCCCATTGGACGAAGCCGGTAACTCCTTCAAGGCGCAACTGGCTATCAAGTTTATCATGAACAAACTTGGTCTGGGCGTATTCAACGGTGACAATGTGACGATTGTAGAATAATGAAAATGGCTCTATCAGACTTCGTTTTGCGAAAAAAAGGAATATACGGCATACTGCATATCATCATCCTGCTACTTTCGCTATTCTTGGTCATCAGCATCTCCATCGATACGTTCAAAGGCATCCCTTTCTACGAGCAATCGGTGTATATGGAAGTACAGCTATGGATTTGCGCATTGTTCCTGGCAGACTTTGTGCTGGAATGGATTTTGGCAACAAACAAGAAACGTTATGTTGCCACGCATTTCATCTTTCTGCTGGTAGCTATTCCTTATCAGAACATTATAGCCTATATGGGCTGGACTTTCTCGCCCGAAATCACCTATATGCTGCGTTTCATCCCGTTGGTAAGGGGAGGCTATGCTATGGCTATCGTAGTGGGTTGGCTGACGTATAACCGCGCATCGGGCTTGTTCGTATCTTATCTGACAATGCTGTTGGCCACCGTCTATTTTTCGAGTCTCGCCTTTTACGTCATGGAGCACGGAACCAACCCTTTGGTTGCGGGCTATGGCGATGCTTTGTGGTGGGCATTCATGGATGTAACTACGGTAGGTTCCAATATTATAGCGGTCACCGTCACAGGACGGGTGCTGTCCGTACTACTGGCAGCGTTGGGCATGATGATGTTTCCCATTTTCACAGTATATGTAACGAGTCTGGTAGAGAGACGTAACAAGGAAAAACAGGACTATTACAAAAAGGCAGAACGGAAACAGGAACCTGCAAACACCACTCCTTAATTGATAAAGCCACGATTTTTCCTTATAAGTGAATATACATAATTAGCTTATACTATCTGTCATTCAGAGCGTAGCGAAGACTCTACTCTCTTGATGTATACACAGAGAAGAGATTCTTCGCTACGCTCTGAATGACAGATGCTCTTGATATAAATTAAATTTCAACACTTACTTATATTTTTTTCACCTAAAACCTTAACTTATGGCAAATATTAAACAAACAGTGAAGCTGGGCGTGTTTACCCTGGCCATCATGAATGTAACGGCAGTAGTATCCCTGCGCGGACTACCTGCCGAGGCCGTGTACGGAATGAGTTCGGCCTTCTATTACTTATTTGCAGCCATAGTCTTCCTTATCCCGACGTCACTCGTCGCTGCGGAATTGGCTGCTATGTTTCAAGACAAACAAGGCGGTGTATTCCGCTGGGTAGGTGAAGCCTACGGAAAAAAGCTCGGCTTCCTCGCCATCTGGGTACAGTGGATTGAAAGTACAATCTGGTATCCTACAGTATTAACGTTCGGTGCCGTATCTATTGCCTTCATCGGCATGAATGACGTGCACGACATGGCGTTGGCAAACAACAAGTATTATACGCTGGTTGTGGTGCTCGTTATCTACTGGCTGGCAACGTTCATCTCCCTAAAGGGTATGAGCTGGGTAGGAAAAGTAGCCAAAGTGGGCGGTTTGGTAGGTACAATCATCCCTGCCGGATTACTGATAGTCCTCGGTATTATTTACCTCGCCACAGGCGGACATTCCAATATGGATTTCCATAGCAGCTTCTTCCCGGACTTGACGAATTTTGACAACGTGGTGCTTGCCGCAAGTATCTTCCTCTTTTATGCAGGTATGGAAATGGGCGGTATTCACGTAAAGGATGTAAATAATCCGTCCAAAAACTATCCGAAAGCCGTATTTATCGGCGCGTTGATTACGGTGCTTATCTTCGTGTTGGGTACATTCGCTCTGGGCGTCATTATCCCCGCCAAGGATATCAGCCTTACGCAAAGCTTGCTGGTAGGCTTCGATAATTACTTCCGCTATATCCATGCTTCCTGGTTGTCACCGATTATAGCCATCGCACTGGCGTTCGGAGTACTGGCAGGTGTATTGACATGGGTTGCCGGTCCGTCCAAAGGTATCTTTGCCGTAGGTAAAGCCGGTTATATGCCTCCGTTCTTCCAGAAAACAAACAAGCTGGGTGTACAAAAGAACATTCTGTTCGTGCAAGGCGGCGCTGTAACCATACTAAGCCTTCTGTTCGTAGTGATGCCTTCGGTACAAAGTTTCTATCAGATTCTTTCGCAGCTGACGGTAGTTCTTTACCTCATTATGTATATGCTGATGTTCTCCGGAGCTATCGTATTGCGTTATAAGATGAAAAAGCTGAACCGTCCGTTCCGTATCGGTAAAGGCGGCAATGGTTTGATGTGGCTTGTAGGCGGCCTCGGTTTCTGCGGCTCATTGCTCGCATTCGTACTGAGCTTCATCCCGCCCAGCCAGATTTCTACCGGTAGCAATACCGTATGGTTCTCCGTACTTATCATCGGTGCGCTTATTGTAGTGATTGCTCCGTTCATCATCTACGCTTCCAAGAAGCCGAGCTGGGTTGATCCGAATTCGACTTTTGAGCCGTTCCATTGGGAAGAACAACCGGCCGCGCAAGTTGCGGGTAAAACTGCCACAGTGACTGCCGGAACAACCGCTTCGGCAGCCGCAAGCGAGAACGTTGCACCTGCTTCTACGAAAAATACTCCCCCTAAAGGATAAAGACAGGCTTGCCATATAATTTTGCCTATAATGAAAATCCGGTATGATGTACATCAAAAGGATTTTTCATTATAGGCAATATCTTTTCTAACTTTACTAAAACGTACCCGACGATTTACTAAATCTCCGGCAACGATTTACTAAATCTTCCCCATTGTTTTAGTAAATCTCTATCTGCGCACGCCCGCTGATAACCCGCTACCAGTTCATTCATTACTTCCGCAACCGTTTGTATTCCTTTCTCATGGAGCAAGGCGGAAACCTGTCCTATTTCAAGCTCACCTTCTTCAAGGTCTCCTTCAAAGATGCCGCGCTTGGCACGTCCTCTCGACAAGAGAATACGCAATTCATCCTCAGTAGCTCCAACAGCCTCAGCTGCCATCACCGCCCGCTGAAAATTACCGCGAGCCAGACGTACCGGAGATAATTTCCTTAACAACAAACGGGTGTCGCCCTCTTTCAGATGCAGGCAATATTCTTTAAATACCTCACTGGCTGAACTCTCTTCCGTTAAAGCAAACCGTGTACCTATCTGAACACCCTCAGCTCCCAATGCACGCATCGCAAGAATCGCTTCGCCGGTAGCAATGCCGCCAGCCGCAATCAATGGCAATGCAGTAACCGCACGTACAGCCGGTATCAAACACAGAGTAGTTGTCTCTTCACGCCCGTTATGCCCGCCGGCTTCAAAGCCTTCGGCAACAATAGCATCTACACCGGCCTCTTCAGCCTTCATAGCAAACCGGGATGACGAAACAACATGCACTACCGTAATGCCGTGTTTCTTTAACCACCCGGTCCATGCCTTAGGATTACCGGCAGATGTAAACACGATGCGTACTCCTTCATCGACCACAATCTGCATGATTTCTTCTATCTGAGGATACATCAAAGGAATATTCACTCCAAATGAATGATGCGTAGCCGCACGGCACTTTTGTATATGTTCACGTAAAGTTTCGGGATGCATGGAACCTGCCCCCAATAAGCCTAAACCACCGGCATTACTCACTGCCGACGCCAATCGCCAGCCACTACACCACACCATACCACCTTGTATGATGGGATACTTTATCCCAAACAGAGAAGTTATTCTATCCATTATTTATCCTTTAAAGGTTTATCTTTATGAACAAGAATAAGAGAGATAAAGTTCGATATTTAAAAAATTAAAAAAAAGATACCTCTATTTTATAATTGCGTCTTTACGGCGGGCGCTAATAGAATCACCATAGTTTTTTAATACTTCCAATGTACGCGCACGGCGCTTGGCAGCCTTCCAATTCCAAAACTCTTTTGTAAAAGGACGCATAAAATCACCGGAGATTCCACCGCCGCCAACACCTCTCCAGCTACCTACCGCCATATTATTGGCACGTTCGGTCACCATATAGCGTAGTCCGGTAGCTTCTATCTGTTCCAGACTTTCACGCGGTCCGGCATCTAACGGACGCTTAGCCCAGTTTGTATAGATTTTGAGTTTTGTCAATTCATAGAACGGATTGCCCCGCCATGTATTCTTATTTACTGTAATCTTTTTCTGATAAACCGGATCCCAGTTGTATTTGGTGTTGGCTGTATATGGGCGCAGAGTCAGCACGACTTTTTTCTCCGGCATCTGAGGTACTGCAGGCAAAGATGCGTCAAAATCCAGCCATGATTTAGTTTCCTCCATTTTCTGAGAACCTAAAGGAGATTCAATACCTATCTCCTTCAATACGTCCGGATTCAATTTCACCTCTCCCTCTCCATTCAGCAATTGGCGCAAACGCAAAGAGTCCTGCGGAGTCCACTCTTGAGCGTAAAGAGGGAAGGCTACCGTACATAGCAGCCCTAAAAAGAGAATAATATATTTCACCCGATTAATTCCTTATACTTTATACCTTACACTTCATACCTCATCCAACAGAGCCTCACCACCACATATAACCACTTCCACAGAGCGGTTCGTCATAACAGGGGTCAATAGTCCACATGGTACGCGGATATTTCCTGCCCTCCCACCAGCGACGGTAACGAACGGCTGCATCCAAGACCTCTTCATCAGTCAAAAAGTAAATGCCTTCATAGTTCTCGGCATCAACATGTACCATTTTGCACCCCATTGAAGCATTATGTCCCAAACGAATTGTTTCTACCGTCCATAGGATACATTCACCCAACCGCAATTTTCCACCTGCCGAATAAGAAACGGGAGCCAACGGGAAAGAAGGTATTACCGTCAAATCCTCTGCGTACTTCAAGAGTTCCTCAATGTCCTCTTTGGCAAACTTAGGAACATTGCTCAGTCCCTCCGGACTTTGAGTAGAATATTTTCCCGCCCTCAGTTGTTTTACAAACAGCTCTACGTCCGGATGATTATAATCCAGTGACTCTTCACCACAAGATACAAGCGAAAGGCAACATACCATTGCGAGTATCACATACCCATATTTATATATTTTATAGAAAGTATTCATTTTGTTGTACAGCATTTAAGGTTAATAAGTCATACGCAATCCGCACAAAAGATTCAAATTCACGGGGCGTTCAGTCCTCAAGGTTCTGGTGTCGGAGTCTGTATCGAAATGATGAGAAACCGAAGGTTCGGCAAACAAGGCAAAACGGTCATTCAATTTATAACGAACCCCTATACCTGCCGCAACTGACAGTTGAACAGGTTCCGCATCAAAACCATTATCCCGAGCGCCGGCAATACATTTCTCGGCAGTTCCTCCTATGGTGGCATACAAATCGACTTTCGAAATGCTTGCCAGTGTCATGTTCAGTTTTACCGGAATACCTAAAGTATGCAGCGTACGGTCGGCATGCAGACGATTGTACTGTACACCCGTTTCCAATGCAAGCCAATTGTTCAGACTGCGTTCTACTGTAACTCCGGCCGTCAGCGGCATATTATAGTCTCCTTTAGGAAGAGAAGTCCCCAAAGCTGCTTTCAAAGCCCACTTTCGTGATTTCTGATATTTTAAAAGAGCATCTTCCGGTTCTTCTTCCGCAGAAACGGACGGGAAAATATCAGAATCGGAATTACCCTGAGTGGTGGTATTCTGATAAGGATTGCCGTTGTGTGAAACAGTATTGTTATTGAAGTAACCGCCACCGGTCTGTACTCGTTGTCTGATAGTGATAGAAAGCCTCACGGAGACAGATTCATTTTCATCTTCCGATTGGGTAGCCATGCCTGCAAGAATTCCGTTGGCAGGCTGCTTCATGCCGGGTTTCTGCGCTGCCGGAGTTGCCTGATGTATGGAGGGGAAAGACTCCTGTACCACATCACCGTTCAAACTGCCTTCCGGTGTCAAAGCAGCCACTTGCGTAAAGGCCTCCTTTATTTCTTCTTTCGGAGAGAAATACCAAAAAGCAGCCGAAGCAGCTCCCAACACAAACAGAACGGATGCAGCAGCCGCTACCCGATAATATTTGGGAGAAAGAAAAGCAGCCTTCTTCCGACTTACAGCCGAAGATGCCACATCTTCCTGCAACTTCTCCCAGAAGTCATCACGCACCGTCATTTCCGCCCCGGTCAGGCGGTTGCGGAATAATCCGGTTATTTCATCTTTTTCGTTCATTGTCAGTATATTCTTTAATTCTTTTCGCTAACATACATTTGGCACGATGCAACTGCGAGGTGGATGAATGTTCCTTGATGTGGAGCAGTTCCGCTATTTCCTTATGCGATTTCTCCTCGAACACATACAAGTTGAATACCGTACGGCATCCGTCGGGAAGTTCCGCCACAAATGCCATCAGCACTTCCTCAGAAAGTCGGTTTCCGCTTTCTACAATACTTGCTTCATCCTGCACATCGGGCAGCTGTTCTTCATTCACTACCAATTGGCTAAAACGGCGTTGTCTCCGCAGATAGTCAATGGCCTGTGTCACCATCACCCTCGTCACCCAAGTGCCCAATGCACATTCTCCACGAAAAGTAAAGTGGGTGAAGATTTTGATAAAGCCATCATGCAAAACATCGTGTGCCGCATCCATATCGCCCGTATAACGGTAACATACCGCCAACATCTGTTTGGAATAGAGAGTGTAAAGTTCCTTTCGGGCGGAATCTTTTCCTGCCCGGCAGCCCTCTATCAGTTCTATCTCATTTTCCAATGTCAGTGCTCGTTTTACGGACGCCTCTTCGCGTCGTTTGTTAGTTAGACGCAGCACCTTTGAAAATGCTGCTGAATTAATTATAAAAAGAAGTTAAAGAAATAAAGAACCTTTCAATACATCCAGTGCATCTATTCTATAAAAGATTTGTCGCCATAATCATTTTATTTTAAATCATATCTTTCTTCAAGCACTTGTATTGCCTTGTCTATACGTCTTCCCACGCGTTCTATGTAGTCTGGTGTGAAATAGTTCTTCGCTACCCTGACAAAGTTCCGTACCGACCTATCCGACAAGTAGATATCCCATGCCCCATATCCTCCACGATTTATCTGGTTCGTCTGTTCGTCAGTCAGTGCCAAATGGAAAGGGACCATAATTTCATCCTTCATATCGTAATAGCCATTCATAGTCGCCTTGAATCCATCCAATACTTCATAGATTCCGGTCAACTGCAACAATAATTCTTTATCTGAAATCTTCTGCATCAACATGGAACTTTTAAGTATATCCAATGCATTCTGACTATAATAGAAGCTGCGGATATGCCCCAAAAGAAAGCGGAACTGTATCAATGAATCTTCCGGTATCGTCCGATGCTTCAGGTCATACTCCACCAACAAACCGGAAAGGTGTTCATCCTCTCTGAACTCTGAGACGATACTCTCGTAATTATCCCGGTTGCTTTTCAGTTCATCCCTAATCAGCGACATGGTGGCTCGAATATCTTTCTTCTCGGAATTTTGAGTAACCAGCTCACTGCCGACAAAAGTAATCAGTACACCAATCACCACAATGGAAGTCTGCCGGATGTAGTCCCCTACTTGCCAACCTTTGACAGTTGTCTTTACTTTATTCCAAATTATGTTTTTCATATATTTCCATTATATCATCTATCACTCCGAAACACATCCTCTGTTTAGGGCTGACGCACCATCTGTTTTTCCATTGTCGATAATCTATTGATTATTAACAGAAAAGCCTTTCATAAGAATTGCTTCATGAAGGCAAATTTATGAAAGGCTCTTCTATTTATTCAGTAATACAGTTCCTACCTTTGTCAGCATGCTTTAAAACTCATATCAAGTCCTTTTACGGAATGCGTCAAAGCACCGACTGAGATAAAGTCTACGCCACATTCGGCATAGTCGCGCAAGGTATCGAATGTGATACCACCGGAAGACTCCGTTTCATAACGACCTGCAACCATTTCAACAGCTTTCTTGGTCATTTCAGGCGTAAAGTTATCAAACATGATACGGTCTACTCCACCCAAGTCAAGCACTTGCTGCAGTTCATCGAAGTTGCGCACTTCTATTTCTATCTTAAGGTCTTTTCCCTTCTCTTTGCAATATTCCTTGGCGCGGGTAATGGCTTTATCAATACCTCCGGCAAAGTCTACATGATTGTCTTTCAGCAAAATCATGTCGAACAAACCTATACGATGGTTTACGCCCCCACCAATCTTTACCGCCATCTTTTCCAGAATACGCATACCCGGAGTAGTTTTACGAGTATCAAGCACACGGGTATTCGTACCTTTCAACTTCTCGGCATATTTGTGGGTCATAGTGGCAATACCGCTCATACGTTGCATGATGTTCAGCATCAAGCGTTCGGTTTGCAACAAAGACTGCACTTTTCCTTCTACAACCATAGCTACATCACCCGGTTTCACTTGGGCGCCATCGTTGATGAACACTTCCACCTTCATAGTCGGGTCGAAACGGCGGAACACCTCTTTGGCTACTTCAATGCCGGCAAGGATACCGGTTTCTTTAATCAAAAGTTTGGATTTGCCCATTGCCGTAGCAGGAATGCACGAAAGGGTGGTATGGTCACCATCACCTATATCTTCGGCAAAAGCCAGGTCAATCAACCTGTCAATCAATTCTTCTTCCTTATTCATTTGTCTTATCTATTCTTATTTGATGTATTACATATTTATTCGCCACTTTCCTAAAGAAACAATTCACCCGGAAGCTTCCGTTTGCAGTTGTCAAAGTACCAATTATAAAACTGGACTCATCACGTTTGCCCTGATGATTTACAGTAAAACCGCTAACTTGATTACCGGAAAAGAAAGCAGCCATCTTTTCCTTCGCCGCTTGACGGTCTACATTGACTGAGCGGTTCTCAAGAATCAGCTCTACCTTATCACTCAGATACCCGTTCAGCTCCTGAGAATTCCCTTTGTTAAAGGCCGTAACCACCCCTGTCGGCACATCCTGCGCCATGAGCGAAACCGCCCAAAACAAGAGACAGCCCCATAATATTACTACTCGTTTATTCATTTTCACAAGTATTAATGATAGGCAAAGGTAAGCAAATCTTGCAAATAACAAGAAAAAAAGACTACTTTCTTTAGTTACTATACAAATTCAAATATTATGGAAAAAATATTGGCATTAATATAAAGACATAATTTTTCTCCTTCACATTTTTAATTAAACTACTTTTTAAGTTCTCGTTTCGTTGACAACGATGTAAAGGTGAGAAGATAGGTCAGCATAAACAAAGAAAACAGCCCGGGGAAGGCTGTTTTCTGAGAATGATTTATAATAAGCTTATAGACTGTAAGTTATCAAACCATTGTTCTTCTTACGGTATAATAGTTACAATCTAATCAATTTTACTTTTCATCGTCTATGTCGATGACACCTTGTCTTATCCGACCTCTGAGACCAGAAAAAATAAGAAACAAATTGCCAAATGTTTTTTTAAAAGCTTTATCACTGTTTATTCATCTATCAATCGTTGTGGGGGAACACGTCCTAATATCCGCAGGTCAAACTTCATGCGTTAAAGGAAAGAATGTATTAAAGCGACTTAACAATGTCAACAAAGTTCTCCATTACATACTCAACATCTTCTTTTGTCATACGAGTGTTGAGAGGAAGAGTTATTTCATTCTCAAACAAATGATATGCGTTTGGATAGTTCTTGATGTCAAAGCCAAGCGCCTTGTATGCCGTCATCATTGGTAGTGGCTTGTAGTGCACATTGGTAGCAATACCGCGCTCGGCCATCTGCTCAATTACCTTGTTAGTCTCTTCACGGGTACAACCCCGAAGACGGACAAGATATAAATGATGAGATGAGCAATGATTCTCTGCCTTGTGGTTTAGATAAGCTACCTTATGGTCAGTATCAAGATTTGCGTTAAGGGTATCAATCTTCTTGTTCATGTATTCTACATACTCAGCACGTTTCTGGAGCATTACAGGATAACGGTCGAACTGAACGAGCCCCAAAGCTGCCATGATGTCGGTCATGTTGCACTTGTACCAGGGACCGATGATATCGTATTCCCAGGCACCAAGCTTTGTCTTTGCCAAAGCATCCTTGTTCTGACCATGGAGAGAAAATAACTGAGAGAGACGGTAAATGAACTCATTCCAAGTCTCACCCTCAATGAAAGGAACCGAGCTTCCACAATATACCTGCTGACGCTCTACTTTCTCATTACCAAAAGACAGATTCCAAGTCATCGCACCACCCTCTGCGGTAGTAAAGTTCTTAACAGCATGGAAACTGAATGAAGAGAAGTCTGCAATCTCACCCGCCATTTTACCATTACGAGAGGCACCAAACGAGTGGGCACAATCATTTGAAACAACGATACGTCCCATTAGCCTTTGGATATCGTTCTTTGGTGAATATTTTGCAAGAATCTCAGGACGATTCACTATCTCCTTAATCTTATCCACATCAGCACATATACCAGCGATATCCACAGGTACGATAACCTTTGTACGCTCAGTGATAGCTGCTGCCAACTTCTCATAGTCCATCTCCACATTATCCTTCTGTGAGTCCACCATCACTATGGTTGCCCCCATATGTTGAACAACAGAAGCAGAAGCGGTATAAGTGTATGCAGGCATGATCACCTCATCACCAGGTCCCACACCCAGTACATGGAGCACCATCTCCATGGCAGCAGTAGCCGAATTCAAGCACACAGTTTTCTCGGTGTGAACATATTCTGAAATAATCTGTTCCAGTTTTTTAGTGCGAGGACCAGTTGTAATCCATCCGGAGAGGATTGCATCCCTCACTTCATTTACCTCCGCCTCCGTCATGTCTGGTGGGCTAAAAGGTATATTTTTTTTCAAATCTATACTCATACTTAATCTTTGAATATATAATCGTTTTATCGTTCTGTTATAATCACTTTAAAAGTCAGGAAGACAAGTTTTATATCATACCAAAAAGATGCATTCTGTACGTACTCCAAATACAATTTAATCTTCTCTTGCATAATTACATTGATGTAGTAATCTTCAGGATCCTCTGCTTTTTCCATTAATTCGTTCTCATTGCGAAACTTGATAGAAGCAGGATCCGTAATACCAGGGCGAACATCCAATACATGCATCTGTTCCTCTGTCCAGAAATTTACATAGTGACGCACCTCAGGACGAGGACCAACAAGACTCATTTCACCCAAAAATACATTAATCAACTGGGGCAACTCATCCAATTTATATTTACGGATAAAATATCCAGAGCGAGTGATACGCGGGTCACGACCACCGATGGTTACAAGACTACCTTTATCTGCACCTACTCGCATTGAACGGAACTTAAAAATATGAAAATCCTTGTTGTTGCGTCCCACACGTACCTGACGGTAAAACACTGGACCTTCTGAGTCCATCTTGATCCATATTGCCATTACTAAGAAAACTGGAATCAACACTAACAATCCACATCCACTGGCAATAATGTCAAATAATCGTTTCATATATCTACTTGATTTTCTTCACATAAAAGATCTTTTTCATCGCATTGCCCACCACATTCATCAGCACCCAGAATGTAGCCTGCACTGGATTCATCTTCTCCGCCACACGAAACAATGGATAATGCGCCCAAATACGCATATAGATAGGTTTTGGTGTAATCGAAACTGTACGTCTACGGTAACGAGCCAAATTTTCCTCCAGCATATAGCAGGGAGCCTTCTTCACCACCTTCAACCACATCGCAGTATCGTTATTCTTGCGTATATCTTTTACTTGAATAAGACCAATCTTCTCTGCATCATACATCACAGACAAGCAACCAGGCCAGCAGCATGCATACATATCAAACTCTGAAACTTTCTTCTTTCCCGATACGAACACCCCTAGCTCCTTCCCATCCTCACTTATCTCCGTATACTCATGATAAGTGAACGCATAAGTATTCTTCACCATAAACTTCAACTGGTGCTCCAGTTTCTCAGGCAGCCAAAGGTCGTCCGAATCAAGGAATGCAATCCATCTACCTTTTGCACGACGAAGAGCATTGTTACGCGTAATAGCTGCACCAAAGTTCTTCTCGTTACATATATACTTGATACGAGTATCCTCACAAGCATAAGATTCCACTACTTTATCTGTATTGTCGGTAGAACAGTCATCCTGAATCAAGAGTTCCCAGTTCTGATATGTCTGAGCCTGTATACTCTTAATAGTTTCTCCTATAAATTTGGCACAAGCCCAAGTAGGAGTGATAATAGATACCAATCCGTAGTCTTGCATAAAATATGTTTTTCTAATTTATCTTATATGTACATTCCATCTGTCTCATCCAGATTTCTAGGCGGATTCTTACTATTGGTATATGCAAACAATCTATTATTCAAACATTCGAAATGCACGCATCTATCTTCGCCTGTAATAACTGATGAAGCAACTGAAAATCTACAGTCGGGAATACTGTTGGTGAGTTTATAGAAATAAATTAATATTCACGCTCCTTCGCAAAATATACCTGCAATATGTCATCTTTCCAAGGATTCGATCTAAGTTTAGCCGGAATATTATACTGATACCTGAATTAGTTCAAAAAGGATGTTTGTCATCAATCGAAAAGCTGATACCATTTCTTAGCGATTGCATCACCTGCAAAATCTTTTACAGATTCCACCGCTTTTAAACCCATCTTCTTTCTTTCCTCAGGGTGTTCAATCATGTAGCAAATAGCATCTGCCAATGCCTGCTTATTCTGGTTCTCAACTAATATGCCATTAATATCTGTCTTTACAATATCAGAAGGACCAGTAGGGCAATCAAAGCTAACAGCTGGTAAACCTTGGGTCATAGCTTCGGCTATCACCATCCCAAATCCTTCAAAACGAGATGAAAGTACAAACATTGAAGCTTCGCGCATTGCAATTGGCACATTATCAGTTCTTCCTTTCAGTATAACCACATCCTGCATTCCCTTTTCTTTGATGTAATTACCAATCTCGTCACGATAGTTTCCGTCACCATAGATATAGCACTTCCAGTCGGGATACTTCTCATTTACTAATACAAAAACATCTACGAGAGTATCAAAGCCCTTCTGGTACTGAATTCTTCCCATAGCAATAGCAATCTTATTGTCCAAAGAAGAGTGATAATACTCAGGCACAACTACTGGATTCGGGATTAAGACAGTATGCTCCAAAGCAAAGTGCTTATCATAGCACCCCTTATCCAATGAAGTTAGAACAGTAATCTTCTTACATCTCTTATATATATGAAGACGAATTTTCTTTATTAATGAATTATAATAATCGTAATATACATGTTCTGTTGCAATTACTCTACTCATATCCACTCCAGCTAAATAGAGCACAAATACATTAGGGAACGACTGGCCAATAATCACATCATAATGGTTCTCCTTAAAGAACTTTCGTACAGTGAAGACATTACTGAACATCTTAAGCATTCGCCTAAACGAATGAGGCTTTGCATCATAGTTCTTTTCGGACAAGAACTTGATTGCGCAATTATCAAAAGGATACCACAATTTTTCACCTGATTTGAATTGTGAAACAATCTCGATTTCAAGATCATTTCTGTCCTTTAAAAACTGTGATATAAGGTTTGATGTCACTCTTTCGATACCTCCAGTATGAGTGATGTCATCAATAAAGAAACAAATATTCATATCGTGTATTATTTAGGTTTACTACCAATAAGTAGTTGTGTTAATCTATATTGATTACAAATTATACTTAACAACCACGAACTAACGAATGTTGTAGAAAACAAGAAGAGTACTCCAAGATAGCAATTTGTCGTATCGAGCCAATCTTTTATAGCGGGCGTCATCATCAAGCATGCTACGATTATCTGGTGAAAAAGATAGATACCCATTGAATTGTCTGATATATTCTTAACCTGCAACTTTACTCCCACCGGAATAGCAAAGTTCGGAATTAACGTAACAACAATGATTACCAAAAAGCTTGCATACTCCTTTATCACCTTATCCATAAAAAGAGATTGAGGACACAAAGCAAACAACAATGCAAAAGATCCTATCAGACTCAACCAGAATTTCCAATCTTTATATGTCTCAGTCAGACCTCTTCGTGCAGGATATAGCCTAAAAGAAAAAATGGCAGGAAGTAGAATATTTTTGTTATCTCTAAGAAATTAATTTCCGCAAAAAACGGAAAAATCAAGAAACTTGCCGTAACTAAGCCTGTAGCCAATCGGTCACTTTTTACAGTTTCTAACAGATACCACAGACCTGGGGATAAAATAAACAAGCCAAACAACATCTGCAAAAACCACAAATGACAAATTCCATACAAAAGCTGTTCTATTCGATACAAATCACTGAATATCAACAAAACGCCACCCCCTATTACAAAATAAGGGACAAGCAGTCTCAAAGCTTTATTCTTGTAAAAAAGTAGAAGACTATCATAATGTCCCTTGTGCTTCAGCCCCCAGTACAAATAACCAGATATAAATACAAATACCGGCATATGGATGCCTCCCATCAATGTAGTCAGCACCTTCATAATAGAGTTATAAGGGCCCTCGCCAAAAGGCCATGTGGGACTTGCGTAATAACAAGTACAATGATAGAAAACCACCATTGTCATTGCAATAACTCTATATAATGTCAGGTTGTCTGACGAGATTTGATTACAGGTTTTCATTTGATACGATTGAACAATGGTTTAATCGCATTTTCTGGCAGAAAATTCTCTGCTTTTTTTATACAATTTTCTTTTAGTCTAATTATCTTGTTGGGGTTGTCGACAATTTTATCTAGGATGCTTTCAAATCCTGAATTGGTATTAAAGTCATAACCTAATCCCGTTTCATCTTCTATAACTACATCAGAATAACTCTTCCATTTTGCAGATATTACAGGTACACCAGCTGCATACGAATCAATGATTGTCCCTGGGATTCCCTCGGTGTAGTACTGAGTAGGAAAGAGTAGAGCGAAATAGTCTGAAAGAATCTCAACGCTTTTATCAAAAGGAACATTACCTTTGTAGCAGATTGAGTCATCAAAATGTTTCTTTAGTTCAGTGAACCAAGCTTCGTCCTCCCCTGGATCTACAGGACCATAGATATCAAGTAAATAAACCTTACGGCCATATTTCCTATTCAGTTTCATCACAAGTTCAACTGCAGTACCGATACCCTTCTTCTCTGTAACCCGTGAGAAGGTGGCCAACTTATATGGTTCTGAGTAAATTGTTGGCAAATCCTCCTTTTTTTCAATTTTCAGAGGCTTGCAGTTAGGCATCACACAAACATTATTAAATCCAAGTTTGTGCAATGCATTCATCATAGTTTGCGTTTCCACATAGATGCCAGAAAACTGATGGAGTGCTTTAATAACCTCTGTTTTTCCGGGGAGGAGATCTTGAAGCCAACCACCAATCACAGAATAATGTAGCCTACGGTGGAAGATTTTATTGAGTTTTGTCATCAGTTTAGCCAGAACCACCAATCCGTTATGCGCGGGAAGAATGACAATATCCGTACAAGTCATCATTGCCCACACTAATTGAAACGTCAGCAAAAATCTGCTATACTTTGCTAACGTGTCTATTCTATAAATCTTACCATATTTTGCTTCCAAAGCATCTGCCAAGATACAGGTCTTAACCTCTTGCCCACCCTTGGGAACACCCCACAGACGAAAGGCTCCACACACACATATTTTAGCCATAATTACTCTCTGATTTTTTGAATAGCTTTAACTATAAAAGCTAATGATTTGCAAAGAACATTTCTACATTGCTTCCTCCAACAATCTGCATATTCTTGAAATACTATATCTCCCGTTATATCATACATTGCTTGCATTTGAGCAATGTGCAAGTTATGATAAAACGGGGATGCAAATTTACCATTGAAGTCATACAAACTCCAGTATGAATTTTTGAATCGAGGAAGGACGGCTAATAAACTTCTTTGTGATTTATCGAGCTTTGCCTTATATAGCCCTTTGTCTTTAGTAGCTAAAACATAATCATAAAGCCCCCACCATGCAAAAATCCATCCATTCATTACGACAGGTTGGTTTGTGTACTCCCAGAAAACTACATTTTCACCAAAATATTCTGTGGTTCCTCCATCACGAAGGTCTGTAAGCATAAAGTCTATTGCTTTTTTTGCCGCTTCAAGGTATTTACTGTCTCCCGAATAGATATACGCTCTAACCAAAACAGAAGTTCCTTCTCCTTGTGCCATTGCTCCATAAGGAGCTTCTGGATAAACGTGTGAAAAATTGTCCCACCTTCCTTCATCATCCAATTTATTAAGAGCCCATTCAGCACATTGTATAAATTTGTCAATATAAACTTCATTATTCTCAATCAACCACAAATCATAACACCCCAAAGCATACTGAAATATAGCTACAGGAAAATGTATACTTTGTCCATCAAGTTGCTTAATCAAAGGAAGGTCGTTGTTATTAAGAAAGCTTTTGTCCATAGTTACCTTTCCGGTTAAGTCATTGTAATAGCCTTTTATTTCGTTTTTACTATACACCTTCCCGATACCTTGATTGACATGCTCAACACTTCTTCCTACGAGCATTTTTGTCCATCGTTGTATTTGTATAATATTTATTGCCATTTACTCATATAGATTTTGTCGTAACCTTCATACATCTGTTCAGCCGAGAATTGTTTCGATCTATTTCGAGCATTCTTTCCTATTTGCTCTCGAAGGACATCGTCAATAATCAATTTTTTGATTGCGGATACAAGATCAGTTGCTGTAGGTTGTATTAAAAGACCAGAAACACCATCCTCTATCATATCAGGAACGCCACCGACAAACGATGCAATAATGGGCATACCACACCCCATTGCCTCTACAAGTGTAATAGGCATGCCCTCATAAAAAGATGGTAATATAAAACAATCTGCCTCCTTGAGGAAAGGATATACATTACTCTGAATGCCAGAGAACTCAATCATATCGGTTAAATCTTTTTGCTTAACTTCCAATTTCCAGCTCTCTTCATTACCAGCGCCACCGATAAGATTAATATGGATATCAATTCCATCTTTTTTGAAAATTTCTGCAGCTTCAATTATTGCACCATGATTTTTCTGAGGATTAAACCGCCCAATATGCACAATCCTAAATGGCTTTGAAGCAACATAATCATTCTTAACAAAACAACGGTGTAAATCAGAACCATTATAAACGACAGGTGTCTGCGATTTTGTGATGTGATACTGCTCCACCACAGTATTTTGAATGAGTGGACTAATGCTTACAGGAACCACATTGTTGAATTTGTAAAACCAATAAGCCAATTTCTTACGATATCCTTCAACCTCCTTAGATGCTATATTATGAACTGTATGAATTCGAACCTTCACTCTTGCCAAAATAGCTGCAGGAATAGCATATTGCATTACATACCTATGGGTATGTACAATTTCAATACGATAATCCTTCATCACACGATATAACTTTTGTATGACGGAAAGATCCAATCCTTGTTTTTTTCCCAAATAGAGAATCTTAATACCTCTATCTTCCATCCTATCTGTAATAGAAGAATGGAAGTCGAACAAACTTACAACAACTACATTATATTTACCAGAAGCCTGTAGTTGATAACAAAGAGTCTCACACATTGTCTCTGCACCAGCAAGCCCAAATTCAGGCATTACTTGAAGGATGTTTACTTTATTCATTAGAATAATAGTTTAAAGTCTTTAATCCACTCAGACATCGAGCCACAAAAGATTGATATTGTATTAAGTAACAGGATTGCTCCGAAGAAACCGAATCTAAACACTTTATTTCGAATATTTTTCATAGCAATTGGAACCATAATCATAACTGCAGGAGTGAAATATCTTACCAGTCTTCCTAACAAACTAAATGAGGTTCCAAAGAATGCCAAAATTGTTGAAAACAACAAAATAACCAACAGGAGACGATTGATACCTTCTTCAAAGACCTTTCCTTTAAAGATGTAAACAAACGATATTAGGTAAGCAGATCTCATAATGAAGTCTGTCATGTTTGATAAACCAGACTTTGTACCAGTAATGTAATTATCATAAGAAAGACCTAAACTGTCATTTAACTGACCAAGATATCCAAAGACGAAAACACATGCTGCTACCATTAACAAAATAGTAATTGCAAGTTTCTTTTTATCCGACATTCCGTAAAGAAAGTATATAGGAAAAAATAAAACTGATGTCATATGCATTGAAAATGCAACCAAGCCAATTAAACAGAATCTTTTCAGATCTCTACTGATTATATACGGGTAAGCAAATAACCAAATAGCCATAGCAATATGCTGCCTCAACACAAAAAGAGACTGCGGAAATTCAGTAACTAGCAACAACAAGATAGGTACTACATAATACGGAGAATACCTTAAAAAGAACTTGTGATACGAAACTGCCCAAATTATTCCAATACTACAGAACAGTAGCTGATAATTATTAGATACTTCTAAACATAATTTATTAAGAATCAAATAACCATATTCACTAACAACAATTGCTTCACCCTTCAAAACTTCTGACCAAGTCAATTTTTGGGTAAATTCGAAAATTTGTAGATAAGTATCTAAATCTGGAAGGCTGTTCGGATCAACAAATGTTCTCAACACAAAGAAACCACTAAATGCTATCAGACAGTAAGCCTTTCTTTTAGTAACAAATTTACCAGGTAACCCAGAGATAATGAATGCAAGAAATATGCACCACACTAAATTCCATATAAGAATTTGCATAATTATTTCAGGCTGGAATACATTCGCACAATATTTTCAGAGTCGATTTCCAAAGAGAAACTATTTTTTGCATGTTGACGAATCTGTTCTCTATTGCAGTTCTTAACATTATCAACCAAAAGCTTCAGATTAAATCCTTTTTCAAAGCAAATGATTGTATTATCTTCAATCATTGACTGCTCCACCCAACAAGCAGCGACTTTTGAGCTAATTACAGGAAGACCACATGCCATATATTCTGCAAGTTTTGTAGGGGAAGCCACTTGGTTCATCACAACATTATCTCTAAGCAGGAAAGCCACATCTGCAGCATTCAAATAGTCCGATACCTTGTCAAATGGAGAAGACAAAGCAATTACATCATTTGATAAGTATTCCAGATTTAATTGCTTAAGTAGCAGCTTGAGTGTATCTACCTCTCGTGTCAGGATTAAGAACTTACAGTCATCAACGATTTTTTGAGTATCTGCAAATATCATCAACGACTCCTCAATTTTCTGCCACTTCATCAATCCGCCTACATATACAAATACAAAGCTATTATCCGAAATACCTAACTGCTTTCTTATCACAGATTTCTTATCCGCTTCTAGTTTGAACATATTTGTATTTACTCCACACTTATAAACAAATATTCGTTCCTTATTGACTGAGTATTTTTTGGCTATATGCCTCTTCATTTCCTCCGATTGGCAGATTATATAATCTGCCTTCTTCGAAGTCAATGTTTCCAAACGAGTAATATAGTCCAAACGCCATTGCACAATATTGGGATTGTTATATGCATACTCTTCAGGAAGAGCTCCATGCATATCGGCAATATACTTGCAATTCAACAAATTTTTCATTTTCATTGCCGAATAACTTGTCGAATATTCGCCAACAATCATTTCCGGCCTATGCCTTAAATATATAAACAGGATGGCAATCGAAGTCCACAAATCACAAATCCACTGAATAAAGCTTGAATTTCCTGTAAAGGGAAGGAGTGGTACGTAATATTTACGCACCACATTATCTGTAAGATTGAAACGCCAAGTTTTCTTAACCAGTTTTCTATCTCTTAATGAATAGAATTCTACCTCTATACACTTGGTTTTTGCGATATTGCAGATTTCATTGTCTATATTTCGAATTCTCCTTATCTCACCAGAGTTGGGATTTGGAGAATAATGAAAATGAATAATCATAATTCCAGTAAGTCTTTATAGGTTATTGAAGCACAGAGACTGTTCAACGCTTTGATACTCTTATTCGTCATACCTGTTTGATCTTTAGGATGTTGGATGAAGCACAACAAATCTCTATCTTTATACATATTAATAACGATTGGTATGCTGTACGGACTAAGGTAGAGCGAAAGCATTTTCAAATCATTATCCATCTTATAGCTTTCATCGCACGGATCGTTATCGTTGCTTCTATGATGTGTTCCGTCTGTAAGGTACTCGCAATTGTTAGTTAGCAACTGATACAATCTCTCAATAACTTTCACTACAAATGGGCGTTTCAAAGGTGTAATTGGAATCTCAAGGAATTCCCCAGCTGGATCTTCCTTACACACATCGTTGCTAAAATGGTAGATAGAAGAATCTGACATTACTCTAAAATCATAAAAAAAGTTGGTATGCTTTGCACAAAATCCTTTGCAAGGTGATGAGTCAATCTTGATTCCCGCTTTTTGGAATCCTTTCTTCAGTTTGTCAAAAGGTTGTACTGCCCATCCACCTGCTCTGAAGGCAACGATCTTGTACTCAGAATCAACCTCACGCGCAATGTTTGTGAGCAGATTTGTTCCCTCCACAAACATATCTACAATCTCCTTCTCAGAAAAGCTATTAAGACTGTAGTGACGAAATTCGGAAAAGTCCCATGTACCATCGCCATTATATTTGGCATCTACCCAATGAGGGTGAATATGCAATTCTATGCGGTGACCTCGGTAAACCATATCCTTGAGTTGATCAATTATGAGTTGATGGTCTGCTAAGGTACGTTCAGTATTCGCTTCTTTCAAATACTTTAGCATCTGCCAATCTACGAAAAAGTTACCCTTAAAGCTAACGGAATCCATTGCATCGAGCAGGAGGTTAGTAGGTTCTATCAAGGACCTCAAAACCGTCCCTGATCTATCGCCAAAGAACAGCTCGTAGTCGTATGAGAGGATGATTTCTTTCTTCTGAAACATAAATTATCTGTTACCTGTAAGAACAGGCATTATGGGTTTGAACAATTTATTTAGTACGTGGTAGTATACTACAGATATTCCATATACCATGAATGGACTCAACAAATACAATAAGCATAGTAGCCATTCATTCTGGAGAGAAAAACATTGCTCAAGCTTAATACAAATTGTAGTAGGAGCAATAAACAATCCGCATGCATGTATGGCATATACAAAGAACGAGCTTTTATCGATTATGCTAGGGATGGTAATGCTGTATCTTTCATTGATTGATTTTGCCAGCCATATCATCGCTATTGCCACTAGTATGGTTGTCATCTGCTGTATGTATCTTAATCCTTCCTGAGACTGTGGATACTGATATAGTCCAATGACAATAGATGTTACAGCCAAGAAAACAATAAGCCAATTGAGCCACTCTGAATTTATCAGGCAAAACTCCTTTTTGTCAACAGCCATATAGGC
Organism: Bacteroides sp. AM10-21B; assembly: GCF_003472565.1. Lineage (NCBI taxonomy): Bacteria > Pseudomonadati > Bacteroidota > Bacteroidia > Bacteroidales > Bacteroidaceae > Bacteroides > Bacteroides sp. AM10-21B. Next base: position 102,771 of record NZ_QRME01000008.1, on the reverse strand, counting down.
TCCCAAAGTAAAGAACAGAAATGGACGTAAGTTGGATATAACTGTCAGTTTGCTTGAGTTCATTATTGTTTGTGTTTTCAAAGTTTCTTTTTAACAATATCTATTATTTCTTTCAACGAATCATTTTTCGCTATTATTGACAGACCTACATAGCATACAAAAAACATAAATCCTCCAACAAAGAATTGCATGTACATATTATCAAAACTATAGACAGGAATTGAAGCAACGAGTACCCCTATGACACCCAATACCAAGCTAGGGGTGAAGTCTTTTATCTGTTCCCAGATAGATACTCCGATTAGTTTTTTTGTATATGCAGAGTTTAGCACCATAGCCAATAGCCCGTAGCTTGCCTTACCAACACAAAGGCCTATTAGGCCAAAAGGCACGGATACTATAAGAATCAGGAAGGCAGTAATCTTTTTAATCACCTCCAGTTTGAGGGCTAGATCTGCTCTACCTTTGACATAAATCAGATTGCGGTTTATGCTGCTAATATGTTCTAACAAAAAGCCACAGCAAAGAATTTGCATAAGCACAATGATATCTGCCCATTTTTCTGTAAGAAGAATTAGCACCAAAGGTTTTGCAAGAACGAGTAGACCAAGTAACAAGGGCATTATTATGTAGCTGGACAATGATATATATTTGCGATAAACAGAAACCAATTGGCGTTCATCGCTTATCTTGCTCATGATTGGAAACGTGACACGCGAAAAAACCTCAATGCAAGTGTATGCAGGCATCGAAGTAAACTGTTCGGCGCGTGAGTAGTAACCCAACTGAACTGGAGTGCAGAATTTTCCGATTATTATAGGATAGAGATTGGCGTAAATTCTATCAATGATATTGGCTACCATTAAGCGCATACCGAATGGAAACAAACGGCAAAATGATGATACATCAAAAAAGCATACTGGTTTCCACCTTTGAGTGATGGCATACATACCGGTCATCATAACTGCAGAAGTTAAATATTGTCCTACCAGAGCCCATACTCCGAACCCCTTATAAGCAAATATAATACCTACTACACCTGAGAATAATGCTGAAATGACAGTAACTTTAGCAACAGCCTTAAAGTTGACGTCAACAGTCATTCGCACTTTATGTATGGCAGAGAATGAAAATATTATAATTCCCAAACTCTGAATCCTCAGATATAATGTAACATCGTTATTGTAGAACAACGATATATAAGGAGCCGCAAAGAACAAAATAAAGTAACAGCATACAGACAGTAAAACATTGAACGTGAATATTGTCGAATAATCACGTTCAGTCTTATTCTTGTCCTGAATCAGTGCTGTAGCAAAGCCTCCGTCTATAAAGACTTGCGATATTGTGATAAACACAAAGATGATGGCAACGATACCATAATCCTCAGGCATAAGGAGGCGAGCCATTATGACACTAATCACAAATTGGACCACCTTTGTTGACGCAGACTCTACGAAGGACCATATTACTCCCTTTACAGATTTGCTTTTAAGATCTTCTGCCATATTAAGTTAGTATCTTCCCACTTTTATAATTTGTTCCCAAAAGTTACTTTCTTTACATAATTCTATAGGAATACTCCTGAAATTGCGTTCATAAAGCGGTGTCTGATAAACGTTAGGATCAGCATGCGCATTTTTTTTTGGCGTCATGAAATCCTCTCCATAGAGAGTTTTCAAGATTTCTACTGAGTTACATGGAATTTTAATTTTCTTATTTCTGAACTTCCAAGTCATAGTTGAAGTTTCATAGGGCACAACAACATCTTTTGCTCTAAAGAGATTCATACTGCTTGAAAACAACCAGTCATATCCCGTGATAGCCAATGGGAGAAAAATGTGCGTTTGTGACCCTACATCTATATATGAGAAATAAATATCACATGTTAACCCTTTGAACTTCATAGGAAGTTGGCATCCTTTAAAATCAGAAGCGACAAAAATATTACTGAACTCAAATCCGTGCTTTTTCAAAGAAATCAGAAGATTATCTGACAAGCTTCTGATATCAAGTGCCATATCAATATCATCATCATGAGGGATAAAATCATTATTTCTGTATATTCCCAACAAAGTTCCAAACATAGGAATAAAAGTGATACTAAGTTCGCTAGCTACATCGTAATAAGCTTGTAATGCTTCACCACCAACGTTCTGTAGTAATGTACACGCCTTTTTTATCTTTCTCTCTTTTTTTATCTTATCTATTCCTGTAAATTTTAAAATGGAACGAATTAATGTTTTTGCAATCATATCAATTATTACTTTACTATGATGTTATACAGTAGGCGTACAGTGTTTTTATCAAGCACAATAGGATTATTCTTAAGCCTTGTTGTGTTTATTGAGTTTGTCAGTATTTGTATTGAAGCATTGCGTTCGTTATCAACTGGATTTACTAATACTAATTTTGACAACATGTCCTTAAATTTACTTATTGCTTCTTGTGTTGTATCACAATTCATTGCCTTAGCTATATCATTGAATATACAAATAAGATGTTCTGTTCCTCTTGTATCTACACAATAGTTCTCGTGATACAAATTATCAAGCATATATTTCCATATAACAGGTAAACACACTGCTACTGCATGCCCATGAGGGAATCCATAAAGAGAAGTAATCTTGTAGCTCATGGCGTGAGCAGCTGTGGTTTGAGTGATGTTGATGGCGCGACCGCTGTAATTAGCTCCCAACATGATATTGGCAGCTGCCTGATCATCGTTCTCAAAGATATACTTCTCCCAGTTCTGCATGATGAGTTCAATCGTCTTACGACTGTACTCATAGCTTTCTTCAGTAGAGTTGACTGACCACCAAGATTCAATACCTTGACAAAAGGCATCCATCATAGTGCACTTCTTCTGATACTGAGGAAGCGATTTCAGAACAGATGGCTCCAAAAAGGCGTAATTTGGTAGAATACCATCGTTTGTGACGGTCTGTTTTGCTCCCTCGTAATACATAACAGCATTGTGTGTGCTTTCACTACCGGTTCCCGCAGTGGTTGGAATGGCGATGAAAGGAATCTTAGTGCCATCAATTTCTACACGTGTATTCACCAAAGGAGGAAGGATTGCGTCATTTCCCTCTTTAGCCAGTACTGCAAGTTTGATACATTTTGCCACATCTATCGGGCTACCGCCTCCGATAGCCAGAATACCATCGCAGGCCTCTGATTTGAATAGTTCAATACCTTTACTTATCTGTTCATACAACGGATTAGGCGTAAATTCGGTGAAATAAATCCTCTCGATATCCAGCAACTTAATCATATCCTTGAAATTGAGCGATTGATAAGAACGAGAACCGGTAACAATAAATAACTTCTTGCTACCACTCTCATTCAATATCAGAGGCAATTTATTGATTCCCTGAATGATATTCTGCTGCATAACTTAGTTCAATTACTTCTGAAGAAAGGCCATAAGAGCCTCTTTGTTTTGAATAGGAGTCGTAGTAGGACGACCGAGATCCTTGCGGTTGCCCTTCTTAACACAAATCTGCAGAAGTACAGGACCTTCTGCATTCTTTATTTCAGCAAGTTTTGCTTCGAGTTCCTCCATGGCCTCTACCGAATAGGTTACCGCATAACCCACTGCTTTAGCAACGGCACAAAGGTCAATCTTGAGACCAACAGTAGGCTGGCCACCTACAGAGTCGTGTGCACCATTATTGAATACTATATGCACATAGTTTTTACACTTCATGCTAGCAGTAATGGCCATATTACCCATATGCATGATGCTAGCACCATCTCCATCAAAGCAATATACTCTACGTTCAGGTTTCTGGAGTGCGATACCGAGAGCAATCTGTGAAGCGTGCCCCATAGAACCTACAGTAAGGAAATCACGCTCATGACCCTGGTTCCATGCGGTACGTGCCTCAAAAAGCTCGCGCGAAATCATACCGGTGGTTGATACGATGCAGGCGTTATCCTCGATGCTCGAAGTTACCTTCCGTATTGCTTCCTCGCGAGACATGGTGAGGTCGTTCACCTCAATATTCTGAAGTTTGTAGGCATCGAAGGTATCCTTCTCGATAACAAGCGCATAGCACTCGTTGGTAACCTTCATAAAGTCGACAGCAATCTTGATCTGCTTTGCAACACTCTCTTCGTCCTTAGGCAGGATAGCATAGTTGATACCCATGGTGTTTAACAGACCGGTAGTCACCTTACCTTGCTTTATATGCTGAGGCTCATCATGTACACCGGGGCGGCCTCTCCAACCGATAACGAGCAGTACAGGAATATTGTATACCTCCTTATCGGTAAGCGAAGCTAACGGATTGATTATGTTGCCCTCACCGGAGTTCTGCATATAAACTACAGGTACTTTGCCTGTTGCCAAATGATAACCAGCAGCAATACCCATAGCACCACCTTCGTTAGCAGTAATGATGTTCTGCTCAGCAGGAAGATTGTCGGTAATGTAGGCACAGATATTCTTGAGCAGTGAGTCAGGAACACCAGCATAGAAATCTATGCCGTGTTCCTTAAGCGTATTTACGAAAAATTCAGGTCTTATCATCGTCGCTGATTAGTTCTTAGTTCCAGGGATAAGTTCGAGAATCTCCTTGATAGGCATGCAGTACTCAGCAACAGCCTCCTTCGAACGAGAGTGCATAAGGATAGACTTGGCGCAGTTCATCATTGCAGGATAAGAAGCACGAAGCATATGGTTAGCATAGATTACTACATTGATACCCCAAGATGCGAGTTCCTCCTCGGTAAACTGGTTGTAAGTGGTAGGTACTACTACAATAGGTACATCGGCATACTTAGTACGGAACTGGTGACAAAACTCTTTGATGTCCTCACCAGTTTTCTCTTTCGAGTGAATCATGATGCCGTCAACACCAGCCTCAACATAGGCAAAGCAACGCTTGATAGCATCAGAAATAGGCTTGCCAGCGATGAGCGACTCACAACGAGCAATGATCATAAAGTCATCGGTGATCTGAGCGTTCTTACCAGCCTTGATCTTAGCACAAAAGCTTTCGATGGTATCCTGAGTTTGGACGGCATCTGTACCGAAGAGCGAATTCTGCTTCAGACCCACTTTATCCTCGATGATAACTGCCGATACACCAAGACGCTCAAGAGTACGTACGGTAAATACGAAGTGCTCGAGTTTGCCTCCGGTATCACCATCATAGATGAAAGGCTTGGTAGTTACCTCAAGAGCATCGTTCAGACCGTGGAGACGAGTAGTCAAATCAACAGCCTCGATATCAGGCTTTCCCTTAGAAGTAGAATCAGTGAGCGAAGAAGCCCACATACCATCAAACTCACGCCTTACGTTATTCACCTCTACGCAAGTATTCTCAGCGATCAGACCTGTAAGTCCAGAGTGCGACTCAAGTATGCGTACAACAGGTTTAGCAGCAATGAGACGGCGGAGACGTTTCATACGAACCTCAGGAGTAGTACCGATTTCCTTCAGACGCTGGTTAAGCATAGAGCTGGAGATACCTTGGGTGTAAGGAATGTCGATTACCTTACCACCCCACTGCGAGATGCAGTCTATAACGCGCTGGCGAGTTTTCTGCTGAACCCCCTGTTTCCAATCATCACCATGGAGTACGTAATCAGGACGTACCTTTTCAAGGTTAGGAACGTAATCAAGAGTAGTTTGAGGTATTACCTCATCAACACCCTTGAGATTAGCAACGATCTCACTTCTCTGCTCGTAAGTGAGGTAAGGCAGACGTTTATAGCTAGCGATAGCCTCATCAGTAAGGATACCTACCACCACACGACCAAGTTTCATTGCCTCGTGAATGATGTTCAAATGACCTGTATGAATGATGTCAGCAGACATACCAACATAGACTGTTTTTTTGTTGTCCATAATATTTGTTATTGTAAGTACTCTATTTAGGACACACCCCTTAATTAAGGCACTTTGAAGTGTCCTAATTAATGGGTATGTTAAATAATAAGTTTTGAAATTAACATTGCCTCATTGCCAAAGTGATTTAGTTGTTACTATTGAATTACACCTCATAACGGTCAGTGTCTTTGTCTGCGAGCACATCGGCTATGCGGCGGCAAGCTTGACCATCGCCATAGGGGTTGACAGAATGTGACATCTGTTTGTAGGCAGTTGCATCATCAAGGAGGGTGCTGACCTCACCCACGATCTTATCATAATCGGTGCCGACAAGGTGAACGGTACCCGAAGCAAGAGCCTCGGGACGTTCGGTGGTGTCACGCATAACAAGAACAGGTTTACCAAGCCCCGGGGCTTCTTCCTGAATTCCACCCGAGTCGGTAAGTACAATAGTAGCTTTAGCCATTAGATGTACGAACTCGAGATACTGCAAGGGCTCAATGAAGAAGAAGTTAGGACGGGTGAGATCTTCACCAAACACCTCGTGAATTGGCTTACGCACATTTGGGTTGAGGTGCATTGGATATACAAAGTCTACCTCTGGATACTTCTCACTGAGGTCCTTCATGGCGGTGACCATGCGGATGAAGCCGTCGCCGAAATTCTCACGTCGATGGCCGGTGATGAGGACGAGTTTCTTACTGCCATCAAGGCGGGTGACGTCATAACCGGTATTAAGCAGTACTTGGTTCTGCTCCTGAGCAAGAACGGCATCGGTGTTGAGTTTGTCAACGACCATGTGGAGGGCATCGATCACGGTATTGCCGGTGACATAGATATTGCCGTGGACTTTCTCCTCCTGCAGATTCTTCTCGGAGAGTGGGGTCGGCGAGAAGTTATAGGTGGCAATGCGTCCGGTGATTTGACGATTCATCTCCTCGGGCCACGGGCTGTAGATATTGTGCGTACGGAGACCAGCCTCAACGTGCCCCACAGGAATCTGTGCATAAAAAGCGGCCAAGGCTGCGACGGTGGAGGTAGTAGTATCGCCATGAACGAGGACTACATCGGGGCGGCATTCTTTGAACACGTCGCACATACCAGTGAGAATGCGTGAGGTGATGTCGGTGAGATTCTGACCTTGCTTCATGATGTTGAGGTCGTAATCGGGACGAACGTCAAAAATGGTGAGTACTTGGTCAAGCATTTCGCGATGCTGACCGGTGACGCACACGACGGTTTCAAACTCGGTACGGCGCTTCTGGAATTCCTTGACCAAGGGACACATCTTGATAGCTTCCGGTCGGGTTCCGAAGACCAGCATAATTTTCTTTGCCATATTAATAAGCAGTATTATCTAGTACTATTAGTGTTGGGGGTATTCAGTAAAAATTCAATTATGAGTATACTCCAATAATTTTTAATCTCTGCGGAAAACGTCGCGTGTGTATACTTTATCCTCTATATCTTTGAGGCAATCGTCAAAGCGGTTGGCGATGATTACATTCGACTGAGATTTGAACCGGGCGAGATTGTTGACTACCTTGCTTCCGAAAAAGAATTCGCCATCGGAAAGGGTGGGTTCGTAAATGATAATATTAGCACCTTTGGCTTTCACACGTTTCATGATGCCTTGAATAGCACTCTGACGGAAATTGTCTGAATTCGACTTCATGGTAAGGCGGAAGATACCGATGGTAACAGGTTCCTTCGAACCGTCGTACTGGTTGTTCTCGCTATAACTATACCAACCTGCCTTGCGGAGTACGGCATCAGCAATGTAGTCCTTACGGGTTCTGTTACTCTCCACGATAGCGGACATCATATTCTGAGGCACGTCTTGATAGTTAGCAAGGAGTTGTTTGGCGTCCTTTGGCAGACAGTAACCGCCATATCCGAAACTGGGGTTGTTGTAGTGTGTACCGATGCGTGGGTCAAGACCGATACCGTTAATGATGGCGGCAGAATCAAGACCTTTAACCTCGCTATAAGTGTCCAACTCATTGAAGTAGGATACACGAAGGGCAAGGTAAGTGTTGGCAAAGAGTTTCACAGCTTCCGCTTCTTTCAAACCCATATAGAGTACAGGAATATTCTTGGTGCCCCTGTATTGCTCCATAATAGGATTCTCGGCAGAAGGACCTTCTGCACTTTCCACAAGAAGTTGGGCAAATGTCTTGGCAGCCTCCTTCATGTGGTTGCCTTGAATCTGACGGATGGCTTCATTCTCCTCTTCCCATTCTGCTCCCATCATCTTGGGATAGCCTACAATGATGCGGCTTGGATGGAGATTATCGTAAAGAGCCTTACTCTCACGCAGGAACTCGGGAGAGAAAAGAAGTCGAAACTCACGACGTTTACCGCCCGCTAATGGTTCCATCTGTGCAAACGTCCGTGCGTATTTCACATACAATGAACGGCAATAACCCACAGGGATAGTTGACTTGATAACCATGGTTGCCTCAGGATTCACACTCAGTACAAGGTCGATGACATCCTCGATGTGGTGGGTATCGAAGAAGTTTTTCACAGGGTCATAGTTAGTGGGGGCGGCAATAACCACAAAATCGGCATCTTTATATGCTGCAGCACCATCAAGCGTAGCAGTAAGGTTCAGTTGTTTCTCTGCAAAGAACTTCTCAATATACTCGTCTTGAATAGGACTGATACGATGATTAATCTTCTCAACCTTCTCTGGAATTACATCTACAGCGACTACTTCATGGTGTTGCGAAAGCAATGCAGCCATGCTTAGACCAACATAACCAGTACCGGCTACGGCAATTTTTAATTCTTGGTATTCTCTCATCTTTGTAAGCACTCTATTACTTCTACCTTGCTTATTCTTAATAAAGTAGAAGATTAAAACTTCTTAAATTGATATGATTTTATTTCAGCATTTGTAAGCATTCTATTTGGACCATCCATTAGCATCCAACTTTAGCGTCACCCCAAGGAAAGCCGCTACAAGGCGGTTGCCTAATAAATAACGTCAAAAAGGACATTGGCTTTTAAGATTTATTAGAAGTTCTTGAAATAATCCAATACTGATACACACTGCATCTTACAGGTTGAGATTTTTGAGCACTAACTTTGTAAATATTTACATCTATTTTTATCAAAATTTGCTTACTAATCATAGGGTCTTGTGACACCCTGCCACCACTCTTGCGTAACTTTTCTTTCACGCCTACGCGCGCAGGAAGGAAAAAACATCTGAAACAAACAAACTCAGAACGTGTGTATTTCTGCACGTGCGCATAAAGGAAAAGTTGCGCAACTAAGGTGGCAGGGTGTCAAACGGCACTACCTGTTACAATAATCCAGCCGGAGACGTTCGCACAATTCCTTCAGTACAATCAGTAACGTCTCATCATCTTGCCGGAACTGGAGTTCGTCTATGTAGCAACGGATTACGGCATAGTACAGATAGAAGTCTGAATTGAAGCCCTTTTTAAGTTTACATAAGTTTTACTGCTCATACCGGTGCAGCGGCACACTGCGCGATCGGTCAGACGGACGCCGCATACCTCTATCGTTTCCTGCAACAAGACCAGGAAATCCCCCAATTCGGCATTGGGACCAAATTTACTCTTCATTGTCATTTCAAATTTAAACAGTTTTAATATTCGCGCGTAACAGCTCATGCCAATGAAGTTAAATTCATTTAAATATCCATGATTTGTTTTCCTTGTATAGAGGGAAAACAAGCAATTATAAAATGCGGGAAATTATCCCCAACTTTGCGGTATGTTTATAACGAAATATCACAAAAAACACTCAATAATGGAAAATCACTCAACAAGATCTGTCAGTCCAACATTCTGCATTGCAATTCTAAAGAGCCTCTTTACGATGCTAAAGTGCCACTCTACAACGCCAAAGTGCCACTCTACGAAAGCTCTATTCTTTCATTTCTTCCCACGGATAGGGATTATCCACTACATTCTGAAATTCATCGATGGCTTCCCGCTGCTCGGTGGTGAGCGATGCGGCATCCCAAGATGCAATAATCGCACGGGCAACATCCGCCAAAGGCTCATCGTAAACCTCACCATAGCAAGCCGTAAGTAAACGGAGTTTCAGCAACGAAGCGGGAAGAGCTTCAAGAATATCCCAACAGCGGTTCAAAATCTCCTGAATATGTTCCTGCTTTTCACCGTGGTCGATAAATGAAGCATTATAACCCATCAGAAGAGCAAGGCAGACATTAGCCTGTTCTTCGACGGTGGAACCTTTGGCAACGGAATGATACAAAGCTGTAGTCAGGCGGTAAACCTCACCGTTACGACGGGAAAGGTCATCGCTGTAGACGGGACTTCCGTCCATACCCAAATACATCAGGTCGTGCGCGGCACGCTGAAGGGCAAGAGTTTCTTCAGAAAGAGACATAATGAATTATAAATTATGAGTTATGAATTGACAACTGTAAAATTATCTACTATCAACTATTTGATGACTTCTATCAGTTCAGGGTGGATGGTAGCCATGGCAACGGCAATGACACCCTGAATCTCGATGACAACACGGCGGTCGCGCGCTCCTTTCACCTTCAGAAAGACACCCTCCTGACCTTCAAAGTCACCGCCGGTGATGCGAACCCTGGCACCTTTGGATAAATTCAACTCTTCAGGTTGGAAGTACAGGAGCTGGTCACTATAGCTACCGGCTACAGCGATGAAACGCCGCATCTCATTATCCGGGATGATGATTTTCTGACCGCTGCGGGTATCGGTGATATATTGCAAATAAGTGACTTTAGACTTTACACGTTTCAAATCAGAAGGACAGGCATGGACAAAAATCAGGTTGTGTATGACAGGAACCAGAATACGAACCTTCTTACCTTTCTTCACCGTTACCTTATACTGCATGGGGACGAAACAGTCCAGATTCTCCTTCTCAAGCAAGCGTACGGCATCAGGCTCTCTGCGGTAGGTGGCACGCATGGCATACCATAATTCGGTCTCTTTCTCTGTTTCCATTTATATGCCTGTTTCAGAAAAGGGCGTTCTCCCGGGGCTTTGAAACCCTTGCATATGCTTGAATTCCAATCAATTGCAGACACTCTATGTAGAATACGGCAAGTATTGTGTCCCTCTTACCTGTGGATTTTTTGTAGTTGTACATTAGTGACGGGTAAACTACTGTAAACAAACGGATTATAACACAAAAACTGTTTTTTAGACGTTCGTTTAAAAAACGTCAAAATTTCAGAAAGACATAGGGAAAGGAATACCTAAAAAATAGCAAAAAATAAAGATGAACAAGGAGTTAGTCAATAGATTGATAAACAATGTATTACTTATAGATTTTATGATTCATAAGAATATTTTTATTGAACATTTTGCTCATTTCAAAAACAACACGTATCTTTGCGCACATTAAACGAACGTTTAAAAAACACTTCTATTTTCAGCGCATATTCCCCTATATCACAACACATTACAAGGTTTTTTTTCGATAATATATTTTTCATTTTGTGCGTAGTTCGCCAGCAATGCACGCTCTTTTTTCATAAGGCGGGAATTCAAGTCAGCCGGTTTCGGCACCCGTGAAGGAAAAGAAGAAAACGGGAAGTTAACATCGTTACCGGAATGAAGTTAACTAAGTAAATGCTATCAAGTTAACTTAATAGATAGTAAGAAGTTAACTAATTACATACAGCTAAGTTAACTTCATTCCGGTAATAGTATAAGGTAATTGAATATGCTTAAAAAATGAAATTATCACAAGAAAAAACTATTTTTGCAAGAAAATAAAAAAATTCACATGAAAACGACTTTACTCGTTGTAGGACGAACCGTAGAACAGCACTTCATCACAGCCATCAATGACTATATACAACGCACGCGGCGCTATCTCTCATTTGATATGGAAGTTATCCCGGAGCTGAAAAACACCAAAAGCCTTTCCATGGAAATACAAAAAGAAAAAGAGGGAGAACTCATTCTAAAAGCTCTCCAACCGGGAGATGTAGTGGTATTGCTGGATGAAGGTGGAAAAGAAATGCGCTCCATAGAGTTTGCAGACTATATGAAGCGCAAAATGAACACCGTAAACAAACGGCTGGTTTTTATTATTGGAGGGCCTTACGGATTCTCTCCCAAAGTTTATGAAGCGGCACACGAGAAACTGTCTCTTTCGCGTATGACTTTTTCACATCAGATGATAAGACTTATCTTCGTGGAGCAGTTATACCGTGCCATGACGATATTAAACGGCGGACCGTACCACCACGAATAAACCGAGAAGTCTCTCTAAACAATCTCCTGCAACAGAACCGGAATTTCGGGAGTACTGTTTTTTATAACTGTAATACGGTGCTTCCCCTCCGGCGTTAGGGCAAAGTGCATCTGACGCTTATCCGTTTTTCCTACCAAGCGGGTTATCAGCTTCTTCTCCTCTACCGAACGAATAACTTTAGAAGCATTGGAAGCTGACAGTCCGAGTGTTTCCGCTATCTCGCTGGAAGTGAGTTTGGGAGTATTGAGCAGGGTACACAACAGCATACCCTCATTCAACGACAAGTCAAACTCTTGCATAAATTTTACTTCAAACTCGGCTATTGCCCGGTAAATATCACGGATTCTACATAAAGTTTCCATTATTCCTGTTATATAAATAAATTCACATTCGCTTTGTCCGCACGCTCCATATAAGTTGCCACACCACCTATGGTAACCTCGTCCAGCAATTCTTCGCGCTGAATTCCCATCATATCCATAGACATCTGACAAGCAATAAACTCGACACCTTGTGCTAATGCCTGAGAACGTAACGATTCCAAAGAATCTATACCTTTCCGTTTCATAAGAAAACGCATCATCCGGCTACCCAACCCCATCATATTCATCTTAGACAGTTTCAATTTCAATGAGCTGGACGGAAGCATCATACCGAACATCTTTCCGAAAACATCTTTCTCCGTCCGGGGCTTCTGCATTTTTTTCAATACATTCAATCCCCAAAAGGTAAAGAATATCGACACTTTCTGTCCGGTTGCCGCCGCACCGTTAGCGAGTACAAAAGTAGCTAAAGCCTTGTCTAAATCATCACTAAAAAGAATTAAAGTTTTTCCCCTTCCACCTGCTGCCGGAAGAGACGATGGACAAGCACAAGCCTCATCACCTTTCTCAAGCAACACTGTGTAACGCCCCTTTTCTTCTTTTTTCTCTATCAGCTTATTGCCCGTAGTAGCACACCAGGCAGAAGCGTCGCGTGCGAAACCCGCATCGGTCGCTACTATTTCCACCCGCTCACCCGGGGCAATGCTATCCATAGCTTTTTTTACTTGCATGATAGGTCCGGGACATTGTAATCCGCAAGCATTAACTTTCAAAGGCTCTTTTGTCACGCAATTCTGCATTGATTGAGACGAGACAGAAGCCGTAGACAGTGCTTCCGAGAATACTTCAGGGGTTGGAACTGGAGCCACCGCCGTTGAATAGGTTTTGTATCCACCTATCAAGTTAGCCGTATTACGATAACCGTGTCCTATCAGAATACGTTGCGCCAAATAGCCACGCAAGCCTACTGCACAAAAAAGTACAACGGGTTTATCCAGCGGTATTCTGGATAACTGATTACGCATCTCATCCAGTGGAATATTGACGGCTCCCGGAATAGTGCCAAATGAGAACTCCTCAGGTGTACGGGTATCTATCAGCATCACTTCACCTTTCTTTTCAGCCAGCTCACGCCATGAGATAACCGGCATTGCACCACTGATAATATTGGAAGCCACATATCCGGCTATGGCAATCGGATCCTTTGCCGATGAGAAAGGAGGTGCATAGGCATGTTCTGTCTCCATTAAATCATAAACAGTTCCTCCATGTTTAATTAATCCCGCTATCTGGTCAATGCGTTTATCTACTCCCTCATAACCTACACATTGCGCTCCATAAAGTTTTCCGGTTTTCGGATGAAAGGTCAGCTTCAGGGTCAAAGGCAGTGCATCGGGATAATAACCGGCATGAGAAGCGGAATGGGTCACCGAACTTTGATACTCCATTCCCCATTGTTTCAAACGCTTTGCAGCAAGCCCTGTAGAAGCCACTGTCATATCAAATACTTTGGCTATGGACGTACCGATAGCGCCTTCATAAGATGTGGTATTACCCAATGCCATATTGTCGGCAACAATACGTCCCTGACGATTGGCCGGATTAGCCAGATAGTTGAGCCACGGCTTTCCGGTCAGCGGATGAGGATACTCGATGGCATCACCCACAGCATAGATATCTTTAACAGAAGTTTCCAAGTGCTCATCTACCCAGATACCACCCATTTCACCCAACTTCAAACCTGCCTGTTGTGCCAATACAGTTGCCGGGCGCACACCGATAGAAAGTAATACCATGTCGGCAGGAATCGTTTTTCCGCTTTTCAGAAAAACAGTAATGCCTTGTTCTGTGCGCTGAAAATGTGTAACGCCTTCTTCCAAGTAAAGAGAAACTCCTTTTTGAATTAAATGCTGATGGATATACGCAGCCATGGAGAAGTCAATAGGAGCCATAACCTGATTACCCATTTCTACAACAGAAACCGCAATACCTGCATGATGAAGATTTTCCGCCATTTCAAGTCCGATAAAACCGGCTCCCACAACTACTGCACGTTTCACTCTTTTATCTGTGATATAAGCTTTGATTCGGTCAGTATCTTCCACATTGCGAAGCGTAAAGATACCTTCAGAATTAATTCCTTCCAAAGGAGGCTTTACGGGGTTAGCTCCCGGAGAAAGCAGAAGCTTATCATAAGTTTCTTCATATTCCTTTCCGTCAACTTTACGGATAGTCAGTGCTTTGCTTTCCGGATTAATAGCAATGACTTCATTCTCCACCCGCACATCAATGCGAAAGCGTTGACCGAAAGATTCGGGAGTCTGAACCAATAACTTCTCACGTTCAGCAATAACACCACCTATATAATAAGGCAATCCGCAATTGGCATACGAAATGTATTGCCCCTTTTCCAATAAAATGATTTCAGCTTGTTCGTCTACTCTTCTTAACCGGGCAGCAGCTGTGGCTCCACCTGCAACGCCACCAATAATTACATATTTCATACTTCTTTCTTTTAGTTCGATACTGCAAAGTAAGCAATAATTTCCAATACAAAATAGTTTCCGTAGGAAAATAATGTTAAATAGCCAAATTTTAAAGGAATAAAAGTGTTATACACAAACAAACGCAGTCTCCTATTCCTATATTGAAAGATACAAAAAAACACCTTTCTCTTTTTACAATATATGAGAGAAAGGCGTTATAATAATAATCTTTCAGGAGTTTGTGTACGATTACAGAAGTATATTACCACCCTATCTTATCAAGACCGGCAGCAGTATACCATGCAGTAGAACGATATGCAGCAGCTGCAGCAGAGGTAGTAGGGTATGGTATATAATGAGAGACGCCACAGGTAGTTTCCAACGGAAGCGGAAACATAGATTGTATAACACCTGAAAAGTTCTTCGGTGTTGATTTCCAATAAACGATAGCATCATCAGCTGCAGAAGTCCATGCACTTACATTGGCGGACAATTGTTGCATCAGCTGTTTCATATCATAATACCCTATATAATACGGACTGTATTTACTACGCTTATCATAATTAAATAAATCACTGTTTAAAAGTATATCCCACTCCACTTCGGTGAGAGTTTGTTTTGTTATGGATGCCAGATTTTCCAATGCGGCACAATTTATAACGGAAACAGAAGCACCACCAGTCCAATTATCATTACTGGTAGAATAGCCCGTGTATTTAGCTTCGTAAGGCTCATAATACGCTTTACCAACCTTTACTCCCACATTCTCTGAAGCGAACATAGCCGGTACAACTTTATCATAAGAAGCACCCGGTCCCGGTATTTCCGTCGGTGAACCGATAATATAACTAACATTATTACGCAGTTCATATGCCACTTCTATAGACTGTCCGAAACAAGCATCAAATAAGATAAAATCCAAATGACACCCTACTGCTTCAAATACAGAAACCATATCAGTTATATTCAAATAGTGCCCACCGTCTTGACCTATCCAACGCGTAGAAGCATTCTTTACAATCGGCAAAGGACTGGGTATCCATCCTTCTCCATGTGACCAAACAACCAACCCATAACTCTCTGCCGGATACTCTGTAAACGCACGCTTCATAACTTCCTGCATAACAGAAGGATCTGTCGATACTTGCTCCTTATATTCCCTTATAATTTCTTTTGTCACATTTCCTCTTTTATCTTTTGACAAACGATAGAGCGTAGGAAAACTATAAGATTGAGAATTCTCACTACTCGCATCATCCACATATACTAAAAGATTATATAACGATGCATCAACCGTCGACATACCTTTCATCATCTCATCAATATCAGATGATGCAAAACCAGACAAGCTATTATCTGCCATTATATACGCCAATACTGTCCGTGTAACTTTTTCCGCAGGTACAGGGTCATCATCTTGATTACAAGCTGTAAACAAAATGAGAAAAGATATACACAGCAAGGTATAGAACTTCAGTCTCATAATCATTGGTATAATTCCGGATTCAACAATTACTCTTCCGGCTTTTTAAAACTGAACTTACCCGATTCAATAGCTTGCAGCACCATTGTGCCCTTCTTATATTTCGCTTTTACTTTCACAGCTTCCTTTTCCAGTTTTTTCTTACTCTCACTGAAATAAACCATACATGTATAATCAGGCTTCTTCAAATCGTATTCCAAATAATTCTTCAACTGATAACTGTATAAATCACGTTTGGGCAGAAAACCATTCTTATCCAAAGCTGTACTATCCAAAACTTGAATCTCCGTACAATATACTATTGAGTCATTGAAAGACGCCGCTATACCAAAAGCATAAACAGGCTTATGACTTTTCATTGTAAATGCCGTACAGAGAGTAAATACGAACATTACTGCAAATACTATTTTTACGTACTTCATAACTTCTATATATTTATTTAATGTGGGCAAAGATAATAAAAAAACCGGCTATCCACATTGGACAAACCGGTTTTCTTAATTTCTTTTATTTGTCAGAAACTGATATTCTTATTTATCCCAAATAAGATTTGAGCAATTTACTACGATTACTTTGTCTTAATCTTCTGATTGCTTTTTCCTTAATCTGGCGGACGCGCTCACGTGTGAGCCCAAATTTGTCGCCGATTTCCTCTAATGTCATTTCCTGCTGTCCGATACCGAAAAACATCTGTATGATTTCTTTTTCTCTATCGGTTAACGTAGAAAGAGCTCTATCAATTTCCCTCGCAAGAGACTCGTTCACCAAAGAGCGGTCGGCCATAGGAGAGTCATCATTGACCAACACATCGAGCAAGCTGTTGTCTTCTCCTTCAACGAAAGGTGCGTCCACTGAAATATGGCGGCCCGAAACCTTCAACGTATCAGATATTTTATCAACAGGGATTTCCAGTTCATCAGCAAGTTCTTCGGGAGACGGACGACGTTCGTTTTCCTGCTCGAACTTAGAGAAAGCCTTACTGATTTTATTCAGCGAACCCACTTGGTTCAAGGGAAGACGTACAATACGCGACTGTTCTGCCAAAGCCTGCAAAATGGACTGACGTATCCACCATACTGCATAACTGATGAACTTGAAACCACGTGTTTCATCGAACTTCTCGGCAGCCTTAATCAGTCCTAAATTGCCTTCGTTAATCAAGTCGGGCAAACTCAAACCCTGGTTCTGGTACTGTTTGGCTACAGATACAACGAAACGCAGATTGGCACGTGTCAATTTCTCCAATGCAACACGGTCACCCTTGCGGATGCGCTGAGCGAGCTCTACCTCCTCCTCGACTGTAATGAGGTCTTCGCGACCGATTTCCTGCAAATACTTGTCAAGAGAAGCACTCTCTCTGTTAGTGATACTTTTGGTAATTTTTAATTGTCTCATTCTTATAATACAGATTTGGGTTGCAAAGTTACGACAAATTATTTGTTACAAACAAACTTGCCGGAACTTTTTCACCTTATTTATATCTTACCTATATAACAAAATAGGTGTCGACAAATATTTGCCGACACCCTCTTTTTCGTCTTTGTTTGCTAATATTACAATCTTCTTACCTATTTACCTTCTTTTGTTATTCTTGAGTTAAATCAACGGCATACATGGCTCGTTTTCCCGACGGGAACATACCGGTGATGAACAATCCTTGCTCCGGAGATTTTCTTGCCTCTTTCATTGTCTTCTCCAAATCATCCACCGTCTTCATCGGCACGCCATTAGCTTTCAGGATAATGAAACCCTTACGGATACCCGCATCGGCCATCTTACCATTGGTAACGCCGGTAACTTCCAGGCCATAGCCTAAATTCAACTGTTTCTTCAGTTCAGAAGACACAGGCTTGAAGGCTGCGCCCAAAATTTCCATTCCGGCATCTTTTACCACTTTCGTAGTTCCCTGTTCGTTCTTCAGAGTGATTTCAAATTCCTTTTCTTTCTTATCGCGAACAACAGTTACTTTCACCTTATCACCCGGACGATGCTTAGCCAAGATTTCCTGTAAATCCGAGAACTTATGAATCTTCTTGCCGTTCAACGCTACAATCACGTCATTTTCCTTCAATACACCTGCTGCTGAACCGCCTTCAACGACTTCGGCAACGAAAACGCCTTCTTTCACACCAAGTTCATCTGCTTTCTTCTTCAGCTCTTCAGTCCAACGTTCGTCCATCTGCAAGTCTGTGCTCAAGTCGCTACCCTTTATTCCAAGCAATGCGCGTTGCACTGTGCCAAACTGTTTCAAGTCGGCTACCACTTTTGTCATAATACTGGTAGGAATGGCAAAGCCATAACCGGAATAAGCGCCTGTAGGCGAATAAAGCATGGCGTTGATACCAACCAACTCACCTTTGGCATTCACCAGTGCACCTCCACTATTACCTTGATTGATGGCTGCATCTGTCTGGATAAAAGATTGGATGTTTGCAGCTTGTCCGTTAGAAGCGGTAGAACCTATAGAGCGAGCTTTTGCACTGACAATACCGGCTGTAACGGTAGAATTCAAATTGAACGGGTTACCTACTGCCAATACCCATTCACCTACCTTCAACTCATCGGAGTTGCCAACCGGAATAGTCGGGAAATCATCTCCTTCAATCTTAATCAGGGCCAAGTCCGTACTGGGATCGGTACCGATAATACGTCCTTTCAGTTCACGGTCATCATTCAATTTGACAGTAATTTCGTCAGCGCCTTCCACTACGTGATTGTTCGTCACAATATATCCATCTTTGGAAATAATAACTCCGGAACCAAAACCTACGCGTGGCTGGGTTTGTATCTGACGTTGACGTCCACGACCGTCTCCAAAGAAAAAGTCAAAAATATCCGGCTGGTCTTGTACCGTTTGTGTCTTGCTCAACTGTGTAGCACGTATATGTACCACAGCGTGCAGAGAACTCTCTGCAGCTTGTGTCAAATCCACAGGCTGGGCATCTGTTGCATGGAAAGCCGCCAATTGCAGATTATTCGGGTTCTGCTGGAACAACTCGCTAAATGTAGCAGGTTTTTCTTTATTCAGCATTCTATAGGTTGTAACACCAGCTACTCCTGAACTAAGAATTACAATAGCTGCAACTCCAAGGAAGTTTTTTGTTGTCTGTTTCATACTATTTTCTATTCTCTTTAATTGTTAATATTCAAATCTCGTTTAACATTCTGACGTTAAAATAACGACAAAAATCATTCAGTTATTCCGCTTGTCACTCTTTTTTGTTCTCTTTTAACAGTGAATATTTAGGACTTAACAGCGGTTAACGACAAAGACTGACAAATTAGCATTTATGTACGATTGCTATCTGTTAAAAGACTGACAGAGAAGATATATAAGAATGAGGAATGAAAAATGAAGAATGAAGAATTATGGCTGCGCAATGATACCGCAAGGCAAATTCTTCATTTTTCATTCTTCATTTATTAGTAATTCAGGTAGTCAATATCCATATGATAACTCCACTGTGGAAAATACAAGTTTCCACCCTCCCACTCTACTTCACCACGCTGAAAGTCCACGGTTTCACTACGTGGATATTTCTTTTCGGGCACCAACGGCATACCGTAATCACTATTCACAATCATACGCCAAGAGTCAATACCTCCAAAAAAGAAATACTCTTCATCGGCATTACGGGCAAAAGTCGGTATTCCAAATGACTGGTCAACCGGTATCCACCCCACACCCTCAAAGTATATTTCCGCCCAATCGTGCAGATTCCAGGCATACGGATGCATCATAAATCCACTTTGAAAATGCGCAGGAATACCGCTGATACGACATAATGTAATAAATAAAAGGCTGACTTGGCCACAATCACCGTGATGATTATCCAATACATATTCCGGAATATTTTCAATCGTGGAATACTCACGTGCAGATGCCCAAGGGAAATTATCGTTAATCCAACGGAAGATACGTTTTGCCTTTAAATAAGGATTCGTTTCGCCTGCTGTCAATTTGGCAGCCAACGCTCGCAAACGTGGAGAGAAGACAATGTGTTTCTCTCGTTCGGAAGTATATTCTTTATAAAAGGTAGTAGTAGTATCATAAGGCAAAACATCTTCAGCCTGTAAATTGCGCCATTCTCCACAAGATGTATATTCAAATGTTTCAGAGAATACGGTAGGCTCACCTTTCACTGCACGTTTTTCCATATAGAGCGTGCTATGCCGACACTCCTGAGGAGAAAACACACATTCCGGTTCACTGGCAGAAACAAACTTCACATCCAGTTGACGAGCCTGATCTTTACGAGGATAGGGCAACCAACAACGAATTAGTTTTCCGGCAGGCACTGCATTGGTATCTACAGTCAATGTGTAAGTAACACGCATGCGCTTAGGAGCGACAATAGTCTTGCCATCCTTCTTTACAGCGGCAATGATTTCGGGCAAGTTTTCTTTATTCACTTTCTCACTCCCACTCAATGCTGTACCCTCTTTGGCTATTTTTATATTATAACAAGCTGAGTCTACACGGAACAAATTAGGACCGGCATTACGGAAATAGCGTTTTTCACCATCCAAAATCATACACTCCAAAGCATCAGATGCTTCCCATTGCCGCATTTGCTCATCCGTTACATCAGGAATATATTTTCTGATATAGTCTCTAACCTGAGATTCAGTCAGACAAAAATCCGTAAGCAGCCGTTGGTGCAAGTCATCTTCCCAATTATAGGAAGTATTTTCCTGCTTTGTACTACAGGCAGAAGCAATGACAAACAAAAATACGATATATAACAGCTTCTTCATGATGAAAATCTATCGTTGATAATTCATTTAAATTCTTACAACTCCGATACCCGGTAAATCCGGTAATGTAACCTTCCCTTTTACAACTTCCATACCTTTGAAACGGTCATTGGCAATTAGCAAACTACCATCCAAATCGGCAAAGTCCACCGCAGGAGAAAATTGCGAGGCTGCAGAAATAGCACATGAAGTCTCAGTCATACACCCCACCATCACCTTCATACCCAAAGCTCGTGCCAACGTCACCATTTTCCATGCTTCACGCATACCGGTACATTTCATCAGTTTGATATTGATACCGCTAAAAGCATCTTTCAACCCTACTATATCTTTTAAGCGCTGGATGGACTCGTCCGCGAATATCGGCAACGGGCTTTGTCCGGTTACCCAAGCAATATCATCCAGCTGTTCTTTGGGCATGGGTTGTTCTATCATAACAATTCCTTTCTCCTTTAACCAATGAATCATATCAAGTGCATGGTACTTGTCTTTCCAACCCTGATTGGCATCGACAGCAATGGGAAGATCCGTCACAGAGCGAATGGTTTCAATCATTTCCTTATCATTATCACGCCCCAATTTCACTTTCAGTATGTTAAACTGTTCGGCACACTCCTTGGTCTTTTCACGTACCACATCAGCAGTATCAATACCGATGGTAAAGGTGGTAGATGGTGTCTTTTCTTTATCTAACCCCCATATTCTATACCATGGAGCCTGCAACATTTTACCCACCAAATCGTGTAAAGCAATATCCACAGCCGTCTTTGCAGCTGCATCTCCTGCAGAAAGACTATCTATATAGCCAAGAATATCTTCCAACCGGAAAGGATCGGAAAACTGTCCGATAACATCCTGCACCTTCTTCAGGAAAGCCATCACACTATCCATCGTACCCAATTCATGTTGCAAATAAGGAGGCATGGAAGCTTCGCCGTAGCCGATGATACCGTCATACTCCAATTCAACCTGTACATCAGGAGTAGTGGTACGCGAATAAGTAGCTACCGTAAACACATGGCGCAACTTCAATTCATACGGAAAGAAACGCAGTTTCATTTTAGGAGTAGCACCGCTTTTATTGATATTGAACACAGGCATCGCGCCTTCACCGGCCAATACACGATTAATAGCCATACCCGAACCCAAAGCGGCAAAGGCGGCAGTCTTTAAAAAATCCCTTCTGTTCTGCATATTATTAGGGTTTACACATCATTTATAATATTCATTCACTTCTGTTGTATTCAATCCCTCCTCCTTATTTATATAGGGTAACACGCGCGTAGCAAACAACAACCGCCCGAGGTTGTATTCATCAAACAATTCATCGGCCGGATTGAAACTACTGATATGTACATCTCCCTGAGAATGGATAAAGCGCTTGTCACCGATATACATTCCTACATGTACAACACGTTCTTTGCGCTCCGAAGTTGCTTTGCGACCAAAGAATATCAAATCACCCGGTTGCAGGTTAGAGAAATCAGGCGCAATATCGATATGCTCACCTACGTAAGCCTGCTGGGAAGCATCACGCGGAATGATAATATCATGCATAAAAAGTATAGTACGCATAAATCCGCTACAATCCACACCCTTTGATGAAGTACCCGCCCAAAGATAAGGTATTCCCATCATTGTATACGCAGTACGGATAATGCTGGCTGCATCCTGCTTTAAACCGGACCGCCATTTCTTTTCAGGCATTGCTATGGATTTGGAGATATATCCCTCACGACCGTCAGGATAAACCACTTTATAAAAAGCTCCTTTAGTTCCATCCCATTTCAAACGATTACCCGCTACAACGTCCGAAATCGTCTGTGAATTTTGACTCGGTTCGGAATAAACAAAACCGTAATGAGCAGTTACCACAATCTTTTCCGCATCATTCCATGTGGTCATTTCCTCTTTAGTGACAGGATATACACCTACACGATGTACCCATGCAATATAATCATCGGGGGTCTGAATACGTACCCAGCCATCACGCTGCAACACACGTACAGGCATTCCCATTAACCCTTGCGTCATCATCTCCGACGAAAAATCGGGAGCTACACGCAAGTTCGCCACAGATACGTTAATAATACCATATGTCTTACCTTCCATCCCCCCTTCGTCAGGAAGCACTTGAAGGCAGTCCATCACGATATATCCTTTCCTCGCCAGTTCCTTCAATAAAACCACTTTTGCTTTTGTCGAAGTAGTAACTCCACGCAACATTACGTTTTTACCCGCAAAAGAATAATCAACATCCAGCAAAGCCACACGTTTATCCGGTGCGAATTGTTGTTTCAGGCTGTCAGTGAGTTGAGCTATTTCTACCGGTATACTGCGGTCTCCAACTTCTGAAGCGACAGTAGGAAGAATGATTGAAAGAAATAAAAAAAAGAGCAAGGCTAACTTTTTCATGGACTATATAAATTGGGGAATTATTAATGTTAGCAAAGTTAATAATTTATTCTAAAAGAGATACATTTTTTCAGTGTTTTTAAGAAACCACGCAAATAAGCTGCTGAAAACAAACAAATCACCGATAACCAACCATCAATCACCAAAAAAATTCCTATCTTTGCAGCATAAAGCAGTTGGTCGGTTTGTCGCTTGCGCCTCGCGCGTATGAGGAAAGTCCGGGCAACACAGAGCATCCTACTTCCTAACAGAAAGCTGTCCGTGAGGGTAGAGTAACGTAGAAGAAAATAACCGCCATATTCTTTGGATTATGGTAAGGGTGAGAAGGTAGGGTAAGAGCCTACCAGTCTTGTGGCGACACAAGAGCTGTACGTCTTAGGAGTTGTAAGGTCATGTAAACCGACGTTATGAGAGTTGCTCGCTCCATGTCGGAGGGTAGACCGCTAAAGCTCGTATGGTAACATACGGCTCAGATAAATGACAGACACCTTGATTTAATTTTTATATTATGAATTCAATCGAGGAACAGAACCCGGCTTACAGACTGACTGTTTTTTTATTTTAAATTAAAAGTTGAGAATTGAGAAATAATGCTCTTTCGGCATACTGTCATTTTTCAATTCTCAACTCTCATTTTTCAATTTATCATGAACAAGCGTATCGCCACCCTTTGGAAATTCCTGACATACGACATTTGGCGTATAACGGAAGATGAAGTCACCAAAACGACTTTCTCTTTATACAATATCATTAAGACCATTTATCTTTGCATCAACCGCTTTACCAAAGACAGACTTGTAAATAAAGCATCCGCTTTGACGTATAGTACATTACTGGCGATTGTACCCATTCTGGCCATTGTATTTGCCATTGCACGCGGATTCGGTTTCGATAATTTAATGGAGAGCCAAATAGTCAACGGATTCGGCGGACCGTCGGAAACCACGGAAGTTATCTTCCAGTTTGTCAATTCCTATTTGTCGCAAACCAAAAGCGGCATATTCATCGGAGTGGGCTTAATCATGTTGTTGTGGACAGTACTCAACCTTATCAATAATATGGAAATCACGTTCAACCGCATTTGGCAGGTTAAGAAAGCAAGGAGTATGTACCGCAAAATCACAGACTATTTTTCCATGCTCTTGCTGATTCCTATTCTATTGGTAGTATCAGGCGGTCTTTCCATCTTCATGAGCACCATGCTGAAGAATGTAGCCGACTTCACCTTACTCGCCCCTATCGGCAAATTCCTAATCCGCCTTATACCGTTTGTATTGACGTGGTTCATGTTTACAGCGTTGTATGCCTTTATGCCCAATACGAAAGTAAAACTCAAACATGCGTTGATTTCGGGGATTCTGGCCGGTACGGCACATCAGGCTTTTCAGTTCCTCTACATCAGCAGCCAGTTGTGGGTATCCCGCTATAATGCCATTTATGGCAGTTTCGCAGCACTCCCCATGTTCCTGTTATGGTTGCAAATATCATGGACCATCTGCCTATTCGGGGCAGAATTGACTTATGCCGGACAAAACATACGGAATTTCAGCTTTGACAAGGATGCGCGCAATATCAGCCGCCGTTACCGTGACTTCATTTCTATTCTCATCATGTCCCTTGTAGCCAAGCGTTTTGAGAAGAATGAGCCACCCTACACAGCGGAAGATATATCCGAAGAGTGCCAAATCCCTATACGTCTGACTAATCAAACCCTTTATGAATTGCAGGAAATTAATCTTCTGCACGAAGTAGTGACCGATACCAAGAGTCAGGACATTGCCTACCAACCCTCCATGGACATCAACAAACTAAACGTTGCCCTTCTGTTGGACAAATTGGATACTCACGGTTCCGAAGACTTCAAGATAGATAAGGACAAAGAATTCCACGGACAATGGGAAACGCTGATGAAAGCACGGGAAGAATACTACAAGAGCGCAAGTGAAGTACTTCTGAAAGACTTATAATGCTTCTTTCTATTAATAATGGTTGTATGAAACGACCTTATCTTTAGACTTCCTCGATTTCTTCCGCTTATCTTTCGCCGGATAACCTATCGTTATATCAAGCAACAGACGCTTATTGGCAGGAATACCGGTAAGTTGCTTAATTTCCTTTTCATCAAACCAGCCCAAGATACATGAACCCAGTCCTTCGCTTTCTGCAGCCAGTGTGATATGTGCAGTAGCAATGCCAATATCTATCAATGGGAAATATTTATCCTTTATCTTGGCTCCTAAAAAAGAAGTGATATTCATTGATTCTTCCACTACCAGAATATGCACCGGAGCATCTTTGGCAAACTTATTCATCCCCAAACCGGCAGTAGCTTTACCTACTTTTACAGAAAGCTCCGGGTCAGTGACTACCACAAAACGCCACGGCTGGGCATTGCAAGCCGAAGGCGACAATCTGGCCGCTTCCAAAATACGTTCCAACTTCTCCGGCTCTACCGCACGGGACATATCATAAGCCCGGTCACTTTGACGCGAAGCAACCAATTGCAAAAAATCATTCATCATCTTTCATTCACTTATACTGTATCATTCTACTAATATACTTACCGATAATATCAAACTCAAGATTCACCACACTGCCTACCTTGAAAGCATGAAAATTAGTATGCTCAAAAGTATAAGGAATAATGGCTACCTGAAAAGTATCATCAGTAGGATTGCACACCGTCAGACTGACACCGTTAACTGTTACGGAGCCTTTATCTACTGTAATATAACCGCGCTTCGCCATTTCCTTATCGAACTCATACTGAAACGTAAAGTAATAGCTGCCTTCGGCATCCTTTATATCAATGCAAGTTGCGGTCTGGTCTACATGACCCTGTACAATGTGTCCGTCCAAACGGCCGTTCATCATCATGCTGCGCTCTACATTCACTTCATCACCCACACCTAATAAGCCGAGATTGGAACGGTCTAAAGTCTCCTTCATTGCCGTCACCGTATAGGTATCATCCGTCATACTGACTACCGTAAGACATACACCGTTATGAGATACACTTTGGTCTATCTTTAACTCATTCACGAATGAACACTTAAAAGTAAAGTGCACATTTTCTTGGTCTTTGACCATAGCCACCAGTGTGGCACATTCTTCTACTATTCCGGAAAACATATCAGTACTTACTATTTTACGTTTTACTATTTACAAATTCTTCATCGCAAAGATAGAAAAAAGGTTCTTATTATACTATGCACTTTAAAAGAAAATGGGAAATAGTAACTTATGTATTCTCCGAATTAGGATAGGTAGAAGGAGTCGTCCCGAATGTATCTACAAAGTGTTTGCGGAAAGTAGGAATATCATTATAGCCCACCATTTCGGCGACCTCTTGCACTGCATACATCTTCTGTTTCAGTAATACGGCAGCTTTGCGCATACGCACGCCGCGAATCAATTCTATAATGGTAAAGTCCGTACTTTGCTTCACCTTCCTGTAAAGGGTAGGCTGGCTCATGTTCAATTCCTGAGCCAGTTTCCTCACACTGAAATCGGCCTCACACATATTGTCCTCTATAATCTTCACTACAGAAGCTATAAACGGATCTTCTTTCTTCACTTTCTCTTCCACGTCATCCACTTCGCCGACATTATCTCCCGGAGGCATCAGCAAATTAGTGTACATCTGTTTCAGGCTCATGCGCGCGTTTATCTGGTTGCGCACCTTTGCCTGCAAAATACCCGGTGTGAAGGGCTTCAGTATATAGTCGTCCGCTCCCAATTCCAAACCATGAATTACATCTTCATCTTCTACTTTGGCAGTCAGCATGATGAAAGGTATATTACAAGTATCCAGATTCTCTTTCACTTCGCGGCAACATTCAAAACCGTCTTTCACAGGCATCATTATATCGCACAATATCAAGTCCGGAAGTTCTTTGATTGCCATGTCCACACCTTCCTGCCCGTTCGTAGCAATCAATAAATCATATTCTTTACCGAAAAGAATCTTCAAGTAAAGACGAATATCCTTGTGGTCTTCTATAATAAGAAGCGTTTTCCTCTCTTTACAGACAGGGGGTGTTGCCGACGGTTCGGATACCGATGCCATTCGTCTAACCGTATCTTCCGGCACGGGCACAGGCACTTCCTGTAATTGTTCGGGCGCTAACGAATCCTTTTCTTCTTGTACATCCTCAGCTTCCGGCTCTATAAACAGGATATTCGAATCATCCTGAAGAATTTCCTTAGTGGCAGGAAGTTCCACAATAACTTCCGTCCCTTCTCCTTCGGAGCTCTTCAAAGTAATAGCCCCATGATGAAGCTGAAGGATTTTTTCCATTACACCGTAGCCCAACTCAACATCCGCAAGGCCGGGGCGCAATCCTTTATCCACTGTACTCACCCGGCTTTTTCCATTATCTTCAACCGTGATTATGCAGTAGCGCACGCCGTCACGTACTATCTCCTGCAACAAGAGACGTACCACTCCCGAAAAGCGTATATGATTAAAAGCATTTGTCAGCAAGTTGCGTAACACAAAATTTATACGCTCGCGATCCACCCATACTTCCATGTCCTTTTTAATCCTCTTGTCACACTTAAAATCTATTCTGTTAATCCTCATCAACTCACTTACTGCAAATATAACCTTATCCACCAACCTGTCTACAGCATAGGGTGCAACTTTCAACTTATCAGACAGAGAGCCCTGAGTATAGATAGCCAGCAACTGGTCGCAAGCATCAAGCATACCTAATGAATTGCGATACGCCACATGCAATTTCGACAAAGTACCTGCGGGCAAATTCTGTTCTCTCGACATCTCCTTCAGAGGAGCCATAATCAAGGACAACGGAGTGCGTAATTCTTCCACAAACCTTCTGAGCAATTGATTTCTCATCATTTCTATTTCAGACTCTTTCTCCCGCCTTACTCGCACCAGATTCAGTTTCTCTCTCAACGCCCGCTCACGGGCACGGTGTATATTCCGTCTCTTTCCCTTGCGTACTATATAGTTATAGATGCCATACGACAGCAGCAATACACTAAGCGCACCAAACAACTTAATCCAGAAAGAATTCCACCAATAAGTCCTCACCGAAAAAGGGATTTCAGTTATTTCGCTTTCGCTGGCATCCGGGTAAATCAGCTTCACCTGCAACACATAATCATCAGGAGACAGATTTTTAAAAGAAACTCCATCTTCCAAGCGTCCTATCTTCCACTCTTCATCAGACTGCAAGCGATAGGCCTGCTTGCACTGCATGATGCCGTATTTTAAGTCCGAAAAATAAAAAGTAAACCGGTTACTCCCTGCGCCCAGCACAAAATCGTTCTGCCTGTTCGGGGTCACGGACAACACTACCCGTCCGTTCACTTTCTCTCCCACAGATACAGCTTCACCGTTTATCCATACCTCCGACAATTTCAGATTGCCATTATGTCTCTCCACCTTTACTACCTGCGGATCGAAAAGGCTCAGTCCCAAAGAACTTGCCCACAACAAAAGACCGTTGTGCAACCTGCAAACATCTTTGGAATAACCGAAAGAAGCATAGTTATAAAGTATATCCTGATCATTACGGATAGTCATCACCCCGGAGTTGCTCCCCACCCATGTATTTCCGTTGTTATCATCTACCATGCAAAACACATGACTGCTGGATAAACCATTAAGCAAGGTAAACACCTTTTCCACCTTATTCTTCTCACGTCCGTCAATGCGGACTACCTTATCTGTATAAGAAGCCAGTATCTGATTATAGCTGTTTACATAGATAGAATAGACCGGAGAGACTTCCAAACCGGCGCTTTGTTCATAATCGCCAAATAAATAGACAGCCTTTCCCACTACCTCCATACGCTTGAGTCCGATATCCGTTCCCAGCCAGATATTGCCTTCCTTATCTTCCTCTATTGAATTCACTTTCTTAATCTTCCGCCCTTCATATTCAAGGTGTACTATCCGGCTTTCATTCTTTTTATAATCAAAAAGAAGCAAACGAGATGCCGTAACCACCCACATACGATTCCGGGAGTCCAGACAGAAAGCATATACAGCTTCCGAAAAATCGGTTGCCTTTTGAGGGAGTAACGCAAAGACGGTCACTTCTTCCGTAAAAGGATTAATGCTTACCACACCGCCATGTGTATCACCCAACCACAAGATACCGTTCCTGTCTTTGTACATCCGATAAGTTTCATCCCGTTTCAATCCTTTAGTCCAAGGCAGAAAGGAAGTCTCTATCGTAATATTATTTGAGGTGCTCCTCAGCAATTCTCCCTTATCCGTCAATATCCATACGTATCCTTTCTGATCTTCCTCAATCCTCACAACCTCCGAGTTGAATGTTTTATCTAAAGAATAGAATGTTTTATCGTGTTTATACATTTTGAACAATCCGTTTCCGAACGTGCCTACCCACAACATTCCCCACTTTTCATTCCAAAGCAGATTTGTGATTTTCTGTTTCATTGGGTGGGGAGCCTGTTGATTCAGATAATCCAAAGAACAAGTGGCCCTGCCCAAGTCCGTCGACTTAAAGTTCAGTGAAAGCAGGCCGTTCCAAGTAGCCACAAAGTAATCACCTGTTCCGGAAGATACGACATCTGTTATACAAGTGCCTAACAGGAAGTTCCTGTACTCATCCGGCAATACGGGACGGTGAAATGACTTTTGCTTTAGATTATACAGTTCTATATCCGTATAGGAAAAGCAAATCCAAAGATAGTTGTCCCGCCAGTAAAGTTTAGAAATCTCTTGCCTTCCTCCGTTTTTAAGGTACTCGGCCTTTGCACTGCTGATATCGAAAGCCACTACCTTTGTACGATTCACACAAGCAAAGATGACCCCCTCTTCCGTAGAGGTCAATTGAGAAACCGCTCCTTTTACAGATTGTTCCTCAGACAAAGAGATAATAACCGAATCACCATTTTCATCCGGTCTCATTGTTCCCGAATATAGTCCGGTAGTAGTACCCAAATAGAACTGCCCCCGGCTGACCGGGCAGAAAGAAAGAAGTTCAAAATCATGCGATATTCCGTTAAAAGAAACCGGCAGAAACTTCTCTTTGACAGAATCGAAACAAACCATTCCCCCTTCCAAAAGCCGAAGATAAAACAGGCCGTCCGTTCCTTCCATAATTTCACATACGGCACGGGATACGGGAGTAAAGGCATCCCCGCCCTTAGAAGACATTAACGGGAAATTACGTATCCTGAACCCGTCATAACGGCTGATGCCCATGTCTGTAGCAAACCACACAAAGCCATCGGCAGAATAATGAATATCATAAACTGTATTATTGTTCAATCCATCTTTCATGGATACAGGTACCGAATATCCGGTAGCGGAATAAGTTTTGACTGAATACGAGGCTCCGAACAAGCAAAGTATCAACAGTATTTTTTTTATCAAGCCTCTCTTCATATAGTAGGTATTAGAACGCAATAGCCATATGGTTATCTGTAACAAAGATATAAAACTTTATTAATAATAATACAATTTTTATTAATAAATAAACAATTATATCCTAAAAAAACAGTGCCAAGATTTAAAGATAACAAAAAAAGAGCCGGGAAGCATTTGCCAGTCCCGACTCGCGTTTGTCTGTTTTTGTTGCATTCCTCATCTTTATACAGCCGAATATAATGCTGTATTATCTACTATATTTTAACAACTTGAAATAATATTGCCCTTGCTCTGTCCGAAAATTATAACTTCCCCTGAAGACAACCGGCACTCTTACAATAGTATCAGCCTCATCGCTCACCTTGAAATAAAGGAAAGTTTCCGACTCAAATTCATAAGTATAGCCATCAGCATCCTTTTGGGGAGAAAGAGACAAACCTTGTGCCGACCAGTCGAACAAACCGGAAGAATAAGAGTAATCCGTACCCCAGTAATATACCTGCCCTTTTTCAATACTGAACTTTAACGCCACACTCAATGCAAAATCCTCGTTGCCCGAAGAGCGGGTAACGGCTTGGTAAGTTCCGTTCATTATAACTTTCTCATAAGAATTGTCCGAAGTGCGGATGCAGTTCTGCTGCGTATTGCTATTCAGCCGCAAAGTCTCAAGCACGGCACACATATCTTCGGCAAGTATGGAAGGGATATTGTTTTTATCGGAGATATTATCCGAAGCATATTCTACTCCGTAAATATCCATTGCAGACCGGAATACAGAAGTTGTATCCGTTAGGTCTTCATCATTTTGGCTTGCAGTGCATGATGCCAATCCCGACATCATAACCATTGACAATATTAAAGAATAAATCTTCTTCATAAAGGGTCCTCCTAAAATGTTTGTTAGTTTGTTTAATCTAAAACCTGAAAATCGTTTTGTTTGTATTCCTCAGGGGACCGCTATTCATTATATATGCCGCAAACATAGGTATATTATTCAGATAATCAAACTTTTCCCAATGAATTTTGAACAAATCACCACTCTTTTTTGAATGAAACACGCACTATACAAGCGTTTATCACAAAATATACAACTTATCCAAATACCACCACCCGTATTTCATTCACCCATAAGGTGTAAATCCACCGCCGCCCCAGCCGGAATGATTTACCCTCTTTAAAAGAAAGAAACACCCACCATGCAAAATTCACCTATGTCATGAAATTACAATTGCAAGAATCACCAACGAATAAAGATGAATACGCCAACGAGCGGTTTCGGCTAATCAGGCTACCTTTAGGCTAAACAAAACAAAACCTCCTCGATATGGAAAATAGAAGAAAACTGTTAGTATCCGTTTGCTTGTTTGCCTCCACCTTATTATATGGGCAAGTGGTGGGAATAAAAACGAATGTTTTGATGGACATCACCAAAACCATCAATTTAGGAGCTGAGATAGGTTTAAGCAAGAAAACGACTCTGGATTTGTACCTCAACTACAATCCTTGGGAAAAGAACAATTACAAGATGTTCAAGATGTTTGCATTCCAACCCGAGTACAGGTATTGGTTTTGCGACCGCTTCAACGGGCATTTCGTGGGTATCCATGCCCATGGCGGCATTTATCAGGCGGCGGGCATCAAGATGCCTTTCGGACTCTGGAAAGAACTGGAAGACCACCGCTTCAAAGGGCACTTCTACGGCGCCGGCATTTCCTACGGCTATCAATGGATTCTGGGAAAACACTGGAACGTGGAACTGAATATCGGTGTGGGCTACGTCCGGGCCAAATACGAAAAATATCCCTGCGTGGATTGCGGAGACAAAATAGACGAGGGACATAAGAACTATTTAGGTCCCACCAAGGCAGCCGCCAGTCTCATCTATTTATTCTGAATAAACAAACTCTACAGACAATATGAAAAAAGTAATCTACCTTATATTATTAGCGACATTGCCGGGATTTAAATCCCAGGCGCAGTCCACCGTTGTATACAAAGACCAAGTACGCATCGAGAAAGAGTCCGTGACTCGTGGCAACGACAACCGTCTTACCATATCCATGGACATCATTATGCAGGAAAACATGAAGATTTCCTCCAACCGTGCCGCCACGCTCACCCCGATACTGGAACACGACGGACAGAGTAAACTACTTCCTCCGGTGGTGGTTTACGGACGGCGACGCGCGCTGGTGCAGGAACGCAATAACACAGTACCCCAAAACGCCTATGCTCTTATCCGCCGGAAACGCCACACCGAGCAACGGGTCAACTATTTGGTACAGATACCCTACGAGCGTTGGATGAAAAACGCCAATCTTGTAATGGATGCCGACCTTTGCGGTTGCCGGGACTTAGTGGAAGCCGAAAGTCTGGATCCCATCACCACGCTGAACCTCACCCCCGCCAAAGTACAGCCCGCCATTGCTTACATCACCCCAAAAGCGGAACCCGTGAAACGTCGTGCACTGGAAGGACGTGCCTTCCTGGACTACCCTGTGAACCAAACCATCATCTACCCCACCTACCGTAACAACAAAGTGGAATTGGAAAAAATACGCAGTACCATCGACACGGTCCGCTCCGACCGCAACATCGTCGTTACCGGCATCCGTATCGACGGATATGCTTCGCCCGAAGGCAGTTATGCCAACAATACCCGGCTGGCCCGAGGACGTACCCAAACTTTGCTGAACCATGTGCGGAGACACTACGACTTCCCCGACAAACAATTGTCCATGACTTCCACCCCCGAGGACTGGGCGGGCTTCCGCAAGTTCATTGAGAAGTCTTCCTTAGCGCAGAAGGATGAAATTCTGCAAATCATCGACCTCAAAGAAGACGACATGGATGCCAAAGAGCAACGTATCGCCCGCTTCGTAGGCGGCGAAAACTATCGTTTCCTATTAAGAGAATGTTATCCCGCCTTGCGTCATTCCGACTATATCATCTCCTATGAAGTACGCGGATTCGACGTGGACGAAACGCGTGAGATTATCAAAACCCGTCCGCAACAGCTGAGCCTGCAAGAGCTCTATAACTTGGCGCAGACCTGCGAACCGGGCAGTGAAGAATTCAACCATACTTTCCGGGTGGCAGTACTCATGTTCCCGGATGACGCTACCGCCAATCTCAATGCCGCAGCTATGGAACTGCAACGTGGCGGTGACCTTACGGCAGCCAAAAAGTATCTGGCTAAAGCCAATCCGAATCTGGCTGAAACAATCAACAATTTAGGGGTGGTGGCCATGCTGGAAGGCGATCCGGATACCGCCAAGCAATACTTCGACAAAGCCAAAGAAGCCGGACTGGCCGAAAAAGCCGACATTAATCTGGCAGAACTGGCAAAACTCAACTACTGATAGCACCCCTTTAACTTGAGGTTGAGGTCAAAATGTAAAAGTCCTATCAGTCTGTCATTCAGAGGAGCTTGCGACGAAGAATCTCCTCTCTTATGTATGCAGAGAAGAGATTCTTCACTACGTTCAGAATGACAGACTGATAGGACTTTTACATTTTGACACAACCTCATTTTTTTATTCCTACTGAAACGGATATGATATACATCAAACCGGATTATGATGTACATCATACAAGATTCCGATGTGCATCCTATCAGAATCTAATGTACACCATATCCGGTTCTCATTTCTTTCTCACACCGGCATTGAAAACACCACCCCCTGCAGCGGGCGAGCAATTGTGAATTATTCATCGTTGATTAAAATACCCACCCCGAAAAAACGGTTTTATTTTTTACAAAAACACCCTCTTTATTTGACCAGAACGCCAACGGGCACCAAATGTATTTGCGGCTATATTTGTAATACCCCAAAAGGAAAAACAAAACAATTGAAATAATAGAGTATATAACAAACAAAACCCGGACAATATCGAAAAAATAAAGAGACCACCACACGGAAGCCCTTGTTCTTATCAGATAAGACACTTCCATCCTACCACACCAATCCGGCAGAGACCCGCTCTCCATGAATTGCTCCACATTATTATATAATAAGTAATAATGTTCCCTCAGCAGAAGCCCGTAAATGCAAGGCTTCACAAGATAAAGACAAAGCATATAATTATCCAACTAAAAACTTATAGATTATGAAACTCAGAAGTTTATTTTTAGCGACACTGGCTGCAATGGCAATGATATCTTGCAGCAACGAGAACGACCCGATTGCAGACGGCGGCAACAATGCAGAAAAGAATGCGGTAATGCAATTCCGCTTTTCCTATCAGCCCTCCGGTGCAGCAACCAGAGCAACAGAAGCCGGGCTTGCCAAAGAGCAAACCTTCAGCCAGGCATTATTATTCGTGGCTTATACGAATGGCACAGACAAAGCCATAGCCAAAACGATAGCCAGAGATGAATTTGCTCCGGTATCATCAGAAGCAAACCCAAGCAGTGACGGTAAATACTACCAATCCACTCCGTTTGAAGTAGTTGCCGGCGAAGTCAAAGCATACGTCATCATGAATCCGGATGCAGCCGCATTAGCATTAATAGGCACTATCAATAATCAGGTTATGGCACCGGCAGCCGTAGAAGCAAAATTGAAGGAACTGACAAGCAGTGTTGTTCCTGACGCTGAGAACTCATTCATTATGTACGGTGAGACTCCGGCTGTAGCAAACTTAATAGAAAAGCAGACTACTACCGTAACCGTTACCGTAACCCGTATTGCCGCCAAACTGAAGGAAGAAACCGCTACCGCATCATGGGATGTTACCAAGCCTGCAACCAATGACAATGCCCTCGATAAAACAGTAAAAGTAAACTTCAAGGGTTACGCATTCACCAACCTTACCAGTGCTTCCAACATTGTTGAGCAAAGCGATAAGAAAGTCACTGAATTTATTGAAACATCTGTATTTACAGGTGAATTTAAAGCATTTGAATATCTCCCGATGAACGCTGTTGCAGACGACGCTCAAATCACTTACTGTTTTGAGAACTACAATGCAGACGTAAATCCGGCTAACGGCACAGGCATTACCTCTATCCTTTACAAAGCCCAGATTGTTGCTGACGGCATCAACGACACCGAAGCTGTCAAGGATGCCAATGTATATGTTTGGAACAACACCGTATATTCATTCGCAGGATTAAAAGAAGCTTTCGGCACAGGATTAAAATTAACCGATGATAGCAGCATTGCCGAGTTTGGCGGAATCAATATCTACAAATACGAAGGTGGTATGTGCTATTACAGACAGCCTATCTATACCGGAGCAGCAGGCAATAACGTTATCGTACGCAACAATGTTTATAAACTTGCGATTAACAGTGTAAGCAAGCTCGGTTTCCCCACTATTATTCCGGCGGCAGACAAGACCATGATGAAGTTGGATTTGATTATTGAGGAATGGACAGTCAACGACAATTCATTTGACCTCTAATTAAAGGAACTCTCTCTTATAATATATTCATAACCTTAATCCTTAAGAAACCGGTAGAAAGAAAGGGGTGGAATCCCCGCCCCTCTCTTTCTTTCCTCTGAAGATTGATACCAAACAAAACATTCTCTATCAAAGCCTTAAAAACAGAAAGCATGAAACGATTATTCACTACCATACAGAAATCAGCAAGAAGCATACTGCAACTTACAGTATTGGCTGGTGCAATGGCATCCTGCGACTCAATCCTGGATTACGACAAAGGCGATTGCAGCATCGAATACCAAGTAAAGTTCAAGTATGACTACAACATGAAGAAGGTGGACGCCTTCTCCAAAGAAGTGAAGACCGTGACGCTCTATGCTTTCAATGAAGACGGAACACTCGCTTACCAGAAAACGGAAGAAGGCGAGCGTCTCGCCTCCGGGGAGTATGCCATGACAGTAGACATGGAACCCGGCAATTACGACCTCATCACCTGGGCGGGACTGGACGACCAATCGTTCGCCGTACCCCTGCTCACCCCCGGCGTCTCCACCCGTGAAGACCTCACCGTACTGACACGCCGCAACATAGAAAACACCCGCGCCGAAGGCGAAGAAGGCGAATACATCGTGAAACGTGCACTGCCGTCTTTGTTCCACGACCGGATAGCCAACGTTACTTTCCCCGAACAAATAACCGCCACCACCCGCGCACGCCGGCAAGTGGTAGCCACCATGGATCTCGTAAAGAATACCAATACCATACGCATCGTCATAGCCCAAGTGAACAGCACCGACAAGCCCGTGACCCGCGCCATCAACAAGAGCCGCTTCAACTATGCCATCTACGATGACAACGGCCACATGAACTATGACAACTCCCTGCTGAATGACAACCTGCTGACCTACGAACCGTACGTCACCGAAGACTCCAGCATCAAAACCCGAGCCCTCAGTACCGACGGCTCCACCGAAACCGAATATCCCGCCGCCGTTGCCGAGATAAGCGTCGCCCGCCTGCTCACCACCCAGAATCCCCGACTCAAGATTGTGGACACCGAGACCGGCGAAGAACTGCTTCCAAGCAACAAGCTCATCGGCTACTTAGCCCTTCTGAAAGAGCAAGGCTTCATAGATATGCCCCTTTCCGAATACTTGGACCGCGAAGACAGTTTCGGGATGATATTTTTTGTAGACGGAAACCTGAGAATGATTAAGACCGTTATCCAAATTAACGACTGGATAGTACAGATTAACAACTTTGACCTCTAAAACAAACAGACAATGAAAACCTGGTTATACTACATAGCAGCACTCTTCCTGCTCCAGATGCAGCTTGCGTCTTGTGCAGACGACCAACTGGTGGACAATCCTGCCAACGGGCAGACCGGTCTTAGTTTAGTACTCAGCATCCCTACGGACAACGGTACAACCCGCGGGCTTATCTACGGTCCCGATGAAGCGGCGCACTCCGAATATGAGACTGCCATCAAAGACATATACGCACTGGCTTTCAATGCAGGCGGAACCTGTATCGAGAAGTTCGACAATTCACTGAGCAATGCCGGCACATTCATCGCCACCATCAACAAGGCAGAGGCCGTAAACACGGAAATCACCGTATTGATACTGGCCAACCTGCAAGAACAGGAGAACGGCTCCGACCTCATAAGCATCGTGAACTCCGCAGAAGGCAGAGACAAGAGCAACATCCTTCAAGACTTGGAATACGGATTCTCTTCTGCTTGGGACGTCAGCCGGCGTTCCATCCCCATGTGGGGTGAAATCACCATCGCCACCCAAGAGGGCAAGATTGTGAGCGGAGATGTAAAGTTGTACAGAGCCGTATCCAAAATCAACGTAACGGTGAACAAAGGACAAGGCGTAAAAGCCGAAGACCAAACAGACATCTTCAAGTTGAAGAGCGTACGCGTGTACTACGTACGCACCGGCGGACTGGCAGGCTCATTACACGCACCGCAACCCAACAGCGAAGGTTCGCCCACCATCATTGCGCCTTCCATACCGGCAAACGTATCTTATATGCCGCGATATAAAGACGGCCGGCCCAACGGAATAGTATTCAATGCCGATGCCGATTACAGCATTGAAAACAAGATATACGTACCCGAATCGGACAACACCGGCGAAGAACCGATGTGCCTCGTAGTAGGCGGCTACTATAAGGGCAGCGCTGCGGAGACTTACTACCGTGTGGACTTCAAGGAGAAGAACACAGGCAGCACCTACTACAACGCTATCCGTAACCACATCTACAACTTCGACATCACAGGCGTGACACGTCCCGGCACGGACGAACCGGACGAAGCGCTGGACCATGTAGTGGTAGGCATGGAAGTGACAATCACCGCATGGACCACCGAATTTATGCGCGGCATAGGCGGGCAGTACACACTGAAAGTAGATGCGGGCGGCGTGCTTATGGCAGCCAACAACCAAAGCGGAAACAGAATAAACGTAACCACCACCCATAACAACGGTTGGGATATAGAAACCGGCTCGCAAGCAGGCAGCTGGTACACCGTAGCCAAGACGGCAGACGGCAACGGAGTGCTCATTACTCCTCATGAGAACAAAGGCGGGCAACGCCGCGGCAGTTTCGTCATCACTTCCGGAAACCTGCGCAAAGTAATCATGGTACGCCAAAAAGGTAAAGGAACAGCCAATTGTTACGTCGTATCGGACGACGGCACGCACATCTGGCAAGACCTGCCCGTAACCGTAAAAGGAAATGGCGAGGACGGCATGATATCCGATGGCAAACCCTTGGCTGACCAAGAGCCCAACATAGCCCCTGCCGATGTGAAGATTATATGGGAAACCGCTGCCGGACTGGTGAAACTGGAAACGAAAAACGGAAAAACCAAGATTAGCGAAGATGGCATCGTAAGATACCAAATAGACCTCAGCAAGCGGAACAGCAACATAGCCGGCAGCAACCAACCCAATCTGAAAGGCGGAAACGCCCTGATAGGTGCATTCGACGCAAATGGCGTATTGCTATGGTCATGGCATCTGTGGATATGTCCGGATATGGATAATAATGGAAACGGTATCGTTGATGCCGCAGAAATAGCTTCCCATCTTGAATTATGGAGTACCGGCTACACCTTTATGGATCGTAACTTGGGAGCACTCAGCCCCAAACCGGGACTTGCCTCTTTGGGATTGCTCTATCAATGGGGGCGCAAAGACCCGTTCATCGGAGCAGGTGCGATAGCTGAGAATGCAAGCAGAATGACGACTTCCAATCTTAACGGATTCCCATGGGGGAGTAGAGCCTCCATGTCCGTAGAAGATGCCAAAAAAGCACCTACCACATTAAGCGGAAGCGCACTCACCGGTACAGATTATGCCCTCTTGTGGGGAACGGATAAAGGCTTTGATTCAAATGGTGAAAGAGATGCGGGAAACAAGACTATCTATGACCCGTGCCCGGTAGGATACAGAGTGCCACCGGTAGGTTCAGTGGTGTTTAAATCCGGAAGGTCCAGTAGCGAAAATACAAACTGGGATAAAAATAATGTATATTGGCCGAACAATGTCAACAACAAAAGCCCCAATTACATAAATCCATCTAATACAGACTCGTACGGTTTTTGGGTCAGCTTAGGCACTGGTAATGGAGGTGCTAAACCAACAGGAGTGCCAACTTACTATTATAGGTATTGGGGGGAATATTATGGTCAAAAGAATAATGCGGAATCAATATCCGGAGCCACTTGGCTGCCAATATCCGGTGTATACGACGGCAACATGAATAAATTTGCACACATTGACAATCAATATAGTATAACAGTCAACAGTATTGTATGGACCAATTCTTCCATCAATGCGAATGGTACCACCCGCCCGGGAGCCTTATTCTTGCATGGAGCGGAAGATACAAGTAAACCGAACAGCAGCAGTGGCAATGGACGCCATATACACAGATTGATAGAAAGCAGTAACAATTTGTACGCCAAGCCAAGCTACGCAGGCTCTGTACGCTGCATAAAGGATGAGAAATCGAGCATACAGAACGCCATCAAGGTTCCCGAATCCATCACCTTAGGAAATTATGCAGGAGCAACAATAACTGCAACCTTGGTATCTATCACAGAAACATGGGAAGTCATAGACCCGGGAGCATCTTGGTTCACCATGACACCGGACGAAGGCGGAACAGGAAGTGCGCAGACCATTACTTTCACCGCAGCCGAAAGAAATACAGGCGGAGCGCGCTCGGCAGTCTTGGTTATCAGATTCAGTGACGGAACGGAAAAGAGCATTACAGTAACTCAGCAACGCGGCTGATAAGGATAAATGGAACAAACTAAAAACAATAAGAACTATGAAGCATTTACGAAAAATAATATACAGTCTGCTCTTCATCGCCGGATTTGCCTCTTGTGTGACAGACGACATCGGAGATTGCTCTACCGCCGAAACAGCAAATGCACAAGTCATGCTTAGTTTGTCTGTCCCCAGCGCCCGGCTGCCTGAAGCTACACGAGCCATCGGCAATGATGAGACTATCAACTCTCTGCACTTGCTGGCATTTGAAAATGGTACGCTGGCCGAAATAACGGACATTACAAGCAAGTATCAGAATGCAAGTGAAGGAAAATTCTACGTTGCAGTGAAAGAAAGTACCGGACAAGTCGGCCTGGCACTGGTAGCCAATACAGACGTATCGGCACTGAGTACAGGAATGGCAAAAGACGCCGCCCTGCAAAGCCTCATCTTTACCGCAGCCGACCTGACCTATATGCCCATGTACGGCGAAACCCAAGAGTTCGACGGCATCAGCCGAAACCGCACTTACGACGTCAAGGTCAATCTGCTCCGCTCACTCGCCAAAGTAGAAGTGCAATACAACTCCACGCAGAGCAAGAGTGAATTTGAGTTCTTGGAGATTGAAGTGCTGAACACCCGCGCGCAAGGCTACGTAGCCGGTCAAGGCATTCCTGCGACCTCTCCTATCGTTGGCAGCATCAAGGTACCCCCTACCGTGAACAGCAGTGAACCCAATCGGCAGGAAATAGCTTCCGCTTATGTGGCGGAAACCGTGAACAACGCTTCGAACAAGATTTCGGTACTGATTCGCGGCAAATACTACGGTGCGGAAGGTTACTACCGGCTGGACATGATTAAAGCCGAACAGACTGATGAGATAGACCGGCTGACACGCAACTACAAATATGTATTTGCCCTGCAGAACGTAAATTATGCAGGAAGAACACGTCAGGCAGCCCTGAGCGGCGAAGCGGACAACCGGGCATTCAATGCCGTTGTCATGACACTAAGTGCAGACGAAAGCGACATTCTGGACATCACCACCGACGACCGGTTTTTCCTCGGTGTAAACTCCGCCACCATGCAGCTTGCCGACAACGGAAGAATCTGCTTTGCCAAACTGAAGATTCTTACCAACAACTACTCCGAAGGCTGGAAGATAGTGGACGCTCCGGCAGGCGTTACGTTCAGCCCCGGCACTACAGGTGGAAAAGCGACCTCCGATACCGACAGAAAAGTGTCGAGCGTATGGATATACATTGATACCGGAGTAGTGACGTCGGACTTTGACTTCTACGTGACCAGCGGGAAAATCAGAAAGACCATTACCGTAAGGTTGCCTTAATAACAACATAAGAAACAAATTCTCTTAAAACCAAATTATTATGAATATGCAGTACATCTTATCCCGCGAATCAGAAGACACGCAACGAATGTATATCTACGAAGAAGAAGGGCGTTGGTATGCCTACGGACGCTCCGCAGAAATCATAAAGCAACTGCAGAAAGGCTATGTGAAAGCCAAGCAATTTGTAAACAATACGTGCGAACGGGTGGAAGTGGACTTCAAGAAAGTGATAGAGAAGTTCAACATCATTCTTTGTTCGGATAGGGAGATTACACTGCAAATGCCTTGACCGGAAAAATAATGTCTTGAAAAAGATAGAAGAAAAATAATATCTTTTCTGAAAAAGATATTGTTT
Source organism: Bacteroides sp. AM10-21B (assembly GCF_003472565.1). Taxonomy (NCBI): domain Bacteria; kingdom Pseudomonadati; phylum Bacteroidota; class Bacteroidia; order Bacteroidales; family Bacteroidaceae; genus Bacteroides; species Bacteroides sp. AM10-21B. The sequence goes on along the minus strand of NZ_QRME01000008.1, from coordinate 60,454 downwards.
GTTTTGTTTGTATTCCTCACTCCACTTACAGGCCGTCTGCGAAGATAGCGGTAAGTGGGTGGGGATTTATTGTGGGAAGGAACCGTATATGAGCGGGGACGAATGGTTATAAAAGAAAAAAAGGAAGCTTTTCACAAAGCCTCCTTTTTCAGTTTTCAATAGGTATTAGTTTTTTTTTAAGGTAAAAAGATTGTTTTCAGGATAACGTTGCAAAGATAGCCGCTTTTCGAGATACTAACCAAATTAAAAAACATGTCATATAACATCTTTTCTAAAAATCTTTTGATTTTATTATCATTTCAAAGCACTTTTCTACATCTGCAATCGTTTTCAGTGGACAAATATAGGGTTATTTTCCATTAAACACTAAAAATATCCTAAAAAGTTATCTACTTCTTATCATCCGGATAGTTTTCGTCCGTACGCCCGCTGTGTTTCAGTACTTTTGCATCAATAAAGAATACAAGCTCTTCGGCGATATTCGTAATGTGGTCGCCGGAACGCTCCAGTTTGCGGAATACGCTAACCAGATTCAGACAAGAAAGTGCACTATCGGGATGCTTGCCTATATAATCGGCAAGAGCCGCAGTGGCATTCGCATTGATTTCGTCCAACAGGTTATCTTTGGCGAATACGGCTGTCGCCATTTCCTGACTTTCCTCCTGAAGGGCTTTCTTGGCAAGTTCGAGCATGGACAACACTTGGTTTATCATTTCCTCCAAACGCAATTCCTTTACCAGTTCGCCATCCAGCACCGGTTCCTTGCAATTGATGGCAAAGCGGGCTATCCCCTCGGCAAAGTCGCCCAGACGTTCCAAGTTCGTATTGATTTTGAGCATGGCAAGCACAAAACGCAAGTCGATGGCAACAGGATTATAAAGAGCGATGATATCTTCTATGTCACTGTCTATTTTGAGTTCAAAGGCATTAACGCGACGTTCGCGCACCAATACTTGTTGTGCCAATTCGCGGTCTAAGGTCAGTACGGCTTCTCCTGCACGGTCAAGCTGATTATACACTAAGGTCCACATTTCGTCTATTTCCTTTTTCAGCAAGACGAGCTCTGATTCGATAAACTTTACCATAATATTCCTTCTATTTAAAAATTATCAATTACATATCATATAAATTATTCCAACCGGGGAAACTGTTTGTACCAACGTAGGAAACTGCTCGTACCAACGTGCGAAACTGCTCGTACCAACGTAGGAAACTGCTTGTACCAACGTGCGAAACTGCTTGTACCAACGCACGGAACACGCCGCTATCCGAAACGTCCCGTTATGTAGTTCTGTGTCTCCACCTTATCGGGGTTGGTGAAAATCTTTTTAGTATCACCGAACTCCACCATTTCACCCATATAGAAGAAAGCCGTACTATCGCTTACACGGGCTGCCTGCTGCATATTATGGGTAACGATTACAATGGTATATTGCTTCTTCAGTTCGTGAATGAGCTCCTCTACCTTAGCCGTCGAAATGGGGTCGAGGGCGGATGCCGGCTCATCCATCAGCAAGACGGACGGAGACACTGCCATAGCACGTGCTATGCAAAGGCGCTGTTGCTGCCCGCCGGAAAGGGCGTAGGCGGATACTTTGAGCTTGTCTTTCACCTCATCCCAAAGGGCAGCCCCCTTCAGGGTCTCCTCCACCCGCCGGCGGATAAACGCACTGTCGGTAACACCGTTTACACGCAATCCGTAAGCCACGTTCTCAAAGATGCTTTTCGGAAAAGGATTGGGACGCTGAAATACCATACCTACATTTTTGCGGAGTTCGTCCACCTGTACACCTTTCTTATATATATCTTGCCCGTCGATAAGGATTTCCCCCGTCAGGCGAGTGTCGGGTATCAAATCGTTCATACGGTTCAGCAAGCGGAGAAAAGTGGATTTGCCGCAACCGGAAGGACCGATAAAAGCCACAACCGATTTCTCTGCAATATCCATGCTGATACCTTTCAGTGCATGGAAGTTGCCATACCAGAAATTTACATCACGCGTTTCTATTTTATTCATCATGCCATTCATGATTTTATTTATTTAGTTCGTTTTGATTTTCTTCTCGAAGTATTTCCGCAAAGCGTTTGCCAGAAGATTCACCAAGAGAATGATGATTATCAGCACCAAAGCCGTTCCGTAAGCAATGGGCAACTGGGCTTCCATATCCGTACCGCTGGTGGAGATGACATACAGATGATAGGGCAACGCCATACACTGGTCGAATATGCTGCCGGGCAGTTGCGGCAGGAAATAGGCGGCGCAGGTAAAGAGAATAGGCGCAGTCTCTCCTGACACGCGTCCCAAAGCAAGAATCAGGCCGGTGATAATATTGGGCATTCCCATCGGAAGAATTACGTGCCAAATGGTTTGCAGCTTGGTGGCTCCTAAGGCGCGGCTGCCCTCGCGCAAGCTGTCGGGTATCGCTTTCAAAGCCTCTTCGGTGGTGCGAATCACCAAAGGCAGGCTCAACAGTCCCAATGTGAGCGAACCCGCCAGAATGCTGTCGCCAAAATCCATATAGTTGACAAACAACGCCATACCGAAAAGTCCGAATACAATGGAAGGGATGCCGCTCAAATTATTCGTCATGACACGGATGAAACGTACAATCCATCCCTTAGACGCATATTCGTTCATATAGATGCCGCTCATCACCCCCACCGGAAAAGCGAACAACGCACTACCTGCCATCAGGCAAAAAGTACCGACAATGGCAGGCAGGATACCGCCTGAAGTCATACCGTCCGCAGGTGCGCTCGTCAGAAATTCCCAATTGATGACTCCTATACCTTTATATATAATGAAACCGAGAATGGCGAAGAGGATTCCTACCACACTCAGGCTCAGCAAACGGAACAATCCGAATGCAATGTTTTGCGAAAGATGTTTTCTGCTTATCATATCCTTTTTACTTTCTTTTGCCCGAAGATACAGCTTCTACCGTAAAGTTTATCAACAAGCTGATGAAAAATAATACAACTCCCAAGAGGAACAACGCCTCGTAATGCGCTCCGCCCGCCGGCGCTTCACCCAGTTCGGCGGCAATGGTGGCGGGAATCGTGCGCAAAGGTTCCAAAATGGTATGGGGAATTACAGCGGCATTTCCCGTCACCATCAGCACCGCCATGGTTTCACCGACTGCACGGCCGATGCCTAAAACAACTCCGGACGTAATGCCCGATATGGAATAAGGTATCACTACCTTATAAATGGTCTGCCACTGTGAAGCCCCAAGCGCCAGACTCGCCTCGCGCATGGCACGCGGACAGTTGCGCATGGCATCCTCCGTCACCGTAATAATGGTGGGCAACGCCATAATGGCAAGCACAATGCTTCCCGCCAATCCGCTTTCGCCGACAGGCAAGTCGAATACCTTCTGCAAGAAAGGCACTATTACAATCAACCCGAAAAAGCCGTAGACCACGGAAGGAATACCGCTCAACAGTTCTATCACCGGCTTCATCATGTTCCGTATCTTATGGTTCGCCACCTCGGACATATAAACCGCCACCGCCAGTCCGAACGGCAAGGCTATGAGGATTGCGAAAAGACTTACCCACAACGTACCCGTTATCAACGGCAAAAAGCCGAACTGCGGAGCCGGTGTCGCCGTAGGAAACCACTCGGCTCCCGCAAAGACATCCTTCAGCGAAATGGTATTGTCCTGCAGCAAATGAACGGAGTCGGGGCGGACAATGAACTGTTGCGGCACAAAAGCCACGATGCCCGGCGTACGTTCCACCAAATCCGTAATGCAAGCTCCTGCATTCTCATAAGACGCTCCCAACTGTTCTTCCGTATAGTACTGTGTAACATCCTCCAAACGAAAAAGCCGGATAGGGAGATTCTCCCCACCGACTTCCCGCCAGTTTGTTATCTCTTCATCAAACAAATCTTTTATCTGAACCGGAGTAAGTTCATTTACCTTATTGTCTTTATTTAATGCCAATACGTATCCTTCTTCGATTACCCGGCTATTGAACAGCCCCACCGCTTCGGAAAAGAGGAATAAGACGATAAGCACAATCGTAAGACTTGTTACAAAGCCGCTACAAGCCAATATGCCCTCTACTATCTTTTCAAAAACTTTTTTCATATTGCCTATTTTTTTCTGCGTACAAAGAAACGGGGTAGATATTAAGGCAGTGTGACTATCGTTTGAAAAAAATGTTTCAAACATATTACAAACGTGTTACAACGAACAAGAACCCGGTGTATGTAACAATATTGTAATATGCGTTGTTTTAATTTGCAGCAAGATAAAAAAAGCAACAATTATGATGAAGCATTTATTTCCGACTATCCTCGTGCTGGCACTTGCCGCCACCGACGTTCAAGGCCAGCGCATCAAAGGCAGCGACACCGTTCTCCCCATCGCGCAACAAACAGCCGAACGCTTTATGACATTGAATCCCAATGCACGCGTCACCGTCACCGGCGGCGGAACCGGAGTAGGCATTTCCGCCCTGCTGGATAAGACGACTGATATAGCAATGGCTTCCAGAAGCATCAAATTCAGTGAGAAAATGAAAGCGAAAGCCGCCGGTGAGGAACTGGTGGAAGTACCCATAGCCTACGATGCACTGGCGGTTGTAGTACATCCCTCCAACCCGGTAGAACAACTCACCCGCAAGCAGCTGGAAGATATTTTCCGTGGAAAAATCACCAACTGGAAGCAAGTAGGCGGAGACGACCGAAAGATAGTGGTCTACTCGCGCGAAACCTCTTCGGGCACATACGAATTCTTTAAGGAAAGCGTACTGAAAAACAAGAATTATATGAGCAGCAGCCTTTCTATGCCTGCCACCGGAGCCATCATACAGTCTGTCAGCCAAACGCGCGGAGCTATCGGATATGTAGGACTCGCCTACGTATCTCCCCGCATCAAGACCCTTGCTGTATCGTACGATGATAAACACTTTGCCACTCCCACGCTGGAAAACGCCATCAATAAAACCTATCCCATCGTGCGTCCGCTATACTATTATTACAATAAGAAAAACGCCGGTCTCACAGATCCGCTTTTACAGTTCGTATTGTCGCCCACTGGTCAAGAAATTATCAAAAAGAGCGGATACATTCCTGTAAATGAATAATGAAGAATGAAGAACGAAGAATAAGGGGTGAGAAATTCTTCATTCTTCATTATTCATTCTTCATTATTTTGCGCTATCTTTGCGCCACTATACGAATAACAATAGCATTATGGCAGAAATTAAGAGCGAAGAAACAAGCGAAAAGAAGAGCCTGAACTTCATTGAACAAATAGTAGAGAACGATTTGAAAGAAGGTAAAAATGACGGAAAAGTACAGACACGCTTCCCGCCGGAACCTAACGGTTACCTTCACATCGGACATGCCAAGGCCATTTGCCTGGACTTTGGCATCGCTGCCGCGCATGGCGGTATCTGCAACCTGCGTTTCGATGACACCAACCCTACCAAAGAAGATGTGGAGTACGTAGAAGCCATCAAGGAAGATATTCAATGGTTGGGCTACCGGTGGGGTAACGAATACTATGCCTCCGACTATTTCCAACAGTTGTGGGACTTCGCCATCCGCCTCATCAAAGAAGGCAAAGCCTATATCGACGAACAGACATCCGAACAGATTGCCGCTCAAAAGGGTACGCCTACCCAACCCGGTGTGGAAAGCCCATATCGCAACCGCCCCATTGAAGAGACTCTCGACTTGTTCCAAAAAATGAACACCGGAGAGATTGAAGAAGGCGCCATGGTGCTCCGTGCCAAGATTGACATGGCAAGCCCCAATATGCACTTCCGCGACCCTATCATCTATCGTGTAGTGAAACATCCGCACCACCGTACAGGCACTACATGGAAGGCTTACCCGATGTACGACTTCGCTCACGGACAGAGTGACTACTTTGAAGGTGTGACCCACTCTCTGTGCACGCTGGAGTTTGTCCCCCACCGTCCTTTGTACGACCTCTTCGTAGACTGGGTCAAAGAAGGAAAAGATTTGAACGACCACCGTCCTCATCAGTACGAATTCAATAAGCTCAATCTGAGCTATACGCTCATGAGCAAGCGCAACCTGCTGACTTTGGTAAAAGAAGGCCTTGTCAACGGTTGGGATGATCCCCGTATGCCGACTATCTGCGGTTTCCGCCGTCGCGGTTACTCACCGGAGTCCATTCATAAGTTCATTGATAAAATCGGTTACACCACTTATGACGCCCTCAACGAATTTGCGTTGCTGGAAAGCGCCGTACGCGAAGACCTGAACGCCCGTGCCACCCGTATATCCGCCGTACTGAATCCGGTGAAGCTCATCATCACCAACTATCCGGAAGGGCAGGTTGAGGAAATGGAAGCTGTCAACAACCCGGAACGTCCGGAAGAAGGCAGCCACAACATTGAGTTCAGCCGGGAGTTGTGGATAGAACGCGACGACTTCATGGAAGATGCTCCGAAGAAATACTTCCGCATGACACCCGGACAGGAAGTCCGCCTCAAGAGCGCATACATCGTGAAATGTACCGGTTGCAAGAAAAATGATGCCGGAGAAATCACAGAAGTATACTGCGAATATGATCCCGACAGCAAAAGCGGCATGCCCGGAGCAAGCCGTAAAGTAAAAGGCACAATTCACTGGGTGAGCTGCGCACACTGCCTGCAAGCCGAAGTCCGTCTGTACGACCGTTTGTGGAAAGTGGAAAATCCGCGTGACGAGTTGGCCGCTATTCGTGAAGAAAAGAACTGCGACGCACTGACAGCCATGAAGGAGATGATAAATCCGGATTCTCTGAACGTATTGCCATGCTGCTATATCGAAAAATATGCCGCCGGTATGAAGCCCCTCTCCTACTTGCAGTTCCAGCGCATCGGTTACTTCAATGTAGACCGCGACTCTACACCGGAGAAAATGGTATTCAACCGCACGGTAGGTTTGAAAGATACTTGGGGTAAAATCAACAAATAAGTGAATAAGTATAATCAGCTTATACCATCTGTCATTCAGAGCGTAGCGAAGAATCTCTTCTCCGCGTGTACATCAAGAGAGCAGATTCTTCGCTACGCTCTGAATGACAGATACTCTTGATATAAATTAAATTGCAACACTTACTTAAATATATAAGGAGTTAAAAGAATTAATGAGTAAAAAGAACCTGCTGTCCGGAAGAGACAAGGAGCTACAAGAACTTGCAGAACAATATGAGGCTGCGAAAGCTGACAACAAACCTATCTATCTGGACGCAGACGATTTAGCCGACCTCGCTGACTGGTATGCCATGCGTGGAAAAGACGAACAAGCTGTCGAAGTCGTAGAATACGGTCTAAACATACATCCCGACAGTACTCCTCTATTGGTGGAGCAAGCCTATCTCCTCATAGATGCGCAGGAGAGGGATAAAGCCAAGCAGATTATAGACCGAATCTCCGAAGATTATTCTTCGGAAGTAAAGGTGCTCAAAGCAAATATCCTTCTGGGTGAAGGTAAAACAGAGGAAGCCGAACAACTTCTCGACACCATAGAGGATAAAGAGGATTTGGCCAATATTGTAGATGTAGCCTATATGTATATTGATATGGGCTATCCGGACAAAGCGCTGTCATGGCTGGACACCGGATTGGAAAGGTATGCCGAAGAAGAAGCGTTTCTTGCCGCCACAGCCGACTGCTTTCATGCGCAAGGATTGAACGAGAAAGCCGAGACGTTCTATAATAAACTGATAGATAAAAATCCTTATTCAGCCCCTTATTGGTTCGGGTTGGCACGCTGCTATTTCGAGCAACAGCAATTTGATAAGGCTATCGAGGCCTGCGATTATGCAACCGTGGCAGATGAAGAGTTTGCCGATGCCTATATAATGAAAGGTCATGCTTTCTATCAGCTGGGCAACGAAGAGAGTGCGCTGGAAAACTACACTTTAGCCGAGAAATACAAGGCTATCAATCCCGAGTTCCTTCAGATGTTCATCGGGCTGAACGAGATATCCAAAGGACATTGGGCAGAAGGATACCAACATATTGAACTGGCCATACAAAGCAAAGATGCCGATTCTATGGTGCTGCCTTCTCTGTATGCACACGCCGCGTTGTGTCTCTACAAATTAGGAAAGAAGCGCAAAGCCGCTCAGTATTTCAAGAAATCCCACGAAATAGATCCGGAAGATATAGACCCGTATCTGATTGAAGGGCGTATGTATATGGAAGACGGCGATATTGACAAAGCCGTAAAGAAATGGGCCCTGGCTTTGGAGTATGCACCGTATGCCGATACTTGGAATGAGATTGGCATATATAGTTTGGAACTCGGGCAATTGAGTTATGCCCGACTGGCTTTTGAACACGTCAGCGAGTTAGATCCCCTGTTTGAGAACATCAACGAAAAGCTGGCCGCCCTGTATTTACTGCTTAAGGATAAAGAAAATTTCCAGAAATACAACCAACTCTGCAAACGTCCGTTCCAATTGGAAGATTTAAAGGAAATAGAGAAACTGCTGGAAAGTGAAGAACAAAAGGATTTGGCTAAAGCTATGAAGAATATCCTGAATGCACTACAATAAAAATGTAAACAAACCATTAATCACAAGTATAGAATATGGAATCATCAGCAGAGCTCATTAAATGGGTATTAGAGAATCTGAATTATTGGGTAGTCACTATCTTCATGACTATTGAAAGCTCGTTTATCCCATTCCCCTCGGAAGTCATAGTGCCACCGGCTGCATGGAAAGCAATGACCGATGACAGTATGAACATTTTTCTTGTCGTTATTTTCGCAACAATCGGTGCAGACCTCGGCGCACTTATCAATTATTACCTTGCACGCTGGTTAGGACGTCCCATCGTCTATAAATTTGCCAATAGCCGCTTCGGTCATATGTGCCTTATTGATGAAGAGAAAGTACACCACGCCGAAGAGTATTTTAGAAAGCATGGCGCTGCATCCACATTCTTCGGACGTCTCATTCCCGCAGTACGGCAGCTCATCAGTATTCCGGCAGGACTGGCAGGCATGAAGTTAGGACCATTCTTGCTTTATACCACACTGGGCGCCGGGATATGGAATACAATACTGGCTCTGCTGGGTTATTTTATATATCGGTTTACAGACATAAAGACCACCAATGATGTCTATGTATTAGCAACGAAATACAGCCATGAAATCGGTTATGTTATTATAGCGGTGGCAGTATTGATTATAGGTTTCCTCATCTATAAAGGAGTAAAACAGAAAAAGCGGTAAAGTAAGCCCAAAAGGCTTACTTTACCGCTGCAATTGCTTTATCATAATCCGGTTCTTGCGTAATTTCCGGAACAAGTTCTGTATAGGCAATCTTTCCATCCTTGCCGACAACTATCACTGCACGGGCCAACAAACCGCTCAATGGCCCGTCTGCCATACGTACACCATAGTTTTCATCGAAATCCGAGAAACGGAAATCGGACAATGGAATTACATTCTCAATACCTTCCGTCGTACAAAAACGTGCATGCGCAAAAGGCAAATCCTTTGAAATAGCCAATACTACCGTATCCGGCAAACCGGCAGCCAATTTATTGAATTTGCGCACGGAAGTAGCGCATACGCCGGTATCCAAACTTGGGAAAATATTAAGGATTACATTCTTGCCATTCAGCTCTTTCAATGCGAAAGAAGACAAATCAGTTTTTACTAACTCGAAATCCGGAGCAACTGCTCCCACCTTTATAAACTCACCGATCACTTTTACCGGTTGTCCTTTAAATTTTGTTGTAGCCATAGTTTTATCAATTTATATGGTATAGTAACAAACAGACCGCATAAAAAGTTCAATAAAACTTTTCAATCCGCAGATTGTTATCTCCCCAACGAACTTGTAATAATCATTTTTAAATTAAGATTCACATGAAAACAATTTTTGATGAACTGAAGCAGGAGGTAAAGAACTGGTGGATTTCACTTATTCTCGGTATCTTGTATGTTGTAGTGGCTTTAAGTTTAATGTTCTCTCCCTTTAGCGGATATGAGGCATTAAGTATCTTATTCAGTGTTTCTATGCTGGTTAGCGGTCTGTTGGAAATTTCCTTTGCGGTAAGTAACCGCCAAAGAGTATCCAGTTGGGGATGGTATCTCGCAGGAGGCATCATTGATATGATTTTAGGATTCTATCTGATAGCCTATCCGCTATTGAGTATGGAAGTCATCCCGTTTATCATTGCCTTCTGGCTGATGTTTAGGGGATTTTCATCGGCAGGTTACGCCATGGACCTAAAAAGGTATGGAACAAAGGATTGGGGCTGGTATATCGCATTCGGCATTCTTGCCATTATATGCTCGCTTATTATTCTGTGGCAGCCGGCAGTGGGGGCTATCTATGCAGTCTATATGATTTCATTTGCATTCCTCATTATAGGATTCTTCCGCATCATGCTGTCCTTTGAGCTAAGGAACTTGCACAAGCGGGGAATTCAAAACACATAATCCACAACAGATTACACAGATTTATGCAGACCATATATTCAGCACTATCATCAGTAGTCCTTAAATCGGTCTGTAGCAATCTGTGCAATCTGCGGTGGATTACAGTATATTCCGGTCAGGCAACTACCGACTTACCTTTTATGCTGCAAGAAGCGGAACATAGTTGTTCTGGACACTCCCATTTGCCGGGCGAGTTCAGAACAGGATGTTCCTCTTCTCCGCTTCTTCAACAATTCTCTCTTATTCTCGGCAAGTATTCTCATTTTGGGCATATATCCCTTTTTACGCCCCAACCGTTTTCCTTCCTGTTTTCTACGGGCTAATGCCTCCTTAGTCCGCATCGAAATCAAATTACGTTCAATCTCAGCCATCAAACCGAATGCGAATCCCAAGACTTTACTATTGATATCATTCTGAAACACATACCCCTCCTTCGTACTATACAATATCACTTCCTTTTTTATGCACGAATTAAGGATTGTCATAATTTCAAGTAATGTACGGCTCAGCCTTGATATTTCCGTAACAATCAAAGAATCACCGGGGCGCATTTTGTCCAAAAGCCCTGATAATTTACGTTCTTTACTACTTACACTCCCACTAACTGTTTCTGTGTACCACTTGTCAATACTCATACCGTTTCTCTCTGCGAAACGTGTAATTTCCTCTCTCTGGTTTTCCAAAAATTGCTTTTCTGTACTTACTCTTAAATAAGCTACTACTGCCATAAATTTTGTTGTTTTTTTATTGGTTTAACGTCGCCAAAGAACGGTTATTCCAATAAAATTGCCAACGTATCAATACATATCCTTTACAAAAGGATTGTAAAAGGAACAATAACTCTTTAATTATAATAATAGTATTTCTATAAATAAAAAACCGAAATCATTTTCTAAAGAACGATTTCGGCTATCTTTCATAAATACACTATTACATTCAGCCAACTATTCCCTCTTTCATCTTCGACACAATATACCGTACATCATCTTCAGTCACCATCGGTCCACTTGGCAAACATAAGCCTTGCTTGAACAAGCGTTCACTAACACCATTTGTATAGGCAGGATTATCCTTATACACAGGCTGTTTATGCATAGGCTTCCAAAGCGGACGGCTCTCAATACCCGCCATATCAAGCCACACACGCATGGCTTCCACATTGAGATTGGGCTCACAACCCGTATGTGTCGAAGAAGCCTCATGCGTCACACCCGCAGCGCCACCGACAGCACCCTGCACCTTCTCATCATAAGCACGTTCCTCACCTGCCACATGCAGGTCTTCAGCAAGCAAGACCGTATTCAACCAATAATTACTGTCATAATCCGCGGAGGGATTCGTATGCAACGTAATCCCCCGCACATCCTTCAGCAAATCCTGATAAAGCGAGCAAATCATCTTATGATGCTTTATATGGGCATCAGCCACAGTCATCTGGCCACGGCCGATACCCGCACAGATATTACTCATACGATAGTTATAGCCGATACGCTCGTGCTGATAATAGGGATATGCCTCACGTGCCTGCGTGGCATAGAACATGATTTCTTGCTTGGACTCAGCATCAGGACAGATCAATGCGCCCCCACCGGAAGTGGTAATCATCTTGTTACCATTGAAAGACAGTACGCCATATTTACCAAATGTACCGCATATCCGGCCCTTATACCGGCTGCCAAAGCCTTCGGCAGCATCCTCTATAACAGGAATATCATACTTGGCGGCAACAGCCATAATTTCATCCAATCGGGCAGGCATACCGTACAGATAAACCGGAACAATAGCTTTCGGCTTCTTACCTGTCTTGGCAATACGGTCCGCGATGGCCATATCAAGCAAGTGCGGGTCCATATTCCATGTATCCTCCTCAGAATCTACAAATACAGGAGTAGCACCCAGATAAGTCACAGGATGGGATGAAGCGCAGAATGTAAAGCTCTGTACCATCACCTCGTCACCGGCACCTACACCGCATGCTAAAAGTGACAAGTGTACTGCAGCCGTACCGGAGGACAAAGCCACCACGTGCTTATTCCCACCTACAAAAAACTCCAAATCCTGTTCAAAGCCGTTTACGTTCGGACCGAGTGGAACCACCCAGTTCGTATCGAAAGCTTCGCGTATGAAGTCCTGCTCCTTGCCGCTCATGTGAGCCAGGCAAAGATAAATTCGTTTGTTCATAGAATGTGTATGACTATTTTTTTGATTAAAGTGTAAATCAATGATTCATATTGCAATCCCCAATATCTGCAATATAAATCGTACCGTTTTCAATGTAGTAAATGTCAGCGTCTTATATTAAAGCACCGTCACTATTCTACTAAACATTTCTATCAGATTATTACCATCCCATATAAGTGAAAAAGCTGTTGTATCCCCCACCGGAACAATACGATCCAATCCGTACAAATGATTCTGTTTTACAAACCTCAACAACTCCTCACGTTCAAAACCATAATAAGCCAGTGTTTGATATTTACTTGTCACAATCGGTGCTATTTCATTCATATTCTCCATATCATACTCCGAAAAATAACCACCTGCACAACGAAAAGTATCAATATTTTTTGGTAACTCATGAAGTTGTACACGAATAATATAATTATCTGGCATTTTCTCTTTGACTGATGACATACAAGCAGCCTGACGGCAGAATGCCATCAACTTATCTACCGACAATACAGATTGCAGATCGTATTTCTTTATCACCAACCGATGTAAAGCCATCCAAAAACGCTTTTTTGCCTCATTCAAGCAATGCTCTTTTTGCCAAAAGAGTAAATGCGGAGCACTGCATGCATTTTGATCAAAAAGATAAGTATCATTATAAAAATTCTCTGCCAATTTTGATAATTCACTATCTGATGCCTCCATAACTGCTTTCGGTTGAAATATAGCAATAGAATATCGGTCTGCAAAACAAACATCAAATGATCGAGGAGGTATTTCATATTTACGAATAGCTGCGATTGTTGCATCTCCTCCCCATATTACACGCACATTGGCTATAGAAGAAAAAAATGCAGAAGCATCACTTGTTCGATCATATTTTACCAAGGCCAATCTCTTTGCAACTTCTGCGTAAGCCGAATGTTTCGCCAGTTTATGAATATGCTTAATAATCATATCCACTTGGGGGAATTCTTTAGATGATATGCGAACAATATTATTATTACCTGCCAATAAACCCGCTACAAACGTATAGCCAAAATTCACAGGTACATTACCTGGAGCAATATGAAATAAGATGCCACGACCTAAACGTACTTTATCATCAACAAGTTGCATCTTTAGCCTTTGCAGATTAGCCTTACGACAAAAAAAAGCAAAAGTAACAACATCAGGATAAAGACGGCTATCGCAATCCTTTAACAAGGATGATGACAAGGCGTTCAGATATTCTATTACACTATCAGAAAACGGTTCATCAACCTTTTGTTGTGCAAATTCTTCCCAATTTATCTGACTGGGGTATAATAAGATATAATTAGAATTTTGTTGCATACGTATCACTACATCCGCGAATTTCCGCATTTTTAATCCGACCTTCAATTTTAAAATATTTTCCTTTACGACCACAAGGACAATCATCCTCTCCTAAGATGTAACCTTCGTCTTCCGTCAACAACACGTGACCGGGATAACTTTGAGGTAATACCGATACCACTTCAATCAAACCTTTCTCACCAATTTCAGCCAAAGAAAAATCTTCAGGACGACGAATCAGTATGTCGCTGAAGCAGGAAGTATGGAGATGACCGTATTCGCACTCCATATAAATGGTTCCCGTCTGCTCCACCATACCATAATAATCGTGAACATTCTCTGGTAAAATACCACATACGCTATTTAATGCTTGTTTATAAGCATCAGGAGATACTTTTTCTGTAACCAACTTCTTCCACCCGCCGCCATGAATCAATACCCCTTTACTCAAATCAGGCCTATATCCACTTTCTAAAAGTTTCTTGTAAAAATGCTGCCAAATCATGAAAGTAAAACCAAACATAAATATAGTTTCTCCATGATGAACTTCAAGGAAACTTTTCAGACCTTCAATATCCAGTCCCATTTCTTCATTCAATGCGTAACAACGCTTGCTACCAAACATGGAGAATCCAAGAATACCTGCGCCACGAGCTGAAAACATATTGCGATTCTTCACTACTGCACTTGAGTCAAGTATCAGCATCGGTATGCGCTTTGTACCCAAAAAGGAAGATACAATTTTTGTCAGACATTTTGTTTGAATAGAAGAAGTTTCCCTATCAAGAAATATACGTGAAACTTGCTGTCCTGTAGTACCCGAAGAAGTCATAGTCTTTACTACATCCGACTTTTCACAACTGCGCATTTCAAACTCTTTGAATATACGAACCGGCAAAAAAGGAAGTTCCTCATAAGAAGGCAGATGATTCATATCCACCCCATAGGCCTCTACTATTCGCCTATACACCTCACACTTATCATAATGTAAATGTGTAAGTTCATGCAAACGACTATTTAGTAGCAGTTTCTTCTCTTCCTTTAAAACCGAATATGGTTCAATCATCAATATTTCGTTTATATCCATCAATTTATTAATTTTTGAAGTTCGGAGTAAAGTAATTTACCTGTAGGGCTCTTGGGAATAGCATTAATCACTTTTACAGTAAAAGCACGTATATTCAATCCTGTCTTTTCCGACAAAAAGTTTTTAATCTCCGTATCAAGGCCGGGCTCTGTCACAAATACGGTTATCAAATCATCTACTCCAACGCAAGCACAGTTTACAGTTATTGTCTTTACTAATTGCTCTATAGCATCAAGATTACATCGATTACCCCATATCTTCACAAACCGCTTCATGCGACCTGTGATATAGTAATAACCATCCACATCTCTATGACCTATGTCACCGGTATGCAATACACCATTGTTTTCATCCCCTTTAGACAAATCAGCAATACATTCAGCATAACCCATAGAAACATTGGAACCTTTATAAATCAATTCACCATCCACGTCAGGTTCTGTAATATCACCTCCATCACCATCAATCAACGAGAAACTACCTCCGGGAATAGCGATACCAATACTATCATATTTTTCAATAGCACGTTCTTGAGGTAAATAACTCATGCGAGCAGTTGCTTCCGTCTGTCCATACATCACAAAAAAACGCCTACCGGTCTCCTCAGCATTACGAATATATTCTTCAGCAATCTTTGCGTTCAGTTTGCCCCCAGCCTGAGTCATGGTTTTCAGAGAAGGCAAGTCCATACGGAAAATACGCAAACGACGCAACATTTCATAAGTATATGGTACCCCAGCTATTGAAGTAGCTTCCATTTCTTTGGCAAATGTCCAAAATTCTTTTTGAATCACAGTTTTATCAGTAAGCAGAATAGTAGCACCTTTTACCAAATGGCTATTAATTACACTCAAACCATAGCTATAGTACATGGGAAGGGAAGTTATAGGGCGTTCTTCGGAAGTAATATCGAGGTATTGAACAATAGAATCTGCATTGCTCTGCAAATTTTGCAAAGTAAGCTTCACTAACTTTGGGGAGCCCGTGCTCCCAGATGTTGTAAGAAGCAAGGCTATAGCAGGATGAATTTCATACTGTATAGTTTTTCGTTCTATCAATAAGTACCCATCTTGTTTTATCAAAGTTTTCCCCTCAAATTCAGAATCTCGATTTTCAGGAATCCATAAATACTGCGGCTGATATATATCAATAAGCCCATTGATTATTTCAATATCCTTTTCTCCATCAAGCATCACTGCCGGAACATGGTTCTGAATAAAGGAAAGATATCCAACTAAAGAACCAACTGTATTATTACATAGACAGAAAGCCAATCGACCTTGTTTTAACAGAACTGATAAGTTCTGCTGCATAGCATTCAACTCACCATAAGAATATCGCTCCCCCCTATCTGAAATGACAGCAGTAGAATCCTTATAGGCACATAAATTAAACAACATAATTACAAAAAACTTTTTTTATTTGATCAGCTATCTGTTCAGGAGTTAAACCATGTTGTCTGAGCAGATAATTATAATCTCCCACAGACGAAAAACAATCTTTTACTCCTAAACGAAGTAGATTGGGATGGTGTTGCTGATTAGCCAATATTTCAGAGATAGCGGTCCCAAGACCGCCATTTACATTATGTTCTTCAACAGATACCAATAATTTGCTATCTAATGTCCTCAGTACTCCGCCCTCATCTATAGGTTTCAAACAATGAATATCAAGTACTCTGCAACTAATACCCTGCGTAACTAATAATTCTGCAGCCTTTACACTATTATAAACCATACTTCCCGTAGCAAAAATAGTTACGTCATTTCCTGTATTTACAACCTCGGTCATGTGAAAAGGATCATATTCATAATCCTCTTTATACACAATGGGCATCATCAAGCCACCTGTCAATCGAATATAAGTAGGCTGATTCATTTCTATAGCTATTTCAAAGGCCTTCACAGCTGCACCTGCATCAGCTGGTGATAGCACCATCATGCCTGGTATAGAACGCATTAACGCCATATCTTCTATGGCATAGTGAGTATTACCAAAAAAAGTGAGTGCAAAACCTGAATTGATGCCAACTAATACCACACTATTATTCATATAGCCCAAATATTGTCTCACTTGTTCAAAAGCTCGCATAGTAATAAAAGCCGCTTGTGCCACAGCTACAACTTTATAACCTTCCGAAGCCAATCCGGCAGCAATGCCCACTAAATTCTGCTCTGCAATACCTACATTGTAAAAATCATTAGGAAACATTTTTTTAAACCGATCTAATCCTGCTGTCACCGACATGTCTGATGATAAGCACTTTAGCCGATAGTCTTCTCGCAAAGCCGGAGCAGCCACACCAAAGATTGCACCACTCTGTCCCAAACGAAAGAAAGAACGTGAATTATATTTTATAGCACTCATGTACTAAATTTTATTAAGTTCTGTAATAGCCCTATCAAACAGTTCTTTATTGACCACTCCATGATGCCAAGCGGCTTGATTCTCCATAAAAGTCACACCTTTACCTTTTATTGTATTGGCTATAATAGCTTTAGGTTTTCCCATATTAGCTGCAGCAAACGCTTCTGTTAATTGATCTATCGAATGTCCATCCACCTCATAGGTTGCAAAGCCAAAAGCATGGAACTTACTAGCCAAAGAACCTGTATCCATCACTTCATTTGTGAAACCATCTGATTGCAACCGGTTGCAGTCTACAATAACAGTCACATTGTCTAACTGATAATTAGCCATTGACATGACAGCCTCCCACAACAATCCCTCATTGCACTCTCCATCACCTACAATCACATAAATATGATTATTCAATTCTTTCGATTTACAAGCCAATGCCACACCGACAGCAAAAGAAATGCCTAATGAAAGGCTACCACCCGAAAATTCAATACCTTCATTGATATTACGTGAAGCATGGGCAAAATAATGTGTTCCATTAGTTTCAAATGTATCAGTTTGTTTGCAGGAAAGAAATCCATACCGTTCAAGAGTACAATATAATGCCAAAGCTCCATGCCCTTTGCTTAAAATAACCCGATTACGGTTATCACTAATAGTTACAGTATCTTTCTTTAAAAAATAGAGGGTGCTGAGAATTTCTACTAAAGATAAACAGCCACCTGTATGTGCACCATTTTTTCCAGCTTTAAAAGCTAATTCAATGATACGACGACGAATTGCAACAGCATTTGCAGCTACAATTGTAGTATCTATCTTATTGCAAACATCCATCTACTCTTAGAACCTGGCCTGTTATATATGAAGATAAGTCTGAAGCTAAAAACAGAGCAGCATTAGCGATATCCAGCGGCTCTCCCAAACGTTTCATATCAGTATTCCGTACAGTTTCCTGAATAACTTCATCTGTCATACTACTTAACATATCAGTTTGAGTGATACCCGGAGCAATCACATTAGCACGAATACCTTTATTACCTAATTCTTCTGATAAAGCTTGTGTAGCACAAATCACGGCTGCTTTACTTGCACCATAAACCGAACGACCTGAATTACCATCCTGCCCAGCACTTGAAGCAATATTTACGATGGAACCATGACCATGACGAAGCATCAATTTTACTATGTATTGTGTAAATAAAAAAGGAGCCACAAAATTTACTTCCAACGTATGATGTATCTGGTCAATAGTAGACATTTGAAACAAAGCATTATAAGTGATACCTGCATTATTTACCAATATATCAATAGGTTGTTTAAAAGACATAATTTGCTTTACAGCCAATTTCATAGCCTCTCCATCAGTCAATTCAAAATATATAGGAATGATATTTACCTGATGCTTCTCTGACAAATCTTTTACATTGTGTTCAAACTGTTCGGTTTGTTTACGAGCGCATACCCAAAGATTAGCACCATGCTCAGCAAATACCTCCATCATTTTATGTCCCATACCACGGGCACAGCCTGTGATTATGGCATTTTTACCTAATAACAGTTTCTCCATTATCTTATTCCTCCATCAATTCTAATCACTTGTCCGGTTATGTAAGCAGATAAATCAGACATCAAAAAGGCTATTGTGTTCGCTACTTCCAAAGGCTGACCTAAGCGCTTTATATCCATTTTTGCTACTTTTTCAGCAATCATTTCGGCAGGTACCACTTTATTCATATCCGTATCAATCACTCCGGGGGCTATTGCATTTACACGAATACCTTTAGAAGCCAGCTCTTTCGAGAGGGTACGAGTTGCACCGATCAAAGCTGCTTTACTGGAACTATATGCTAACTGTCCAATATTACCATCAAGTGCAGATATAGAGCTAACAAAAACAATGCTTCCATGTCCGTTCCGCAACATTAATTTTGAAATAAACTGAGTCAGATACATCTGAGAAAAGAAATTCACATCAAACACAAATTTCAGCGTATCCATTGAAACCATACTAAACAATGCATCTTTGGCGACACCAGCTATATTTATCAAGCCATCCACAGGCTGTTTTTCCGACTGTATTTTCTTTACTCCTATCCTTATTTCATCTTGTTGAAGAAGATTAAAATAGACCGGCTTTATCCAGATATTATATTGCTTGGCTAATTCGGTACAATATGCTTCAAAAGCATCATCTTGATGCAATGCACAAGCCCATATATTTGCTCCTTTCGACGCCAAACATTCCAAAGTGGCTTTACCGATGCCCTGCAAGGCACCGGTAAGAACTAAGTTTTTCCCTTTTAGCATAATTTAATCAGAATTCTACTTCATAATTTTTTGTCAGAATTTCCTTGCCTTTTTCAAAAGAGGAGAAGTCTATGATATCATCCGTTTCCATCATAATGTCAAAAGCATCCTCAAGATTAGCTATTAAAGTCATGTGACCTACAGAATCCCATAATTCTACACCTTGATACTTTAAGCCGTCCAGCTTATCTTCCGTAATTTGCAAAGTTTCACAGAAAACCTGTACATACTTTTCTAAATTTGTCATAATTGTACGAAATTTAAATTGATAAATTATTAATATTCTATGATTTAAACATTTTTACTACGTTTGCAGGATTCCCTACATACGTATATCCATCTTTTGTTCTTCTAAGAATCGTACTGTTGGCACCGATTACCGTATCATTTCCAATCTTAATTCGTTGCAGAACCACTGAAGCAACACCCAAGAAGTTACGACTGCCAATATTTACCTCTCCTGAAATTCTAACCGCAGGCATCACCGAATTAAAGTCTCCAAATGAAGTATCATGACCAATCGTTACAAACCCATTGAAAGTATTGAAATTACCAATCTTCACATTACAAGAAAACAAACATCCTGTACAAATGAGGTTTCCTCTACCAAAAAAGACATTGTTTTTATCCATAAAAATGGTATCAGGAGCGAAAATATTAGGGAAATCAATGTTGGGATTTTCTATTCTATTTACTATTTTTTCTATGACCTTCGGAGAACCAATTGCAATAATAATAGCCAATGGAGAATTCCAAGTATTTAACATATCCATTCCTCCTATCACCTTACCATATTCGTTAACCGCTCCTATCTCTTTCCCATCGTCAAAGAAACCAATCAAGTTCCATTGCGGCTCCACCTCATTAATTCGATTTAATAAGCAAGCCACTTCACGCCCAAAACCGCCTGCACCGTAAATTGCTATATCTTTCATTTATACTCAATATTTAATTATTTCCATTAAAGGCTTCCATTGTTACCGAAGTATCCGAACTGATACCCTCCCTTACAAATACCTTCTTTATCGTTAAAAGGATGATTTTCAAATCAAGTAGGAATGAGCAATGGTCAACATACCAAACATCCAATTCAAACTTTTTTGTCCAACTAATAGCATTACGCCCGTTCACCTGTGCCCAGCCTGTAATACCCGGACGAACTTCATGCCTACGCGCTTGTTCTTTATCATACAAAGGAAGATATTGGGGAAGCAAAGGGCGAGGGCCTATTAAAGCCATATCGCCTTTCAGTACATTTATTAATTGCGGTAATTCATCCATAGAAGTAGAACGGAGGAACTTACCTACATTTGTCAAACGTTTCTCGTCCGGTAATAAATCACCGTTCACATCACATTCATCAGTCATCGTTTTAAACTTGATAACTTTAAATATCTTACCTTTTTTCCCCGGACGTTGCTGCATAAAGAAAACTCCTGCTCCCTTATTAGCAAAATACAACCAAATGATTAAAAGTAA
Source organism: Bacteroides sp. AM10-21B (assembly GCF_003472565.1). NCBI lineage: Bacteria > Pseudomonadati > Bacteroidota > Bacteroidia > Bacteroidales > Bacteroidaceae > Bacteroides > Bacteroides sp. AM10-21B. The sequence goes on along the minus strand of NZ_QRME01000008.1, from coordinate 39,299 downwards.
CAGTATCGGCCAAATGATTGCCAACACACAGAATACAATTAGGAAATCCAATATGCGTTTCAGAAAATGAGAATACATAACTACTCAAAATGTTTCATTATTATCCGGTAACTATTTTGTACCGTATAGTTAGCACACAAATAAGAATAACCTTTCTTACCCATAATTTTCATCAAATTCTTATCCGATGCCAATTTATCAACCATCCTCCTAAATTCATTCAAGTTTCCGCTTTCAGTACACATCCCATAACCGTTGACTTCTGCTATGCGTCCAATATCCGTATTCAAATCTGTTGCAAACAATACCGGCATCTTGTGTTCAAGGTAAGAAAGCAAACGGGAAGGATAATTAGGAATTGTAAAACGTCTGTCTAAAAATATCAAACCCACATCGCACACTTTCACTAAGTCGTCATATTTCTTTTTGGGAAGAGAAGATATCAAACAAGAATTGCGAGGAGAATTGATTTCAAAAAACTGTTTTATCCGGTCATACTCAGTACCATTACCCACTATGACAAAATAAGTATCAGTCCTTGTCTCATTAGCGGCAATTACATCCATCAGAAAACCGATTCCTTGCGGACGCCCTAAATTACCACCATAGATAAACAAAAGTTTATCCGAGGGAATATTTAATTTATCAAGCAATGCTTTTCTATTTATCCGACACTCATTATCACCTTTCAATTCTATACTATTAGGACAAATTTCCACCTTGTCCGCATTTACCGAAGGATTGTGCTTCAATACATAATCCACATTTGCAGGAGACATACAACCTATGTAATCTGACAACTGATATAATTGTTCCTCTTTTCTACGAAACAGTTTGTAAAACAAGCTTTTCTTAGAAAACATACCCAAGTCAACTGCATTCTGAGGAAATATATCTTTCAATAGCAGATAGGTTTTCGCTCCACACCGTGTTTTCAAAGAAGTTATTACTTTATTGAAAGTAATCGGAGGAGTGGAATATAATATCAAATCAAATTTTACATCTTTCCAATATTTGTGTATCGCCCGTTGATATTGATACTCCAACAACAATGTTCCGACACCTTTCTCTATCAGATTTGTCTTTTGAATATTCAGAGTTTTAACTTTCAATATCTCAGCACCACAGTTTTTTTCCAATGCAGTCGGTTGATGAAGGCGTCTTTCGGCAGGGACTGCAATATACAAAGAATGTCCGTTACGAATAAATTCGCGCATCAAGTCTGTGTAAATGCCCCGTTCTGAAATATCAGAAATATAGCCCAATGTCAAAAATAAAATATTCATCCTAATCGAATCAATATTTTCTCCAAATCATCTTATTCACCACCCCTGTATAACTCTGTATCAGTTTCACCACCTTAGTTGATACATTCTCATCACAGTAAGTCGGAACCGGAATACCATAATCTCCGCCGGCATTCATTTCAACGGCAGTATCCACAGCCTGTAACAGCGATCTCTCATCAATACCCGCCAAAACAAAGACACCCTTATCCAAAGCCTCGGGACGCTCTGTACTAGTACGGATACATACCGCCGGGAAAGAATGCCCCACAGAAGTAAAGAAAGAGCTTTCCTCAGGAAGGGTACCGCTATCACTCACCACAGCATACGCGTTCATCTGCAAACAGTTATAATCATGGAAACCCAGAGGTTCGTGCTGCACCACACGGCTGTCAAGTTCAAAGCCGCTTGCATCCAGCCGCTTCCGGCTGCGGGGATGACAACTGTAGAGAACAGGCATGTCATACTTCCCTGCCATGGCGTTAACGGCATTAAACAACGAAAGAAAATTCTTTTCCGTATCAATATTCTCCTCCCTATGGGCAGACAGGAGAATATACCTGCCTTTTTGAAGTCCCAGCCGATGATGGATATCCGAAGATTCGATTGCCGCCAAGTTTTCATGTAGCACCTCAGCCATCGGAGAACCTGTTACATAAGTGCGTTCCTTTGCCACCCCCGAAGCGTTCAGGTATCTCCTTGCATGTTCAGAATAACAGAGGTTCACATCAGAAATTATATCCACAATACGACGGTTCGTTTCTTCCGGCAGGCATTCATCGAAGCATCGGTTGCCTGCCTCCATATGAAAAATCGGAATATGAAGCCGCTTGGCCCCTATTACACTGAGACAGGAATTGGTATCGCCCAACACCAGCACAGCATCCGGCTGCGTATGTACCATCAGCTTATAACCCGCATTGATGATATTGCCCATCGTAGCCCCCAAGTCATCGCCCACAGCATCCATGTACACATCAGGCTCCTGTAACTGAAGGTCACGGAAGAAAATGCCGTTCAAATTATAGTCATAGTTCTGACCCGTATGGGCCAAAAGACAGTCAAAATACTTCCGGCATTTATTGATGACCGCAGCCAGACGGATGATCTCGGGACGGGTACCCACAATAATCAAAAGTTTCAGGCGTCCGTTTTCCCGAAACTTGATATTAGAATAATCTGTTTTCACTTCCATTGTTTAAACTTTTTCAAAATACGTATCGGGCTTACGGGAATCAAAACATTCATTGCACCACATGACGGTCACCAAATTCTCCCTCTCGCTCAGGTTGATGATGTTATGCGTATAGCCTGGAATCATCTCCACGGCTTCCATCCTGTCACCGCTGACCTCAAACTCTATGATTTCTTCACTGCCTATCTTACGGAGTTGAATCAGACCGTGACCACTTACCACTACAAATTTCTCGTTCTTCGTATGATGCCAGTGCTGACCTTTGGTGACACCGGGCTTGGAGATATTCACAGAGAACTGCCCCCTGTCAGACGTGCGGATGATTTCGGTAAAACTCCCGCGTTCGTCCACATTCATCTTCAAGGGATAGATAAACTTCTCTTTCGGCAGATATGACAGATAAGTGGAATAAAGTTTTTTTGTAAATGCATCCCCCAAATCAGGTACGCTCAAATCGGTGTGCATATCCTTAAAACCGGTTATAAGCTCCACAATGCCGCCAAGAGTGATGGTATGCATTACCGGCACTTCGCAATAATCTCCTGTACGGTGTTCCTCCCCGTTCAATGCCGCAACCAGTTCATCAACCACATCATCCACATACACCAGATTCATTACCACATCAGGGTCGTTCACCTGAATGGGCAAATCACGGGCTATGTTATAACAGAAGGTAGCCACGGCACTGTTATAGTTGGGACGACACCACTTACCGAATACATTCGGAAAACGGTATACTAAAACTTTTGCCCCGGTCTCCCGGCCGTAATCAAACAGCAGCTGTTCCCCGGCACGTTTGGACTCGCCATACGGATTGTCCAAAGCCGCCTGTACAGAGGAAGAAATCATGACCGGACAAGTATTGTTATGTTTCTTCAATGCACTCAGCAATGTGGAAGCGAAACCAAAGTTACCTTCCATAAATTCCGTACGGTCTTTAGGACGGTTCACACCTGCCAGATTAAAGACAAAATCAGCCTGCCTGCAATAAGAATCAAGGTCGGAAAGGTCGCTATCAAGGTCATACTCAAAAACGGTCAGAGATTTCCCGGATAGCGCATGTTCCTTTGCCTTCCCACTACCGATATTATGCAGTTGGGATACAAGATTTCGGCCGACAAACCCTTTGGCGCCGGTTACTAGAATATTCATAATAAAAATTGGGAAAGTTATTTATTCACTTTTGATTTCCGAACTCTTCGCTTTTTCCTCCAGTCCAAGGTCCTCGCGAATGAAGCGCAACTTCAATAACAGTTTCTTCATGCCTTCCACATCCAGACGGGCGGTATTGTGAGAATGGTAGTCTTCTATCCGGGCAATGTTTTCGTTGCCCTCCGTAAAGAATTTGTCATAATTCAAATCCCGGGTATCGCAAGGAATGCGATAATAGTCACCCATGTCAATGGCCTTTGCCATTTCTTCACGCGTAACCAAAGTCTCATACAGTTTTTCACCATGACGGGTACCTATGGTTTTCACTTCCGTTCTGCCATAGGCAGGATTTATCTGTGCATATGTTTCCTTCAAGGCTCGGGCAAGGACATCCAAAGTAGCTGCAGGAGCTTTCTGAACGAACAGGTCACCGTTATGCCCGTGCTCAAACGCATAAATAACCAAATTCACGGCATCATCCAAAGTCATCATAAAACGGGTCATATTAGGATCCGTTATCGTAATAGACCTGCCGTTTTTTATCTGTTCTACCCAAAGAGGAATAACAGAACCACGGCTTGCCATGACATTCCCATAACGGGTACAGCAGATAGTGGTTTGTGCGCCATCGCCCAAAGCACGCCCCTTGGCTATTGCCACCTTTTCCATCATAGCCTTACTGATACCCATCGCATTGATGGGATAAGCCGCCTTGTCAGTGGAAAGCACCACCACATTCTTGACCCCGTGGGCTATGGCTGATTCCAGCACATTGTCCGTACCGACAACATTGGTCTGTACAGCCTGCAACGGAAAAAATTCACAACTCGGTACTTGCTTCAATGCGGCCGCACTGAACACATAGTCCACTCCCATCATCGCACCGTCCACACTCTGGCGGTCACGCACATTACCGATATAGAACTTTACTTTCGAATTCTGCAGGTGATGACGCATGTCATCCTGCTTCTTCTCGTCGCGACTGAAAATACGGATTTCCTTTATATCGGAATCGAGAAAACGACGTAGAACAGCATTACCGAAAGAACCTGTACCACCAGTGATTAATAAAACCTTATCTTTAAAAATAGACATATATTAAATTATTATCTAATAAAAAACTGAGTATATAGTCATCCTGCCCCATTTACACAAGTTTCGCAACAATATATTAATACACAAACCTTTTAATATATCACATCGATAGCTAAGCTTTTGAAACAAACTTAAGTTACTCCCTTTCAAAGTATTGGAAGTATTTGATTCATGCCTCCTAAATAAAATTAATTTATCATCAATAAAAAGAGTTTTTCCAATAGATTCTGCGACTAATCCTATCCATGTATCATGTGTTATTAATCCTTTAGGAAACGGCAAAGCTTTTTCACATATTTTTCTTCTAAAGGCCATACAACAACCTAAATAATGATTATGTATTAAGTTACGAATAAGTCCCTTTCTTTTCGTCGCAGTATTTGTATAAAATTCCCTTTGCAGTTTATTCAAATGACCATCAACAATATAACAGTTACTACATACTATATCATATTTTTCCAAATAAGCCTTCATTATAAAAACCTTATTTTCAACCCAAACATCATCTTGATCTGAAAGAAAGATCAAATCACCAGTAGCTTGTTTTAATGCAAATTCAAAATTTAGTATATGATTACGAAAATGATTACGAAATAATTTAATTAGCGGACTATTAATTCGTTCTATTATTTGAATTGTTTCATCAGTAGAACCATCATCTGATATGATAATCTCATCATCATCATTTAACTGTTTGATTATGGACTCTAATTGTTCCTCTATATACTTAGATCCATTATAACAGGCCATACAAACCGATACTTTTTTATTTTCCATTTTCTATTCTTAGAAGATATAATGTAAGGCAATTTAATATAACAAGACTCGGGTGCATCAATAAAGGATTACCTATTGATGGAAACATATATCCCAAAGAAGATAACGCAACCGAAGAGTAAAAAAGAGACTTTTTCTTTATCATGAAAAAAGCCAATTTTATAAACATATATATCCAATTAAAGAAAAGAACTAATGCAAAAACACCAAATTTATGCAGCAAATTTATATATGTTAATTCAAAACCATATGGTCCTTCTTCCGATCTTACAATACCTGGAACTGTTGCCCCTAATCCTTTACCCCAAAATGTTATATCTTTTAACATATAAGTCAATTGTTCATACCTTAAAGAATTAGATTCATCCTCTCTTGCAAACATCATTTCAATTATTGAGAAATAATCAAAATACAATAGAAAAGCTAAGATAATAAGAGCAATAACCAGTAAAATAAATAAAGCCTTATTTAACCGTCCAATCAATAAGCTTTTTACAGATATAAAAAATGGTAAATACAATATAATAAATAACGCTCCCAACAAAAAACCTTTTGATGAAGCAAAAAACATTATTGATGAAACGGTTAATATAAAATACAATAAAGCTAATGAAATTTTATCTATTCTTAGAATATCTATTTTTCTATATTGATAAAGCAATATAAAAAGAGAAGCCCCCAAAAGTGGATAGGCAGATGCCAAAGTAGTAAAATAAACTCTGACCTGCCCTGTACTCGACATACCAACTCCCTCACCAATTATGGAATTTACAATAGGATTACTAATATTGATAAAGAAACAAACAATTCGAAGAACAACAATTAGAGAAACACTCAAGCCACTAATAAAAACTATTTTTATTATTCTATTTTTATCCAGTTTCAATGTAGTAAATATGAAATACATTATATAACATATCATTCCTGCAAAATTTGCAACAATATAATTCATGTTATTTTCATGTAACATACCATTAATAATTCCATACCCCCATATCAAGACAAAGGACAATGCTATATAATCTTCATTTTGCGAGAATTTTATTTTTTTTCTATACTTAACAATCTGATATAAAGCTAATATAAAAACCAATATAAAAATTACATAATATATAAAAGTTGGTAAATTAGTACCCCATATTATCAATAAAAAGAATAATATGATTTCATTAACTTTAAATTTCACAACAAATAGTGTTTAAGTTACTTTTGTAGTTAGCTATAATAAAATTTTCTCAAGTTAAGATAAGTGCCTCTTATAACAGAAAGAAGAAATAAGAATAAGAATAAAAATAAAATTATTAGTGAATTGAAATTTAAAAAAAAGTCAAGCAAATAGAATATCGGAAAGAATAATATAAAATTAGGATATATACAAAATTGAACTATAATATACCGAAACAAGTTTGTATTCTTGTGCTTTGTATTATTATCTATTGCCTTATTGAGATAAGTATCAAATGAAATATAATTCCTGATTATCAATTCTAAAGATATAAAAACTATAAAAATCAAAGAAACATAAAAGATATTATATCTATTGAGTTGAGTGTAAGAAAGCCATAATGATAAATTCATAAGAGGATGACAAATTAAATGAGCCATATAATCCAACTCTTTACCATATTTAGAAAACTGTTTAGTAAAACGAGCTACTTCACCATCACTACAATCCATTATATACCATAAATAAAAAAAAGTAATTCCTAATATTTTAGGAATAATATAAGGCAGCGAAAAAAATATAGCACCCAATACCCCAAAAAGAATCATTAATATAGTTATAAAATTAGGTCGTACTTTTTTTTCTATAAAAAACATAGAAAAGAATGGAGAAACTAACATTCCTAAAAAATCAGCAATACATCTTTCGCCGAAACCTCCTATTGGAGATTTTTTTCTTATATCAACATACCTCATACTTTCCCTATTTAATACACAAAATAATATTTCGTTAAACTATTCATTCTTTTTAAAATATAATCTACTAATATAAACAACAGAATATGACACAATGGAAGAAGAAATAAGCAGTCATTAATTCTAAATCTAATAATATTTCATGAACTATGCTGACTTCTAACCGATACTATAATATATAATATTTTCCGATATAGAATATGTTCTCAACATAGTTCTATCAGTCATTACACATAAAGCATATCATATCTTATTTAATATGAACTGTTTAATGCGTAAACTTACATATGTCTTCTCCTGAGAAGTTAAACCAAAAACAAAAATCATTAGAGTGGTAATTACAGTTGACAGAAGAAATGTAGTTATTATATATTGCAAACACATAAAAGAATGACAGATATAGTATGTCACAAAGAATGCCATTACACCAATAATTAAATTAAAGAATAAGTTTTTGCAATATCTTCCTGCAGAAAAATCAAACAGTTTCCGTAAATACAGAAATTGCAAAAGAAAAAATAATAAGCTCAATACTATCCTATTGTATAAAACTGTAATTGGCGCAAGCCCTATTTTTAATAGAAAATAGGAGGATAAAAGAAAAAAGATAGATAATGATATTGTTAATATTTGATACACTTTAATTTTACCTGTCGCTTGGATTGTCATCCATAGTGGCCCACATACAGACTCTATCACAAAAGCCAATATCATAAGCTGAGAAAAAGAGACTGCACTTTGAGGATATTCTTTAAGCCATATATCCATCAGTTCCTTAGTTCGTATTAAAAAAGGTATTGCCAAATACAACATCAAAAACAAAGAAATTTTAGATGCTGTATTAATCAAACTATTTAATTCATCATTACATTTAGCCGAATAAAGCTTTACTATTTGCGGTCTAAAAGCCATTTGAAAACTCGATACCAAACCATAAACAGCATTCGTTACCTGATTAGCAATTCCCATAGCAGCATTTAAAACAACTCCACCAAATCCATTAATCAAAAGATTAATTCCTTGTGGCACTCCTATATCAGAAAGCATACTCAAAATATTCCAACCCGCAAATCTTGATATTTCAGTAACCCGGCCTTTTTCTACTTTCTTAAACATATGCACAATGCTACAATATCTTCTTCTACAATATAATATATAAGCTACTGTTATCAAGAAAGAAATTAGGCAAAGAGATAAAGCATAATATATGAGACTATTTTTATACACATAAGGATTTTTCAAAAACAAAACAAATATTAGTTTTAATAAAGCCTCTAAAACACTAATAACTGCAAAAGGAGACATATCCTCATAAGAAATAACTAAAGAAACAAAAGGAGTTCTAAGTGTAGAAAAAAAAACAGAAAGAACTGATATATGAAAAACTATTTTAGCAATCTCTAATTTAGACTCTGGGATAATCATTTTGTTATTAACATACCATAGTCCAACTGTTTCACAGATCAGAACAATAGCAAATGACAAAACAATAACTATAAAAAAACAAGCAGCAAAACATTGTGATACATTTCCACCTCTCCCCATTTCATAACTTAAGAAACGTTGGCTACTGGTTATCAAAGTGTTATTCAAAAAAGAGAGTAAAATTACTAATCCACCTACAACATTATATATACCAAAATCCTCTACACCTAATACCTCCAACACTACTCTAGATGTGTAAAAGGATATGCACATCAACAAAAACATTCGTAGATACAGATAAAATGCGTTATTTATAATTTTTTTATTTACTCCCATAAAGTACAACCTTGAAAATAAGGTCTTAATAAAGACTATTAATAGATTTTACCTCACATTTTACTCAAGTATAACGCACCACAAAAAATATTGCATTTTATCATTTATGTAATAACTCCATTACTTCTTTCAATATTCCAAAGAACCTCTCAATATCTTCTACATCAATAGCCCCCAATGCACAAAGCCGAAAAGTATTGGTCGTAGAGATCTTCCCGGGATAAATAGTAAATCCACGCTCATAACAATAATCATGAACCCGCTCAAAGCTAAAATTCGGGGTATCCGGATAAAGAACTGAAACAACCAAACCCGATTGCCACTCACGCTTGATCACATATTGAAGTCCAAGTTCTGCAACACCTTTATGGATAGCTTCAAAAACCCGTCTATGACGTGCAAACTTATTCTCCTCCCCTTCTTCAAAATATTCCTTCAAAGCCTGACGGGTGGCATAAATAGTTTGAACCGGAGGAGTAAAATGCATCTCGCCCGTCCTTTCAAAATAATCATATTGTAAATAAAGATTGCAATAGTAAGAACGTTTAGGATAATCTTTCGATTTCTTGATTATTTCTTCGTTGCCAATTATAAAAGACAAACCCGTCATTGCCATAAGTCCTTTCTGGGCAGAAGCCATACAAAAGTCCACATTATCCCGTTCCATATCAAAAGGAATCATACCTAAAGAAGAGGTGGTATCAACTACAAAAGTTGCACCATATTGATGCGCCAACTCTCCAATCTCACGGATAGGATTAAGCAATCCCGTACCTGTTTCATGATGTGTTGTATAAACTAAAGCAATATCAGGATTACTCTTCAATGCCTGCTCCACAACAATTAAGTCCGGACGTTCATAGACAGAAAAACTGAGATTAATGTGAGGAAGACCGTAATATTGACAAACCTCAACAGCCCGCGTACTGTAAGCTCCGTTATTAATTACCAACACTTTTTTCCCTTCAGGAAGAAGCGAGTTCAGACAAATGTCAATATTAATCGTACCGGAACCACAAAATAATACAGCTGTATGCTTGCCCGGAACGCCATGAGCAACCTTCAACAGATCAGAACGGAGGTCTTTCATCATACAGGCAAACTCCTTTTCACGGGGACAAATATCAGGAACAACCTGGGCCAGCTTAACTGTATCGGTAGTAGTGGCAGGACCGGGATTCAATAATATATTTCTTTTGATTGGTATCTCTTTATCCATTATCATATCTCTTTATTGGGAACAATTATTCATTCTTCAGAAATGCCATAAGACTTTCTTTATTCTCCACCGGGGTAGTAGTAGGACGCCCCAAGTCATTACGAGAAGCCACTTTCACTCGTAATTCAAGCAACACAGGACCCTCCAAAGAATCCAAGCGGTTCAAGGCCTCTTCTATTTCAGCCTCTGAAGTGGCGGAAAACGCCTCACGATATCCGCAGCTCTTTGCAATAGAAGGAAAGTCCAGCTGAAACCCCAACGTAGGCTGCTCGCCCACGGACTCATGGGAACCGTTGTTGAAAAGAATATGAAAATAATTTTTAGGAGAAAGACAGCCGATATTACTGATGGCACCCATATGCATGATAAAAGCGCCGTCACCGTCCAGGCAGTAAACCCTGCGATACGGTTGTTCCAAAGCGATGCCAAGAGCAATGGAGGAGCTGTGTCCCATAGAACCGACTGTGAGAAAATCATGCCCATGTCCCTCCCCTTTTATCTCTCGGTATTCAAACAGTTCACGGGAAAGTTTGCCTGTAGTGGAAACAACTGCATCCTTTTCTCCCAGGTGATCGACAACCAGTTTCAAAGCATCCTCACGGGAAAGAGGACAAATGTTTGCCTGTTCACTCTGAAGTTCATATCTCTCGAAAGTATCCTTACGGATTACAATAGCATGGGGAACAGATTTCTCACGGGCAGAAACAATAATTTCATGAAGTTGTTCCAACGCTTTATTATCATCTGTATCGAGAATAACATATGGAATACGCATGGCTTCCAACAGAGCCAAAGTTACCTCACCCTGTTTCTTATGTTGAGGTTCATCTTTTATACCGGGCTCACCGCGCCAGCCGATCATTAAAAGAACAGGAAGGCCGTAGACCTTCTCATCCGCCAAAGACAGAAGCGGATTCACAGTATTACCCAAACCAGAATTCTGCATATACACCAAAGGCAATTTACCGGAAGCCATGTAGTAGCCGGAAGCTATACCCACGGCAGCGCCTTCATTCGCGGCAATGATATGTTTCTCCGACGGAGTGTGGTCCGTAATATAAGCACAAATATTCTTCAGTAAGGAATCGGGAACTCCGGTAAAGAAATCCACACCGTGAGACAGGAAAGTATTATAAACTTTTGCAACATTCAGCATACTGGCAATTCTTTTATTTGGTACCGGGAATCAGTTCAAGAATCTCTTTAATAGGCATGCACAAATCACGGACTTCCTGAGCACGCTCATTCTCCAGAATCGTACGTGCAACCTGCATCATTGCCGGGTAAGCGGCACGAAGCATATGATTGGCATAAATTACCACATTCACACCCCATTCATGGAGTTCGCTTTCATGAATATGGTCATATGTAGTAGGAACAACGACAATAGGAATATGGGCATACCTCTGACGGAAAGCAAGACAGAATTCCTTGATATCTTCACCGGACTTATTCTTGCTGTGAATCATTATACCGTCAGCACCCGCTTCAACGTAAGCATAGGCACGCTCTAAGGCGTCACTCATAGGCTTGCCGGCAATAAGGCTCTCAATACGGGCGATAATCATAAAATCTTGGGTAACCCGGGCTTCCTTACCGGCCTTTATCTTCTGACAGAAACCCTCAATCGTATCTTGGGTCTGAACAGCATCAGTACCAAAAAGAGAATTCTTTTTCAGTCCCACCTTGTCCTCAATAATAACTGCGGAAATACCGTGACGTTCAAGTGTGCGGACTGTGAATACGAAATGCTCTATTTTACCGCCTGTATCACCGTCAAAAATAATAGGTTTGGTAGTACATTCAAGAATGTTATTCAAATCCTGCATACGGGTAGTCAGGTCTACCGCTTCAATATCCGGTTTGCCCTTACTCGTGGAATCCGTAAGACTGCTGGACCACATACCGTCAAAAACTTCACGCTTGTCACCTTTCTGGACTTCAAGATTCTCAATGATAAGACCGCAAAGACCGTCATGCGCTTCGAGAATACGAACTATCGGTTTGGCATTGATCAGACGGCGAAGAGTCTTCATACGAACATCGGGGGTAGTACCGATAGACTTGATGTCTTTATCAAGAGAAGAGGAATTAATCCCCTTTGTATAAGGAATTTCTATAACTTTACCGCCTTGCTCATTCATAACGTCAAAGACCTGTTCGCGTATTTCACGCAAAGGACCGGTTTTCCAATCATCACCGTGAATGATATAGTCAGGCTTGATACGTTTCAGATTATCCACGTAACTCCATTCATCCTGGGGAACCACCTCGGAAACACCTTTGATATTCTCCACCACTTCTTTACGCTGTTCATAGGTCAGGTAAGGAAGACGCTTGTGTTCGGCAATGGCTTTGTCAGTCAGAAGGCCAATTATTACATCACCGTATCGGGTAGCCTCATTTATAATATGGATCAGACCGGGATGCATAATATCGGCGGTCATACCGATATAGATTTTCTTGTTCATAGTTTTATATAATTATTTATTAGCGACAATAAGGAAGAATGTGCCTTTCCGCATAGAAAAGGTCACTCTCGTCATCTATCTCATACCACTTCAGACCAGGAATATTCAACACATAAACAGGAGATACGGAACGTGACATACGAAGAAGTTCGTATTCATAACCCAGTTTAGGCTGTTCGGAAAGGATAACCTCGTAATCACTGCACATCTTCTCATAAAAAGCATGGGATAACTTGTGAATACCCACAAGTTCACCTTTCACATCAACATCACTCCGATTGACAGAACAATTGGTTAAAGCATGCTCCGAGTCATATTCCACATAATACTGGTCTTGAAACTTGGTTACAGGAGTTATCAGCATCACATCAGAAAAATCACAGTCAAGCAGGCTGCGGATTGCCTTCGGTTCAAATATCAGATCGGATTCAAGCAACAAAAAATCATCGTCTCCTAAAATCTCTCGTGTATTGTAGAGCGTATACATGCTGTTCGTTTCAGCATAAAGAGGACTGAAACAAGTTTCTATCATTGGGTAGTCCTTCTTCAGTTCTTCGTATACCTCACATTTATATCCCGTACCGATAACAATGCGGTTGATGCCGCAAGAAAGAAGAACTTCTATACTACGTAATATCATTGGCTTGCCGCCGATTGAAACAAAACCTTTTGGAACAAGGTCTGTGTAGCGACCAAAGCGCGTACCCATGCCCGCAGCCATTATCATTGCTGTATTAACCATTTGTATGAGGTATTAAGTCTATAGAATTGAGTTGTTTACAGGAATAACAATAAATGAGAATAGACCTACAATAAAAAGTTTGCGAAAGGCATAGGTATAAAACAGAAAAATCAAAATACTGGCATACAAGACCAAAAAGGAGAAAGTGGGAAAGATAACGTCTAAACATTAAAATATAACAGAATATTCAATAAACTCTATTAACTTATTACATCATATGTAAGTTAACTTTAACACAACGTTAAAGTTAACTTCTTGTTATCAATGAAGTTAACATCATAACTGCAAGAAATTAACTTCTTACAAATAGCATATTTATTACTTATTTTTTGCCTTAACATTGTCAAAGCAAAGAAAGATTTTATCTCCGGGTAATTTGAAATAAATTATGGCTTCATCCACGTCTCACATAGCTCACCGGCACACTAACCAATGCGCATCCCAATTCCTGCAATCTTACAGCTATGTAATATTTACTTTCGTATTTCACCATTTCGCCACGAATACCCTGCATACTTCCTTTTGCCACAGTTACCATAGTTCCCGGAGCAATCGGTTCATTGACCATTAATATAGAAGTATCGGAAAGGTCGACCATGAAGCGAAAATCCTCCATTTGTTGGTCGGGAATGATGAGAGGGGCATTAGTGCCACGTTTACTAAAGAAATGATGGACGTTGGGAGTATGTTCTACGATAGAAAGTTCTGGACGAGAAAGATGGACAAAGACCATACCGTTAATCACCGGTTTAGTGATTTTAATACGCTTTCCGGCATGCTCACGATAGACATCCTGCACAGGCAAATAAACTTCTATACCTTGCTCACGAAGCCACGATTCCACCTTGAATTCTGTATTGTGGCGAACATAAACAGCATGCCAATGCTTATGAACCGACGTAGTTAACAAATGCTAATAGTAGATTATTAATAGTTTAGTAATAAGCGTTTTATGATTTCACTAAGAATGAGCCTCTTTTACGGCTCCGCCGAACGTAGCTTTCACTACGCCTCTTATTTAAGAATGGAATTTACATCCACGAATAGTTCGTTTTGCGGGGACAAAGATAAACACTCCATATGGAACTACAAAATATTTAATAGATAAAAAGTTTTGAATTAACATAATCTTCTTTCATGTACATCGAACATTTCTCCCCTTTTTCGTTTATCTTTGTACACTCTTTCCAACGTAAAGAGGAAAGGTAATCTTCGGCAAGTCTCAGAAAGACAGGAAGAAGAAAGAACTTTTATTAATTAAAACACTAATTAAAAATCAGAAAATTATGGCAATGCATACATGGTTTGAGTGCAAAATCCGTTACGAAAAAACAATGGAAAACGGAATGAACAAGAAAGTAACTGAACCTTATCTGGTAGATGCACTCAGCTTTACAGAAGCGGAAGCACGTATCATCGAGGAAATCACACCGTTTATTTCGGGAGAATTTACCGTATCGGACATCAAACGGGCTAATTACAGTGAGTTGTTTCCATATGAAGAAGATACTGCCGATCGCTGGTTTAAATGCAAGCTGGTTTTCATCACACTGGATGAGAAAAGCGGTGCAGAAAAGAAAACATCCACTCAAGTATTGGTACAGGCTGCCGACTTACGCGACGCAGTGAAGAAGCTGGACGAAGGAATGAAAGGCACAATGGCCGATTATCAAATTGCGTCAGTAGCTGAAACTGCCATTATGGATGTATATCCGTACAGCGCGGAATCGAATGATAAGCCGGAAGTCTGAAATAAAGGAGTATTGAATATCAGAGATTGAAAGTTTTATTGTGTATACATTATTATATTATATACGATGAGCATTGCAGAAAACATAAAAAAAGTACTGAACGAACTGCCTCAAGGAGTACGACTGGTAGCTGTTTCTAAATTTCACCCCGACGAAGCGATAGAAGAAGCATATAGCGTAGGGCAACGTGTATTTGGAGAAAGCAAGGTGCAAGAGCTGACAGCCAAGTACGAAAGTCTGCCCAAAGATATCGAATGGCATTTCATCGGACATCTGCAGACTAATAAAATAAAATATATCGTGCCCTATGTAGCACTGATTCATGGCGTAGACTCTTACAAACTTCTTACTGAAATCGACAAGCAAGCTGCTAAGGCTGGACGTACTGTAAATTGCTTGCTGCAACTGCACATTGCACAGGAAGAGACTAAATTCGGCTTCAGCTTCGACGAATGTCGGGAAATGCTTGCCGCCGGTGAGTGGAAAAGACTTACAAATATCCGGATATGCGGATTGATGGGCATGGCTACAAACACAGACAATACCGAACAAATCAAAACTGAGTTTTGTTCATTAAGTAGCTTCTTCCAAGAAGTGAAAACCACGTGGTTTGCCGATGCAGAATGGTTCCGGGAGTTATCTATGGGAATGTCGCACGATTATCACGAAGCAATTATCGCCGGCAGTACTTTGGTACGTGTAGGAAGTAAAATATTTGGAGAAAGAATATATTAATAACTAATAACTATTATCATGGCAACATTAGAAACTACTTTTGCAGGATTAAAACTTAGAAATCCGATTATTATCAGCAGTTCAGGGCTTACCGACAGCGCTGCCAAAAACCAGAAGCTTTATGAAGCCGGTGCAGGAGCTATCGTACTCAAGTCTCTTTTTGAAGAACAAATCATGATGGAAGCCGACTGGCTGGGAGATCCTAATATGTATCCGGAAGGAAGTGATTATTTGGTAGGATATATACGCGAACACAAGTTGGGTGAATATTTGAATTTAATCAAAGAGAGCAAGCAAGTTTGTGACATACCTATCATCGCCAGCATCAACTGTTATCAGGATGCAGACTGGATTGAGTTTGCCAAAAAGATAGAAGAAGCCGGCGCGGATGCTTTGGAAATTAATATCCTTGCCCTGCAAACCGATGTACAATATACATATGGTGCTTTTGAGCAACGCCACATCGACATCTTGAGCCATATCAAGAAAACAGTTGGTATCCCTGTCATCATGAAATTAGGAGATAACCTTACCAATCCGATAGCTCTTATCGACCAGCTTTATGCTAACGGAGCAGCGGCAGTAGTAATGTTCAACCGCTTCTATCAACCGGATATTGACATTGAGAAAATAGCTCAAAGCGCCGGTAACGTGTTCAGCACAGATGCAGATTTATCCAAGTCTTTGCGCTGGATAGGCATTGCGTCTGCAGCAGTCAGCAAACTGGACTATGCAGCATCAGGCGGCATACATGCTCCTGAAGGAGTGGTGAAAGCTATTTTGGCAGGCGCCTCAGCTGTAGAAATATGCAGCGCACTTTATCAAAATTCTTATGCTATCGTTGGTGAGTACGTCCGCTTCCTGAACTTGTGGATGGATCGCAAAGGAATGGAAAACATCAATCAATTTAAAGGCATGCTGAATGTCAGCGACCTGAACGGTGTAAATACATTCGAACGTACACAATTCCTGAAATATTTTTCATCACACAAATAAGAAGAAGTTGTGAAGTATATAAAAAACGGATGATACATATAGAAATGTATCATCCGTTTTTTTATCATTAAACTTATGATTCTATTAAGGTTATCCTATCGTCACTTCTTCTTATCCAATACTTCGAAACAAGAATTCTTGCTGACAAATTCGGGAACAATGTCTTTCATGGCAGCTACAATTTTCATCTGGTCATAAGTGTAGCTGACGTCAATCAACTTCTGAATACGTTCATTCACTTCATCATAATCATACTCACGCACAGTGGCAATCATAATCTTCTCATGATAAGTCGGTTTGGTAAGTTCCTTTATATTAAGCAACTCCTCATACAACTTTTCACCATGGCGCAAACCTGTAAACTCAATCTTGACATCGGTGCGTCCTGACAGACTGATCATTCTCTTGGCAAGATCTACAATCCGAACCGGCTTACCCATATCAAAAATGTAAATTTCTCCCCCATTCCCCATGCTACCGGCTTCGAGCACCAAACGACAAGCTTCCGGAATAGTCATAAAGTAACGAATAATTTCGGGGTGCGTCACCGTCACAGGTCCACCACGCTGTATCTGATCACGGAAACGAGGAATAACCGATCCATTTGAGCCCAGTACATTTCCGAAACGGGTAGTGATAAATTGGGTAACATGCCCGCCTTCTGCCTGCAGTTTCTTTGCCAGCGACTGAACGTAGATTTCACAAATACGTTTGGAACACCCCATTACATTGGTAGGATTCACTGCTTTATCCGTGGAAATCATCACAAACTTCTCCGCGCCATACTTCACTGCCAAATCGGCAACCGTTCTTGTACCATAAACATTTATCTGAATGGATTCCGATACGTTGTCTTCCATCATCGGCACGTGTTTGTAAGCTGCCGCATGAAAAATATACTGTGGCTTGTAGTGTCTGAAAATCTCTTCCATACGCGTCGCATTGGATATATTGGCTATGATGGTTTCAGCATCGATGTCACGCCAACGATCCTGCAATTCCAAACGAATATCATGCAAAGGAGTTTCAGCCTGATCCACAAGAATCAGTTTATAAGGATTGAAAGAAGCTACCTGACGCATAATCTCACTACCGATAGAACCGGCAGCACCGGTAATCATCACCCGCTTGCCTTCCAGATGGGAAGCGACTTTATGAATATCTATTTCAATAGGATTACGTTGCAATAGGTCTTCAATCTGAATTTCCTTCAGTTGGGTACGATCCAGAAACTGACTGTTCCATTCACTCAACGGAGGAGCCGTCATCAACTTGATATTATGCGATAACAGGCGATCTGCCATATCAGACCGTTTGAGCGCCTCCATCTTGGCAGGGGAAATAATAATGGTATGTACATCCCGGTCATCCAAAATCTCAATCAAAGTATCATCATTAGGATAAACCTTGACTCCCATCATCACCTTATTAATAAGTTCCGGTTCATCCGCTATGAAACCACGCAGGCGGTAATGATTACGCAAATTGACGCGCAGTGCCTTTGCAATATTTACTCCGGCCTCTTTGGCACCGTAAATAAACACATTGGCACTATGCGAACCGTCAAAATTCAACGCTTCGAAGAATATCTTTACAACAACGCGGGAACACGCCATCATGGCAAAACTGATAATATAGGACATGAACAGCACCGCTATGGGAGCCACATTCATACCTGTACAACTTTTTACCACGATACTCGCTATCAGCAGCAATGAGTATGACACCGTCAACGATACGAAAATACGCATTATATCGACAAACGATGAAAAACGAAGGACATTGGAATATGTACGGAAGAACCTAAAGAATACAAGGTTGACAACCACTGTACATACAATCATTATATCTATGGACGATGACTCGGAAAAAAGACTCCGAAAATCATACCGCAGTGCGTAAGCCAACAGACTGGATACGACCACAATGAGGACATCTATCAATAGAACAGTCCATATCGGTAATACTTTTGCTGAAAGATACCGATGAAAAAAGTTTCGCTTCATCACGTTTGACAGTTTTTGTTTTAGGCACCGCAAAGATACACTATTTTTTATCAAAGCGAAGAAGAAAATGATAAAATGTTACATCAAGTTACTTGCCAATTCACTCAACTGGCTACGCTCTCCTTTCACTAAATTGACATGGGCAAACAAGTTTTGATCTCTCATACGGTCTATCATATAGACAAGTCCGTTGGATTGGTTATCCAAATAGGGCTGGTCAATTTGCTGAATATCACCTGTAAAGACCATCTTCGTCCCTTCTCCGGCACGTGTTATAATCGTTTTAATCTCATGAGGTGTCAAATTTTGCGCTTCATCAATAATACAATAAGTCTCGCTCAAACTACGTCCGCGAATAAAAGCCAAAGCTTCGATAACGAGTTGGTCGCTTTTCTGCATATCTTCCAACCGCTTTACTTCACTTGAATTGGAAGCGAACTGATGCTTGATAACATTCAGGTTATCAAACAAAGGTTGCATATAGGGAGCCACCTTTTCATTGGCATCCCCCGGAAGGAAGCCCAAGTCCTTATTGGATAACGCAACGATAGGACGCGCCAGTAAGATTTGCTTATAATCCGTCAGCTTACCCAAAGCCGCTGCCAGCGCCAACAGTGTTTTACCTGTTCCCGCCTTGCCTGTAAGGGCTACCAATTTGATATTCGGATCATTCAGAACTTCAAAAGCAAAACTCTGTTCTGCATTGCGCGGCTCGATTCCATAATTCTTTGTCTTGTTCACACGGCAAACAGAATGAGTAAAAGGGTTATAACGGGCAAGCACGCTGCTACGGTCGCTCTTCAATACAAAACATTCATTGGGATGAATGATATCTTTAAAATCAAACTCACTAATATCCAGTCCCTCTTTGGACGAATAGATACGATCTATCAAAGTCGGGTCAACACCCTCAAATACTTCGTTCGACTTCTCAAATATATCCACATTGATAACCTTGTCATTGATATAATCCTCGCACAACAATCCAATAGAGCGTGCTTTCATACGAAGATTGACGTCCTTGGTGACAAGAATTGATTTCATCTTCGGCTTCTTCTCTGTCAGCCAGTCAACAACGGACAATATCTGATGATCGGGAATACGTTCCGGGAAAGAGTCGTGTACACGAGGCGAATCCACCGAACCGGCTACTACAAACAAGCGCCCCAGTCCTTCACCCAGCGGAGCGCCTTTGGTAAAAAGACTGTCGTCGGTAATCAAATCGAGTTCCCGAACAAACTCACGGGCATTGAAATTTATCTGCTCGTTGCCTTTCTTGAATTTATCGAGCTCTTCAAGTACTACAATGGGAAGATAAATGTCGTTCTCTTGAAAATTCTTCAAACAGTTATAGTCGTGAAGGATAACATTAGTATCAATCACAAAATTCTTCTTAGCTCCCATACTCTTTAGATTTAAATTGTTTATACCACATACCGACAATATAAAATAAAGCAAGCATACACACTTAAATAAAAATTGCCTTATCTTTGCCGTTCCTAAAGATAACACTTTAATAGAGAGAAAGGATTGCTTTCCCGTTAATTTTTATAAAAGATGAACTATCAGAACACTTTAACTTACTTATATAACAGTGCACCCATGTTCCAGCAAGTGGGTGGCTCGGCATACAAAGAAGGACTGGAGAATACGCGCATATTGGATGAACACTTTGGAAATCCCCACTATTCATTTCGCACAATCCATGTGGCAGGAACCAACGGCAAGGGCTCTTGTTCGCACACGATAGCCGCCATACTGCAAGAAGCCGGGTATCGCGTAGGACTTTACACTTCTCCCCACTTGGTAGACTTCCGCGAACGAATCCGTATAAACGGCCGACCCATACCGGAAGAGTATGTGGTACATTTTGTAGAAAAAGAACGTAGTTTCTTCGAACCTTTACATCCTTCTTTTTTTGAGTTGACCACTGCCATGGCATTTTGTTATTTTGCTGACGAAAAAGTAGATGTGGCCGTTATAGAAGTGGGACTGGGCGGCCGACTGGACTGTACGAACATTATTCATCCGGACTTGTGTATCATTACCAATATCAGCTTTGACCATACTCAGTTTTTAGGCGATACACTGGCAAAAATAGCCGGAGAAAAAGCCGGTATCATCAAGAAAGACATTCCTGTTGTCATTGGAGAAACCACACCCGAAACCAAAGCGGTTTTCTTGCAAAGAGCCGAGGAAGTGAATGCTCCGATAATATTCGCGGAAAATACGACTAAAAATGATTATCCCAGAATGAGAACTGAACTGCAAGGGCTTTACCAGATAAAAAACACGCGTACTATCCTCACTGCCCTACCGTTGTTGAAGAAAGCCGGCTACCACATAGACGAGCAAAGCGTACGCAACGGTTTTGCCCATGTCTGCGAACTGACAGGACTAATGGGACGCTGGCAAAAACTTCAGGACACCCCCACTCTGATATGTGACACCGGGCATAACGTAGGAGGTATAACTTACATTGCAGAGCAACTGAAACAGCAGAATTACCGCCACCTTCATATTATAATAGGTATGGTAAATGACAAGGATGTCAGTGGAGTACTTGCCTTACTTCCCAAAGATGCCACCTACTATTTCACCAAAGCCAGTGTAAAACGGGCTCTCCCCGAAGAAGAGCTATGCAAACTCGCCGCTAAAGCCGGTCTGCAAGGAAGCTGTTATCCGAATGTCTCTGCCGCAGTAACTGCCGCACAAGAAAAAAGCCACCCGAAAGATTTTATCTTCGTAGGTGGCAGTAGCTTTATTGTTGCAGACCTGTTAGCGAACCGCGATGCACTCAATCTCCACTAAAGCATCTTTTGGAAGCGCCTTTACAGCAACAGCCGAACGGGCGGGAAAAGCTCCGTCAAAATATGTGGCATATACCTTGTTCATGTCGGCAAACAAGGACATATCCGCCAGAAAAACGGTAGTCTTTACAATATTCGCCATACCCAATCCTGCTTCTTCCAAGATATGCTTTACATTCTCCAACGACTGGCGGGCTTGAGCCTCTGCACCTTCTGCCATAACTCCGGTAGCTGCATCAATAGGCAACTGACCTGATACAAATACCATCCCGTTTGCTTCAATAGCTTGACTGTAAGGGCCTATTGCACCCGGAGCCTTTTGGCTACAAATTACTTTCTTCATAATTTTTATTCCTTTTTATCTGTTCATTATCAAGTATATAACATTTTATCTTGCAATATTCTCAAAAAAAGTCAAGAGACCCGTGCAGTATTTAAAAAAACAGTGCATTTACTATACGAATACACGAAAGAAAATTTCACTCATAACCTGTTAATACCTAGACTTAACTTTTATTTTAGCATGGGGAAGTTTTCCCATTCAAAGGCTCTGCTTGCGAAAGCAGGGCTTTTTCCTTATCGAAGCATCTATTTACAGTGTTTCTCAATCAGTTCATCCACATTCGGATCGCCTAACTCCTTCGCTTTAGCAAAGTTCTGGCATGCTTCCTGATTCTTTTTCATTTGCAACTGCGCAATTCCCATAAGACGATAGGCTTCGGCATACTTAGAATCGACCTTCAAAGCGTCTTGCAAAACTTTCAATGCCTCTTCATTGCGCCCCACGCGAATATTGACAACAGCAAGTTCCGCACGATAAGTAAGTTCTTTGGGATTTAATTCGATAGCCTTGTCCAAATCATCCAGTGCACGCTGGAACTGCTTGGCTTTCAAAGCTGCCTGTTCTCGATAGTAATAGAACACATCATTCACTTTTCCATTCACAGTCTTATAGTAAGCGTCATAGTCGAGCATGGCTGCACGTGCCTGATTTGCATTCATACGAGCTTGGGCACGTTCCAACAGATAAGGAGCGGCTTCTTCCGTGTACGGCTCACTGAAACGAGCCATACAACTGTCCATAAGCGCCAATATTTCCTCCGCAGGCGCTTTCATCAATTCTTTTGTCTTAGCTGCGCTAAAGAAAGTTGCTGCTGACGCCAGATTGGACTGATTGACCTTTTCGTAGCAAACCAAAGCTCCCGGGTAATCCTGTTTTGCAAACAAAATATCTCCCTCCGTCTGTATATACACCGGAAGTTCCTGAACAGCAATCGCCTTCCTGATTTCATCTACCGCTTTATCGTAAGACCAATCCTTATAAGGTTTCTCCGGATTGCCCAACATATAGTTATATATCAATTTGGCACGATTATAATATACGTCATCTTTCTTCTGAGTTACACTCAAAGCTTTATCCATATCAGCCACCACTTTTTCCATTGAAGCATCATCTTTAGACTGATACAACCAGTTAGCGGCACGACGCATATAACCGTCCGCACTATTCGGGTATTCGGCGATAAAATCATCCAACAGTTGTCCATACTTCTCCGGAGTTACCTGCGACGAAGCCATGAAAAGGAATACCAAAGCCTGCTCTTCCGTATCGGGCAATGCCTTCTTGATACCTATATTCTTTAAAGCCATATCGCTGAAAGAGAGTGCTGATACATTTTGAGCCATTACAAAGTTTGCGTCCACCGCATAGCAGATTGTGGCTGTATCTGCACCGGATGATTTCTGTGCAAGGGCAAAGACTTGTCCTTCTTCAGTCATAACCGGACAACTCACCATTTTATCTTTCAGATGCAGGTTAAGTGTGTAATAATAATATTTCTCGGAAAACTTATCTGCAGCCTTCACCTGTCCGGCAGTATAAGAACGGTCTTTTTGAGTGGAATAAGGCAATATATATACATTACCCCCCACTGCCGGAGCTACGGTTGCCGGATTCAATGCGGGAACTTTCTTGGTTGATATACCCACACGAAACTTGATTACATCGTACATATCATTTGCCCCCATAATGGAAACAACCGGCATTTGGACACCTTCCGAGTTCATTACTACCGCCCGTTGCGCTCCTTTGAACAAAGAATAGTCAGACAAGGCAACGCCATCTTCCGTTACGAAGAAACCGTTTCCGGTATTCAAAATTTTATCATTCTCATCATAAGTAACCACCGAGAATACGGCACGCTTAGCTTTCTCCACCCATTTGGGGGCTTGTGCTACACTCCACTGAGCCAAAAGGCACAGAGTGCAAAGCAGGAAAATCTTCTTTTTCATATTTAGTTGGTTCTTTGTTTTACAGCTTCGTAAATTAAGATACCGGCTGCAACAGATACGTTAAGAGACTCAATCGTACCCAGCATCGGAATCTTTACCCATTCGTCGCATAACGCGAGGTTGTCATAAGAAACTCCCTTGTCTTCAGCTCCCATGATTATACACATAGGGCCCGTATAATCGGCTTTTGTATAATCATAATCACCTTTTTCCGTAGCAGCCACAATATGGAAACCGCTATTTTTAAGGAACTGCAAAGTATCTTTCAAATTCTGTTCACGACATACGGGCAAAGTATGTAATGCACCTGCCGAAGTCTTTACCGCATCGGCATTTACCGTAACGCTGTTCTTGGCAGGAATAATAACAGCATCTACCGCCGCACACTCACAAGTACGGGCTATCGCTCCAAAGTTGCGTACATCCGTTATACCGTCCAGCATAACAAACAGAGGATTCTTGCCTTCCTCAAAAAGAAAAGGTACTAAATCTTCCGTTTTCTGATAAGTCACAGCCGAGACAAACGCTATCACGCCTTGATGATTTTTACGGGTAAAGCGGTTGATACGCTCTACCGGGACACGTTGTACGGGAATCAAAGTTCCCTTCAAAGCGGCAAACAACTCTTTGGACAAGTCGCTCTGAATATCTTTCTTTACCAGTATCTTGTCGATGTCCTTACCGGCCTGAATCGCTTCTATTACGGCACGAACGCCGAAAATCATTTCACTTTTATCTACCATTGTATCTTATTGTTTTTTATTTTTTATCTCTAAGCAGTACCAAGCAATGCTTTGGCATTATTGAGTGCAGCTTCCGTCAAGGTAGCGCCACTCAACATATGGGCTATTTCCTCTACCCTCTCCTTATCCGTCAAGCGGCGGATATGGCTATTGGTTTCCGTCTCATTATCCTGCTTATACACTTTATAATGAGCGCGTCCGCGAGCTGCAATCTGCGGCAAGTGGGTGATACTGATAACTTGGCGGTCACTATCGCCCATTTCCTGCATTATGTCTGCCATGCGGTCGGCTATCTCACCGGAAACTCCGGTATCTATTTCATCGAATACGATAGTGGGTAACTTTACAGCTCCGGCTATCATTGCTTTGATGGACAACATAACGCGAGCTATCTCACCACCCGAAGCTACCGAAGAGACATTCTGCAAAGTTCCGTTCTTATTGGCGGAGAAAAGGAAGTTTACCGTATCCGCACCATGTATACCCGGTTCCTTACGTGTACCGATTTCCACCAGAAAACGAACATTGGGCATTCCTAACGGTATCAGGCGGGCTGCCATCTGTTTCTCAACCTCACGAGCCGCAGCGGTACGCAACTTGGTAAGCACCGCAGCTTGTTTCTTCACCTTATTATATAAAACTTCGCTATGAGCTTTCAGTTCTTCAATCCGTTCATCCGATGAAGTGATATTGGAAAGTTTAGCGGCATAGTCATCTGTCAAAGCCAAAAGTTCATCCACCGTAGAGACGCGATGCTTCTGTTGGAGAGTATAAATCAGATTCAAGCGATCATTCACTTCTTCCAGCCGGGCGGGATTAAATTCAATTTCATCTTCCTTTCCTGAAATCTCCTGAGAAATATCTTTCAGTTCGATGTAGCTGCTTTCCAAACGTTCGGCAAGTTCTCCTGCGGAAGAATATACTTTCTGTAATCCCAACATTGTATTCAGGCATTCTTTCAGTGCGGAAAGCAGTCCGCCTTCATCGGAGTTCATCACCTGATTGGCACGGAACAACCCGGCTTTTATCTCTTCCGCATGGCTCAGCGTATCGGCTTCCTGTTCCAGTTCTTCCTGTTCTCCGGTAGTCAAGTGTGCATCTTCCAATTGTTCCAACTGAAACCGGATATAATCCTCATCAGCTTTATTCTGCTCTGCAAGGGCTGTTAGATTCTCCAACTCCTGCTGTACCCGCTTCCATTCCCGGTGAAGGGTTTGGTATTTAGCAAGCTCTTCTTCATCGTGCGCCAGTATATCCAGTACGTTTAATTGGAAGCCCTCTTTATTCAACAATAAATTCTGATGTTGCGAGTGCACGTCAATCAATTGTTCGCCAAGTTCTTTCATCTGTACCAATGAAGCGGGCGTATCATTTATGAACGCACGACTTTTACCCGAAGCATAGACTTCACGGCGAAGAATACACTCATCTTCGTATTCCAATTCATTTTCCTCAAAGAAAGGCTGCATACCATAACCGGCAATCTCAAAACGGGCTTCAATCACACATTTTGCAGCACCCTGCCTGATAGACTTCACATCGGCACGCTGCCCCAACAACAGACCGATAGCTCCTAATATAATGGATTTTCCGGCACCGGTCTCACCTGTAATCACCGAAAAACCGCTGCCGAGGTCTATATCAAGTTTCTCGATAAGCGCATAATTCTGTATGTATAGAGAACGCAACATTTTATTAAATAGAGAATTGAGAGTTGATAATTGAAAAATAAGGCTACTGTCTCATCACTTCCACTAAATGGTCAATAATATCCGCAGCCACTTCCACCTTAGACTTCAACGGATAATCCTTTTTACCATTCCTATCTATGATGCTGATTTTATTAGTATCGTAACGGAATCCGGCACCTTTGTCATTCAATGAATTAAGCACTATAAAGTCCAAATTCTTACGGTTTAGTTTATCTTCCGCATTATGCTGCTCATCGTTGGTTTCGAGGGCGAATCCCACCAGAACTTTACCGGGGTATTTCTTTTTCATTTCTCCCAAGTGAGCGGCAATATCCTGCGTCGGTTTCAGATTCAATGATATATCTCCGGTCTTTTCCCGTTTTATTTTTTTATCGGCAACCTGTTCCGGCGTATAGTCGGCAACGGCCGCAGCCATAATAACAGCATCCGCATTGTAAAACAAAGAAGTAGCAGCCTCAAACATCTGTCCGGCAGATTCTACATTAATATGCCGGTGCATAGAATAACGCGTTTGAAGCTGAACCGGTCCTGAAACCAGAATAACCTCCGCTCCTCTTGCCGCACATTCATCAGCGAGCGCATAACCCATTTTACCTGATGAATAATTGCCGATGAAACGTACGGGGTCAATTTTTTCATATGTCGGTCCGGTAGTTATCATTATTTTCTTTCCGGCCAAATCACCGTCTTTGGCAGCAAAGAACTCTTCCAAATGACGGATAATTACATCCGGTTCTTCCATTCTGCCCTTGCCCACCAAATGACTTGCCAGTTCACCTGTTCCCGGTTCTATAATATGATTGCCATAGGAACGGAGCGTCTCCAAATTCTTTTGGGTGGACGGATGGGCATACATATCCAAGTCCATTGCCGGAGCAACAAAAACAGGGGCTTTGGCAGACAGATAAGTGGTTATCAGCATATTGTCGGCAACACCATTCGCCATCTTGCCGATAGTGGAAGCTGTAGCCGGAGCTATCAGCATGGCATCCGCCCACAAGCCTAAATCCACGTGACTGTTCCAAGTACCGTCACGTTGTGCAAAAAACTCACTAATGACAGGCTTACCGGTAAGAGCTGACAAAGTAATGGGAGTTATAAATTCTTTTCCTGCAGGAGTTATAACGACTTGCACTTCCGCTCCTCGTTTTATAAGCCCGCGAATGATATAGCAGGCCTTATAGGCGGCAATACTTCCTGTAATGCCGAGTACTATTTTCTTTCCTTTCAGTGGATTTGCCATGAAATCAAGTTACTAATTACAAAATACAAGCAGAATATTACTTCTGGGTAATTTCACGCAGACGGATTTTAGTCAGCATAGCTTTGGTGTTCAGTGTAAAATCACTGTTCAGTATCCAGCTGTAATAGCCCGGATCACGCTTCAGCACATCCGCTACCGACATACCTTTATACTTGCCGAAGTTAAAGACTTCCACACCTTTATCATCGTAAACCATGCGTCCTGCAAAATCCACATTCTTGTTGAAGCTGGAATAATCCGACAAAAAAGCTACATCATTCTGCAACTCAGGATAGCGATCCAGTTGTGACATCAACACCTCATAGGTAGCGCGCGTATCAGCTTCCGCTGTATGAGCATCTTCCAGATTCTTATCACAATAGAACTTATAGGCGGCAGACAACGTACGTTGTTCCATTTTATGGAAAATAACCTGCACATCCACAAATTTGCGACGGCTCATATCAATATCCACATCCGCACGCAGAAATTCTTCTGCCAAAACAGGAATATCGAAACGGTTAGAGTTGAAACCGGCGAGATCACAACCTTCAATATCATTAGCGATATTACGTGCCACTTCTTTAAATGTGGGGCAATCCGCTACATCTTCATCATAAATGCCATGAACGGCAGAAGCTTCTGCAGGAATGTGCATTTCGGGATTGATACGCATGGTTTTGGTTTCTTCATTTCCGTTGGGATATACTTTAAGATAACAGATTTCCACTATGCGGTCGGAGTTGATATTTGTTCCCGTAGTCTCCAAATCAAAAAAGACAATCGGATTTTTCAGATTTAATTTCATGAAGTTTCGTATTTAGTTTTCATCCTACAAATAATCTGTCCCGAATTTATCTTTTAGGCACGGACTACACGGACTGACACGGTTTCTCTATAAACCCGAACCGTGAAATCCGCATAATCCGTGCCTAAATCAAAAAAACAACAGATTACTGTTTTATTAATCATTCAGCATCATCGGCATCAACAGCATCAGCAGATCTTCATTCTCTTCCTGCTCTACCGGAACAATAACACCGGCACGTGAAGGGTCAGCCAATTCGATAACCACTTCATCCGCTGATATATTATTCAGAATATCAATCAGGAAAGTAGACTTAAAGCCGATGCTCATCGGGTTGCCGGCATATTGGCATATCTGTGTTTCTTCTGCAGAAGTGGAAAAATCGATGTCCTGTGCGGAAATCACGATCTGGTTCTCCTGCATACGCAACTTGATAAGGCTGCTTGCCTGTGATGAGAAAATAGACACACGACGCAATGCACCGATAAGCTGTTGGCGGTCTACTGTTACCTTGTACGGATTGTTTTGCGGAATGACAGAGTTATAGTTCGGATAACGTCCCTCAATCAGACGGCACACCATACGATAGTTTTCTAAGGTGACAACAGCGTTGCGTTCATCAAATTCTATCGTTACCATGCCCTGTTCTTTCGGCAGCAAGTTCTTCATCAGGTTTGCGGGTTTCTTGGGGAGAATGAAAGCTGCACGTTCATTGCCTTTGGCAGCCAGCGTCTTGCAACGTACCAGTTTATGACCATCGGAAGCTACCATTGTTATATCTTCGGTAGTAATATCAAAATAGATACCGTTCATTACGGGTCGGAGTTCATCATCAGCGGTTGCAAACACTGCACGATTTATACCGCCCAACAACACCTGCGCATCCATTTCCACGCGAACAGCATTATCGCCTAACATAGCGGACTGGGGAAATTCATCCGCATTCTGACCCATCAGGCTATATTTACCGTTTTGATATTGTACCGTAATTTCCAAAGAGTCTGTATTGATGTCAAATGTCAGGGGTTGTTCGGGAATTTCCTTCAAAGCGTCCAACAAAGTCTTGGCAGTCACCGCAAAACGTCCGTCCGTATCACTTTCATTCACTTCGACTGTAGTAACCATAGTTGTTTCGCTATCAGAAACAGTTACAGACAGAGTTCCATCTTGTAGTTCAAAGAGGAAACAATCCAAAATAGGCAGCGCATTCTTCGAATTAATCACGCGGCTGATAGCCTGCAAATGGCTGGAGAGCGCAGTACTCGAAACGATAAATTTCATATATTCTGTATATTTAAGTTTTAATTTCAACCAACTTGTTAACTAACGGACAAAGTTAAAAAAAGAATTCCCTACGACAAAGAAATAGTAAGAAAAAACAGCTGTTTATTCGTCGCATATCCCTAAAAAATTGTAACTTCGCCGCATCATTTAAAAAGACAACAATGGAATTTACAGGAAAAATTATCGCTATACTCCAGCCCAGAGGCGGAGTTTCCAAGACAGGTAACGAGTGGAAGGCACAGGAATACGTAATCGAGGATCACGGACAATATCCCCGTAAGATGTGTTTTGACGTATTCGGAGCGGATAAAATAGAACAATTCAACATCCAGATGGGCGAAGAATTGACAGTTTCTTTCGATGTTGACGCACGTCAGTGGCAAGACCGCTGGTTCAACAGTATTCGTGCATGGAAAGTAGAACGCGTCAGCACAGCCGCACCTGCACCGGGCGCACCGGTTCCGCCGCCGGCTCCGTCTGCAGCACCGGAATTTTTGTCCGGAGACGCTAAAGACGATTTACCCTTCTAAAGTGAGAATTGAGAATTAAAAATTGAGAAATAAGAAAAGAGGTTTTTCAATTTTTAATTCTCAATTTCCTCCAACTCCTGCCCTTTATACAGTAAGACAAGATTCGGGTACACCACTCCATCCGTACAAGTAAATTGTATGCCAATTACGAAATGGCGGAAAAACTTGGATTGGCGGAAAAAGAAATTCGGTATCAGCCGTACATAGGTTTCCGGTTGATACATCATCTCCTCCATATCCACCATCATGGCAAAATTATAATAGGAAGAAAGGCTGCCCACCCCCTCCTCATATACCGAAGTACCATCCAACACTTCCTTATTCTCAACAGCATCTATATAAGCGGAAAGACTTTGCGCATCGGGAGCCAGCAACAACGCTCCTTTATAGAAACAAGCGTAGGTATGCAGTGCAGACTCTGTAATACCCGTCAGTTGCGTCAACATAGTATTTCGAGGTAACATATACTGACGATACTTTCGTGCACGCGGGTATTGCTTATAATTGGGAGATGTCTGCGGCACCATCGGAGCATCCTTTTCTTTGGGGGTAGCGTAGAGCATATGCTGCAAATAACGTTCCGCCCGCGCTTCATCCTTTACAAGGATGCTCATTACGGCACAAGGGTACTTGTCAGCAGTATCTTTGGACTGAAACAAGCAGGACATGATACTCTCTCCCGCATATTCTTTCATAAACATCATCCACTCTTCATCCCGCTTCTTGATATAATTGGAATAAGTCGCCTTGGCATATTCCTGCCGTGAAGTAAAGCCGAACATCGATTCCAAATCCGAAATAGCCCATTGGTCATAGAAAAAAGTCGATGAGGGAAGTCGTTCTCCCAAAAATCCCTTTATCGGCTTTTGTTTGCGTAATGCATTGATAAAGGTATGGGTGCTATCCGCTCCATGACTGATACCGGAACAATAAATGGCTTCCTCGTTGAACTTCATATCAAATTCCGCCCAGCTTCCCAAGCGCGTTTGCGAACGGATGCCGTCCGTATCCTTACCCATATCCACTTCCTTCATGCGTACATACACCGTTGCCGTCACATTATTGCGTTTGCCGGCATACATGGTACGAAAAGAGGGCACATCCATTAGCGAACGGTCAGCACGGCGAGCGTCAATCACCTGTTCTATCAAACGCTTCTGGAAACTGACAGCCAAGAAATCCGATGTGAAATAAGCCGCAAGAAAACGTCCGTCCTCCATGGGATAAATACGTATTTCCTCTCCGTTATAGTCAAAATATTTAGAAGGGAAAGTGCTGGAACAATACTTACGCACAAAAGACTCTACCAATTCGTAGTCTCCTGTCCCCAGGCTGCAATATAGCACTTGATTCAGAGGAGTATCCGGTTCATGGAAGCTGATAAGCATCTTGTTCATCTGCTTGCTCAATCCATGCGGCGTGTCACCCACCAACGTATTAAGATATTTCTTCAGGTAGACGAAAAGTTCAGATACATACAGGAAATGGTCGTCCTTGCTGCAATGCAGCCCGTTGATGTCTTCCATCAAATCCGCCATACGGTCTGTTTCAAGTACGGCTGTAGCATCCTGCGGCACTAATGTGAAAAGATTAAAATCCTGTTGGTTTTCCACTGCATTCATACGCAGAAACGAATATACGCCAAAGCCCGTACATAGCAAAACTATGGACACAATAACGGCTATTCTTATGAGGAGTCGGAGCTTCATGGCATAAATTCATCAACTGTTGGCAAAAATAGGTATTTCTACTAATAAAACAAAACAAATGTTTTAAAAAGTTTAGAAATATATTTCCATACCATCATAAGCAAAATGCATATGGGGCGGCAATTGACTGTCTATTCCGGCATGCAGTCCTGCATGATGACTCATATGGATAAAATAAGTTTCTTTTGCGCCAATACGTTCCGCAGCCGCCAACGCTTCCGATATGCTCTGGTGCGTAGGATGCGGCTGTGGTCGCAAAGCGTTTATTACCAGAACATCCAGTCCCCGCAATTGTTCATACGAAACATCCGGCATCGTGTGCATATCCGTTATATATCCCAAACGTCCGCCAATGCGATATCCCAAGATGGGCAGCCGTCCATGCATCACGGCAACCGGCAATATCTCTGTTTTCCGGATAGAAAAAGGCTTGCCGGCTTCCACTTCCTGCAAGTAGATGCGCGGTACACCCGGATACACCTTGTCCACAAAACAATATGGCATCCTCACCCTCAAATGGGTTGCAGTATAGGCATCTGAATAGATGGGTATTTCCGAGAAGCGGCAGAAAGGGCGCAAATCATCCAGTCCACCCACATGGTCGTAGTGTTCATGGGTAATCAGCACACCGTCAATCCGTTCGTAAATAGAAGCCCGCAACATCTGTGTCCTGAAATCGGGACCGCAATCTATCAGTATCGTCGCATCGTCCGTATGCAACAGGGCCGATGCCCGCAGGCGGTTATCCCGCGAATCAGCAGAAGTACAAACAGGGCACATACAACCTATTTCCGGCACCCCGGTAGATGTTCCGCTTCCTAATATAGTCAGTTTCATAACAGCGCAGCTCACTAATCGTTAATCACTCAATAAAGTTTACTTCCGGCCAAATTTCCACACCGAATTTCTCCTTAACCGAAGCCCTGACAGCATCCGACAGAGCAACCACATCTTTTCCGGTCGCGCCACCCAGATTCACAAGCACCAAAGCCTGTTTATCATGTACGGCTGCAGGTCCCAAGGCCTTGCCTTTCCAGCCGCATTGGTCTATCATCCATCCGGCAGGAATCTTCACCCGGTCGGCATCCACCTCATAGTGAGGCATAGAAGGATACTGATGCAGCAGCCTTTCAAAAAGCGCACGCGGCACAATGGGGTTCATGAAGAAACTTCCGGCATTGCCCAGCACTTTCGGATCGGGCAATTTACTGTTACGGATATCTATAATCACCTGACGCAGGGTAGCTAAATTCACCGCCGGATGCTTGGCAAGCTCCTGACGAATCGTGCCATAGTCTAATGTATAGCATTCTTTCTTGCCCAGTATGAAGTTTACGTAAGTCACAAAGACCGACTTCATTTCAGGCTTCTTAAAAAGGCTTTTCCGGTAGGCATATTCACATTCATCCTTTTGGTAAATGCGCTTCTCACCGCGAATATTTACCGTCTCCACGGACAAAATGAGGTCTTTTACCTCTACGCCATAAGCGCCGATGTTCTGTACAGCGCTTGCACCCGTTTCACCGGGGATTAGCGACAGATTCTCCGCACCATACCAACCCCGTTCCACGCAATAAGCCACAAAATCATCCCATATCACGCCCGCACCTACACGCACGCACACCTGTTCGTCATCTTCTGCAGTCACCTCCATTCCACCGATGCGCGAGTGCAGCACAATGCCGTCATAGTCTTTCACAAACAATAAATTACTGCCGCATCCCATATGTAGAAAAGGAGAAGTGATACGCCCTTCGGCTATCATTTTCTCCAGTTCCTCTACCGAGTCATATTCTGCATACAAGGCAGCTTTCACATCAAATCCGAATGTATTGGGTATTCTCATAAATTTCAAATGCTCGTATCCTCATATTTATACATCTCCCACTCTCCTCCCCGTCTCCGGAAGTAGAATACGTTGGAATATCCGTTGCCGATACCGTTCACTTTCAGTATCTTCGTATTAGAATTATCCTCATTCTTTTGTCCGTAGTTAATATTGGACAACTTGTCCACAGGCAGCGGCGGGCGGAAAGCGTACCATTGGTTCACATCAAGGGTCGTTTCCAATATGGCAAACTCATCGTCGGGGTCAATCGTGACAAACTGCAGCGGGTCGGCGATGTGCTTGCTTTGATACAAGCTGTCCGTCACAAAACGGGTGTAGAAATCCACAAAATTCTCGCCCTCACCTTCCTCTATATGGCGCAAATTAATGGCTTCCAACATCCACATACCCTCCTTACGCTCAAAGTAATACTTCTTCACCATGCGCGTTTTCAGGTAAATCCACTCCACCTGTACGGACTTCAACGCTGTGTCACCCACCATATCCATGTCAC
Source organism: Bacteroides sp. AM10-21B (assembly GCF_003472565.1). Lineage (NCBI taxonomy): Bacteria > Pseudomonadati > Bacteroidota > Bacteroidia > Bacteroidales > Bacteroidaceae > Bacteroides > Bacteroides sp. AM10-21B. The sequence continues at coordinate 4,720 of NZ_QRME01000008.1, read as the reverse complement.
TCTCACGATCGAAAAGCAATGTGTAATAATTTTGCTTGGTAAACAGGTAGTCGTGCTTCCAGAAACGCTCCTCAATTTTTGAAGGGGTGTCCCGGTTGTAATAAGGCAAAGGAAACACCGTCCTCTCCCGTTGCAAAGCCTCGTCCGAAGCATAGTTGAAGATAAAATCATCAAACAGTTCGTCCGCTTCCAACGGTTTAGGTTCTTCCTCCACCTCAGCCTGCAGCAGCGTATCGGCCTTATGGTTTGCCGAATCCACCATTTCGGTAATGGTAGTAAAGGGATCCATCTTCGTCTTTCTGTTCCCGCATGAGAACAGAAAAATGAGTATGCAGAATCCCGTTAGTAATTGTTTCATTCTTTACTGACCCTCTACGGTCATTTATTTAATTTTGCTCTTAGCTTTTCAAGCATATCCACGGTCATGGACTCCAAATCGAATTGCGGCATCCAGTCCCATTCTTCACGGGCGCAGGAGTCATCCAAAGAGTCCGGCCAACTGTCGGCAATGGCCTGTTTCAAAGGGTCTACCTCGTAAACCATCTCAAAATCGGGCACATGCTTCTTGATAGCAGCGTAAATCATTTCCGGGTCGAAACTCATGGAAGCGATGTTGAACGCATTCCTGTGTTTCAAACGCGCCGGAGCGGCTTCCATCAGCGAGATAGCCGCATTGATGGCATCGGGCATATACATCATGTCCATAAATGTACCCGCCTTTACGGGACAGACGAACTTTTCGCCTTTCACAGCCGAATAGAAGATATCTACCGCATAGTCCGTCGTACCGCCACCCGGAGGCGTCACATTGGAGATAATGCCGGGGAAGCGTACCGCACGGGTATCCACCCCATATTTCGTATAATAATAATCACTTAACAATTCTGTCGTCACTTTTGTTACGCCGTACATGGTGCGCGGGCGTTGAATGGTGTCTTGCGGCGTCTTTACATGAGGAGTGTTTTCTCCGAACGAACCGATAGAACTCGGCGTAAATACGGCACAACCGTACTCACGGGCTACTTCCAGTACATTCCACAACCCGTCTATACCGATTTTCCACGCCATTGCCGGACGGCTTTCGGCGACTACCGACAACAAGGCAGCCAAATTATAAATTGTATCAATCTTGAATTGTCGTGCAACTACTTCAATAGACTGGCGGTCTGTCACATCAGCAATCGCCGATGGACCAGAGGCTTTTAACTCACCTTGCGGCATAGCGCTCGGAATGTATCCGGCCACAACATGGTCGTCACCATAACGCTTGCGCAACTCCAATGTCAACTCCGAGCCAATCTGTCCTGTGGCTCCAATTACCAAAATATTCTTCATACAACTTATTTATAAGGTATTCTTCACATTACCGATGCGCAAATATACGTACTTTTTTTTCATTTTTCTATCAAAAAGATATTGTTTATTCCAAGAAAAATGATGTCCTTTGTAGAGCTTCAGATTACGATGTCTCACTTATTAAAATAAAAAGCTATGTATGGTAAAATGAAAGACCATCTCAGCAAAACTCTTGCTGAAATTAAAGAAGCTGGACTCTACAAAGAGGAACGCCTGATTGAGAGTGCGCAACAAGCTGCCATCACCGTGAAAGGCAAGGAAGTGCTGAACTTCTGCGCCAACAATTATCTGGGATTGTCCAATCATCCCCGCCTGATAGCCGCAGCTCAGAAAATAATGGAACGACGCGGTTACGGAATGTCGTCCGTCCGTTTTATCTGCGGAACACAGGATATTCACAAAGAATTGGAAGCCGCCATTTCCGATTACTTCAAGACGGAAGACACGATTCTTTACGCTGCCTGTTTTGACGCCAACGGCGGTGTGTTCGAGCCTCTCTTCACCGAAGAGGATGCCATTATCTCCGACTCCTTGAACCACGCTTCCATTATCGACGGTGTGCGTCTCTGCAAGGCAAAGCGCTACCGTTATGCCAACGCCGACATGACCGAACTTGAGAAATGCCTGCAAGAAGCCCAAGCGCAACGCTTCCGCATCGTCGTAACGGACGGTGTATTCTCTATGGACGGCAACGTGGCTCCTATGGATAAGATATGCGACCTTGCCGAGAAGTACGACGCGTTGGTTATGGTAGACGAATCTCACTCTGCCGGCGTGGTAGGCGCTACGGGTCATGGCGTGAGCGAACAGTACAATACCTACGGGCGTGTGGATATTTACACCGGCACGTTGGGCAAAGCCTTTGGGGGCGCTTTGGGTGGTTTCACCACAGGCCGCAAGGAGATTATCGACTTATTGCGCCAGCGCAGCCGCCCGTACCTGTTCTCCAACTCGCTCGCTCCGGGCATCATCGGTGCAAGTCTTGAAGTGTTCAAAATACTGAAAGAAAGTAATGCCCTGCACGACAAGTTAGTAGAAAATGTAAACTACTTCCGCGACAAGATGACCGCTGCCGGCTTTGACATCAAGCCTACTCAAAGCGCCATTTGCGCAGTAATGCTATACGATGCCAAGCTGTCTCAAATTTATGCTGCCCGTATGCAGGAAGAAGGTATCTATGTAACCGGATTCTATTATCCTGTTGTGCCGAAGGGTCAGGCACGCATCCGTGTGCAAATCTCCGCCGGACACGACAAGGAGCATTTGGATAAATGTATCGCAGCGTTTATAAAAGTAGGAAAGGAATTGGGAGTACTGAAATAAAAAAGGTGATAGGGTGGTAAAGCCTATCACCCTACCACTTCTTTCATGCGGGTACAGCTATTAGCTCACGCCCTATTTCACGTATAACTTCTATTATTTCATCAAAACGTTGTTTCGACGGTTTCTTTGCCCCACTCACATATTGGGCAAACAAACTTTGTGACAAGCCCAAACGGCGGGCTACTGCAGAGGCGTTCAGTTCGGGATGGGCAATAAACAAATCATATAAAGGATTCGATTTCTTTTCTTGAAAAAAACCTTCAAAACTTAAATCTTCATCCAATTCTTTCCAATGAATACCATATTCACCCACTTCAAAATTCGCACGCTGTTCAGGAGTGGCAAACTTTAATCTTTGATAATTTGCAAATTCTTCACAGGCTTCCTTACCGTCAATTGTACGTATCCATACAGCTGTATCGGTCAACCATACTTTTTCTACTACGTCTTTCATAACCGTTCATTTTGCTTTGTTAAAGAATTTATTCCAATGCTCTGCTATTACCTCTTGATTTTCTTCAATTATAGATTCTACAAGCTTCAACTCAGAAGATTTCAAGCCATTGTTTTTTACTAACATGACAGGGAATAATATAAATTTCGCACTAACATTCCCCTTTATTACATGAACATGAATAGGTTCGTGGTCGTTAGCATAAAACATAAAACGAAAACCAAACAAGATAAATATTGTAGGCATAACTATTTCTTTTTCTTCTTATTACAAAGATAGGTAATTATTTAATTACCCACAAGAAGAAACATGAAATAATATAAAAAAAGTGGTAGGGTGATAAAAAAGCAATAGGGTGGTAAAGCCTATCACCCTACCACCCTATCATTATCACTTTTTTCTATTATTTTCTTTCACCCAGTTTCGCATCAATAAAGAAGATTCCGGAAGCACCGGCTTTCTTTATCATGTCTACGATGCCGGAAGCGGTAGCTTCTTCTTCTACCTGTTCGCGAACGAATCCCCACAAGAAGTCTTGAGAAGCCTTGTCTTTTTCGGCTGCGGCTACGTCCACCAGAGCATCAATCATCTTCGATACGCGGCATTCGTGTTCGTAAACCTGTTCGAATACTTCCAGCGGAGTACCGAAATCGTTGGGAACAACATCAATTTTATCTAATTTAGCCTTACCGCCGCGTTTGATGATGTACGATGCCAATTCACAAGCATGTCCGTGTTCCTCGAAAGATTGCTTCTTCAACCAAGAAGCCATTCCGCAATAACCCTCTTTCTCCATATAGAAAGACATTGCTAAATAAAGGTTAGATGACCACATCTCAGCCGTAATCTGCTCGTTAATTGCATTCTGTAATTTTTCTGTTATCATAATTGTATTTATTAAGTAAATTGAAATGATTACAAATATAACAAGACTGCATGGATATTGTTCATCTCAATAACATTATTTAGTAAAAAAGACAAAATACAATCTCATGATATCATGTTTACTATCCGAGCGGATTGTCCTTATCCCCCTCGTCGGGAATCACGCCGCCGCCATTGCCACCGCCACCGGAGTTTTCACCGTCTATCGCTGCCTGCACATCGAGGAATTCAATCTTCTCCCCGGCACGTGTGGAAGTAAGGTTCGGCTTTACGCTACTCGATGCGCGGAAGTTTATCTTCACCGTCCGGATATTCTTGGACGTGCAATCCTTCACATCCGCCACACCCGCAGAGCGGGCGGAAAGGCTGAACACGCCGAAATCCTGAATATTCACCGAGTGCCCGTTGTACAGCGCCGTACGCATCGCTTCCACGAAGTTCGTCAGCACGCTCTTGATGTCGCCGTAGGAAAGGGAACTCTTCTCTTTCATCTCGTACGCAATGCTGTCCAGCGTCATGGTCTGGCCCATGGTCACAAGGCGCGGATGAAAAACTATCTCGGAATCTTTGTTTTTGGGGTCTTTCCGATAACCCACTTTCTTAAATGGTACTGCCATGTTAATTGAGAATTTAGAATTAAAAAATAAGGGGAGAAGGGAGGAGATTCTTCGTCGCAAGCTCCTCTGAATGACAGGATGATTT
>NZ_QRME01000007.1:0-313378 GCF_003472565.1 Bacteroides sp. AM10-21B | reverse complement strand
AGCCTCCGTATCGGATGATACGGGGGCTTTATTCGTTTTAAGAACTTTTCATCCGCCTATTTTCCGGTTTAGTCCTTTATTTCTTTTTCCCTTGTTACTTTATTGTTATCTTTACAGAACAAAATTGGTGAAAAACGATGTTTTTTAGGAAAATGGGCTACTTTTATTTCATTCTTCTTGTCTAATATCAAATGGTTTTTCGTAATTTTGGCGTGAATCTAATAAGGAAAGAAAAAAATCATGCAATTAATATTGTAATAAATCATATAATAACTCCTGTAAAATATGGAAAACAAGATTCAAGAGCTAACCGATAAGATTTATCGTGAAGGGGTGGAAAAAGGTAATGAAGAAGCCCAAAAACTTATCGTAAAAGCTCAGGAAGAAGCCCGGAAAATTGTAGAGAATGCACAGAAAGAAGCTGACTCTATTGTGGCTACCGCTCGTAAATCTGCCGATGAACTGGCGGAGAATACCAAATCAGAGTTAAAACTGTTTGCCGGTCAGGCCGTGAATGCCTTGAAATCTGAAATCGCTACTTTGGTAACGGATAAGATTGTAAACGCTGACGTGAAAGCCTTTGCCGCAGACAAAGATTTCCTTAACGCCTTTATCGTGGCATTAGCGTCTAAGTGGAGCGTAAACGAGCCTATCGTAATTTCTACATCAGACGCGGAAGGCTTGAAGAAGTACTTCGCTGCCCAAGCAAAAGGGTTATTGGACAAGGGTGTGAAGATTGAGCAAGTGAACGGAATCAAGACGCTTTTCTCTGTTTCACCGGCCGACGGCTCTTATAAAGTGAACTTCGGTGAAGAAGAATTTATGAATTACTTCAAGGAATTCCTGCGTCCGCAATTAGTGGAAATGTTGTTTTAATTCCCTACAGGATTATGAGTAAATATTATTACTTGGTAGCCGGTTTGCCAGAACTCACTTTGGAGGATAGCAAATTGAGCTATACGGTAGCTGATTTCAAGACGGAACTGTATCCGGCTTTGTCTGAGGAGGATAGAAAGTTGATAGACTTGTTTTATCTTCAGTTCGACAATGCGAATGTCTTGAAATTATTGAAAGACAAGGACGCAGCTATAGATTCGCGGGGAAACTACTCGGCGGAAGAGTTGGCTGAGTACATTTCATTGCTGAAAGAAGGTGGTGAAGTCTCCGAACGTGTGTTCCCGTCTTACCTCTCTACTTTTATTTCCGAATATTTCAATCTGACCGCCGAAGATGACTTCTTGCATGAAGATCGCTTGGCGGCACTTTACTATGCCTATGCCATGAAGTGCAAGAATAAGTTTGTGTCTGCATGGTTTGGTTTTAATCTTGTGATAAATAATGTACTGGTTGCCTTGACGGCACGAAAGTTCAAGATGGATGTGGCTCCTCTGATAGTAGGGGATACGGAAGTCTGCGAGGCTTTGCGTACCTCCGGTGCACGCGATTTCGGATTGAGCGGTGAAGTGGAATGGTTGGACCAGCTGGTGAAAATCAGTGAAACGGAAGAACTGGTGGAACGGGAGAAAAAGATTGACCAATTGCGGTGGAACTGGATGGAGGAGGCAACCTTCTTCGACTACTTCACAGTGGAGCGTCTGTTCGTATTCTTGTTACAGCTTGAAATGATAGAGCGTTGGATTTCATTGGATAAAGAAAAGGGTAGCCAACTGTTCCGTAGCATCATTGCTACATTGAAGGATGAAGTGCAGATACCCGCAGAATTCAGATAAAATAAATTACATAATTATATGGCAACAAAAGGAACTGTTAGTGGCGTAATAGCCAACATGGTGACCCTCGTCGTTGACGGCCCTGTGGCGCAGAACGAGATTTGTTATATCTCGACCGGCGGAGACAGGCTGATGGCGGAGGTTATTAAGGTGGTAGGAACCCAGGTCTACGTACAGGTGTTTGAAAGCACCCGTGGACTGAAAGTGGGAGCCGAAGCCGAGTTTACCGGACATATGCTTGAAGTGACATTGGGTCCCGGTATGCTTTCTAAAAACTACGACGGTCTGCAAAACGACCTTGACAAAATGGATGGCGTTTTCCTGAAGCGCGGACAATATACGTATCCGTTGGATAAAGGAAGTAAGTGGCATTTCGTACCTCTGGCAAAAGCCGGCGACCAAGTGGAAGCCGCTGCATGGCTGGGACAGGTGGACGAGAACTTCCAGCCGCTGAAAATCATGGTTCCTTTCGAACAGAAAGGCGTATGCACCGTGAAGTCTATCGTAGAGGAAGGTGATTACGGCATTGAGGATACGATTGCTGTCCTGACTGACGAGGAAGGCAATGAGGTTAAAGTAAATATGATTCAGAAGTGGCCCGTAAAGCGTGCCATGACGAACTACAAAGAAAAACCGCGTCCTTTCAAATTATTGGAAACCGGTGTACGTGTGATTGATACCGTCAATCCGATAGTGGAAGGCGGTACGGGATTTATCCCCGGCCCGTTCGGTACAGGCAAGACGGTGCTTCAGCATGCCATCTCCAAACAAGCGGAAGCCGACATTGTAATCATTGCCGCCTGTGGTGAGCGTGCCAACGAGGTTGTGGAAATCTTTACGGAGTTCCCCGAATTGGTAGACCCGCATACAGGACGTAAGCTGATGGAACGTACCATTATCATCGCCAATACCTCTAATATGCCGGTAGCTGCCCGTGAAGCGTCTGTGTACACAGCCATGACGATTGCGGAATACTATCGCAGCATGGGATTGAAGGTGTTGTTGATGGCAGATTCCACTTCCCGTTGGGCTCAGGCATTGCGCGAGATGTCCAACCGTATGGAAGAGTTGCCCGGTCCCGACGCATTCCCTATGGACTTGTCTTCTATCATTTCCAACTTCTACGGCCGTGCCGGATACGTGAAGCTGAACAATGGCGAAACCGGTTCCATTACGTTCATCGGTACGGTATCTCCTGCCGGCGGTAACCTGAAAGAGCCCGTAACCGAGAATACCAAGAAGGTGGCCCGTTGTTTCTACGCTCTTGAACAAGACCGTGCGGATAAGAAGCGTTATCCTGCCGTAAACCCGATTGACTCGTATTCCAAATATATCGAATATCCCGAATTTGAGGATTATATAGCCAAACGTATCAACGGTGAATGGATTGGCAAGGTGAATGAAGTCAAGACCCGTCTGCAACGCGGTAAGGAAATTGCGGAACAAATCAATATTTTGGGTGATGACGGTGTGCCCGTAGAATATCACGTAATCTTCTGGAAGTCGGAACTGATTGACTTCGTTATCCTGCAACAGGATGCTTTCGATGAGATTGATGCCGTAACTCCCATGGAGCGTCAGGAGGATATTCTCAACATGGTAATTGACATCTGCCATACGGAATTTGAGTTCGACAACTTCAACGAGGTAATGGATTACTTCAAGAAGATGATTAACATCTGCAAACAGATGAACTATTCGAAATTCAAATCGGAAGAGTATGACAATTTCTACAAACAGTTGCAGGAATTGATTGAAGAACGTAAAGCATAAATAATAAGATGGCAACAAAAGCATTTCAAAAAATATATACTAAGATTACTCAGATTACGAAAGCCACGTGCTCGCTGAAAGCCACGGGGGTAGGGTATGATGAGTTGGCAACCGTAAACGGCAAGCTGGCCCAGGTGGTTAAGATTGCCGGTGACGATGTGACTTTGCAGGTGTTTGAGGGTACGGAAGGTATTCCCACCAATGCAGAGGTCGTGTTCTTGGGCAAGGCTCCCACAATCAAAGTGAGCGACCAGCTTGCCGGACGTTTCTTCAACGCCTTCGGTGATCCTATCGACGGCGGTCCGTCCATCGAAGGCCAGGAAGTGGAAATCGGCGGTCCGTCCGTAAATCCGGTACGCCGTAAACAACCTTCCGAGCTGATTGCAACCGGTATTGCAGGTATCGACCTGAACAACACACTGGTGTCCGGACAGAAAATCCCGTTCTTTGCAGACCCCGACCAGCCTTTCAACCAAGTGATGGCCAACGTGGCCTTGCGTGCGGAAACCGACAAGATTATCCTCGGCGGTATGGGTATGACGAATGACGACTACCTGTACTTCAAGAACGTATTCTCCAATGCCGGTGCGCTCGACCGTATCGTCAGCTTCATGAATACAACCGAAAACCCGCCCGTAGAACGTCTGCTGATTCCGGACATGGCACTGACTGCCGCCGAATATTTTGCGGTAAACAATAATGAAAAGGTACTGGTGTTGCTTACGGATATGACCTCTTATGCCGACGCATTGGCTATCGTGTCCAACCGTATGGACCAGATTCCGTCCAAAGATTCCATGCCGGGTTCTCTCTATTCGGATTTGGCGAAGATTTACGAGAAAGCAGTACAGTTCCCCAGCGGCGGTTCCATCACGATTATCGCCGTGACTACTTTGTCAGGTGGCGATATTACGCACGCTGTGCCTGATAATACGGGTTATATCACTGAGGGACAGTTGTTCCTCCGCCGCGACAGTGACATCGGCAAGGTTATCGTCGACCCGTTCCGCTCATTGTCACGTTTGAAACAGCTTGTTACGGGTAAGAAGACACGTAAAGACCATCCGCAGGTGATGAATGCCGCCGTACGTCTGTATGCCGATGCCGCCAACGCCAAGACTAAACTTGAGAACGGTTTCGACCTGACAAACTACGACGAACGTACCCTCGCCTTTGCCAAGGACTACTCCAACCAGTTGCTGGCTATTGATGTAAACCTCGATACCACAGAAATGCTCGATGTAGCCTGGAGCTTGTTCGGTAAGTATTTCCGTCCGGAGGAAGTGAACATCAAGAAAGAACTTGTGGACGAATTCTGGCCTAAAGCCGAAAACTAATCACTAATAATTAATAATTAATCACTAACGAAGTGGCTATTAAGTTTCAATATAATAAAACGTCGCTCCAACAGCTGGAAAAGCAACTGAAAGTACGCGTGCGTACGCTCCCCATCATCAAGAACAAGGAGAGCGCCCTGCGTATGGAAGTGAAGCGCTGCAAAGCCGATGCTGCCGCACTGGATGCGAGGTTGGAAAAGGAAATCCAAGCTTATGAAGCCATGTTCGCCCTTTGGAATGAGTTTGACGCCTCATTGATAAAGGTCAGCGATGTTCATCTTGGTGTGAAGAAGATTGCCGGCGTAAGAGTGCCGTTGCTCGAAAATGTAGATTTCGAGATACGCCCTTACAGCTTGTTCAATGCGCCCAAATGGTATGCAGACGGGTTGCACTTGCTCAAGGAACTGGCACACACGGCCATTGAACGGGAGTTTACCGTTGCCAAGCTGAACTTGCTGGAACATGCGCGTAAAAAGACCACCCAAAAGGTGAATCTTTTTGAGAAAGTACAGATTCCGGGCTATCAGGATGCACTGCGCAAAATCAAACGATTTATGGAAGATGAGGAGAACCTCTCCAAATCATCGCAGAAAATAATGAAGTCCCACCAAGAGAAAAGGAAGGAGACAGAAGCATGATTACAAAAATGAAGAAGCTCACGTTCCTTGTATATCATAAGGAGTATGAAGCATTCCTGAACGGTGTGCGCGACCTCGGTGTAGTACACGTGGCCGAGAAACAGCAAGGCGTGGCCGACAACACGGAGCTGCAGGATAGTATTCGCCTGTCCGCCCGTCTGCAAGCAACGGAGAAACTGTTGCAGGCGTTCAAACCCGCCAAACCGGTGGCTGCTGAGACACCCGCTTCGGCAATCCGTGGCTTGGAAGTGCTGAACGAAGCGGACGAACTGCAAGCTGAAAAGAATAAGTTGCAACAGCAATTGCAGGCCTATCAGAAGGAGAAAGCCGCTTTGGAACCTTGGGGTAACTTTGAACCTGCCGAGCTGTCGCGTCTGCACGATGCCGGGCTGACGGTGGGTTTTTACAGTTGTTCGGAAGGCAATTATGACGAAGCATGGGAAGCTACCTATAATGCAATGGTTATCAGTCGTCTGTCCTCACGCGTCTATTTCATTACCGTAACCAAGAATGCGGAAGAAGTAGATTTGGATGCAGAACAGGCAAAGCTGCCGCCTTATTCACTGGAACGCGTACAAGTTCTTTGTGACGAGACGGAACAGGCTTTGGCGGATAACGAGGAGAAACTGAAGGTACTTGCCGAAAAAGAAATTCCTTCGTTGCGTGCAGCCTTGAAAGAGGTGAACACCGATATGGAATTCTCCAAAGTAATGCTGAACACGGAATCTACGGCAGGAGAGAAGCTGATGCTGCTGCAAGGTTGGGCGCCGGCTTCCAATATAGAAGAGATTTCGGCATGGCTGGATGCGCAGCATGTGTATTACGAGGTTACCTCTCCCGTGCCGGGCGACAATGTACCTATCCGGTTGAACAACAAAGGTTTCTTTGCATGGTTCGAGCCGATATGCAAGCTCTATATGCTGCCCAAGTATAACGAACTGGACCTGACGCCGTTCTTTGCACCTTTCTTTATGGTGTTCTTCGGCTTATGTTTGGGAGACTCCGGTTACGGATTATTCCTGTTTCTCGGAGCAACCCTGTATCGTCTGTTCGCCAAGAATATCAGTGCGACGATGAAGCCTATCCTCTCATTGATACAAGTATTGGCGGCATCCACCTTCTTCTGCGGATTGCTGACAGGAACGTTCTTCGGAGCAAATATCTACGATATCAACCTGCCTTTCTTCCAAAAGATGAAAGAACATTTGTTCATGGACAATAACGATATGTTCCAGCTGTCATTGATACTCGGTGCGATACAGATTCTGTTCGGTATGGTGCTGAAGGCGGTGAATCAAGCCATTCAGTTCGGGTTCAAGTATGCCGTAGCTACGATTGGTTGGATTATATTATTGGTTTCCTGCGGAGCGGGGGCATTGTTGCCGGAAGTTATGCCGTTGGGCGGTACAGTCCACTTGTGCATCCTCGGTGTGGCGGCAGCTATGATATTCCTCTACAATAGTCCGGGAAAGAATATATTCCTCAATATCGGTCTCGGATTCTGGGATTCCTATAATATGGCGACGGGATTACTCGGTGATGTGCTGTCATATGTACGTCTGTTTGCACTCGGACTCTCAGGCGGTATCCTTGCCGGTGTGTTCAACAGTCTGGCAGTGGGTATGAGCCCCGATAATGTCATTGCAGGACCGATTGTAATGGTACTGATATTCGTCATCGGCCATGCCATCAATATCTTTATGAACGTGCTTGGTGCGATGGTTCACCCCATGCGTCTGACCTTCGTAGAGTTTTTCAAGAATTCCGGTTACGAAGGAGGAGGTAAAGAATATAAGCCGTTTAAAAATTAAGAATTAAAAACATGAAAGAAAGGCTGCACGGAAATGGGGCAGTCTTCATAAAGAGTAACAAATAAAAATATAAACAATAAAAAAACGAATAAGATTATGGAAATGAATTTATTGATTGCCTATATTGGCATTGCAGTGATGGTTGGTTTGTCAGGTATCGGTAGTGCCTATGGTGTGACAATTGCCGGTAATGCAGCTATCGGCGCATTGAAGAAGAATGACGGTGCGTTCGGTAACTTCTTGGTATTGACGGCGCTTCCCGGTACTCAGGGTTTGTATGGCTTTGCCGGTTACTTTATGTTTCAGACTATTTTCGGTCTTCTTACTCCGGATATGACAGCTATTCAGGCTGCGGCTATCTTGGGTGCCGGTATTGCTTTGGGATTGGTAGCCTTGTTCTCGGCTATCCGTCAGGGACAGGTTTGCGCCAATGGTATCGCAGCTATCGGTCAGGGACACGACGTGTTCAGCAATACGCTGATTCTTGCCGTATTCCCCGAACTTTACGCTATCGTGGCTTTGGCCGCTACTTTCTTGATTGGTAGTGCGCTGACAGCATAAATAATACGTTGATATTGACGGAAGCCCCGGAACTTCGCAAAGAAGTTCCGGGGCTTTTTGTATTTTCTTCCGTTTTTTCCGGATATTGTTCCGAACTTGTGTTTTTTTTCTTTGTGAAGGTAATCCTCGCTTTTCCCAGTATTGGCGGGCTTTTGTCGTTAACTATAACATTTATGCAAACGATTGTTTATGTACATTTAATCAGTTTTTTCGATTAAAAGGCTATTTTTCAAAGAATAATGCGTACTTTTGCAGCCGTAATTAAGATAAAGAGATTATAACATATATGGTTAAAGAACTACTTACCCCCGATTACATCTTCGAAGCGAGCTGGGAAGTATGTAATAAAGTAGGCGGTATCTATACAGTTTTGTCTACCAGAGCAAATACACTGCAGACAAAATTTCGTGATAGAGTGTTTTTTGTGGGTCCGGACTTTTGGCAAGGAAAAGAAAATCCCTTATTTATTGAGTCTGATAACCTTTGTGCCGCATGGAAAAAATATGCTATTGAAAAAGATAACCTTTCTGTTCGTGTAGGTCGTTGGAACATTCCGGGTGAGCCTATCGTTATATTGGTTGATTTCCAACCTTTCTTTACGCAAAAGAACGAAATTTATACGGAAATGTGGGAACACTATCAAGTGGACTCACTGCACGCATACGGTGACTACGATGAAGCCTCCATGTTTGCATATGCCACCGGAAAGGTCGTAGAAAGTTTCTATCGGTATAATTTGACAGAACAGGACAAGGTTGTATTCCAAGCACATGAGTGGATGACGGGTATGGCTGCGCTTTATTTGCAGACCGCCGTTCCCGAAATAGCTACGATATTCACTACACACGCCACCTCGATAGGTCGTTCTATCGCAGGTAATAACAAACCGCTATACGATTATCTTTTCGCTTACAACGGCGACCAAATGGCGCAGGAACTGAATATGGAGTCCAAGCATTCCATAGAGAAACAGACCGCCCATTACGTAGACTGTTTTACTACTGTAAGCGAAATCACCAATAACGAGTGTAAAGAACTGCTTGACAAGCCTGCAGATGTAATCCTGATGAACGGTTTCGAAGATGATTTCGTTCCGAAAGGTTCTACATTTACGGGCAAGCGCAAACGTGCACGTTCCACTATGTTACGTGTGGCCCAATGTCTTTTGGGACAGGCTTTTGATGACGACACGCTCATTATCGGAACCAGCGGCCGCTACGAGTTCAAGAACAAGGGAATCGATGTGTTCTTGGAATCATTGAACCGCCTGAATCGCGATAAGAACTTGAAGAAGAATGTACTGGCTTTCGTCAACGTTCCCAGTTGGGTGGGCGATCCCCGTGAAGACTTGCAGCAACGTCTGAAGAAGAAAGACGAACATTATACAACCCCTTTGGAAGTGCCTTTCATTACGCACTGGCTGCATAACATGACGCACGACCAAGTACTGGATATGCTAAAATACCTTGGTATGGGCAACCGTCCCGAAGATAAAGTGAAGGTAATTTTTGTTCCCTGCTATCAGGATGGCAAAGACGGCATTCTCAACAAGCATTATTACGACTTGATATTGGGAGAGGACCTCAGCGTTTATCCTTCCTATTATGAACCTTGGGGATATACCCCGTTGGAAAGCGTGGCTTTCCATGTGCCGACCATTACAACCGACCTTGCCGGCTTTGGACTTTGGGTGAACAGCCTCAAGAACCAGCATGGCATTAACGATGGGGTAGAGGTATTGCATCGCTCGGATTATAACTACTCCGAAGTGGCGGATGGTATTAGGGATACGATAGCCTTGTTCTCTACGAAAACAGATACGGAAATTAAAGAAATCCGTAAGCGTGCGGCACAAGTGGCGGAGCAGGCTTTATGGAAGCATTTTATACAATATTATTATGAAGCCTACGACCTTGCGTTGCGCAATGCGATGAAGCGTCAGTTGGGCTGATGGAAAAAATTATATTAATCAATCAAGTAATCATACAATGAAGATTAAAGTTAGTAATGTAAACACTCCGAACTGGAAAGATGTGAACGTTAAGTCTCACATCCCTGCTGAATTGGAGAAATTATCCGAACTTGCACGTAACATTTGGTGGTCATGGAATTATGAGGCTACTGAATTGTTTAAAGACCTTGACCCTGCTCTCTGGAAAGAAGTTGGACAGAATCCTGTTCTGCTGTTAGAACGTATGAGCTATGCTAAGCTCGAAGCACTCGCTAAAGATAAAGTGATTTTGCGTAGAATGGAAGATGTATATTCCAAGTTCCGCAATTATATGGATGTGAAACCTGATAGCAATCGTCCTTCTGTTGCATATTTCAGCATGGAGTACGGTTTGAATCATGTACTTAAGATATATTCCGGTGGTCTGGGTGTACTTGCCGGCGACTATTTGAAAGAGGCTTCTGACAGTAATGTAGACTTGTGCGCTGTCGGTTTCCTGTATCGTTACGGTTATTTTACTCAAACATTGGCTATGGACGGCCAACAGATTGCCAACTACGAAGCCCAGAACTTCGGCCAGTTGCCTATTGACCGTGTATTGGATGAAAACGGCAACCAAGTTGTTGTGGACGTTCCCTATTTGGATTACTACGTACACGCTTTCCTTTGGAGAGTAAATATTGGCCGTATCTCCCTCTATCTGCTTGATACGGATAACGAGATGAACAGCGAGTTCGACCGTTCCATTACTCACCAGCTGTATGGCGGTGACTGGGAAAACCGTCTGAAACAAGAAATACTGTTGGGTATCGGTGGTATTCTTACTTTGAAGAAACTGGGTATCAAGAAAGATGTATATCATTGTAACGAAGGACACGCAGCGTTGATTAACGTACAGCGTATCTGCGACTACGTGGCCGAAGGTCTGACTTATGACCAGGCTATCGAGTTGGTGCGCGCTTCTTCTTTGTACACCGTACATACCCCGGTTCCTGCCGGTCACGACTACTTTGACGAAGGTCTCTTCGGTAAGTACATGGGTGGCTATCCTTCTAAGATGGGTATCACTTGGGACGACCTTATGGACCTCGGCCGCAACAATCCGGGCGATAAGGGCGAACGTTTCTGTATGTCCGTATTCGCTTGCAACACTTCTCAGGAAGTGAACGGTGTGAGCTGGTTGCACGGAAAAGTTTCTCAGGAAATGTTTGCTCCTATCTGGAAAGGTTACTTCCCGGAAGAGATGCACGTTGGTTATGTTACGAACGGTGTCCACTTCCCCACATGGAGTGCTACGGAATGGAAACAGCTCTATGCTGCACACTTCGATGAAAACTTCTGGTACGACCAGTCTAATCCTAAGATTTGGGAAGCTATCTATAATGTAGCAGACGAAGAGATTTGGAAGACACGTATGGCTATGAAGAACAAACTGATTGACTATGTTCGCAAGGAATACCGCAAGACATGGTTGAACAATCAGGGAGACCCTTCACGCGTTGTATCTTTGTTGGACAAGATTAACCCGAATGCGCTCTTGATTGGGTTCGGACGTCGTTTCGCTACTTACAAGCGTGCACACTTGTTGTTCACCGACTTGGAGCGTCTGTCTAAGATTGTGAACAACCCCGATTATCCGGTACAGTTCCTGTTCACCGGTAAGGCTCACCCGCATGATGGTGCAGGTCAGGGATTGATTAAGAGAATTATCGAAATCTCCCGCCGTCCTGAGTTCTTGGGTAAGATTATCTTCCTCGAAAACTACGATATGCAGTTGGCTCGCCGCCTTGTATCAGGTGTTGATATCTGGTTGAACACTCCGACACGTCCGCTCGAAGCATCCGGTACTTCCGGTGAGAAAGCGTTGATGAACGGTGTTGTAAACTTCTCCGTACTCGACGGATGGTGGCTGGAAGGTTACCGTGAAGGCGCAGGTTGGGCATTGACAGAAAAACGCACCTACCAGAACCAGGAATATCAAGACCAACTGGATGCCGCTACTATTTACAGCATCCTCGAACAGGAAATCCTGCCGTTGTACTATGCACGCAACAAGAAGGGATATTCTGAAGGCTGGATTAGGACTATCAAGAACTCTATCGCACAGATTGCACCTCATTACACAATGAAGCGTCAGCTGGACGATTACTATAGCAAGTTCTACACTAAGGAAGCGAAACGCTTTAAAGTGTTAGCTGCCAATAACTATGCCAAGGCTAAGGAACTCGCAGCATGGAAAGAGGAAGTTGTTGCCAAGTGGGACAGTATCGAGGTAGTATCTTCTGAAAAGACGGAAGAACTGGTTAAAGGCTCTATCGAAAGCGGCAAGGAATACACCATTACTTACGTTATCGACGAAAAGGGCTTGAATGATGCTATCGGTCTGGAATTGGTAACTACCTATACTGCACAGGATGGCAAGCAACACATTTACTCTGTAGAGCCGTTCAATGTAGTGAAGAAAGAGGGTAATCTCTATACTTTCCAAGTGAAGCATAAGCTGGAGAATGCCGGTAGCTTCAAAGTAGCTTACCGTATGTTCCCGAAGCATGCAGATCTGCCTCACCGCCAGGATTTCTGTTATGTTCGCTGGTTCATCTAAGATGAGATAACAATACAGATGGTGCGTTTCATGTAAACGCATCGTCTGTCAGCACCAAACGCATTATCCATTTGATACAAACAGACCATCCGTTTACTCGAAACGGATGGTCTGTTTTTTGTTGGGTAAACAAGCGTTGATATATACTTGCTCTTTCAAGCAAAAAGAAGTGATGTGCTATTCTCTCAATCCATGAAAGAGGGGCATACTTAAGAGCACCCCGATAATGATGCATATCACAATAAGAAACCAGTTCATGAGCCGTGCGCTCAGTTTTGTTTCTTTATGCAGGTTCTGGGCTACGTAGTTCTTGAAGAACAGATAAATGGCAGGTACGGTGGCGCTTGCCAGCAGCAGGTCTTCGGGTATTTTATACACATACACTTTGGAGAAAGCGATGAGTGCCCAGTGACAGAGGAAAAGGATAACGAGTAGATTGACCTTGCGTGAGAATGCCAGTAACAGACCAATGGTGAACACAGCTACCGAACAGGGCATTACCGTTGTCGTCATCATCGGAAACTCCATGCCGCGTGCCCACGACAGGAGTGGGTAGAGGAAAGGCATTGCATACAGCACGCCTACCAGTGCTTGGTATTTGGGATTGCGTTCAAACGGAGTATAATCGGTAAACAAGTCCCACAGCCAGATTATGGCGATTACACCCCAAAAACAGGCAAGGATATGGTGGTAACTGCGTGTGTCACAATACATCATATAGTATACCAAAGCTATCCAGCTGTTGAGGAATACCATATATATCTTCATGGAGCGTTTTACTCCGGCGGTAGGTTTGCGGTATAACAGTGCGGTCAGTACAATGCCTGTTACGGTAATAATAATTTGCGCCCACCAAGTATTTTCATTATATAGCGCAATCGTGTTCCAAAATATTTCCATATGAATCAGCCTTTGTTTTTAGGGAATTGACAAAAGTACGGTCTGTCCGTTTCCCTTTTTCTAAAAATGCGTGCAAAGGTATGGGTTTCCGGCGAGATATGAAATTCTTTTCTATATTTTGCCTATCTTTGCACTCCTCTTTAGGGGTAGGTAAAAATAGGATATTAGTTAGTAGAAAGTTTGATGGATACAACAATGGTTGAACAAGAGATTATCTTGCGCAGGAAGCTTGATTTATTGCTTCGTACAGGGAAAATATTAGTGGAGAGTGCAGCCGATACCAATCGCATAGTACGTAATATGAATCGTGTTGCCGCCTACCTGGGGCTACCCGAGGAGAACCTTCACATAGACGTGACTTATACAATGCTGGTGGTGAATTTGAGTGATGAATCGCACTCTTATTCCAAATTCCAAAAGTGCGAGAAACATGGTATCAATATGACCGCCATCTCCGAAATCAGCAAACTTTCTTGGCGTGCCATAGAAGAGGATTACTCACTGGACCGTTACGAAGAAGAGTTGGAAAAGATAAAAAACAAGAAGCGCAACTATACCCCCTATCTTGTGGCTATCGGAGCGGGATTTGCCTGCGGCGGTTTCTGCAAGCTGTTCGGCGGTGACTGGATTGCTTTTTTATTTGCCTCCATTGCGGCTTTTGCCGGATTCCGTGTTCGTGCGCGTTGCGTGGAGTTCGGCATCAATCTTTATATGAGTATCGCCATTGCGGCATTGGTGGCAACCTGTCTTGCTTATGTCACTACCTTTACAGGGCTTTCGGGCACTCCATATCATCCGCTGCTGGCCTGTGCGCTGTTCATTGTGCCGGGAGTTCCCATCATTAATTTTGTGGATGATATGATTGACAACTACATACAGGTGGGTATTGTGCGTGCCGTCAATACGGTGCTGATGGTGTGTGCTATGGCTTTCGGCATTGTGATAGCCATGCGTCTGCTGGCTATGGAAGATGTGGTGATTGACAAGAAATTCAGCGAATTGAGCATGGTTCCGCACGATCCTTACTATATATACGCCATTGCAGCGGCCATATCTGCTATGGGCTTTTCCATGATATTCAATATCCAGCGCCGTCTGTTGTGGGTGGTTGCGATAGGAGGAATGCTTGCGGTGTGTACGCGTAACTTTGTCAACTTCGAGCTGGGACTCGGTCCTGTCATCGGTTCCTTTACGGGGGCTATGGTGGTGAGTCTGGTGGCGGTAAAGGCTGTCCACTGGTTTCATGTGCCCAATCACGTGCTCACTATTCCTTCCGTCATTCCGATGATTCCGGGAGTACTGATGTATCGTGCACTGGTTGCCCTTATCAATATGCACGGAGTGGTAGGTGAGGTGACGGTGGCTGTATCCAACGGCATCAATGCTTCACTGATAATTCTTTGTATTGCGTTGGGAGTAGCCGTTCCCAATATCTTTGCCCGCCGCTATATCGCCAAAGACCGTCAGCGTTTTCTGAAGGAGGAGTTGCAGAAGCGCAGGGAGAGGGGAAAGTTCCTTGAATGGTGAAGGTAAATGGTTTTGCATCGCATGATAAAAAGAGAGAGAACTACCGTCACGGCACCTCTCTCTCTGCAAACTTAAAACAACCAACAAAAGAAATAGATAATTTCAGAGTCAGGATTTCACTCCTTTCTTCCCTTATCTTATAAATAACAGTTCCCTGTACTTCGGCAATGTCCACATCTGGTTGTCGACGATGAGTTCCAGCTTGTCGATGTGATAACGAATTTCTTCCATCATCGGTACGATGTTATCGTGGTAAGCGATGGCTTTGTCACGTTCACACTCAATCTTGTTGGCAACCTTGCGGGCTTCTATCATGGCATCCACGTGCTCCTTGATGAAGGTGGTGCGGTCGGCAATCTCTTCGATGAGTTCCAGATTCTTGGCAGACAGTTTTGCAGCTTTCTCTGCCGGGAAGAGGTCTTTCATCTTGTAGACATTGTCTATTAACTCCGTCTGATACTGCGTGGCTACGGGGATGATGTGATTCATCGCCAAGTCACCGAGTACGCGGGCTTCAATCTGAATTTTCTTGGTATAGGTTTCCCACTTCACTTCGTTGCGGGCTTCCAGTTCCTTTTGCGTCATCACACCTACTGACTCGAACATACGGATGCTTTCGGGCTTCAGATAGTTGTCGAAGATGAGGGGTACACTGGTTTCACAGTCCAATCCGCGTTTCTTGGCCTCGGCTTTCCATTCGTCACTGTAGCCGTTGCCGTCGAAGTGGATAGGTTTGCATATCTTGATGTATTTGCGAATAACATCGAGGATAGCCGAAATCTTCGGTTCCCCCTTCTCGATAAGCTCGTCTACATCTTTCTTGAATTCCACCAATTGCTCGGCAAGGGCGGAGTTCAGGGCAATCATGGCGCTGGCACAGTTGGCTTCCGAACCTACGGCGCGGAATTCGAAGCGGTTGCCCGTAAAGGCAAACGGACTGGTACGGTTTCGGTCGGTGTTGTCTATCATCAGTTCGGGTATCTGCGGAATGTCCAGCTTCATGCCCTGTTTGCCGCTGAGGCTGATGAGGTCGTCCTTAGTGCTTTCCTCAATATGTTCCAGTACTTGGCTCAGCTGCTTGCCGAGGAAGCTGGATATGATTGCGGGAGGCGCTTCGTTCGCTCCCAGCCGGTGGGCATTTGTGGCGCTGGAGATGCTGGCCTTCAGCAATCCGTTATGCTTGTAAACAGCCATTAAGGTATTTACTACGAAGGTGATGAAACGCAGGTTGTCTTCGGGTAGTTTGCCGGGGGCATGGAGCAAGATGCCCGTGTCCGTACCCAGCGACCAGTTGTTGTGCTTGCCGCTGCCGTTGACACCCTTGAACGGCTTTTCGTGTAACAGTACGCGGAAGCCGTGGTTGCGTGCCACCTTGCGCATCAAAGCCATGATGAGCATATTGTGGTCCACTGCAAGGTTGCATTCCTCGAAGATAGGAGCCAACTCGAACTGGTTGGGAGCTACCTCGTTGTGGCGGGTCTTGACGGGGATTCCGAGTTTCAGCGCTTCGATTTCCAACTCCTTCATAAAGGCTGCCACACGCGGAGGGATGGCGCCGAAGTAGTGGTCTTCGAGTTGTTGGTTCTTGGCGCTGTCGTGTCCGGTCAGTGTGCGTCCGGTCATCAACAGGTCGGGACGGGCAGCGTAAAGGCCTTCGTCAATCAGGAAGTATTCCTGCTCCCAGCCCAAGTACGCCACTACTTTCTTTACGTCCGGGTTGAAATAGTGGCATACGTCTACCGCTGCCTTGTCCACCGCACGCAGCGCTTTGAGCAACGGTGCTTTGTAGTCCAGGGATTCACCCGTGTAGGCGATGAAAATGGTCGGGATGCAGAGCGTATCATCTACTATGAACGCGGGAGAAGAGGGGTCCCATGCGGAATAGCCGCGTGCCTCGAACGTGTTGCGGATACCGCCGTTGGGGAAGCTGGATGCGTCGGGTTCCTGCTGCACAAGCAATTTGCCTGTGAATTCTTCCATCATGCCGCCCTTGCCGTCATGCTCCACGAAAGCGTCGTGCTTTTCGGCAGTACCTTCGGTGAGCGGATGAAACCAGTGCGTGTAGTGAGTAGCTCCCATTTCAAGCGCCCACTTCTTCATTCCCGCAGCCACTTCATCGGCAATGCTGCGGTCCAGCGGTGCACCGTTGTCAATTACATCAATCAGTTTGGCATATACCTTGCTGGGCAGATACCTGAACATCTTTTCCTTGTTGAATACATACTTGGCGAAGTATTCCGACGGGCGTTCCGCCGGGACTGCCACTGCAACGGGTTTTTTCTTGAACGCCGTCTCTACTACTCTGAATCTCAATTTTGACATAATACCTTAGAGTTGTAATTGTTGGTTTATAAATATATGTTAGAGTAAAAAAACTCTTATTTTAGTTGTACGCGGACTCTCCGTGCTCGTAGATGTCAAGCCCTTCTTCCTCTACGCGAGCCGGAACACGCAAACCGTGTATCTTGTCGAGTACCTTGAAGATGATGAAGCCCATACCTGCCGCCCAAAGTCCGACAATCACCGCACCGAATATCTGTGCTCCGAGGAAACCCGCACCTGCACCGTAGAACAGACCTTCACTGGTAGAGAACAGTCCGGTGAGTACAGTTCCTGTGAAACCACATACGCCGTGTACGGAAGATGCGCCTACAGGGTCGTCAATCTTCAGCACTTTGTCAATGAATTCTACGGAGTATATCATCAGTACGCCGCAGATGGTGCCGATGATGACCGCACCCAGCGGAGAAACGGCATCGCATCCTGCCGTGATGCCTACCAATCCTGCCAAAATGCCGTTCAGTGTGAGTGACAGGGATGGTTTGCCGTACTTCAGCCAGCTGACAGCCAGAGCAAAGAAACCGCCTGCACAAGCTGCCAGGTTGGTGTTGAGGAATACGAGCGAGATAGCTACCTGGTCTTCGGTAGTGGCTGCCGCCAACTGAGAGCCGGGGTTGAAACCGAACCACCCGAACCAAAGGATGAAGACACCCAGTGCCGCAATGGTGAGGTTGTGCCCGGGGATGGCTTTTGACCGACCGTCTTTGCTGTACTTGCCGATACGCGGACCGAGGATAGCTGCACCTACCAGTGCAATCCAACCGCCTACGGAGTGTACAATGGTGGAACCGGCAAAGTCGTGGAAGGTAGTTCCGAATGTTTCCGTCATGAAGGAACCGGCTTCACCGTTCATCAGCCATCCTCCGCCCCAAGTCCAGTGACCGGAAACGGGATAAATCAGTACACTGATGAAGATTGTGTAAACCAGATACATGGAGAACTTCGTACGCTCTGCCATGGCTCCCGATACGATTGTGGCGGAAGTGGCGCAGAATACAGTCTGGAATACGAGGAAACCCTCGGTGGGCAGTGAAGCGGGGTCGGGCAGGCCGTTACTGTCGAACAACAGGCTCATGAAGTGGGGAGTTCCGAAGAAGTCGCCCAAACCGAACATGATGCCGAAACCTACCAGCCAGTAAAGGAGTGAACCGAACATGAAGTCTACGAAGTTCTTCATAAGTATGTTGGCGGTGTTCTTGGTGCGGGTGAAACCGGCTTCCACCAATGCAAAGCCCGGTTGCATAAAGAATACCAGCATGGCTGCCAGTAACATCCAGACGGTATTGACACCGGAAACTAATTGGGCGACGGTATCGGTTGCCGATGCTTCTTCGGCAGGTATTTCCGCGGCAGCTATCACTTCGGTAGTGACGGCTGCCGCACTGTCCGCAGCTACGGCGGTTTGCGCATATATATCTGTTGTGAGGCAACAAGCTATGAGTATAGCAAGGGCCGTACACAGTTTTGTGAAACTGCGTTTCATATATTTGTCCATAATCTCTTTGATTTTTAGTTGTACTTGTATTTTGCTTGTCATCGAGCACGCCGCTCAATGAAAGTCTTGTGGTTTGAGTGCTGCCGGTTATCTTTCCTGTTCGGCATTATAGAGGGCGATGTCACCCCGTTCTCCGGTGCGGATGCGGATAGCGTCTTCAATGGGGATGACGAAGATACGGCCGTCGCCGATTTCGCCGGTTTGTGCGGCTTTGATGATAGCTTGTACTGTCTTTTCTGCGTTTTTGTCGCGTACTACGATAGAGATGAGGATTCGCTCGATGGAACTGGTGTCGTACAGTACACCACGATAAATGCGGGCTTGTCTGGACTTTCCGATGCCTCTTACATCGTAGTAAGAGAACCATTCGATATCCGCTTCGAGGAGTGCGTCCTTCACTTCCTCGAATTTGGTTTTGCGGATGATAGCTTCAATCTTTTTCATACCTAAAACTGTTTACTGTTCTTAAAAACTTAATCCTACTACGAAGTATGCTCCTTCCGAACGTGGGTTCCAAGTAGCTTTGGCAAAGAGCGGCAGGGAGAATGAATCGGTTATTCTGATGTCCTTTGCAACTCCCAGACTGACGTCGCATACGGCAAATCCGCTTGCTCCGTAGAAACTCGTTTCCCATGGGGTGGCGCCTACTTCTGCTGTCCAGTCAAGTCCGCCCAACTTGAAGGGGGCAGCTACGGAAATATAGGATGAATAGGCTCTGTCGCCATTCTCCTTGACACCGTCGTCTCCGGCAAAGTTGGTGTACCAGTTTACTGCCACCGGACCGAAGTCGTAACCCAGCTGTGCCTCGTATACGTGGGCTGTGTTGTGAGCATCGTAATGAAAATAGCCTGCGCCGGTGTTGAACCAGTAGTCTGTAACCGATACGCTGAAACCACCTGTAGAGTAGCCCAGTGTGAGGTCAAACTCTTTGGCATCTGTGCTCTCAATGCCTACTGAGCCCCACGCTCCAAGCGAGAAACCTTTATAGGCGATGGATGCGCTGGGCTGAAGGCTTACACCTCCCAAGTCTTGTCCGCGCCAGATGTAGCCGCTTACGATGTCTGCGCCTATGGATGCTTCCACTTTGTCCTGTGCCTTTGTTGTGAAAGGCATTGCAGCTGATAGTAACGCTATTGCTATTACTCCTAATTTTACGTTTCTTGTTTTCATACCTTCTTACCTTTTTAATTAGAAAAATTGCGGATGATCAGTCCGGCTCTGTTTGTATAGTACTGCGCTTGAACTATATTAAATAGTAGTTTGCTTATTTTATTTCAGCCAGTTGCGGATGCGTTTCATGGCTTCCACACAGTCTTCGTGTTTGCCGAAAGCGGTCAGGCGGATGTATCCCTCACCACTCGGGCCGAAGCCTACGCCCGGGGTTCCCACTACATTGGCTTCGTACAACATCTGTTCGAAGAATCGCCAAGAGCCTATGCCGTTCGGGGTTTTCAGCCAGATGTATGGGGCATTCACACCGCCGTACACTTTCAGTCCGGCTGTTTCCAATCCCTTTTTCATAGTGCGGGCGTTGTTCATATAGTAGTCAATCGTTTCTTTTATCTGCCGTTTGCCTTCCGCGGTGTAGATGGCTTCGGCGGCACGCTGGGTGATGTAGCTTGTGCCGTTGAACTTGGTGCATTGGCGGCGGTTCCACAGTTTGTTGAGGGAGATACGCTCGCCTTCCAGCGTGGCGGCGGTCAGTTCTTTCGGCACTACGGTGTAGCCGCAACGCACGCCTGTAAATCCGGCGGTCTTGGAGAAACTGCGGAACTCGATGGCGCATTTCTTCGCCCCTTTTATTTCGTATATGGAGTGGGGCACATCGTCCTCTTGGATGAAAGCCTCGTAGGCGGCATCAAACAAGATGAGCGTGTCGTTGTCGAGAGCATAGTCCACCCATTTCTTCAGTTCAGGTTTGCTAAGGGTAGTGCCTGTGGGATTGTTGGGGTAGCAGAGGTAGACGATGTCGATGCGCTTGTCCGGTATTTCGGGGATGAAGTTGTTTTCGGCTGTGCAGGGCATATAGGTTACATTGCTCCATTTGCCGTCTTCTTCCAGTATGCCGGCGCGTCCGCACATTACGTTGCTGTCAATGTAGACAGGGTAGATAGGGTCGGTTACTCCCACACTGTTGTCATGGCGGAGTATGTCGCCTATGTTTCCCGTATCGCTCTTGGCTCCGTCGTTGATGAAGATTTCCTGTGGACTGAAATGAATGCCGCGTGTCGCATAATCGTGCTTGATGACGGCATCAATCAGAAAGTCATAGCCCTGTTCGGGACCATATCCGCGGAATGTCCTGGCATCAGCCATCTCATCCACTGCCTTGTGCATCGCTTCGATGCAGACTTGCGGCAGCGGACGGGTAACGTCTCCGATACCCAGACGGATGACTTCTTTCTTAGGGTGCGTTATCCTGAAAGTATTAATCTTCTTAGCTATATCCGAAAATAAGTAGCTTCCGGGTAATTTCAAAAAATGTTCATTAACTAATGCCATATCTCTGTTGGTTTAATTATTTAATAATGAAGAATGAATAATGAAGAATGAAGAATTGCCATGCGGCATAAAAGCGTATACTCATTCTTCATTCATAATTCTTCATTCTTCATTCCTCTCCATTTCTCCCTCGAAGACCTTACTTGCCCCTCCCGTCATAAAGATGTGCTTGGTGGCTACATCCCATTCAATGGTGAGTGCTCCTCCATCCATGATGATGATTGATTTTCTTCCGGCGCGTCCTGTAAGGAAAGCGGCTACGGCGGTGGCACAGGCTCCTGTTCCGCAGGCTTGGGTGATGCCCGAACCCCGTTCCCATACGCGCATCCTTATCTTTCCCTCTCCCAGTACTTGGGCAAACTCCACATTGATGCGGTCGGGGAAGAGGGGATGATTCTCCAGTTTGGGACCGATGGAGGAGAGGTCTACCTCCGTTATGTCGTTCACGAAGATTACCAGATGCGGGTTTCCCATGGATACGGTAGTACCTGTATAGCGTATGCCGTCTATTTCGATGGGATGTTCTTTCATCGGCTTGCTCCCCTTGCCGTCATAGTCCACGGGTTCGTCAGACGGAATACCCATGTCAACGGTTACGGTGTCTACTTTGTTGTCTGTCACGTGTAGTTTTAGAATCTTGATGCCGGACAGGGTGTCGAGTGTGATTTCCGTTTTGGAAGTCAGCTTGTAGTCATAAAGGTATTTGCCGATGCACCGGCTGGCATTTCCGCACATCTTGGCTTCCGAACCGTCCGCATTGAAAATGCGCATGCTGAAATCGGCTTTGTCGGAACGCCCTATAAGTACCAGACCGTCGCTGCCGATTCCCGTATGCGGTGCGCTCCATTTCTTCGAAAGCTTCTCCGGATTCTCGATAGGATAGCGGGTAGTGTCTACATATATGTAGTCGTTTCCTGCGCCGTGCATCTTGGTAAACTTTATGGTTCTTGTCATTTTGTACTTACTATGTTGGTTAGTTATATCCTTTTGTCTTATTTCACTGCAAATATACGACGTTTTGGATAATCTTTATCTATATTGGTATCTGTTTTCTATTTATTTCTATTCTAACTTTCATTCAGTGCAAATATACACGATTTCACTTCCAATTTAAAAGTATATAATGTTATATTCGTAAAGATTGTAATGTAACGCTCTCGTATTCTTGCAGGGAAATAATAAAAATGATTGTTTTATTCGTGTATTACTACCTTTTTGAAATACGAAAGCCGCTTCATTGTTTTCAAAATGAAGCGGCTTTTCTGTTATAGCTTTCTATATGTATTGTAAGTTGATGCTTTTACTGTAATATTTCTTGTAGTTCTACGGGTTCGTTGGTGGTGATGAAATCCACACCGTGACCAATCAGCCACTTCATGTCTTTGGCTTCGTTTACGGTCCAAGCATTTACTTTCATGCCCAAGTCGTGGGATTCTTTAATCCATTCGGGATGCTTCTTGAATACGCTGAAGTGATAGTCGGGTCCGGCGCATCCCCATTCTTTCAGTTCTTTGGGAGAGAGGTCACCTTCCAGGTAATATACCGGAGTGCCTTTGGGGGCAAGGCGGATAAATTCTTTGGTGGCGTGTCGCGAGAAAGCGATGTATTCCATGCGGTTTTCCAACCCCATCTCTTCCACCATCTTCACGATACTTTCTACGGCACGTGTTTCCCGTTCGGGCGTTTTGTGGGATTTCAGTTCCAGAATAAGGCGCGTTTTCAGTTGTCCGGCCTTTTCCAAGTATTGCCGCAGGGTGGGGAGTTGCTCTCCGTTGTCCAGTATGACGGCGGTGCACTGTTGTGCGGTGGAATTCTGCATATTCACCCCCTTGAAAGTGCTGTCGTGGTTCACAACAAGTTGGTTGTCGGCGGTGAGCCATACATCGAACTCGGAACCGTAGCAACCTATGGAGTCGGCTTTTACCAAGGCGGCGATGGAGTTTTGTGCCGAACCGTTGGTCTTCCAGAAACCACGGTGGGCAATGACTTGGGTGGACTGCGCTTGTATGCCGCCAACAGCGGCAAGGAACAAGGCGGAAGCAAGAATAAAGTTTTTGAATTCCATTTGAATATGATTTAAACTGTTCGGGGTGATGGGGACACGTCCCTAATCACCCCGCAAAGATAATGCCTGTGTTATAAATAAAGTAGGAAAGAATGTTAAGTTTCTGTGTCATCTTTCAAAGACCACCAGCCCGCATTCATAAGGATGGTCGATGTAGAGTGCCTCTTTTCCACGGGTGGAATGGAGAAGAATTTTCAAGATGAGGAGGACATCGCCGCCGCCCGCAATAATCATTGTCAGGGAGAGATACTTCAACAATAAGCTGTCCGCCTCTATTGCGGCGAATGCCAAAAGGAAGCCCAAGATAACGGTGGGCATGGCCGCTCCGATGATGTACCCCCATTTGCTCATCACCGAGGAGCATGAACAATAGGGAGTTAATGCTTTCCACACCACGCCGAAGCTGATGGCACGGAAATGCTCTTTGGCGGCAAGCCCGAAGAACAATCCGTGGATAAGCTCATGAACCACGATAAGAAAGAGCATCGCGGGGCAAAATAGAAACACCGAAAGCCGTTGTTCTGCCGTATTCTCGAAGTTAATCAATCCGCCATGTTGGATGAAGAGCATCGTAAAGAAAGCCACAAAGGGCAGTGTAACTACCACGCCCCATATGTTGGCAGCCAACAGACCGACTGTCAGATTATGCCTTTCGTATCCTTTCTGTTCCATTTCGATACATACTGCTTCAAAGTTCTCTCTCCGTTTTTGTTCCGCGGGGGTTAGTTCCCGTTCTTTTTGTTCCATGATTTGCGGGCTTTAAGATGTTTCAGCGGACAAAGATATGATTATTTCAGGCACGATGATATCGGATGATGCAGATTTTTCTTTCTCCTCTCCGTGCCTGAAAATGAGCGGTTACTGATATGCCTCCTCGTGTACACCGGCAACAGCGCGTCCGCTGGGGTCGTTCTTGCCTTGGAACGAGGCGTCCCATGCCAATGCTTCGGCGGTGGAACAGGCTACACTCGGCACGCTGGGCACGCTGCGGGCGGCACTCTCGCTGGGGAAGTGCTCCTCAAAGATGCTACGATAGTAATATTCTTCCTTGTTCATGGGCGTGTTGATAGGGAAGCGTTCTGCTGCCGCTGCCATCTGTTCATCACTGACGGCAGCAGCGGTGACGGCTTTCAACGTATCAATCCAGTTGTAACCTACACCATCGGAGAACTGTTCCTTCTGACGCCATGCAACGCTTTCGGGCAGCATGTCCGCAAAGGCTTCGCGAATCACTTTCTTTTCAATTTCCTTTCCGGGACACATCTTCGTAGCGGGGTTCAGCCGCATGGCTACATCCAGAAACTCTTTGTCGAGGAACGGCACACGTCCTTCCACACCCCAAGCGGCAAGGCTCTTGTTGGCGCGCAGGCAGTCGTAGAGGTGCAGTTTGGAGAGCTTGCGCACCGTTTCCTCATGGAAGGCTTGCGGCGTAGGCGCTTTGTGGAAGTATAGGTAACCGCCGAATACCTCGTCCGCACCTTCACCGCTAAGCACCATCTTGATGCCCATGCTCTTGATGACACGCGCCAGCAAGTACATGGGAGTGGATGCGCGGACGGTGGTTACGTCGTAGGTTTCGATGAAGTAGATGACATCGCGAATGGCGTCCAGTCCTTCCTGAATGGTATAATTGATTTCGTGGTGGATAGTGCCGATGTATTGCGCCACTTCACGTGCTTTGATGAGGTCGGGAGCGCCTTTCAAGCCTACTGCGAAGGAGTGGAGTTGAGGCCACCACGCATCTGATTTATTGTCTGTCTCGATACGCTTGCCTGCGTATTTCTTGGCGATGGCCGAGATTACGGAAGAGTCCAGCCCTCCGGACAGCAACACACCGTAGGGCACGTCCGACATCAGTTGGCGTTGCACGGCGGCTTCGAGTGCATCGTGTACGTCAGAGACTTGAGCTTGGTAGGTTGCAGTATTGACGTTTACGGATGCAGAGTTGACCTTTAGCGTCGTAGAGTTGATGTCAGGGAAATTAGTGTTGTAGTTGTCTTTTACGGCACTGTAGTGCATCCAGTCGCGGGTGTACCAACGGTGCATTTTACCTTCGCGTCCCCGGTAATAGTGTCCGGGCAGGAAAGGCTCGTACTCGTCGCAGAAGCCTTCGAGGGCTTTCAGTTCGCTGCCGAAGTAGATGCGGCCTTCCTTGTCGCGGCCTATATATAAAGGTATCACTCCGATAGGGTCGCGGGCTATGAGGTAATCATCCGTCTCTTCATCGTAGAGGGCAAAGGCGAAGATACCGTTCAGTTCTTCGAGGAAACGGATGCCCTTGTCTTTGTAGAGGGCGAGGATGACTTCGCAGTCCGAACCTGTCTGAAAGGCGTACTTTCCGGCATAACGCGCACGGATGTCGCGATGGTTGTATATCTCACCGTTGACGGCAAGGATTTGCTTGCGGTCGGGCGAGTAGAGAGGTTGCCCGCCGGACTGAGGGTCGACGATAGAAAGACGCTCGTGCGCCAAGATTGCGGAGCCGCCTACGTAAATGCCGCTCCAGTCCGGTCCGCGATGGCGGATTTTCTGTGCCATTTTCAAGGCTTTGCTTCGGAGTTCCGGAGTCTGGGACTTTATGTTGAAAATACCTGTTATTCCACACATGGTTGTAGATGTTTTAGAAGTTGATAAGTAAGTGTTGAAATTTAGTTTATACTATCTGTCATTCAGAGCGTAGCGAAGAATCTCTTTTCTGTGTATAAGAGAGTAGATTCTTCGCTACGCTCTGAATGACAGATAGTATAAACTAATTATGCACATTTATTTATTGGATGATGTTAGTTATATCGGGTAAGGTCGGCAGTTTCACCACAGGGAACGAATTGTTTCAAGCGTTGGAACAGAGAGTTTCATGCGGTGGAACAGAAAGTTTCATGCGGTGAAACTTTTAGTTTTCCCCTTTGAAACTTTTTTTCGTTGCCGCAAAACTACCGATTGAAGTATTGGTCAATCTGCCGGGCCACTTTACGACCGTCAGCCAGTGCACGTACTACGAGACTTGCACCATTGGCGGCATCTCCCGCCACGAATACATTCTCTGCCAGTGTCGGCTGTTCCGGTTTGAGGAAGCCCATAGCCAGCAGTACCATATCGGTTTCGATGACTTCTTTCTTACCCGTAGGTTTCATGGTGGGGCGGCCGCCGTCTTTTGCCGGAAGCCATTCCACTTCTTCCACTTCCACGCCGCAAACCTTTCCGTTCTTGCCGATGAATCTGTTGGATGCCAATGACCAGCGGCGTGTGCATCCTTCTTCGTGGCTGGAAGTGGTTTTCAGGACAACGGGCCATTGCGGCCAGGGCGTAGCGTCATTGTGTCCTACGGGTGGCTGCGGCATAATTTCTATTTGCGTCACGCTCGCGGCTCCCTGGCGGATGCTCGTGCCGATGCAGTCCGAGCCTGTGTCGCCGCCGCCAATGACGAGCACCCGCTTGCCACGGGCATTGACAAGCTGTTCTTTCGGGAATGTCTCTCCGTCGAGGATGCGGTTCTGTTGCGCCAGCATATCGAGGGCAAAGTAGATACCTTTCAGTTCACGGCCGGGGATGGCGAGGTCGCGGGCGGTGGGTGTGCCTGTGCAGACGGCGTAAGCGTCGAAGCCTGCGGGCAGCTTCTGCATATCGATGCGGACGCCCATTTCAAACCGGATACCTTCGGCTTTCAGCACATCCATGCGGCGGTCTATTACTTCCTTGGGTAGTTTGAAGTTGGGAATACCGTAGCGAAGCAGTCCGCCCGGCATCGGTTTGGAATCGAATATCGTGACTTCGTAGCCACAGGCATTCAGCCGTGCGGCAACGCTCAGCCCGGCAGGCCCTGCACCGACGACGGCTACTTTCTTGCCATTGCGTTCGGGGCGGACAGGCACGATGTAACCCTCGCGAAAAGCGGCTTCGGCAATGGCTGCCTCATTCTCGCGGATGGTTACGGGAGCGTCGCAGGAGAGCTTCAGCACGCACGACTTCTCACAAAGTGCGGGGCAGATACGCCCCGTAAATTCGGGGAAATCGTTCGTTTCGTTCAGTACTTGGTAGGCTTCGCGCCATTTTCCTTTGCAGAGTGCGTCTTGAAACTCCGGTTGCTTGTTGCCCAACGGACACGCCCAATGGCAAAAAGGTACGCCGCACTCCATGCAGCGTGAGGCTTGGAGCTTGCGGTCGTGACTGTTCAGCGTCTGTTCCACCTGACTGAAATCTGTGATACGTTCGTGTATCGGACGGTAGCCCGCTTCTTGGCGGGGGATATTTAAGAATGCTTTTGAATCACCCATGGTCTTTGGTAGTTGAAAGTTGATAGTTGAAAGTTAATAGTCTCTCTGCATATCCGCAATCTTCTGTTGCAGCTTCTTCATCTGTTCCTCTTGCAGCACTTTCTTGTACTCGATAGGGACTACTTGGATAAACTCGTCTACGTAGTGCGTCCAGTCATCGAGTAGGATGCGTGCCAGTTTGGAACCGGTGTAGAGATAGTGCTGGCGGATGAGTTCGTGCAGTTCCTTGCGGTATGAGGCTTCTTCGATGAGGCTTAGTTCCACCATCTCCATGTTACAGAAGTAGTCGAAGTTGCCGTCTTTGTTCCAGACGTAGGCCACACCGCCGGACATACCTGCGGCAAAGTTACGTCCCGTCTGTCCGAGCACTACCACACGTCCGCCGGTCATGTACTCGCAGCAATGGTCACCCACGCCCTCTACAACGGCTATTGCACCGGAGTTGCGGACGGCAAAGCGTTCGCCTACGCGACCGTTGATATATACTTCACCGCCGGTTGCGCCATACAGAAGGGTGTTTCCGGCAATTGTGTTCTTCTCTGCCTCGAAGTTGCTGCGTACAGGGGGCAGCACGGCAATGCGTCCGCCACTCAGCCCTTTGCCCAGATAGTCATTGGCCTCACCTTCCAGCTTGAAGTTGACACCCGGTACGAGGAATGCTCCGAAACTCTGTCCGGCAGAACCTTTGAACTTGACGTTCAGTGTATGTTCGGGCAGGCCTTTGGCGCCGTACTTGGCGGCGATAGCGCCGGAGAGCATCGCACCGCAGGCGCGGTCGGTGTTGGCAATGGTATATTCAAGGGAAATTTCCTTCTGTTCGTTTACGGCATTGGCGGCGGCATTCAGCATTTCCACATCTTTTACGTGGTCGATGCCGTGTTGCTGGTCTATGATGTGGCGGATGGCAGCTCCGTTGTCCACACGTGCCAGTATTTTGTCGAAGCTGATGAGTTGATGTTTCTTGATGCCGTCATCCGGTTTGCGGAGGATGAGGTCGGTACGCCCGATGATGTCGTCCAGCTTTTCCACTCCAATCTCTGCCAGATACTCGCGTACTTCGCGGGCAAGGAAGGTAAAGTAGTTCACAAGGTATTCGCTGCGCCCGATGAAACGTTTGCGCAGTTCCGGGTTCTGGGTGGCTACACCTACGGGACAAGTGTTCTGGTTGCATTTGCGCATCATCACGCATCCCAGTACGATGAGGGCAGCGGTGGCGAAACCGTATTCTTCCGCACCGAGCATGGCCATGAGCACTACGTCGCGTCCGGTTTTCAGTTGTCCGTCCACTTGCAACAGCACTTGCCCGCGCAGCCCGTTCAGTACCAGTGTCTGTTGCGTCTCGCTCAGTCCGAGTTCGGGCGAGATGCCGGCATATCGGATGGAACTTGCGGGTGACGCGCCTGTACCTCCTTCGGCGCCGGAGATGACGATAAGGTCGGCTTTGGCTTTCGCCACGCCTGCGGCGATAGTTCCCACACCGCTTTCGGCTACCAGCTTCACGCTGATTTTGGCTTTAGGGTTGACGTTCTTCAGGTCGAAGATAAGCTGTGCCAGGTCTTCGATGGAATAGATGTCGTGGTGTGGCGGGGGAGAAATCAATGAAATGCCCGGAATGGAGTGGCGCGTGCGGGCAATCACTTGGTCTACTTTGAATCCCGGCAACTGGCCGCCTTCACCCGGTTTGGCGCCTTGTGCCACTTTTATCTGTATTTCGTCGGCATTCACCAGATATTCCGTAGTGACCCCGAAGCGTCCGGATGCCACCTGTTTGATGGCGCTGCGCATTTCCGTTCCGAAGCGTGCGGCATCTTCACCGCCTTCACCCGTATTGCTTCGCCCGTGCAGCTTGTTCATGGCAACCGCCATTGCCTCATGCGCTTCCTGACTGATGGCGCCGAAAGACATGGCCCCCGTAACGAAACGTTTCAGAATGCTTTCCACCGGCTCCACCTTGTCTATGGAAATGGGGCTGTGATGGAAGTCGAGGAAGTCGCGCAGGAAGATAGGTCTTTCTTTCTCGTCGACCAAGCGGGTAAACTCTTTGAACTTCTTGTAGCTGCCCAGACGGGTGGCTATTTGCAGGGCACTGATAGTTTCCGGATTCCAAGCGTGCTTTTCGCCGTCCTTGCGGTATGCGTACAGTCCTTTGTTTGGCAATAGGGGAGCTTCACCGCCGCCATTCTTCATGCGCGCTTCTTCCTTCTTCATCGCTTCCCCTTCGTCGTGGAAAGTGATGGCATCACGTGCCACCTCATCCAGACGGATGCCGCCGATAGTCGATTTCAATCCGCCGAAGTAGGCGTTGCTCAGTTCTTCACTCAGTCCTACAGCCTCGAATATCTTTGCGCCCCGGTAGGAACGGATGGTGCTGATACCCATTTTGCTCATAATCTTGAACAGGCCTTTGCAGATGGCTTTTATGTAATTCTTCTCTGCGGTGGCATAGTCCAGCTGTATCTCTTTCTTGGCAACGAGCTCGTCCAGTACGGCAAATGCCATGTAGGGGTTCAGTGCGCTTGCACCGAAACCGAGGAGCAGTGCGGCGTGCATCACCTCGCGTATCTCGCCGCTTTCCACTACCAATGCGGTCTGTACGCGCTTTCCTACCGAAATGAGGTGGTGGTGCACTGCCGATACGGCAAGCAATGAGGGTATGGCGGCATGGACGGCATCTACGTTGCGGTCGGTCAGTACAATGTAGTTCACGCCTTCGGTGACGGACGCTTCGGCTTCCTTGCACAGGCGGTCAAGCGCTTCCTGCAGTCCGGCACGTCCTTTGGAGACTTCAAACAGCATCGGCAGCTTTACGGTCTTGAAGCCTTTGTAGCGGATGTTGCAGAGAATATCCAATTGCGCATTCGTCAGGATGGGGTGGTTCAGCCGTACCATTTTGCAATGGCTTTCGTTGGGCGTCAGTATGTTCATGCCTACTGCGCCGATGTACTCGGTGAGAGACATTACCAACTCTTCGCGGATAGGGTCGATAGGCGGGTTGGTGACTTGCGCAAACTGTTGGCGGAAGTAATTGTATAGTAGTTGCGGCTTGTCGGAAAGTACGGCAAGCGGGGTGTCGTTACCCATTGCGCTGACAGGTTCGGCGCCGTTGGATGCCATGGGCAGGATGATTTTCTCGACATCTTCTTTGGAGAAACCGAACGTGCGCAGCATACTGTTGTAGTTGTCCACGCTGTGGGGTACTTTGCGTCCGCTTTTCAGTTCGTTCAGTTCGATGCGGTTGTTGGCGAGCCAAGTGCGGTAGGGCTTGGCTTCGGCAAGTTGCTTTTTCAGTTCGCCGTCATAGTATATCTCGCCTTTTTCGGTGTCTATCAGGAGTATCTTGCCGGGTTGGAGACGGCCTTTCTCTTTGATGTCGCCCGGTTCGAAGTCCATTACGCCGACTTCACTTGCCACCACCATGATGTCGTTGTGTGTAATGAGGTAGCGTGCGGGACGCAGGCCGTTGCGGTCCAACATACCGCCCGCATAGCGTCCGTCACTGAAGAGTAGCGCGGCAGGTCCGTCCCAAGGTTCCATGAGGATAGAGTGGTACTCGTAGAAGGCCTTGAGGTCTTCGCTGATAGGGTTCTTTTCGTTGAAGGATTCCGGCACGAGCATTGCCATGGCATGCGGCAGGCTGAGGCCGGACATGACAAGGAACTCCAGTACGTTGTCCAGCGAGGCGCTGTCGCTCATGTTCGGCTGGATGATGGGACGCAGTTCTTTGATGTCGCCAAGGGCTGGAGAGGACAGGACGCTTTCACGCGCTTCCATCCAGCCGCGGTTGCCGCGTATGGTGTTGATTTCACCGTTGTGTGCCAAGAGACGGAACGGCTGTGCCAGTCCCCACGTAGGGAAGGTGTTGGTGCTGAAACGGGAGTGCACCAAAGCCAGTCCGCTGGTGAAGTAGTTGTTTGTCAGGTCGGGGAAGTAGTTGCGCAGTTGTAGGGAAGAGAGCATACCTTTATAGATGATGTTCTTCGTAGACAGCGACACGATATAGAAATCCTCCCGTGCGGCTATATCCGATCTGCGTACTTTGTTTTCTATTCTTTTCCTTATTATATAGAGACGTCGGTCGGCGGTTTCGCTGTCCGTAAATCCGGTGATGAAGATTTGTTTGATGTCGGGTTCGTTGGCAAGCGCGGCTTCACCCAGTATTTCGGGGCAGGTAGGCACATTGCGCAGGTGCATCAGCGTCAATCCTTCTTTCTCTATTTCTTCAATGATGATGCTCAGGATGGCTGCCCGGTCTTTCTCCTCTTTCGGAAGAAAAAGCAATCCTGTTCCGTATTTCCCTTTTTCGGGAACGGGGATGCCTTGCAGCAGGATGAACTCGTGCGGTATCTGCAACATGATGCCGGCACCGTCTCCGGTCTTGTTGTCGGCGCCTTCCGCTCCGCGATGACGCATATTCTCCAATACTTTCAATGCGGATTCAACCAATTCGTGTGATTTACCCCCATGGATGTTCACTAACATTCCCACACCGCAAGCGTCGTGCTCATTGGCTGCATCGTACAGGCCCAACTGCATGGGCTGTCGTTGTGCGGGTTGTTCCTTTGTTTCGTTGTTAAAAAGCTCTTTCTTTTCCATTTTCGGTTTACTTTAATTTGTGTAATACCTGTTTGCTGTATCAAAATGTTTGGCAAAAATATGTATTTAATTTCAAATTGATACCGATATGCCTTGATTTGTGCCCTATTAAATACTTATACCGGAGACTGAAGTTATAATCTGATAGAAAATACCCTTTGTTTTCTTCTAATCTTAAATCAGATTCCGCCAGTTTGCTTTAAGATTATAAATTCTACCTTTTGCTTTTAAAATATTGTTTTCTTTGTCTTTTTGATAATAAAACAACTTTTTTCTACTCTTTTGACAAATAAATAGTGAAAATATTAACTTTATGTTCTCAATAATATATATCTTTGCAGCGCAAATTAAATACTGATATATTATGTGTGGAATAGTAGGCTATATAGGTCAAAGGAAAGCCTACCCCATTCTTATCAAAGGCTTGAAGCGGTTGGAGTACCGCGGATACGATAGTGCAGGGGTAGCATTAATCAGTGATGACCGACAACTGAACGTGTACAAGACGAAAGGAAAGGTCTCGGATTTAGAAACTTTCGTCACTCAAAAAGATATTTCCGGTAGCATAGGCATTGCACATACCCGTTGGGCTACACATGGAGAACCTTGTTCCGTTAACGCCCATCCTCATTATTCCTCTTCCGAAAGACTCGCTCTCATCCACAACGGCATCATTGAAAATTACGCCGTCCTTAAAGACAAACTCCAAGCCAAAGGCTATACTTTTAAAAGTAGTACCGACACCGAGGTACTGATACAACTCATAGAATACATTCAGGTTACAAACCGCATCGACTTGCTGACTGCCGTGCAACTGGCTTTGCAAGAGGTTATCGGTGCATATGCCATTGCCGTGCTCGACAGGGAGAATCCAGACGAGATTATCGCCGCGCGCAAAAGCAGTCCGTTGGTGGTGGGCATCGGGCAGGATGAGTTCTTCTTGGCATCCGATGCCACTCCGATTGTGGAATATACGGACAAGGTGGTTTATCTGGAAGATGAAGAGATAGCCGTTATCCGTCGCGGGGAGAAACTGAAAGTGGTGAATCTGAAGAATGTGGAGTGTCCGCACGAGGTAAAGACGGTAGCGCTTAATCTCGGTCAGTTGGAGAAGGGCGGTTATCCGCATTTCATGTTGAAAGAGATTTTTGAGCAACCCGATTGTATTCGCGACTGTATGCGCGGACGCATTAATTTGGAGGGTACTAACGTGGTGCTTTCCGCCATTATAGATTATAAGGAACGTCTGCTTGCTGCCAAACGTTTTGTAATCGTGGCCTGCGGCACGTCTTGGCACGCCGCGCTCATAGGCAAACATTTGATAGAGAGTTTCTGCCGCATTCCGGTGGAAGTGGAGTATGCTTCGGAGTTCCGTTACCGGGACCCGGTGATTGACGGCAATGATGTGGTGATTGCCATTTCGCAGAGCGGGGAGACAGCCGATACGCTGGCTGCCGTGGAACTTGCCAAAAGCCGCGGTGCATTTATATATGGCATCTGTAATGCTATCGGTTCGAGTATTCCGCGCGCTACGCATACGGGGTCTTACATCCATGTAGGACCGGAAATAGGGGTGGCGTCTACCAAAGCCTTTACGGGTCAGGTAACTGTGCTCACTATGCTGGCATTGACTCTTGCGCGGGAGAAGCGTACGATTGATAAGGAGCAATACCTTGCCATAGTGAGGGAACTCGGACAGATTCCCGAAAAGATGAAAGAGGTGCTGAAGCTGAACGACCGCATAGCGGAGCTTTCCAAAATCTTCACCTACGCACACAATTTTATCTATCTGGGACGCGGCTACAGCTATCCCGTAGCGTTGGAAGGCGCTTTGAAGCTGAAAGAAATCTCGTATATCCATGCGGAAGGCTATCCGGCCGCCGAAATGAAGCATGGACCTATCGCGCTGATAGATGCGGAAATGCCGGTAGTGGTCATTGCCACACAGAACGGATTGTACGAAAAAGTACTGAGCAATATACAGGAAATCAAAGCGCGCAAAGGCAGGGTGATAGCGATTGTCACCAAGGGAGATACGGTTATCAGTAAAATAGCCGACACTTGTATCGAACTTCCCGAAACAATGGAGTGCCTTGACCCGTTAATAACTACGGTTCCCTTGCAGTTGCTCGCTTATCACATAGCCGTATGCAAAGGCATGGATGTAGACCAACCGCGTAACCTTGCCAAGTCGGTAACGGTGGAATGACCGGAAACAGATGATGCGTACGGGTAAAACAGATGATGCGTTTGTACTAAACAGATGATGTGTTTTCAGAACATAAATAATGCGTTTTTAAAAGAAGTAATTACTCATTAGTAAATATATAAATGGAACAACTGAAGCATGAATGTGGCGTTGCCATGATACGCCTGCTGAAACCGCTGGAGTATTACGAAGAAAAGTACGGTACATGGATGTATGGGCTGAACAAGCTCTACCTTCTCATGGAGAAACAGCACAACCGAGGACAGGAAGGAGCCGGACTGGCTTGCGTGAAACTGGAAGCGAATCCCGGAGAGGAGTATATGTTTCGCGAACGGGCGCTCGGTTCGGGAGCTATTACCGAGATATTCGACACGGTGCAAAGCAACTTTAAAGACCTGACGAAAGAACAACTGCACGATGCCGATTATGCAAAGCGTGTACTTCCCTTTGCGGGAGAAGTGTATATGGGGCATCTGCGTTATTCCACCACGGGTAAGTCGGGCATCTCGTACGTGCATCCGTTTCTCAGGAGAAACAACTGGCGTGCCAAGAACCTTGCCCTGTGCGGCAACTTCAACATGACGAACGTGGATGAAATCTTTGCACGTATCACCGCTATCGGCCAGCATCCTCGCAAGTATGCCGATACGTATATCATGCTGGAACAAGTGGGACACCGGCTCGACCGCGAAGTGGAACGCCTCTTCAACCTTGCCGAAGCCGAAGGACTGACCGGTATGGGCATCACACACTACATCGAAGACCATATAGACCTTGCCAACGTATTGCGCACTTCGAGCAAAGAGTGGGACGGGGGCTATGTGATGTGCGGGCTTACCGGGAGCGGTGAGACATTCGCCGTCCGCGACCCGTGGGGCATCCGCCCTGCATTCTGGTATCAGGATGATGAAATAGCCGTGCTTGCCAGCGAACGCCCTGTGATACAGACCGCGCTCAATGTGTCCGCCGACAGCATCAAGGAGCTGCAACCGGGACAAGCCGTCCTTATCAACAAAGCCGGTAAGCTCCGTACGGTGCAAATCAATAAGCCGCGTGAGGTGAAACCTTGTTCCTTCGAGCGTATCTATTTCAGTCGCGGCAGTGACGTAGACATCTATAAGGAACGTAAACTATTGGGTGAGAAGTTAGTGCCTAACATCTTGAAAGCCATTGATAAGGATATAGACCATACCGTCTTTTCCTTCATACCGAATACGGCGGAAGTGGCCTTCTATGGGATGTTGCAAGGACTGGACGATTACCTCAACGAGGAGAAAGTCCGGCAGATTGCCGCTTTGGGACATAACCCCAGCCACGATGAACTGGAGCGTATCTTGTCCCGCCGCATACGAAGCGAGAAGGTAGCTATCAAAGACATCAAGCTGCGTACTTTCATAGCCGAGGGCAACAGCCGTAATGACCTTGCCGCCCATGTGTACGACATCACTTACGGCAGCCTTGTGCCCGGTGTGGACAATCTGGTTATCATAGACGACAGCATTGTGCGCGGCACTACCTTGAAACAAAGCATTATCGGCATCCTCGACCGCCTCAATCCGAAGAAGATTGTAATCGTAAGCTCCTCGCCGCAAGTGCGCTATCCCGACTATTACGGTATCGACATGGCGAAGATGAGCGAATTCATTGCTTTCAAAGCCGCCATCGAGCTGCTGAAAGAACGTGAGATGCGCGATGTCATTGCATCCGCCTACCGCAAATCCAAAGAGCAAGTGGGGCTGCCCAAGGAACAGATGGTGAACTACGTAAAGGAAATCTACGCTCCCTTTACCGATGAAGAGATTTCCGCCAAAATGGTGGAACTCCTGACTCCGAAAGGCACGAAGGCGAAAGTGCAGATTGTATACCAGCCTCTTGAGGGGCTGCATGAAGCCTGTCCGCAGCATCGGGGCGACTGGTACTTCAGCGGTGACTATCCTACGCCGGGCGGTGTGAAGTTGCTGAATGCGGCATTTATTAATTATATAGAACAAGTATATCAATTCTGAATATGAGAAATGTAACTTTAATCCTTGACGACGGGAGCCGCTTCTGCGGCAAGTCGTTTGGCTATGAAAAGCCGGTAGCGGGGGAGGTGGTCTTCAACACAGCCATGTCGGGTTATCCCGAAAGCCTGACCGACCCTTCGTATGCCGGACAGTTGATGACGCTCACTTATCCGTTGGTGGGCAACTATGGTGTGCCGCCTTTCACCATCGAGCCAAACGGACTGGCTACATTCATGGAGAGTGAACACATCCATGCCGAAGCCGTTATCGTAAGTGATTATTCCGAAAACTACAGCCATTGGAATGCCGTGGAAAGTCTCGGCGACTGGCTGAAGCGTGAGCAAGTGCCGGGCATTACGGGTATCGATACCCGCGAATTGACTAAAGTACTGCGCGAGCATGGAGTGATGATGGGGAGAATAGAGTTTAATGAAGAATTAAGAATGAAGAATGAAGAATTGGGGCGGAAGGATGAAGAATTGCCGGCAGCGGTGTACGAGGGTGTGAACTACGTGGACCGCGTGAGCTGCAAGGAAATCATCCATTACCTGCCCGACGGCACTTCCACCCGTAGCGCAGCCCATTCTTCATTCTTCATTCCTCATTCTTCATTAAAGAAGGTTGTCCTTGTGGACTGCGGTGTCAAGACCAACATCATCCGTTGCCTGCTGAAGCGGGATGTGGAAGTCATTCGCGTTCCTTGGAATTACGATTTCAACGGACTGGAATTTGACGGTCTGTTCATCTCCAACGGGCCCGGCGACCCCGATACCTGTGATGCCGCCGTTCAGAATATCCGCAAGGCGATGAAGAACGAAAAGCTGCCTATCTTCGGCATCTGTATGGGCAATCAGTTACTTTCCAAAGCCGGAGGAGCCAAGATATATAAGCTGAAATACGGACATCGCAGCCATAATCAGCCGGTACGCATGGTGGGTACGGAGCGTTGCTTCATCACCTCGCAGAATCATGGCTATGCAGTGGACAACAATACGCTGGGCGAAGATTGGGAACCGCTTTTCATCAATATGAATGACGGCTCCAACGAGGGTATCCGCCATAAGCGCAATCCCTGGTTCTCCGCACAGTTTCATCCCGAAGCTGCCAGCGGGCCGACGGATACGGAGTTCCTGTTCGATGAGTTCGTGAAGTTGTTATAATGGTTTGACAGGCATCAAAATTTTGTTTGATATACGTCAAAACTTCGTTTGATGTACATCAAAAAAGATTAGGATGCCGCTGAAAACAGATTGTTGGTATAATCAAATTTAGACAAATGAAAGAAAATAATATAAAGAAAGTCCTGTTGCTTGGCTCCGGCGCACTGAAAATCGGTGAGGCGGGAGAGTTTGACTATTCCGGTTCGCAGGCGCTCAAGGCATTGAAAGAAGAAGGTATCCATACCGTCCTTATCAACCCGAACATTGCTACGGTGCAGACTTCGGAAGGTGTGGCAGACCAGATTTACTTCCTGCCCGTTACCCCTTACTTTGTGGAGAAGGTTATTGAGAAAGAACGCCCCGACGGCGTTATGCTTGCTTTTGGCGGACAGACAGCGCTGAACTGCGGTGTGGAGCTTTACAAAAAGGGCATTTTTGAGCAATACGGCGTAAAGGTGCTCGGTACTCCCGTGCAAGCTATCATAGATACGGAAGACCGTGAGATATTCGTCCGGAAACTGGATAAAATCGATGTAAAGACCATACAAAGCGAAGCTGTGGAGAATGCCGAAGATGCCCG
This sequence comes from Bacteroides sp. AM10-21B, assembly GCF_003472565.1. Classification (NCBI taxonomy): domain Bacteria; kingdom Pseudomonadati; phylum Bacteroidota; class Bacteroidia; order Bacteroidales; family Bacteroidaceae; genus Bacteroides; species Bacteroides sp. AM10-21B. The sequence goes on along the minus strand of NZ_QRME01000007.1, from coordinate 275,327 downwards.
TCGTGCCGCTGCGGAACTGGGCTATCCGGTGATAGTGCGTGCAGCCTATGCGCTGGGCGGACTGGGGTCGGGCTTCTGCGACAATGAGGAAGAGCTGAATGTGCTGGTGGAAAAAGCCTTTTCCTTCTCCCCGCAAGTATTGGTGGAGAAGTCTTTGCGCGGCTGGAAAGAAGTGGAGTATGAGGTGGTACGCGACCGTTTCGACAACTGTATAACAGTCTGCAACATGGAGAACTTCGACCCGCTGGGCATCCATACAGGGGAGTCTATCGTGATTGCCCCGTCGCAGACATTAAGCAATACGGATTATCACAAACTGCGTGAACTGGCTATCCGCATCATCCGCCATATCGGTATTGTAGGCGAGTGCAATGTACAGTATGCCTACGACCCGGAAAGCGAAGATTACCGCGTAATAGAGGTAAATGCCCGCTTGAGCCGTTCGTCTGCACTTGCCTCTAAAGCAACGGGTTATCCGCTTGCTTTCGTGGCTGCCAAACTCGGATTGGGTTACGGGCTTTTCGACCTGAAGAATTCCGTAACCAAGACTACCAGCGCATTCTTCGAGCCGGCGCTGGACTATGTGGTTTGTAAGATTCCCCGTTGGGATTTGGGCAAGTTTCATGGCGTAGATAAGGAACTGGGTTCAAGCATGAAGTCTGTCGGCGAGGTCATGGCTATCGGACGCACTTTTGAAGAAGCCATTCAGAAGGGACTGCGCATGATAGGACAGGGAATGCATGGTTTTGTGGAGAACAAGGAACTAGTTATCTCCGATATTGATAAAGCGCTCCGTGAGCCTACGGACAAGCGTATCTTCGTCATCTCCAAAGCTTTTCGTGCCGGATATACCGTAGACCAAGTACATGAACTGACAAAGATAGACCGCTGGTTCTTGGAGAAACTGATGAATATAATGAATACCAGCAAGGAACTGCATGAGTATTCGGAAGCCGCCTGTCATTCAACAGCCTCCTGTCATTCAGAGCGCAGCGAAGAATCTCTTCCCCTTGCACGTTCAAAGGAGCAGTTTCTTCACTTCGTTCGGAATGACATAGCAGCACAAGAACTACTGCGGAAAGCAAAAGTTCAGGGCTTCTCCGATTTCCAGATAGCCCGTGCCTTTGGCTTGGAAAAGTATATGGACAGTGAAGAAGGTATTCTTGCCATACGCGCTCTCCGCAAGAGCATGGGCATCCTGCCCGTAGTGAAACAAATAGATACCCTTGCCGCCGAATATCCCGCCCGGACCAACTACCTGTACTTGACGTATAGCGGCATTGCCAATGATGTGCATTACCTGGGCGACCGTAAGTCTATCGTTGTACTCGGTTCGGGTGCGTACCGCATCGGCTCCTCGGTAGAGTTTGACTGGTGCGGTGTGCAGGCGTTGAACACTATCCGCAAGGAGGGCTACCGCAGCGTGATGATTAATTACAACCCCGAAACCGTATCCACGGACTACGATATGTGCGACCGCCTCTATTTTGACGAACTCACCTTCGAGCGTGTCATGGACATCCTCGAACTGGAGAATCCGCATGGCGTAATCGTTTCTACGGGCGGCCAGATACCGAACAACCTTGCCATGCGTCTCGATGCGCAGAATGTGCCCATCCTCGGCACAAGCGCCAAGAGCATTGACAACGCCGAAGACCGGGACAAGTTCTCCGCCATGCTGGACCGTATCGGTGTAGACCAACCCGAATGGCGGGCGCTTACTTCACTGGAAGACATCAACGCTTTTGTCGATAAAGTAGGATTTCCGGTATTGGTTCGTCCCAGTTACGTGCTATCCGGTGCGGCAATGAACGTTTGCTCCAATCAGGAAGAACTGGAACGCTTCTTGCAGTTGGCGGCAAACGTATCGAAGAAGCATCCGGTAGTCGTGAGCCAGTTTATAGAACATGCCAAGGAAGTGGAAATGGATGCCGTAGCGCAGAATGGGGAAATCATAGCATACGCTATCAGCGAGCATATAGAGTTTGCCGGTGTACATTCCGGCGATGCCACTATCCAGTTCCCGCCGCAGAAACTTTATGTGGAGACAGTACGTCGCATCAAGCGTATCAGTCGGGAGATTGCCCGCGAACTGAACATCTCCGGCCCGTTCAATATCCAGTATCTTGCCAAGGACAACGACATCAAGGTGATTGAATGTAACCTGCGTGCCAGCCGTTCGTTCCCGTTCGTAAGCAAGGTGCTTAAAATCAACTTTATCGAACTGGCTACGAAAGTGATGCTCGGCATTCCTGTACAAAAACCGGACAAGAACCTTTTCGACCTCGATTATGTAGGAATCAAGGCCTCTCAGTTCTCCTTTAACCGCCTGCAAAAGGCAGACCCTGTACTGGGTGTGGATATGGCGTCTACGGGCGAAGTGGGGTGTATAGGCAGCGACACTTCCTGTGCCATTCTCAAGGCGATGCTCTCTGTCGGTTATCGTATTCCGCAAAAGAATATCCTGCTCTCTACCGGTACTCCGAAACAGAAAGTAGATATGCTTTCCGCAGCCCGTATGCTTCAGAAGAAAGGATATAAACTGTTTGCCACCGGTGGTTCAAGCAAGTTCCTTACGGAGAATGGCGTGGAGAATACCCGCGTCTATTGGCCGAGCGAACCCGATATGCAGCCGCAGGCACTTGATATGCTGCACAAGAAAGAAATTGATATGGTGGTGAATATCCCGAAGAACCTCACCGCGGGCGAGTTGGACAACGGCTACAAGATACGTCGTGCCGCTATCGACCTTAATATTCCGCTGATTACGAACGCGCGTTTGGCAAGCGCCTTTATCAATGCGTTCTGTACGATGACACCGGATGATTTGGCTATCAAGTCTTGGGAGGAGTATAAATAAAAGTCCATTTGTTTCTTTTCAGGCACGGATTACACGGATTTACTTTATCTTTTTTCCGTGAAATCCGTGTAATCCGTGCCTGAAAGAAATCATCTGGTGTATTTTGGTCTCTTGTTTTTATATAATCGCTATTTCAGCAGCGTCCCCGTTGCCTTTAAATAAGCGACATAGTTCAAGTACAGCCGGAAATGTGTATCCACTTTGGTTTCGTACGCTTGCTGCCACATGGCTTGTGCTTCCAGATGGTCGGACAGTGTCTCCAGTCCCACGTCATATTGGCTGCGGCTCACCCTCATGTTCTCTTCTGCCTGTTGCAGGGAATGTTCGGCGATGGAACTTTCCAGTCGGGCTTCATCGAGGTTGTTGGCGGCTTGTGTAAGTTCCAGTAACATCTGTTCGTTCATATTCTCCTGTTCAAGACGGGTTTGCTCCAATTTGGCTTTGGCAGCACGTACTTTGCCGGTACGTTCACCGAAATGGAAAAGAGGGATGCTTACATTCAGGAGGACGGAGAAACTGCCCTTATCAAACAAATCCTGATTGTTCACTTCCAGACCATGAATATAGTCGTATGAACCTTTTACACCGATTTGGGGCAGTAATTCGCTGCGGTTTAACTTAACCTGTTGTTTGGCAATGGCTACTTGCTGATTCAGTATGGCATATTCGGGGCGGGCGGAGATATCCGATATTTGCAGTTGGATGTCTCGTCCCACTTCGGGAAAATTGTCGGAAGTCCGTATATCCGTGCCCAAAGGCTTGCCGATGCAATGACAGAGATTCATGGTTGCCAGACGGAGCGCATTGTCGGCCTTGCGGATATTGAGTGCGCTCTCATTCAGTTTTACCTGCACTTTCAGTACATCGTTCCGGGGCTTCAGGCCATGCTTATGGGCGCTCTCAACATTCTTCATCAATTCTATAAGCACAGCGTTGTATTTCTCGGCCACTTTCTTCATCTCTTTGGCTTTGATGACTTGTGCATAGGCTTGGTCTGTTTTCACAATAACCTCCGAGGCTGTCAGCGTTTCATTCATCTGCGCCATTTCTTTACCCAATAAAGACATTTTGTAGGCAGCACGAATTTTGCCGCCCATATACAGCGGCTGTTCTACTTGTACACCGCCCATATATACCATGCCTATCTTATAGTTTAAGTCTACTCCGGGAAAATAGGCGAAACCGTTGTTGGGCAGAAATTGTCCTGCGGCATCGGGTAGAAAAGTGGGCAGATTGCCGCCGGCTATGCCGAAACTGCCGTCCGCCGTACTGTAAATACCCGTTCCGCTGAGGGTAAAGTTGGGGAAGAAATTGCCTTTGTAACTCTTTGCAGTGTAGTGTGCGCTTTCCGTTTGCTTGGCGGAAGCTGCCATCTCCTTGTTGTATTTCAGTGCCATTTCCCTGCATTGTTCCAAAGTCAGTGTCTCCTGTGCGGAGATACTGGCTGAGAATAGCAGAGCGGTGAGGATGATTATTTTCTTTTTCATCATTGTTCGTTTTTTATATGAAAGAATAATGCGTACAGGATGGGGATGAAAAGGAGCGTTATCAGCGTTCCGAATGTAAGGCCGCCCATAATGGAGGCCGCCAGCGAACCGAACATGGCATCGGGCAGCAGCGGTATCATGCCTAAAATGGTAGTCAGCGCCGCCATTGTCACAGGGCGGAGACGGCTTTGGGCACTGTCCACCAATGCTGTAATCGGTTCTACTCCCTGATTAAGTTGGAGAGTGATTTCATCCATTAGCACGATACCGTTCTTGATGAGCATACCTATCAGTCCCAATGTGCCCACAATTGCTACGAAGTTGAACGTTTTACCCGTAAGCAACATCACCGCCACCACTCCCACAAGAATCATGGGGAGACAGCAGAAGATGATGATCGGTTTGCGGTAATCCTTGAATAGCATAATGAGGATGGCAATCATCAGTATGATAGCCAGCGGGAAGTTCTTGAACAAATATTTCATGGACTGGTCGCTTGCATTCTTCTCTCCTTGCCAATGCAGGGTATAGCCGTCGGGTAATTCTATCTGTTCTATCTTTCGTGCAATGGTTTGCCGCGCTTTTTCCGTTTCTATGCCGGGAGCGGGCGAGCATTGCACACGCTGGCTGCGCTGCCCGTTGTAGCGTGGTACTACGGGATCTTCCCAACGGATATCTATGCTCTTGCTGATTTGTTTCAGCGGAGTACTTCCCATGAGGCTTTCAACCAACTCTTCTTTGCTCAGGGTACCGGCTTTCAGCTTGACCATGGTTTCTTCATTCAGCAGTCCGTTCAGAGAGGGAAGGGCGGAGAATACCTGTGTGTTGCCCAAGTCTTCTATCGGTTGCCCTTGCTCGTCCAGACATTTCAGATAGATATTGTCGCGGTGTATGCCCTCGTAGAAAGAGCCGATAGGTATGCCGCCATTCACAGATAGGAGAGACATACTTACGTCGTTACGGCTGAGACCCAATGCCCGGGCTGCCGCCTGATCGTATTCAATGGAAAGTACAGGTATCTGCGGCTCCCAGTCGGTAGTGATGAGGCATACTTCCGGGGTATTCTCCATAATGCTCCGTACACTGTCCGCCAACTGATGCAGCACGGCGGGATCAGGACCCATGAATTGTGCTTCGATGGGGTATTTCTTGAACATCAGGTTATAGCGTTTCAGTTTCACGTAGGCATCGGGATAATGCTGTGTCAGGTAGTTTTGTATCTCATCCATATTGTCTACGAGGGCGTCCGGTGAAGTAAAGTCAATAATCAGTTCGCCGTAAGATAGAGACGGATTGGCGATGCTGCGCACCAGATTGTAACGCCCCGGTGTGCCTCCTATGGAAGCAGTGATGTGGGTAATCTCCTTACGTGTTTTCAGATAGGCTTCTATCTCTCTTAAATCTTTTGCCACACGGGTGGAGTTATTGCCTTCGGGCAACTTGTATTCCATATATAGCTGGTCGTACACCATATCCGGGAAGAACCCCTGGCGCATATATCCGTAACCGAATATGGAAAGTCCTAACAGAGCCGCCATTGCCAGCACAAAGCTCCAACGGTGTGCCAGCCCGAAATATAGGGCGGTGCGCAACAAGGCATAGGTGCGCCCTTTGTATTCACGTTTTCCGGTAGTGCTGACTTCTACTGTGGGGTGGAGTCTGCGATTGGCCATTAGGGGTACGTGCACCAATGCCAGTACCCAGCTTAGCAGCAGGGAGACGGCCAGCACAATGAAAAGGTCGCGGGTGTACACTCCGGCTGTGTCCGGTGACATGAAGATGGGAAGAAAGGCGATGATGGCTATCAGGGTAGCTCCCAGCAGAGGCATCGCTGTCTGGCGGCCGATGGCGGTCATGGCTTCCATACGGCTCTTCCCGGCTTTCAGGTCTACCAATATGCCGTCCACGATAACAATGGCGTTATCCACCAGCATACCCATTGCCAGCACGAAGGCAGCCAGCGATACGCGCTGCATGGTTCCGCCCGCCGTTTGCAGGAACAGGAAAGAACCGAATACGGTGACAACCAGACTGATTCCAATAATGACTCCGCTCTTGAATCCCATAGCCAACATCAGAATGACTACAACGATAATGACGGATTCAATCAGATTGATTACGAAAGTACCCAAAGAAGCTCCTACACGCTCCGGCTGATAGAACACCTTGTGGCACTCTACACCGGCGGGCAGGCGGTTTTCTTTCAACTGTGCCAGTTTCTTCTCTACGGCGGCGCCGACTTTTACAATATCCGATCCGCTGGCGGCCGCGACAAGAATGCCTTGTGCCCGTTCGCTGTCGAAGAACAGTTCGTTGCGGGTAGGTTCTTCGTATCCTTTTTCTATACGGGCAATGTCGCGCATACGGAGTTGGTCGTCGTCATGTCCCTGAATCAGCATATTGCCTATGTCTTCTACCGTCTTGAATTTATCGCTGACAGTGACGCGGATGCGGTTGTCTCCGTTGTCGTAATAACCGCTGTATGTAGTCTTGTTCTGTCCGTTCAGGGTAGCGAGAACTTCGGCGGGTTTCACACCGAGGTTCGCCATACGGTCTTGCAACAGGGAGATGTTGATACATTCAGGACGCTTGCCGTATAGTTCCACCCGGTCTACGTCTTCCATGTCACTGATTTCCCGCTTGATGAGTTCGGCATAGTCGGACAGCTCACGGTCGGACAGACCGTCACCAGACAGTGCATAGAACATTCCATATACATTGCCGAAATCATCTTTGACGATAGGGGTACCCGCTCCGTCGGGAAGCAGGGCGCAAGCGTCGTGTACCTTGCGGCGCAACATATCCCAGCATTGTTCTACCTCTTCATCTTGGGTAGTAGTGGTCAGTTCTATCTGTATCAGCGAAAGGTCGTTGTAAGAGTAGCTTTCCACATTGTCTATGTTTCCCATACTGCGGATGCTCTTTTCCAGTACATCCGTCACTTCCAATTCTACTTGGTGTGCGGATGCTCCCGGATATGTGGTCACCACCATGGCAAGTTTCACTTTTATTTCCGGGTCTTCCAGTTTACTCATCTGATAGCAGGAGAGAATTCCGCCGATAAGCAGCACCGTCACCAGAAAATAGATAAGGTTACGGTTCTTAAATGCCCATTTACTTATATCCATATAACTGATATTTTAGATGTAAATCAATGTTACAATAGCCCGCCGATATTTGTCTTACTGGCAGCGGGCAGGGGCTTTACGGTTTCCCCGTTCTCTATGTGGTGTATTCCGGCGGACACAACCAGTTCTCCGGGCTTCAGTTCATCGGATGTGATGATACTGCGTCCGTCACTCATCAGGCGTACTATGGTTACCTCGCGGCGGCTCACCTTATTGTTGGACGGGTTGTATACATATACCCCGGCCTTGCCGTCTTTCTGTAGAATGGCATTGCAGGGTACGGACATACTGTGGGTATCGTCACTATCACAACGGATGGTAACCATTGTATTCATGCCGGGCGAAGGAACGGGCTGTTTGTCTGCAACCAGTTGCAGCCGCATGGTGTACAGTTGGTTTGCATTGGCTTTGGGAGTGACGCTGATAAGCTTCAACGGGTAACTCCGGTCCGGATAAATGTCGAATGTGCAGTGATATTGGTTGAATTGCTCACGTCGGATATATTCGGCTGCAGGCAGATTTATCTCGACTTCCGGTGCACCGCCACTAATCATGGACAGGACAGGCATTCCGGCGCCTATTGTCTCGTGCGCTTCAAACAACCGTTTTTGTATATAGCCGTTGAAAGGAGCGTAAAGGCGGGTGTAACCCAGCTGGTCTTTGTGGTGCTGATATTTGGCGGTGATTTGTTTCAGTCCGTACACAGCTTTGTCATTGGCGCTGGGAGTAGTCCCGTTATCTTTGTACAGGGCCATTACGCGTTCCGCTTCCGCTTTTATCTGTTTGTATTCGGCTTCGGTGGCGTCCAGCTGTACTTGGTAGTCCGTTGGGTCCAGTTCGGCAAGTAATTGTCCCGCTTGTACACGGGTGCCGTCTTTTACATATATTTTCCGGATAGTACCGCTTACTCTGAATGCGAGACTGATGTCCTGTGCCGCTTTTACCTTTCCGGGGTATTGCAGATAGGTCTGTCCGCTGGCGGAAGTAACTGTATCTATTTTTACAGTTTGGCATTCTCTTGCATCTTTCGTGCCACTGTTGCAGGATGCAAGTAAGCATATGGAAATGCTTGCTAAAACCCAATAAATTCGTTTCATAATCTAAAGTATATTAGTTTTGTGACAAAAGTACTCAGTAACCGCTATATAGAAAAGGTTTATAAGATTTATAAACTGTTCTGTTTGTTATCCTATTAGTAAAAACAGACTGTCTCCGGTTTATTATGTTTTCTGGTATTCGGCAGGTGTCATTCCTGTTATTCGCTTGAAGAATTTCGAGAAGAAAGATGGGTTTGGAAAGTTCAATTCGTCCGATATTTGGAAAATTAGCAGATTGCTGTGTTTCAGCAAAACTTTTGCTTCAAGAATAACGGACTGGTTAATCCACTGCATCACCGTCTGTCCGCTTGCTTCACGTATGATGGTGCTCAGATAATGAGGGGTCAGGCATAATTTGTCGGCATAGAAATTGACGGAACGTTCTTGCTTGCTATGTTTGTTTACAAGGGCTATGAAGCGGCGGAAAATTTCTTCCTGGCGCGAAAGGCGCAGGGGAGTGGTTGTGCGCGTTTGCTCGTAAGTATATTTAAGGTTGTAAAGCAGGGAAATGATGAAATGCTGTATGGTTTCACGACGATAGGGCGAGGAATGAAGTATATTCCACAGCAGGGTAAAAAACATCTCCGCCTGTGTCCATTCTTCCTCATTAAGTGACAGCACGATACCGTTTCTTGTGTAAGTCTCCGACAAGATAGAACCGGGCAGGACAGGCAGGAAATTGCAGGCGGGCACTATGATTTGAAAATCATAGTCGGGGCTGATTTCAAACAATTCTATCAGGGAGTTGTCGGGGATTATAATAATTTGATGAGTGGATACTTCGTATTCAATAAGGTTGATGGAGATTCTCCCTGTTCCTTGCAAAACACGAATGATTCGTCCTTCTTTGGCGCGATAGGGCTGTCCGATATGGAATAGCTTGCTTCCCATTTGTATGAAGCTGATAACCATGCCCAAATCATCGTTTATAAAACGATATTCATGGTGATTGATGATATCCAGCTTATAACGGATATCATCGAATGCAACGCTTATAGGTCTGTTCTTCTCCATATTTATAAATAGTAAGTAATTCAGTGGCAAAGATAATAAAGTATCCATATCATTTGTCTTTTCATACAGAAAGTCGTACTATTGGGACATCTTTGCCGACAAATAGGTTGTAAGCATACTAAGTTATGCGTCTATCTTTGTATTGTGCTAATAAATAAGAAACAGATATGAAACAAGCAATTCTCTCTTTAGCCTTTTTTCTTACGGCTACATTGGCTCATGCCCAGCTTACTTTGGATGAATGCCAACGTGAGGCACAGGCTAATTATCCGTTGGTACGTCAGTACGGACTGATAGAAAAGGCACGTGAGTATGATCTTTCCAATGCCGGAAAGGGATATCTGCCCCGGTTCTCATTGTCGGGCAAGGCTACGTATCAAAGTGATATAACGCAACTGCCCGTCGAAATACCGGGTATCAATGTAAAAACCGCCCCCAAAGACCAGTATCAGGTGATGCTCGAATTGCAGCAAACCATTTGGGACGGTGGAGATATCCGCAACCAAAAACGTTTGACACGTGCGGCATCGGATGTGGACATGGAGAAGCAGAATGTGGATATGTACGCATTGAACGACCGCATCAATCAGCTGTTTTTCGGTATCCTGTTGCTGGACGAACAGCTGAAACAGAACCAACTTTTGCAGGATGATTTGGGAAGAACGCACAAGCAAGTGTCAAACTATATAATAAACGGTATAGCCACTCAAAGCGATTTGGATGCCGTCAGTGTGGAGCAACTGAATGCCAAACAACGCCGCATCGAATTGGAAACATCACGCCAGGCATATATCAATATGCTTTCCGCTTTTATAGGAAAAGAAATCCCTCTCGGAACTACTTTGCAGAAGCCCGTAGCGGAAGATACGGGTAGTGTGAATGGAATAAACAATCGTCCGGAACTTCGTCTTTTTGAGGCTCAGGGAGAACAGCTTAGAGTGCAGGAAGCTACGCTGAATGCAAGAGTAATGCCCCGTTTCGGGCTTTTTGTGCAGGGCGCTTATGGCAATCCGGGGTTGAATATGCTGAAAGATGAATTCAGTGCATACTATATGGCAGGTGTACGTATGTCATGGAACTTCGGTAGTCTGTATACTCTAAAGAATGATCGCCGCAGGATAGACAATAGCCGGCGACAGATAGAGACGGGTAGGGACGTGTTTCTCTTCAATACCCGTTTGCAGGCTACGCAGCAGGATGCGGGTGTATTGTCCATGCGCAGGCAAATGGCGGATGACGATGAAATCATCCGTTTACGTGAGAATATTCGTCGTGCAGCCGAAGCCAAAGTAGAGAACGGAACGCTGACTGTCACCGATATGCTCCGTGAGATAACCAATGAGAACTTGGCACGTCGTACCAAGGCATTGCATGAAGTACAGCTGTTGATGAATATCTGGCAACTGAAATATACTTTAAATAATTAAAGCTTTAGAATTACAATAAAATCCTATAATATGAAATCATTTAAATTATTTCCGGTCCTGTTCTTTCTTGTCGCTTGCAGTAGCGGTACACCCAAATACGATGCTACGGGAACTTTTGAAGCTACCGATGTTATAGTCTCTGCCGAAGCGTCCGGAAAGATACTCAGTTTGGATGTGGAAGAAGGTACCACCTTGAAAGCCGGACAGGAGGTCGGCATCATTGACACTGTTCAGCTTTATCTGAAAAAACTCCAGTTGGAAGCCAGTGCCAAGTCCGTGGAAGGGCAGCGCCCCGATATTCTGAAACAGGTGGCGGCAACCAAAGAACAAATCCTTCAGGCGCAACGCGAGCGTGATCGTGTAGCCAATTTACTTCGTGTAGGTGCGGCTAACCGGAAGCAGTTGGATGATGCCGAATCCTTACTTAAAGTACTCCGCAAACAACTTACCGCTCAAAACTCCACACTGCAGAACAGCGACCAAAGCCTGACGTGGCAGAGTTCATCGGTGGGTATTCAGGTTGCGCAGATTGAAGACCAGTTAAAGAAGTGCCATATCACCTCTCCGTTGACAGGAACTGTCCTTGCCAAATATGCAGAAGCGGGAGAACAGGCAGCGCCGGGCACTCCGTTATTCAAGATTGCTGATATGGAACAGATTTATCTGCGTGCCTATATCACTTCCGAACAATTGTCCGAAGTGAAGTTGGGGCAGGAAGTGACAGTTTATTCCGATTATGGTAAAGATGTCAGAAAAGAATATCCGGGAGTTGTCACTTGGATTTCGGACAGCTCCGAGTTTACTCCCAAGACGATTCTTACGAAAGATGAACGTGCCAATTTGGTGTATGCCATAAAAGTGGCTGTGAAGAATGACGGTATGTTGAAAATCGGAATGTATGGGGGAGTGGAATTTACAATTCACATTCAATAACGTCATGAACTTTGCAGTAACTGTCGATAACGTCTTTAAGTGTTACGGTCGGGTGGAAGCCTTGCAAGGCGTTTCACTCTCCGTCCGTACGGGTGAACTTTTCGGAATCATCGGGCCTGACGGTGCGGGGAAAACGTCGCTGTTCCGTATCCTCACCACTTTGTTGCTTGCCGATGAAGGTGAGACTACGGTATGTGGACTGGATACGGTGAAAGACTATAAGTCTATCCGCCAACGGGTAGGATATATGCCCGGACGTTTTTCTCTCTATCAAGACCTGACAGTAGAAGAAAACCTGAGTTTCTTCGCTACGGTTTTTCATACTACCATTGAGGAGAATTATGATTTGGTGCGTGACATCTACCGGCAGATAGAACCTTTTCGTAAACGTCGTGCCGGGGCCTTGTCCGGTGGAATGAAGCAGAAACTTGCCCTTAGCTGTGCACTTATTCATAAACCGGATGTCTTGTTTCTGGATGAGCCTACCACTGGTGTCGATCCTGTTTCGCGCAGGGAATTTTGGGAAATGCTTCGCCGTCTCAAAGAACAGGGTATCACCATCATAGCCTCTACTCCGATTATCGATGAGGCGCGTCAATGCGACCGTATTGCCTTTATCAATGAAGGTCGGATACATGGTATTGACACTCCCGGTCGTATTCTGAAACAATTTGCGGACATACTTTGTCCTTCGGGATTGTTACATGCGAAAGCGGATAACCATGAGAATTATGTAATCGAAGTGGACGGACTGACCAAACGTTTCGGTACATTTACGGCTGTCGATCATATTTCTTTCAAAGTACGCCAAGGTGAAATCTTCGGCTTTCTGGGTGCCAATGGGGCCGGTAAGACTACCGCTATGCGTATGCTTACAGGTTTAAGCCATCCTACGGACGGCAAAGCTCGTGTTGCAGGTTTTGATGTTGCCACCCAATCCGAAGCTGTGAAGAAGAACATCGGTTATATGAGCCAGAAGTTTTCTTTATACGAAGATCTCAAAGTTTGGGAAAATATCCGCCTTTTTGCCGGTATTTATGGGATACCCGAAACCGAGATTGCTCCGAGAACAGATGAATTGCTTCTGCGTCTGGGGCTGGAAAAGGAACGTAATACGCTCGTAAAGAGCTTGCCGCTGGGTTGGAAACAGAAGCTCGCTTTTTCGGTATCCATTTTTCATCATCCCAAGATTGTTTTTCTGGATGAGCCTACGGGCGGTGTCGATCCTGCCACCCGCCGCCAGTTTTGGGAATTGATTTATCAGGCTGCAGAGCAAGGTATCACTGTTTTTGTCACGACCCATTTTATGGATGAGGCGGAGTATTGCGACCGTATTTCTATCATGGTGGACGGTGTAATCCGTGCGCTTGACACCCCCGACAGACTGAAGCAACAGTTTGGAGCCGCTACCATGGATGATGTTTTCCAACAGTTGGCTCGTGAGGCTGTGAGAACGGCCGATTGATACAGATATAAAAATCAAAACAGATTGCGATATAACCATGAAACAATTCATAGCTTTTGTCCGAAAAGAATTCTTTCACATCTTCCGCGATCGGCGTACAATGCTGATTCTGTTGGGTATGCCCATCATACAGATTATTCTTTTCGGTTTTGCCATCACTACGGAAGTAAAGAATGTGCGTGTTGCCGTTCTCGACCCTTCCAATGATGTCGTGACCCGACGCATTATCGACCGTGTAGATGCCAGTGAGTATTTTACGGTTATCTGCCGTTTGCATTCTCCCGAAGAAGCGGAACGTTTTTTCAAGAGCGGGGATATTGATATGGCAATAGTCTTTAGCGAACGTTTTTCGGACAACCTCTATACCGGTGAGGCCGGAGTACAGATTATTTCCGATGCCACCGACCCTAATATGGCTACCATGCAGGCCGGATATGCCACAAATATAATCTCCATGACAGGACAAGAGATGCTTCCTCCCGGAGCGCGTGTTTCTGCCATTGTTCCTCAAGTCAAGTTACTCTATAATCCGCAAATGAAGAGCGCTTATAATTTTGTTCCCGGTGTTATGGGACTTATTCTGATGCTGATTTGTGCAATGATGACCTCCATCTCCATAGTGCGTGAGAAGGAGACGGGAACTATGGAAGTATTATTGGTCTCTCCCGTAAAACCGCTGTTTATCATCCTTGCCAAAGCAGTGCCATACTTTGTTTTGTCATTTGTCAATCTGATAACGATTTTATTGCTCTCGGTCTATGTCCTCCATGTTCCGGTTGCAGGCAGTCTGTTTTGGCTGATAACTGTATCACTGCTTTTTATTTTCGTATCATTGGCTTTGGGACTGCTCATTTCTACTGTTACCCATACGCAGGTAGCCGCTATGCTGGTGTCCGGGTTAATGTTGATGATGCCCACCATGTTGCTTTCAGGGATGATATTTCCTATTGAGAGTATGCCCGTTATTTTACAGGGTATTTCCACAGTGATTCCTGCACGTTGGTATATTCAGGCGGTACGTAAATTGATGATAGAGGGTGTGGATATATCATTGGTGCTGCCTGAAATCAGTATATTGGCTGTTATGGCGGTACTGCTGATAACCGTTAGTTTCAAGAAATTCAAGAATAGGTTGGAATGAAGAATTTTCAATTATAATAATTAGTAGTAAATGCCTCTATGATTAAGTATTTGATAGAAAAAGAATTCAAGCAGCTAATCCGCAACTCGTTTTTGCCCAAGCTGATTTTCATATTCCCATGTATGATTATGATATTGATGCCTTGGGCTGCCAATCTGGAGATAAAGAATATCAATCTGAATATTGTGGACAACGATCATAGTGTTGTGTCCCGTCGTTTGGTGGATAAGATTGGCGCCTCTACCTATTTTCGTCTGACGGCGCTTCCCGATACTTATGATGAAGCTATGCTCGGCGTTGAGGCGGGTACGGCAGATGTCATTCTGGAGATTCCCCGTGATTTTGGAAAAGACTGGATAAACGGTAAGGTCCCTCATCTGCTTGTAGCAGCCAATGCGGTGAATGGAACCAAAGGAAGTTTGGGCGGCTTCTATCTGTCATCTATCATCAGCGATTATGTTCGTGAATTGAAGTCGGAAACACCTGTGAAAACATTCGTAGGCAAACCTCTTCCCCGTATAGGTATTTCTTCTCTGAATCTCTATAATCCGACTTTGAATTATAAACTTTTCATGATTCCGGCACTTATGGTTATGTTGCTGACTTTGATATGCGGTTTTCTTCCTGCCCTTAATGTAGTGGGGGAGAAAGAGGCTGGCACTATTGAGCAAATTAATGTGACACCGGTCAATAAATTTACGTTTATTGTTGCGAAGCTGATACCTTATTGGTTGATAGGTTTTGTTGTGCTTACCATTTGTTTTGCTCTTGCTTGGTTGCTTTATGGAATTTTGCCTGCCGGGCATTTCCTCACTATCTACGGTTTTGCTTTGGTGTTTCTTCCGGTTGTATCCGGATTCGGTCTGGTTATATCCAATCATTCGGCAACGTTGCAGCAAGCTATGTTTGTTATGTGGTTCTTTATGCTTGTTCTTATTTTGATGAGCGGTCTTTTTACCCCTATTCATAGTATGCCCGAATGGGCACAATGGATTACCCGCATAAATCCGTTGAGGTATTTTGTTGAGGTAATGCGTACAATATATCTTCGTGGCGGCGGCTTTATTGAGCTGTTGCCTCAATTGGGCGCCTTGTTGGCTTTTGCCGTAGTTGCCAATATTTGGGCTGTACGAAGTTACAGGAAGAGTAGCTGAATTGGGAAATTAGCTTCTTGCATACTTGGATGTTAATTTCATATATTTCTTCTATTCTTGGGGTAGTAGAAATTTAGCGGGGATTTTGTTTAATGTAATAATACAGTTTCATGCCATACCCCTTCTACCCTTCTGAAATTTAAGAATATTCCCTGTTTTATATACATGATAATCTGTTTTGACGTATATCAAAATGAATTATGATATACATCAAAACAGTTTTTTGCAGGCTAAATACTTCTTGTACGAGTAGTGATTATTTGAATGCTTACGTTCAAACACTGCCGCTGATTTTTTTCTACTGAAATTAGTAGCCAAGTAACAATTTATATTATTTTTGTGCATAAATATATCCATTGTAAAAAGCTTGCTTAAAAACAACAAGATGATAATAGATGATCAATTGCTGGATAAGGTATCCGGTCAGGCCAAAGAAAGTGAACGGTTACGTATGAACTTCAATTTGCATGAAACTTTGGACGCTAAAGCGCAGCGACTGCTTAATGCGTTGGAAGTAGGGACCGTTTTGCCTATACACAGGCACAAACATACTGCAGAAACCTATCTTCTTCTGCGTGGACATATCAACGTGATGTTCTACAATGATAATGGAGAAGAGGTGGAACGCTATGATTTGTATCCCGGAAATGGCATATATGCTGTCCATATTCCCAAAGGGCAGTGGCATACTTTAGAAGTGTTGGAGTCCTCTGTTATATTCGAAGTGAAGGATGGGCCGTATATGCCTTTAGATAAAGATGATGTTTTAGAGTAAACTTTGTTTAAACTCTTAAAAGCGTTTACTTTTTTGCTATCTTTGCGTGCAAATTTATAAATATCTTATACCTAATGAACACGCAAAACTCTTATCTTGCCCCGAAGCCGCATTATGAAATCCTTGATGGTCTTCGTGGCGTAGCTGCTGTATTGGTTGTCGCTTTCCATTTGTTTGAAGCACATGCCGGTGGTAGCCATTTGGAACAGATTATCAATCATGGTTATTTGGCAGTAGATTTTTTCTTTATGCTCTCCGGATTTGTTATTGGTTATGCTTATGATGACCGCTGGAACCGGATGAGTGTCGGTACTTTCTTCAAACGGCGTATTATACGTTTACATCCTATGGTTATTGTGGGAAGTATTATAGGTGCAGTGTTTTTTTATTTTCAGGAGTCTCCTTGTTTTCCAGCCATTCAGAATACATCTGTAGGAACTATGCTGCTGGTAATGTTATTGGGATGCACTCTGCTCCCGCTTCCTTTGAAATGGGATATTCGCGGCTGGACAGAGCTGCATCCGTTGAATGGACCGGCTTGGTCACTTTACTTTGAATACATAGGTAATATTCTTTATGCGCTATTCATTCGCAAATTTAATAAAACAGCTTTGTCCATTTTTGTGTTGATAGCCGGATGCTTTACGGTACATCATTGTCTTACTGCACCTACGGGGGATATTGTCGGTGGTTGGGCATTGAACTGGGAACAACAATATCTTGGTCTTGTCCGGTTGATGTATCCTTTCTTCGGCGGTTTATTACTGTCCCGCTTAGGATGGCTGATTCGTATAAAAAAGCGTGCTTTTTGGTGGTGCAGCTTGATGATTGTGATAGTTTTGGCTTTCCCTCGATTAGGTGGTGAAAATCACTTTTGGATGAATGGGCTCTATGAAGCCTGTTGTATTCTTTTTATCTTTCCTGTAATAGTTTCTATGGGAGCGGGCGGTAAGGTAACCGGTAAACATTCTACAGCCATATGTAAATTCTTAGGAGATATTTCGTATCCGGTATACATAACACATTATCCGTTAATATATACTTATACAGCTTGGGTATGTAATAATAATGCTACTCTGGCAGAAGGTATTCCTTATATGATATTGACTTTTGTAGGGGCTTTTGTGCTGGCTTATGCTTGCTTGAAACTCTATGACGAGCCTGTACGCAAATGGTTGACAGACCGTTTTCTGAGAGGAAAAAAGAAAGAAGATAAAGATTGATTATCAATTATAATACAATAAAATGCCCCGGTAACAAATCATTGTATCGGGGCATTCGCCTAATTACCGGTTACTTTATTTTACGTCAATGAATTTTTGGCTTTTTCTTTTTCTTGTTCAGTAAACTTCGTCAGATTGATATTCGATGGAATTTCATACTAATTTAAAACGCATCCGCCAACGTTTGCTTTCTTCGTCCCAATCGTGGCTGATAATTTTGAAGGTTCCTATTTCGGAAGTATTGGCAACGTGCGTACCGATGCAAAGGCATTCATCGTAATCACCGACTTTTACCACACGTACGGTTTCCGAAGCATCTTCCGGCAAGCGTTCCAAATCAAACCTGCCCTTGGCTTCTTCCTGAGTGATGAATTCGGTTGTTACAGGCAGATGTCGCGCTATAACTTCATTGACCGCTTTTTCCAGATTCTTTATCTGCTCTTCTGTGGGGCAGGTTGTCAACAGATAATCCAATTTACTCTTTTTACGTTCTATATGGGCGGAGACAGAACGTCCGCAGCCAAATAATCTAATCATTGTCTGATTAATGATGTGTTCGGTGGTATGCATAGGTGGATATTCCTGCTTGTTGTGTTCGTTGAGTTTAATTTGTTGTTCCATAATAAGCTCTTCCTTCAAAATACTGTATACGTGTATATCTGCATATTTTCCCGAGGTCAATAATTCTCCGGCACGTTCTGTTCCTTCCAGACGGAAACCAAGTCGGATAGGAATGCCGTTACTTGCAGTATTGCCTGTGGCACAGCGTATCTGTATGCGTTTTATATTTTTGGTTTCAACTGCCCATTGGCACAGGCGGCGAACGCAAGCAGTCATAATGCCTTGATGCTGGTATTCGGGCAATAACCAATAACCGATTTCTGTACGGTGATTGGCAAAGTCGGAGAAATGGAAACCTACCAGTCCGCAAATCTCATTCTGTTTGTTTCGGATGCCGAATATCGGCTCGTAGTTTTCGGCAGGGGCAGAGAGGACTCCTTTCAAAAAGTTTTCTTCGTCGGCTACGGACTTCAGATTATCGACAAACGGCAGCCAAGTACGCATATAATCGCGGTGGGTATCAATGGCATGATATATGGCAGCCGCGTCTTCTATCGTTACTTCACGCAACATAATGTTCGGAAGAATCTCAAAAGACACATTTAAATGATTGAAAGAAATTGTTTCTTTCTGTGTGCTTTCTATTCTTTCCTTTAGTTTGCTCCAAGCATGTGTACCAAACAGACAGCTTTCGCGCATTGTATGATACATTTCCTTGAATCGGGACATTGGAATTGTAAAACTTAGTAAGTCTGCCTCAAAGTGAGGACGTACAGACGGGTCGAAGAATCCCAGAAAAGTTCTTTTTCCTTGCTTCCGATTTTCAAGAACGGCTTGGGTTACGACAGAGCAGCAGCCCGAACCGAACGGAGCAGATACACAGTCTGATGTATTGTTGTCGGAAAAAGCCCACGTAGTCAGTCCGGCCAAAATATCGGGAGTTGCGAGGAACAGTATACCTTCCACTTTGTCGAAAGAAGTTAGATTATCGATTCGTGTAAAGTGGAGATAGGCTTTTTCTGTTTTGGGTACTTGTAACTTTTGTATAAAGTCGATAACCATTTCAGGTGTTTTCTTGTATTTCTCTTTTAAAGAAACGAAACCGGGCACATGCTCCGGCATATCTGTGAAGCCTGTGTAAAACTTGCCGCCACCGCAACTTATTGTCTCTGCGTTGAGACTGATTGTTTTTCCGCTTCTGACTTGCGCCATGCTTTTGAAGAAGCAACCGTTTACTTTCTCTGTCGAAGTTTCTAATTGGTCGGAGTACCAAAAAGCGATAGGAAGTTCAGTTTGCTGCCCGAATGCTTCCCGATAATTGTTGATAAACGTATGTATATCCATGCCTTTCAATTTTTTCGTAAAGATAATTAATATTCCGGGGCACTGAAATGTAAAGACATAAAAAAAGGAGTACCGCTGTACTCCAACCTTTGTTAACCTTAAATCTAATACTATGAAAAACACACTGCAAAGATACGGACACTTGAGAAATCTGCAAATTATCCAAGAAAAAAAGTATGTTTTATAACACTTATTATAAAATCATACTTCTTGCTATATGTTTTTTAAGAATCTCAGCCTTTTGCTTCCTGATACATGAAGCGTTTGATACTCTTTTTGGCGGTCTTTTCAAATTCCTCAAAGTGTATTTTCACTTTAGTAATCTGGCAGTATGTTGGCAGCAGCAGGTTCAGCTCATTCCGGTTGGCTTCCATCGCTTTCTCTATATCGGCTTGTTGCAGGCCATGAGCAAAAGCATCGTCAAAGTCCGGATATATCAGAGCTACGAGTTTATCGTGTTGCAATACAATCAATGATTCTGATACGTATGGCATATTGTTCAGCTTGCTTTCTATTTCTTCGGGATAGATGTTCTGTCCGCTGGAAGTGAGAAGCATATTCTTGCTGCGCCCGCGTACGGTGACGTAGCCATCGGCATCCATTGTGGCAAGGTCACCTGTGTGCAGCCAGCCATTGACGTCTATTATTTGAGAAGTGGCATCTGCATTCTTGTAATAACCCAACATGAGGTTAGTTCCCCGGCAGATGATTTCACCCGCTACATTCTGAGGATCGGGAGAGTCTATTTTTACTTCCATACGTGTGGTAGCTTTTCCACAAGAAGCAAGCTTCAGGGTTTCCCAACGGCTGGAGCAGATGATAGGGCCACATTCCGTCATGCCGTAAGCAATGGTGTAGGGAAATCCTATCTGTTTGAGGAAACGTTCCACATCAGCGTTGAAAGGCGCGCCGCCGATAATGATTTCATCGAAGTTTCCGCCGAAAACATCCATTGCTTTCTTGCGCATATCAGCCTTTATCTTGTCGTTGACGATGGGCATCCGCAGCAATAGTTTACCTATTTTGTTGTCTATAAGGGGTAGAATATTTTTCTTGATAATCTTCTCTACGATGAGAGGTACGCAAGATATGACGCGCGGCTTGATTTCGGAGAATGACTGTGCGATAATCTTTGGCGACGGCATACGGGTAAGGAAGTAAAGGTGTGCGCCTGCCGAGAAGCCGTAAAGAAAATCGTATACCATACCGAAAACGTGTCCCAAAGGAAGCATGGATACAATATGGTCACCGGGACGTACGGGTAGCATCTCGTGGCAGTAGGCTATGTTGGACCACAAACTGCGGTAGGGCAGCATTACGCCTTTGGAGTAGCCTGTAGTACCGGACGTATAATTGATGACCGCCAATTCCTCAGGCGATTGTTCCTTACGGTAGCAAATATGTTCGGGACGGAAATTCTTGGGGTAGCGTGAGCCGTAGATGGCGTTGCGGTGTTCAAAAGCTTCCATGAGACGTTCGTCCCGGCAGACAACCGGAGTGAAGTCCGTCAGCAGGACAACTCCCATAAGCAGCGGCATGGCCTCTTCGTTCAAGTTTTCCCAAGCCTGGTCACCGACAAAAAGGAGTTTAGCTTCGGAATGGTTGACGATATTGTGTATATTATCTGCCTTGAATTCGTGGAGGATAGGAACAATTACAGCGCCATAAGTTACAGTTGCCAGAAAGCAGACCGCCCAATGGGCGCTGTTACGACCACATACGGCTATTTTATCACCGGGCTGAATACCGGCGCTTTCCAATACGATATGAAATTTTGCAATCTTGCGGGCAACATCCTTATATTGTAGAGTTATTCCTTTGTAGTCTGTCAGGGCATTTCTGTCCCAGTTCTGTACGATGCTTTGTTCGATATAGTCAATGAACCGTTGTTCTTGTTCCATGCGTATATTTGCACACTTTAGTTAAAACTGCGCAAATATAGGGCTTATAGTGATGCAAAGCAAGTGGTTTGAGTTTTTTTTCATGGGAGAACACTCTTCCTTATTTCCTATTCTTTGGTCTTTTCAGAAATAAGAAGCAGCTTGTCTCCCACATGGAGTTTCAGACTACCGTTAGGTATCAGATATTCGTTGCCGCGCTTCACTATCATGACGAGGGTTCCCTGAGGCAGATTCATGTCTTTGAGTGTATCGCCTTTCGTGTCGAGTATCTCTTGGGTGACGGTTACATCGCGCAGGTCGGAATCAATATCTTCGGGCAGTTCTACTCCGAAGTCATTGCCCGTCTTTTCCATCGGGGTGGAAAGTCCCATCATGCTTGCTACTTTTGAAACGGTAGTGCCTTGAATGATGAGGGACAGAATGGTGATGAAGAACACGATATTAAAGATTGCATCCGCACCGGGCACATCCGCCACCACCGGATAAGTGGCGAAGATAATGGGGACTGCGCCGCGCAATCCCACCCACGAAACAAAGAACTTGGACTTCAGATTGATGCGTTTTCCAAATGGGAGCAGACAGAGAAATACGCTGAGCGGACGTCCTATTACAATCATAAAGATGCCGATGAGCAATGCCACGCACGCCACTTCAAGCATTTCGTGCGGGTTGACCAGCAGGCCGAGACAAAGGAACATGATTATCTGGAAAAGCCATGTCAGTCCGTCCATAAAGGTGTAAATCTCCTTGCGGTACATGATTTTGTTGTTGCCTACCATCATACCGGCAATGTAGACCGCCAGATAGCCGTTACCTTTCATCAGATCGGTGATGGAGAATGTGAAGAACACGAACGACAGCAGCAGGATGGGATAGAGTGACTGGTTGTCAATGTTCAGCTTGTTCAGCATGAGGATAGCCAGTTTGCCCAATAGATAACCTGCGGCAGCACCCACAATAAACTGTATCACAAATGAGAGGGCTATTTGTGAAACGCCCATTCCCGAAGACTGGATAAACTGAATCAGCACGATAGTCAGCATATAGGCCATCGGGTCGTTACTGCCGCTTTCCAACTCCAACATAGGCCGCAGGTTGTGCTTCAAATTCATCTTCTGCGAGCGTAGGATGGCGAATACGGATGCCGAGTCCGTGGACGACATGGTAGAAGCGAGCAGCAGGGATGTGATGAGCGGCAGATGAATATTGGTCCAGCTCATGCCCGAAAGCCACCATATGAATAATCCGGTAAACAACGCCGTCAGCAGTACGCCGAAAGTGGACAATACGATACCGGGGGAGAGAATGGGCTTGATTTCTGTGAACTTGGTGTCCATACCACCCGAAAACAGGATGATGCTTAAGGCCACCATGCCGATGAACTGCGCCTCTTTGGCATTATGGAATTGCAATCCGAGCCCATCGCTACCGAAGAGCATACCCACTACAAGAAAAAGCAACAAAGCGGGAACTCCGAAGCGATAGCCTGTCTTACCTACAATGATACTGACAAAAAGTAAAATAGAACCTACGAGTAGAATGTTTTCGGCTGTAAATAACATAAGTATTGTGTTATAAAGTTGTTTATAGAATGTTTTATGTACCTTCGTGTACAAAGATATTTATTATTGCTAACAAATACAAGACTTAATTAGTTCAATTAAACTTCAACACAAAAGTAGTCTCTTTTCCGGGTATCAGAGAGATGCTTCCGCCGGATAAGCGCATGATTTGCCGGGAGATGCTCAGCCCGATGCCGCTTCCGTTTTCTTTGGTTGTGAAGAAGGGGATGAAGATATGTTCGGCAATGTCCGGGGGAATGGCAGGGCCGTTATTGGATATTTCAATCAGTACGGCTTCGGCTTCGTTGCAATAGGCGCGTATGTTGATGTGTTTTTCTTCTGTGGGAGAGGGAGACATTTCAAAAGCCTGTATGGCGTTCTTCAGTAAGTTGATGATGACCTGTGAAATGAGGTTCTCGTCTGCATGGAGTATCAAATCATCGGGAACGATGGAAACATTGAAACTGACCGGAGTGCCGGGATACTGATGTCGCGCCAGTTCCACCATGCGGCTGATAAAACTTTTGAGATAGAATAAAGAGGGCTCGGGAGTAGGGATGCGTGTAAATCTGCGATAGGATTCTACGAAAGCGAGCAGCCCTTTGCCTGTGGCGCTGATGGTTTGCAGACCATTGCGTATCTCTTCTTTTGATATTTTTGCTTCGGTCAGTTCTGATAGCGTGTCGCTTAAGGAGGTGATGGGGGTTACGGCGTTCATAATCTCATGGGTCAGTACCCGTGTAAGGCGTATCCATGAATCTATTTCTTTTTCGTCCAGCTCGTTGTTGATGTCGTTCAGTGCAAGAATGCGCAGGTGTTCCCGACGGACAGTGATGTCGCTGACGCGGATAGCAAGGTTCACTGTGCCGCGTTCATTGCTGAATGCCACTTGGAACTTGTCGCCGGAACGGCAAGTGGTGAGCATATCCATCAGATGATTGTCCACACGTGACAGCTGGCGGATGTGGGTAAATACTTCCAGCCCGAGCAGGTGCAGGGCTTCGTTGTTCTTTTGATAGATTGCTCCGTTGTCGTTCAGCACGATAATGCCGGTGTTTACACAGTCGAGGATAAGCTCGTAGTACTTCTCCTGTTGGGCGGTTTCGCTCTTTACATTATATAATACGCGGGCTACACGGTTCAAGGAACGGTTTATGAGACGGTTGTCTTCGGTACCGTCCGTTTCGGAAAAGTGAATGGCCGTATCGTTGTTTTCAATGGCATCGAGCATGAAAAGGACTTTACGGGTATGGCGGTGATACAACTGTTGCTGCCAGCGTACCGCCAGAGGAAGAAATACGGTGAAGAATACAGCCCAAAACAAAGGGTCGCCAAGACTGTGTGATTCCGGAGACTTCAGGAAGAATAACGTCCACATTATTCCGGCGGCCACAGCTATGAGCAGACTGACGACGGTCCGGAAAATATAATATTGGCTTATACTCTTATATTTCTTAAAGTCCATACTTTTTCATTTTATTGTAAAGCGTCTGCCGGGTAATGCCCAGTTGCGAGGCTACAGCCGAAAGATTACCGCCGCACTTGTCCAGTGTCCGGCGTATCATTTGCTTTTCCATGTCTTCAAGAGTGGATACGGGCATTTCCGGTGTTTCGTTTCTGCGTTGCAGCTGGAATAATCCGGCGGATAGGAATGCGCCGTCGCAGATGATAACGGCTTTTTCGATGGCATGCTCCAGTTCGCGGATGTTACCGAACCAGGGATGCAGCATCAGCTTCTCGCGCGCCGCATTATCCAGACGTAAAGGCGGTTTTCCGTATTGCTTGCAGAAGCGTGT
This sequence comes from Bacteroides sp. AM10-21B, assembly GCF_003472565.1. Classification (NCBI taxonomy): domain Bacteria; kingdom Pseudomonadati; phylum Bacteroidota; class Bacteroidia; order Bacteroidales; family Bacteroidaceae; genus Bacteroides; species Bacteroides sp. AM10-21B. Next base: position 250,459 of record NZ_QRME01000007.1, on the reverse strand, counting down.
TATGAAACGCTCTGCCAGCGGAATTATATCTTCCGGTCGCTCCCGCAATGCAGGAATTTCAAGATGGATGGTGTTGATACGGTAGAGCAGGTCTTCACGGAATTCTCCTTTGTCCGCCATTTCGGACAGGTTGCGGTTGGTGGCGCAGATAAGGCGGATGTCTACGGGAACAGGCGTATTGCTGCCCACCCGTACGATGCTGCGGCGCTGAATGGCTGTCAGTAGTTTGGCTTGCAGATGATAGGGGAGATTACCGATTTCATCAAGAAAGAGCGTACTGTGGTCGGCAACTTCGAACTTTCCGGGACGGTCGGCATGGGCATCGGTGAAAGAGCCTTTCATGTGTCCGAAAAGCTCGCTTTCAAAAAGGCTTTCGGTAATGGCGCCCATGTCCACGCTTATCATTTCCTTGCGGCGGCGGGTGGAAAGGGCGTGTATTTCGCGGGCAAGCATCTCTTTACCCGTACCGTTTTCACCGGTGATAAGAATATTGGCATCGGTGGCTGCCACCTTTTCTACCAGTATGCGAAGCTGTTGCATGACGGGACTTTCTCCCCAGTACATGGAAGGAACCGCGTTTGCAGATTCAGCCGTTGTTTTCTTCTTCCCGGATGCAGGGGTGTTTTGTGCAGCATTCAGCAGAGTCTCTACTAATTTTCCGTTATCCCAGGGCTTGACGATAAAGTCCGTTGCACCCTCCTTTATCCCGCGTACGGCAAGGTCTATGTCGGCATAAGCGGTGAACAGCACTACGGGGAGTGCCGGATATTGCTTCTTTATTTCGTGCAGCCAGTAAAGGCCTTCGTTTCCGGTATTGATACCGGACGTGAAGTTCATGTCGAGGAGTACTACCCGCCATGTATCTTCGTGCAAAGTAGCGGGAAGGGTAACCGGTGAAGAAAGAGTGGTTATTTTATCAAAATGAGGTTTCAACAGCAGTTGCAAAGCGGTGAGTACACCGCGATTGTCATCAACGATAAGAATGTTTCCGGATTTCTTCATGGCAGAACAGTGTCTTTTTATATTTGTGAGGACAAATATATTCTATTTTCCCGAGAAAGGGGGAAAGAAAGATAATAATTTGTGAATACTGATTATACCAATGTTTGGTACACGCTGTACCAATGGTTGGTATTCCTCGTACCAATGTTTGGTATTCCTTGTACCAACGGTTGGTATTTCTCGTACCAACGGTTGGTATCTTTCGTACAAAGCTTACAGCAACTGCAACTTCAGCCCGAAGGACAGACTCAGGTAATCCTTTGGTTTCAGATATTTATTGGTGAAGGCGCTTACGATGTATAAATCGCAAGTACTCAGTTCGTAGAAAAACGTAATAGCTTTTGCTGTAAATCTGCGGCGAGGGTCAATGTCATAAGTGATGCGTTGCCCCAAGAAAGCATGGATGCGTACTTTGGACGAAAAACCGTAGTAGCCTTTCGGATAACGCTCCGGTTCGCTTACCCAAAACTCGTCGCCGAATACGGTGTTGAAGTACATACCGCAGGTAAGGGGCTCTGCCGAGAATCGGCTTTCTTTGATTTGCAAACTCCACGGAATATAGTTTTGTTTCAAGGTAAATGTCATCTTGGTGCAATCGGATTGATACTTGGGAAGGACACCCAGAAAAATGTCCGTTTCCCATTGGTTACGTTTTCCGTAATCCCAGCCTGTACCCAGTGAGAGCAGTCCCATATTACCGGCAAACTGTATTTTGGTATGGGTTGGAATTAAGGCTTCCCACCGTCTGCGGTAACGGTGTACACGTCGGTCGTAACGACTGTGGCGCACGTGCCCGGTAACAACTGTATCCGGTTTGTGTTGCAAATAAATTGTATCGTATTTTGTAACAAACACCGTATCCTTTTCTTGTGCGGAAAGTGAAACGCACCACAGTAACAACAGGCAGATAACGGTGAGTACCGGTTGTTTAGAAATAGACCACTTCGCGTTCATATCCGTCGGGGGTTATAGTGAATATATAGTAATTACGGTTTTTCATACAGTCGCTCATATAATACATGATGCCGTCTTCAAAAAGATTTTCCTCAAAAACATGGTGTTCGTGGGCGGCAGTGCAAAATTGTATACCGGGAAATTCGGCTACATAGCGGTGAAAGACCCGGGCCACATTATTGTTGAATTGGTCGGTATAGGGACGTACGTGCATGGACACTACGGTTTTGTCGAATTCATCCCGGCGGTTGGTAAGCTCTCCCTCCAGATATGTAAAGTCGGGAATGGGGCGGGAGTAATCGAATTCCATTGCATTGGTATTCAGGCATACGAATTTTATCCGTCCGGCAATGAATGAAAAATTGGGATTACCGAATACGATGCGAAACGTTTCCTCTCCTGTACCTAAACAGTCGTGGTTGCCAATCAGGGCTACATAGGGTACATTAAGTTTATTCATAATATCACGCTGCCAAAGGAATTCATCTGTAAGGCCAAAATCGCTCATGTCTCCTCCGTGTATTACGAAATCAATATCATTGCGCTTATTTATTTCTTTTACGAAATCCAATGTTTCGTCATACCAACGTTGAGAGTCACCCATAGTCACGAATTTAATCGTTGTCTTATCTTTGCACTTCTGTTCTATTTCTGCAATATTATGGGCATTAACATCAGTCTCGCCGCTGATTCGTACATCATACGGATGATAATCTATCATATCACAACTGCCCATAAACAGGCAGAAGAATGATAGAAATAAAGGTTTGTATAGCTTTATCATATTTATGGGATTATATGCAATGAAAACTTTCGGCAAAGTTAGAGTTTTCGTTTGATAGAAAACTTATCCTATTTTCCGTTTTTCTGTTCTATAGTTCATAATTGGGGAGGTGTCTAATTCTTGGACAGGCAGTGTCTAAAAATTAGACATGAGTACAGTTATTACTTGTTTGCTATTTGTTGATAGCCAGTGGTATATTGTTTTTGGCACGCTTTCTGCATTATTCAAGCAGGAAAACATAGCAATATAAATATAGTATGAAACAAATCTATTATGTCATTCAAACCTTGCTTCGGGGACGTGGATCGAATATCATCAAGATAATCTCTTTAGGATTAAGCTTGACGATGAGTATCCTGTTGTTCTCCCGCGTAGCATACGAACAGAGCTTTGATACCTGTTACAAAGACTATGACAATCTTTACCAAATTTGGTCTGTGTTTACTGTCAAAGGTGAGAAATATCCGCCACAGGAACAGAATAGCGGTCCGGTGGCAGGTGCCATATTAGAGAACTTTCCCGAACAAGTAGAGGCTGCTACGAGTACTTGCCATTGGATGAATGCTCCGCTGTATAATGGAAATGTTCGTTTTGATGAAGAAAAGATAGTTGCCGATTCGCTTTATTTCCAGACAATGGGTATTGAAGTCCTTAGTGGAAAACCGGTGAATGACCTCCAGCAACCGGATATTGTTTTTTTAAGCGACCGTCTTGCCCAAAAGATGTTTGGCGGAGAAAATCCCATAGGGAAAGTTATCAGTTATGATCATCAGTACGACCTTACCGTGAAAGGAACTTACGAGGCATTACCGGAAAATGTTACTCGGCATCATGATGCCGTTATTTCAATGCCTACTATATGGAGTCGTAAAATAGGTAATTACTCGTGGAGTGGCGGTGACAGCTTTCCTGAATATATCCGTTTCCGTCCGGGAGCAGACAAGTCGGTGATAAATACACGCATTGATGCCATGATAGACAAGTATCGTCCTGCAGTGGATAAGAAAGAATTCGGTTATTCTGCATTTGTACAACCTATTCGCGATACATATCGTAATCGTGAAGATGTGATGCGGATGCGCAACATAATGAGTATTTTAGGTCTTGCCATTCTTTTTATCGCCGCATTGAACTATGTGCTGATTTCCATTTCTTCGTTAACTTATCGTGCCAAAGCAATAGGTGTACATAAGTGTAATGGCGCGAGCGGTGGCAAGATATTTGGGATGTTTTTATTGGAAACGGGCTTAATCATTGCAGCGGCATTACTGTTGATGGCTCTGGTTCTCTTGAATTTTCGTGATTTCTTTGAGGATACGGCTGTTGCAAAACTCTCTTTACTGTTGGCGCCGGCTCGTATTTGGGTACCATTGTCGGTGATAACCGTACTGTTTATAGTGGGCGGAGTGTTGCCGGGTCGGTTGTTTGCCCGCATTCCCGTGTCACAGGTATTCCGCCGTTATACAGAGGGTAAGAAAGGTTGGAAGCGTCCGTTGCTCTTCATTCAGTTTGCCGGTGTGGCATTCATATGCGGACTGATGTGTGTAGTGATGGCGCAATACCAGTATGTGCTCAACAAGGATATGGGCTACGATCCTCAGCGCATGGCAATAGGAGATGCTTATTGGGACACGGAAGAAGCACGTGATGCCGCTTATCACTTTTTCAAAGGGTTGCCTTATGTGGAAGCAGTGTCCAGTGCCAACAATACGCCTATTTTCGGTTATAGCGGTTCGATGATTAAAGACGAGGGCGGACAAGCGCTCTTTTCTTCACGTGCCTGTTATTATATGCGTGAGGATTATCCGTCTCTAATGGGAATGACTTTTAAAGCGGGGCGTATGGCGCGTGATAAAGATGAAGTGATTGTCAATGAAACCTTTGCGGAGATGATGCGTTGGGGGGAAGATGTAGTGGGACGCATGATAAATATTGATGGAAGGCGATATAAAATTTCCGGGGTCTTGAATGATTTTCAGATAGAATCTTTTACTACTCCGAAAATGCCGTTTATAGCTAAGGGGGATAAAAACTTTTACGGTACGATACATCTTCGTCTGAAAGCTCCTTTTGAAACTAATCTGCGACAGTTGAACAAAGATGTGGCACAGGCATTTCATGACCGGACGATTGATTTCAGAGGTTACGAGAAGAATGTTGCCAACGCATACAACTCTGTCCGTGTATTCCGTAACGCCACGTTAATGGCAGCCATAACGATGTTCTTCGTCATGTTGATGGGTTTGATAGGATATACCGCTGATGAAGTGCGCCGTCGCAGCAAAGAAATTGCAATCCGTAAAGTTAACGGTGCGGAAGCCTCTTCTGTTTTGGAACTGTTGTCTAAAGATGTGCTTGTTGTGGCATTGCCGGCTGTTCTTATCGGAAGTATCGCAGCATGGTATGTCAATGGCATTTGGATGGAACAGTTTGCCGAGCAGATTCCTCTCAGTTGGATAGTGTACGTATTGGTGGTGGTTGCTAACTTGGCAGTAATCGTAAGTTGCGTCCTTTGGAAATCTTGGCGGATAGCAAACGAAAATCCGGTGAACAGTATTAAGAGTGAATAAAAAACAATACATAGAAAAACGAAAATTATGATTGAAATTAATAACATCAGCAAAGTATTCCGTACCTCGGAAGTAGAGACGGTAGCATTGAATCATGTAAACCTCGAAGTAAAAGAGGGTGAGTTTGTAGCCATTATGGGACCGTCCGGTTGCGGGAAGTCCACCTTATTAAATATACTCGGTCTGTTGGATAATCCTACGGAAGGCAGTTATAAGCTACTCGGACAGGAAGTGGCGGATTTGAAAGAGAAAGAACGTACCCGTGTACGCAAAGGCAAACTGGGATTTGTATTTCAAAGTTTCAATCTGATAGATGAACTGAATGTTTATGAGAATGTAGAGCTTCCTCTTACCTATTTGGGAGTAAAAGCTGGCGAACGCAAGCGTATGGTAGATGATATTCTGAAACGGATGAATATCAGCCACCGTGCCAAGCATTTTCCACAACAGCTTTCAGGCGGTCAGCAACAACGTGTAGCCATTGCCCGTGCTGTGGTAACGAATCCTAAACTGATTCTTGCCGATGAACCTACCGGTAATCTGGACTCCAAGAACGGAGCAGAGGTAATGAGCTTGCTGACGGAGTTGAACAAGGAAGGCACTACCATTATCATGGTGACACACTCCCAACATGATGCCTCATTTGCGCATCGTACGGTGCATCTGTTCGACGGTAGCGTAGTGGCGAGCGTGAATACAAATATGGGAGTGTAAGCCATGAGGCAATTGTATTATACGGTACAAACGTTGCTGCGCGGGCGGAGTAGCAATGTGGTAAAGACGGTATCTCTGACACTGGGCTTGTTTATGGGCATTCTGTTGTTCTCACAGATTGCTTATGAGTTTAGTTATGAGGATTTCTACCAAGATCCGGAGCGGTTGGTGATGCTTCGGATGCGCAATACCAAAGACGGAATCCCGGAGAAAGGGTATAATTACGGTACTTATCGTCCTGCGGCTGCCGACTTGTGGGAGGCAATGCCCGAGCAGGTGGAATGTGCCAGCCTGACTTCCACCTTCTTTCAGGCCACCTTCTACAAAGATGACAAGAAACTGGAAGACACGCCTATGTTGTGTGTAGATACGCTCTATTTCCGTACCACCGGTATGGAGGTGCTGGAGGGTAATCCCAATGACCTTGCCCTGATGCAGAATGCTTTTATCTCACGAAGTATGGCACGTCGCATCTTTGGTGATGAGAATCCCATAGGAAAGGAACTTTCCGTAGAGAAGATGTTCAATGTCACCATTCGGGGTGTTTATAGGGAAGTGCCACGCAATACTAACTTTCCCCACGAAATTCTGCTTTCCAGCGCCGTATTGGATTGGGGATATGGGGTGGGCACATGGGGAACGAACAATATTTATCATATTCTTTTCCGGTTGAAACAGTCAAGTGATGTGGATGTCATGAACCGACGTGTGCAAAAGGCAGTGGAGCAATACACCGACCCCCATTTGGGAGAATCCGTAGTGACGGAGTATAGCGTGATACCGATACGTGAGATTTACCGGAGCCGACCCGATACGCAACGCAAGTTGCTCATTATGGGGGGGCTGGGTTTTTCTATCTTCTTTGTGTCGGTTATGAACTATGTGCTGGCGGCAATTGCCTCTATGAGCCGGCGGGCTAAAATGGTGGGCGTGCATAAGTGCAGTGGAGCCGGTGAGGGGCATATACTAGGCTTGTTTTTGTGGGAGACGGGAATATTGGTACTCGTGTCCACGGTAGCATGCCTGCTATTGATGTATTTTCTTGGAGAACGTATCGAAGGGATGTTGGGCACACGGTTGGCAGACTTGTTTTCATGGAGCAATCTCTATGTGCCGCTACTGACGGTACTGCTGCTCTTTGTAGTGGCGGGAGTATTACCGGGGCGCATGTATGCACGCATTCCCGTGACACAGGTATTTCGCCGCTATACGGAGGGTAAACGCTCGTGGAAGCGTGGACTGCTCTTTGTGCAGTTCATGGGAGTGGCTTTTATCTTGGGGGTGTTACTCACTACGGTATGGCAATACCGGGAAGTGGTGAGCAGTCGTGTCGGCTTTCAAACCGAACGGCTGGCAGTAGGCTCTGTCAATGGAGCGATAGAGGAGAATGAGGGAATATCTGATGCCATTAGGCGCCAACCTTACGTGGAAGCGGTAGCATGCAGCAGCAAAATGCTGTTGCAGCATTACAGTACAAACCGTCTGACCGATGCGCAAGGCAACTTTCTGTGTCCGCTACACTTCATGCTTATAGATAAGGACTTCCCGAAAGTAACAGGATTGAAGCTATTGGAAGGCGTATTTCCACAGCATGTCGGCGAAGCCGTGGTAGGCAAGGAGACGGTACGGACTATGAAATGGCAGGATAACGTGATAGGACGGAAGCTGCCGATAAAACCTTCATGGGCAGGATTGCAGGAGTCCCCCACGATTGTGGGTGTGGTGGATGATGTGCGCAATATGGGTTTCTTCAACGAGCAGACTTGTACGGCCTTCATTCTGAACGACCGTAACCGCACTTTCAATGTACGCCTGAAAGAACCGGAGGAAGAGAATTTGAGAAAGCTGAACGCCTTTGTTAAGGAAGCTTATCCGAACAAATTGTTGGAGTTCTCCACTTATCAAGAGATACGTGAATGGCAAAATGAAAGTGTGTCCCGCTTTCGCAACATTGTGACGGTGATTTCGGGATGTATATTGCTTATCGTCTTGATGGGGCTGATAGGTTATGTCAGCGACGAGACACAGCGTCGCAGCAAAGAAATAGCCATTCGTAAGGTGAACGGTGCTGAGGTTTATTCCATATTGCTTTTGCTTTCTGCCGATATCCTGAAAGTAGCTGTGGGGGCAGTGCTGATAGGCATTGCTTTCTCATGGTATGTCTCCGGCATATGGATGGAGCAATTTCCGGATGGGACGCTACTTTCTCCCGGCTGGTTCATCGGGGTAGGAGTGGTATTGTTAGTGCTTATTGTGCTGGTAGTGGTGGTTAAGGCATGGCGGATTGCCAATGAGAATCCGGTCAACAGTATCAAGAGCGAATAAAATATTTGTAGTTCTTTACGTACATCCACAGCGCAATGACAGCTGTAACAAACGCGAAGAAATCAGATACAGGCATACATGCCCAAATCCCGTCCAAACCCATATAACGGGGGAGGATAATCAAGCCCGGTAGTAGGTATAATAACTGCCGGGTAAGAGACAGGAATATGCTAATCTTCGCTTTACCGATACTTTGGAAAAAGTTACCGATAACAATTTGCGCACCTACCAACGGGAACATAGCTATACCGATACGTACCCCTCTGGAGGCCATATCAATCAGTTGCCCGTCACTCGTAAAGATAGCCGATACGGCATGTGGAAACAGTTCGCAGATGATAAAACCCGTACTGGTGATGCAGACGCCCGCAATAATGCTTAGGCGTAACGCCGCCTTTACACGATCGTATTTTTGTGCACCGAAATTATAGCCGACAATAGGTTGCATACCCATAGTCAGACCTAATACAATCATTACATACAGCACCAGTAGCCGGTTCATGATGCCGTAAGCACCGATAGCCATATCACCACCGTAATGTTGGAGACTGTTGTTCACTATAATCACAATGACGCATGCAGTAACATTCATAAGGAAAGGTGACATTCCTATGGAGAATATACTGCTGATGATACGTTTTTTCATTTTCCAGAATCCGGGTTGCAATTGAACGATGCTTGCTTTTTGCAGGAAATGGCTTACTACCCATACCATACCGATGAATTGTGAGATGACTGTTGCTGTTGCCGCACCGCGAATACCCCAGTCTAAGTGGAATATAAAGATGGGAGCCAGTATGATGTTGCAGACCACTGTAACCATGGAAGTCAGCATTGCTTTCTTGGGATAACCGGTGGCACGCATTACGTTATTCAGTCCAATCATTGTATAGGTAACGGGGGTACCCAGTAAAATCACTTGCATAAAGTCGCGTGCATAAGGCAGAGTTTCGTTGCTGGCTCCGAAAAAACGTAAGATTTCATCCAAAAAAATAAAGGAGATGCCACCGAACAGAAATGCGTTGAGAAGGCATAAAGCCAGAGTGTGGTTCAATACATCCGTTGCCCCGTCAACATCTTTTTGCCCCAACCGTATGGATGAAATAGCGGAGCCGCCCGCTGAAACCAGCGTACAGAAAGCAACTACAAGATTCATCAATGGAAAAGTAATGGCAAGTCCGGCAATCCCCATAGCACCCACACCATGACCGATAAAAATACTGTCGATGATGTTGTACAACGAAGTTATTGTCATACCTATAATGGCAGGGATAGAATATTGTACAAGAAGCTTGCCGATTCTTTCGGTTCCTAAAATATGCGGATCGTTCATTTGATATTCGTCAATTTAGCTTTCGCAAAGATAAGAAATATTTGCTCAGTTCGATGATTATTCAGACCTTTGCATCCGAATATTATATTTGTTTTAAACATGAATACAATAAAAACAACAGCCGTCCTTTTTGATTTTGACGGGGTAGTAATGGATACCGAAACGCAGTATTCTATCTTTTGGCATAAAGCCGGTGTCGATTATTTGGGTATGGATGATTTGGAAAGCCGTATAAAAGGGCAGACAATGACTTACATTTATGATACCTTTTTTGCCGGAAAAACAAAGGAACAGCAGGAAATTACTGCTGCCCTCAACCGTTTTGAACGGGATATGGATTACGAATATATTCCCGGTGTACTTGATTTTATCACAGATTTACGTCGTAGCCATGTAAAAATGGCAGTTGTCACCAGTTCCAACGATCAAAAGATGTCCGCTGTCTATCGTGCCCGTCCTGAGGTAAAAACCATGTTTGATAGGATTCTTACGGCAGAAATGTTTGCTCATTCAAAGCCGGCTCCTGATTGCTTCTTGCTCGGAATGGAAGTGTTTGGTACAACTCCTGACACCACATATGTATTTGAGGATTCCTTTAACGGACTGAAAGCGGGTATGGCATCCGAAGCTGTAGTCATAGGGTTGGCTACGACAAATCCCCGTGAGGCCATCGCTCCGTTATGCCATTGCATATTGGATGATTTTACGGGCTTTACATACGATAAAATGCTTCAAGTGTACAAGTAATGGGAAAAAGCGCTACCTTTGCGCCGCCGTGCGGAGACTTTGTATGGCAGATTGTAAATTGTAATTTGTAAAATTGTAAATAACTATGGCTGGATATATTTCAGACGATACTCGTAAAGTGACTACGCATCGTCTTGTTGAGATGAAACAAAGAGGCGAAAAAATATCAATGTTGACTTCTTATGACTATACCATGGCGCAGATTGTAGACGGCGCAGGTATGGACGTTATTCTGGTAGGCGATTCCGCTTCCAATGTAATGGCAGGTAATGTGACTACGCTTCCAATAACTCTCGACCAGATGATTTACCATGCCAAGTCCGTTGTTCGTGGTGTAAAGCGTGCAATGGTGGTAGTGGATATGCCTTTCGGTTCCTATCAGGGAAATGAAATGGAAGGTTTGGCTTCAGCTATCCGTATTATGAAAGAGAGCCATGCCGATGCTCTGAAACTGGAAGGTGGAGAAGAAATTATCGGTACGGTAAAGCGTATTCTCAGCGCAGGTATCCCCATCATGGGGCATCTTGGGCTGATGCCGCAGTCTATCAATAAGTACGGAACTTATACCGTACGCGCCAAAGATGATGCGGAAGCGGAGAAACTGGTGCGTGATGCCCATTTGCTGGAAGAGGCAGGGTGTTTTGCCATTGTATTGGAAAAAATTCCTGCAGCGTTGGCAGAGCGTGTGGCAAGTGAATTGACTATTCCTATCATCGGTATCGGTGCAGGTGGAGGAGTAGACGGTCAGGTACTGGTAGTTCAGGATATGTTGGGCATGAACAATGGTTTCCGTCCTCGATTCCTGCGTCGCTACGCCGATCTTCATACAATAATGACGGATGCTATCAGCCATTATATATCTGATGTGAAGAACTTAGATTTCCCGAATGAGAAAGAACAGTACTAACGGACTTATGACACTCAACTTTTGGCGGATGTGTGCGGCAAACTTGTTGTTGTTTACATCCGTCTATATGCTTTTTCCCGTACTATCGTTCGTAATGCCGGAGCAGCTGGGAATATCCGTTCCTCAGGTAGGGAGTATGTTTCTGGTATTTGTAGCGGCGATGTTTGCAGTAGGTCCGTTTCATGCCTATCTGTGCGATGAATATAAACGGAAAAACGTATTGCTTTATTCTACTCTTATCTTGTTGGCGACAATTCCGGGATATATTTTTGCAGATAATTATATAAAGTTGTTGCTGCTTGCATTGGTGCAAGGAGCATGTTTCGGATTGGCAACGACGGCAGGTATTACGGTAGCTATTGACATTACGACATCGGCGCGACGCAGTGCGGGGAATATGGTATATGCGTGGTCTGCAAGGCTGGGTATGCTGATAGGAGCGGGAAGCGGCATCGTATTGTACGACCTTTATGGTCTTCGTACGGTTGTTTATTTGGCTGTTGCTACCGGAGTTCTCAGTATGTACTTTGCCTCGAGGGTATATGTTGCTTTCCGTGCGCCTATCGGTATGAAACTATGCAGTTTAGACCGCTTCTTTTTGCCGCGTGCATGGGTCCCTGCATTGAATATGTTATTAATAGCTTTTGTGCCGGGCGTGTTATTACCCTTATTATATATAGGGGACTACATTACATTTTCAGCTTTGGCGGTATTGGCGTTTCTGACAGGGGTATTTATAAGAATGTTTGTGAAACTGTCGCATCACTGTCAGCGAGGGACCGCCAATACGACATGCTATTTGGCTATGGAGACAGGGATTTTTGCAGGTCTTGCCACAGCCTGTAAATTGGCGGATGCGTACTTGCTCTATCATGTAGCCGGTGTAGCCGTTATACTTGCATTCTTCTTCTTCGTCTTGCTGACATATCCTTATTATAAAAAGAAAAAAGTAAGATAACGCGTTTTTTAAAGATACGGTATAAAGATAATCAACCCTATTATTGCCGCCGCTACAGCGCATACCAGCACTGCTCCGGCGGCAATGTCTTTTACTTGTCCCGCAATGGGATGCCGTTCGGGAGATACTAAATCAACCAACTTTTCGATGGCGGTATTGAATAACTCAGCGGCAATCACCATACCGATGCACAAGACAACTGCTATCCATTCGGTGCGTGTAATCTTCAAGACAACCCCGGTTATAATTACTACCACTGTTGCAATCAGATGAAAGCTTAGGTTCTGTTCCTTGCCCACACAATTTCGAATGCCATTCCAGGCATACCCGAAACTATGGAGTTGTTTTTTTAAATCGTATTTCATGCTAATCGCTGAATTCAGTTTCTTGATACTTGTTTTACTCCCTTTACCGTTCTCAGTTTCTTGATGAGTGTTTCCAGTCTTCCTGTATCGCCTACCATAATGGTAAGTGTACCTGAGAATAAACCATCGTGCGAATCAATACCGATACTTCGCAGTGTAATTCCGGTCTCTTTAGAGATGATAGAGGTGATATTGGTTACGATACCTATATCATCGTGTCCTACTACACGCAGCGTAATGGGATACTGTGTTCCCTGCGATTTACCCGCCCAACGTGCTTTTACGATACGATATCCGAAACGTTCGCGCAAGTCGCTTGCATTCGGGCAGTCGCAACGGTGTATCTTGATGCCGCCGCTTACGGTAACAAACCCGAAGACCTCATCTCCATAAATAGGATTACAACAGCGTGCCAGTTTAAAGTCCAGCCCCTTCAGATTCTGATCGATGACAAGCACGTCCTCTTTGGCTGTTGTCTCTTCAGGCAGAGTGGCAGTTTGCAAATTATAACCTTCGGCACTACGATAAACGATGTCATCGTGGGTGTCATTCTCCCGCTTTTGCAGTTCAAGATACTTATCTATAATGTCGTTGATGTCCAATGTTTCATCGGCAATACTTTGATAGAAATCTGTTACTACTTTGAAACCGAGACGCTTGATGAGACGCATCATTGTACCCTCATCATATTCTATTTTCCGGTTTTTGAATTTACGTTCCAGTGTTTCTTTGGCAAATGCGTGTTGGCGGGCAGCCATCTCCTTGAGTGCCTGTCGTATTTTGGTGCGTGCCTTGGAGGTCGTGACGATATTCAGCCATCCCTGTTTGGGAGTCTGGGTATTGGAAGTCATAATTTCAACTTGGTCACCGCTATTCAAAATCTGCTTTAACTGTGCATTCTTGCCGTTTACTTTTGCACCGATACATTTGCAACCCAGTTTGCTGTGGATATGAAAGGCAAAATCGAGTACGGTGGAACCTTTACCCAACTTGAACAAGTCCCCTTTAGGAGTAAAGACAAACACCTCGTCTTCGTATAAGTCCAGTTTGAACTGATCCATTGTTTCCAGACCGCTACTGTCAGAATTCTCCAATGCTTCACGTACGGAAGTCAACCATTCATCCAGACCGCTTTCACCTTTTATGCCTTTATATCGCCAGTGGGCGGCAAGACCTCGCTCGGCAATCTCATCCATACGCTCGGTACGTATCTGCACTTCTACCCATTTGCCTTCAGGTCCCATGACGGTGATATGCAGCGACTCATATCCGTTGCTTTTGGGCACAGAAAGCCAGTCACGCAGACGCTTCGGGTTAGGCTGGTACATATCCGTTACAATGGAGTATGCCTGCCAGCATTCCAACTTCTCTTTTTCTACCTGAGAATCCAAAATAACGCGAATGGCAAACAAGTCATACACTCCTTCAAAAGGACATTTCTGTTTCTTCATCTTCTGATAGATAGAATGAATGGACTTAGTGCGTCCCTTGATGTGGAAATGTAATCCCGCGTCTTCCAGCTTCTTCTGTACCGGAGCGATGAAAGCAGCTATATATTTGTCACGCGAAGCTTTTGTTTCGTTCAGTTTTTCTTTAATATGATAGTAAACATCTTTCTCCGTATATTTCAGAGACAAATCTTCCAACTCCGATTTCAATTTATACAGCCCCAGCTTATGGGCGAGGGGAGCATACAGATAGGCGGCTTCATTGGCCACTTGCTTGCGTGCATCGTCATTTTCGCAATCTTTTATCTGACGCATGATGTTCACGCGGTCAGCAATCATGATGAGGATAACACGCATATCTTCTGCAAAAGACAATAACAGGTTGCGGAAGTTTTCCGATTCGATAGTGGGGCTCTTGGAGTAAAGCTCGTTTACCCGAATCAACCCACGTATGATACCTGCCACATCTTCACCATAATTCTGTTCCACTTCTTCGGAAGTGCAAGTACCGCAACGCACGGAGTCGTGAAGCATCAGCCCTAAAATGGATGCTCGCTTCATACCTATTTCTTCCGCTACAATAACAGCGGTCTGCATATCTTTGATAACCGGATTCAGACCGAATATATCTCGTTGTATGCGGTTATTCTGTATAGAGTTTATAAGATGTGTTTTTAGCTTTTTGCAATCGCCTTTGTGGAGCGTTTCTCCGGAAAGCTGTAATAATTTTCGGTAGAGTACGAAGAGTAAACGTTTCTCTCCGGTAGTGAAAAATTCATATGTTTCCATAATCGTCCATATTTTCTGCTGTAAAGGTAGTTTTTTTCTTCCTTTTCTTGACGGTACTTGCGCTTTTTTTGTATTTTTGGGCATCAATTAATAAATTTAGATATTATGATAACACTCCAAGACAAAGAATTGCTTGCCCAAAAAGGTATATCAGAAAAGCAGATTGCCGAACAATTGGCCTGTTTTGAAAAAGGATTTCCATATTTGAAGCTATTCGCTGCTGCTTCTGTGGAACAGGGGATATTGGCTCCGGATGCTGATGAACAGAAGAAATACCTGAATGCATGGGAAGCATACACTCAGACAGACAAGACGGTTGTGAAGTTTGTGCCGGCATCAGGTGCGGCAAGCCGTATGTTTAAGAATTTATTTGAATTTCTTGGTGCGGAATATGATGCTCCCCAGTCAAATTTCGAGAAAACATTCTTTGATAAAATCGAAAAATTTGCTTTTTACGATGATTTGAATGCCGTTTGTCAGAAAACGGCCGGTAAGGATATTCCAGCGTTGGTGACTGCCGGGAATTATAAAACAGTGGTTGCCGCATTGCTCGAATCGGCAGGACTGAATTACGGCGCGCTACCGAAAGGACTGTTGAAGTTTCATAAGTATGAAGACGGCAGTCGTACTCCGTTGGAAGAACATTTGGTGGAAGGTGCGCTTTATGCAGCCAATAAGAATGGCAAAGTGAATGTCCATTTCACTGTATCTCCCGAACATCGTGAGCTGTTCAAGGCATTGGTAGACGAGAAAGCTGCCGCTTATGCCAAGAAATATGGTGTGGATTATAACATCAGTTTTTCTGAACAAAAGCCGAGTACCGATACTATTGCTGCCGATATGGAAAACAAGCCCTTCCGCGATAATGGTAAACTTCTGTTTCGCCCGGGCGGTCATGGTGCATTGATTGAAAACTTGAATGACCTTGATGCCGATGTTATCTTCATTAAGAACATTGATAATGTAGTGCCCGATAAACTGAAAGGCGATACAGTATTGTATAAGAAGTTGATTGCCGGTGTACTCATCACATTGCAACAGCAGGCTTTTGCTTATCTGCAACTGCTGGACAGCGGTAAATATACGCACGAACAAATTCTTGACATCTTGCAATTTGTACAGAAAAAACTTTTCTGCAAGAATCCGGAAATTAAGAATTTGGAAGATGCCGAACTTGTGATTTATCTGAAAGAAAAGTTGAACCGCCCGATGCGTGTTTGCGGTATGGTGAAGAACGTAGGCGAGCCGGGTGGCGGTCCGTTCCTTGCTTATAACAGTGACGGTACGATTTCTCTGCAAATTCTCGAAAGTTCACAGATTGATATGAATGATTCGGAGAAGAAGGATATGTTTGAAAAGGGTACGCACTTCAATCCGGTTGATTTGGTTTGTGCCGTACGCGACTATAAAGGTCATAAATTCGACTTGGTGAAGTATGTGGATAAGGCGACAGGTTTTATCTCTTACAAGTCAAAGAACGGTAAAGACCTTAAAGCTTTGGAACTTCCCGGACTTTGGAACGGTGCAATGAGCGACTGGAATACAGTATTTGTAGAGGTGCCTCTTACTACCTTTAATCCGGTTAAGACGGTGAATGACTTATTGAGAGAGCAACATCAATAATAGTGCTTATGTTTAGTTAACTTCATTGCTTTAATGAAGTTAACTAAATAGGTGACAATATGTTAATATCATAATTACGGGAAGTTAACTTTATACAGTGAATAAAGTTAACTTCCCGTATTTCTTTTATATCGTTTTTTCTCCCTATCTTTGCCATAATTCTATAATAAACTGATACTGAAATGAAAAAGATTTTACTGTTAGGTTCCGGTGAATTGGGTAAGGAATTTGTGATTTCCGCCCAACGTAAAGGTCAATACATCATTGCCTGCGACTCATATGCCGGAGCACCTGCCATGCAAGTGGCAGACGAATGCGAAGTGTTCAGTATGCTGGACGGTGATGCATTGGAATGTGTAGTACGCAAACACCAGCCGGATATTATTGTTCCGGAAATTGAAGCTATCCGTACGGAACGCTTGTACGACTTTGAAAAAGAAGGTATTCAGGTTGTGCCCAGTGCACGTGCAGTAAACTTTACCATGAATCGTAAAGCTATCCGTGACCTTGCAGCTAAGGAGCTGGGACTGAAAACTGCCAAATATTTCTATGCCAAATCTTTGGACGAACTGAAAGCCGCAGCCGAAAAGATAGGTTTCCCTTGTGTGGTAAAACCGTTGATGTCCTCTTCCGGTAAGGGACAATCACTCGTAAAGAGTGCGGAAGAATTGGAGCATGCCTGGGAATATGGTTGCAATGGTAGCCGTGGCGATATAAAAGAACTTATTATCGAAGAGTTCATAAAGTTTGATAGTGAAATTACTTTATTGACGGTTACTCAAAAGAACGGCCCTACTTTGTTCTGTCCGCCTATCGGTCACGTACAAAAGGGTGGTGACTATCGTGAGAGTTTCCAGCCTGCCCATATCGATCCCGCTCATTTAAAGGAAGCGCAGGATATGGCGGAGAAAGTAACCCGTGCCCTGACAGGCGCCGGCTTGTGGGGAGTGGAATTCTTCCTGAGCCATGAGAACGGTGTTTACTTCTCCGAACTCTCTCCGCGTCCGCACGATACGGGTATGGTTACGTTGGCAGGAACGCAGAACCTGAATGAATTTGAATTGCATTGCCGTGCCGTACTGGGCTTGCCCATTCCGGGTATCAAGCAAGAGCGGATAGGTGCAAGCGCCGTTATCCTTTCATCCATTTCCAGTCAGGAACGTCCTAACTATCGTGGTATGGAAGAGGTGACCAAAGAAGAAGATACTTACTTGCGTATCTTCGGCAAACCTACTACCCGTGTCAATCGCCGTATGGGTGTTGTGCTGTGCTACGCACCGCTGAATAGTGACCTTGATGCGTTGCGTGATAAGACAAAAAGGATTGCGGAAAAGGTGGAAGTGTACTAAGTTGCAGGTGTGAAGTGTTAATATACACATTGCGGAAAACATGAATAAGGCAATGCGTAGCGAATTAGCTGAAATAGCATTCGTTACGCATTGTCTTTTTTATGGTAGAAAGTCAGGGTATTTTATTTAATTGATATTGGATTTATCTTAGAATCGGGAATTTAGGTATATATATCTGTAAATCATATACAAATCGGTTTGTTGAATTGCGGTAAATTTGCAATCGGAAAATAAATAATGAAAGCAGTTATGAACAAGATTCTTTTGATTTCAGTATTCAGTATTTTAACACTCAATGTTATGGCACAAGAAAAAATAGTACAGACAGCCGGGCGTATCCAATTGGGAGAGTTCGCCCCGAAATTTGCGGAGCTAAATGATGATGTTCTTTTTGGCGAAGTATGGAGCCGTACCGATAAATTAGGTTTGCGTGACCGCAGCTTAGTAACCATTACCTCTCTTATCAGTCAGGGCATCACCGATAATTCACTCGTCTTTCATCTTCAGTCAGCAAAGAAGAATGGCATTACCCGTACTGAGATTGTCGAAATTATTACCCACATCGGGTTCTATGCCGGCTGGCCCAAAGCATGGGCTGCATTCAATCTGGCGAAAGGTGTATGGACTGAAGATACTGCCCGGTGACGGATGAAGAGTACGATAAACTCAAAAAGGATTAGGAAAACTCAAATTACGCTTATTCAAATAATCCCGGATAAATCTCTCCACCCAGTTCACTTACGTTCAGTTGTTGCTGTAACTTTCCGTCCGACGAATAGAATAACTGGAATTCTTCATCGGAATTGTAGCCTTCTACTTCGATAACGATAACCGTAGGATGTTTGGGAAAAGTGATTATCCTCACATCTTTTAATCTCATGGAAGCCATAATGCTTTTCATAAAGTTTTCTGCAACAGGAGCGGGGACATTCTCTAATGACTCGACGTCATTTTCTGTCATTACCCATTGGGCTTTTTCGTCGAACCACACATCTATCTCCCGATTGTCCATGACGAATTCCGCTACATAACATCCCGCCATCTGTTCCCATTCAACATTTTCAGCTTGTGGATACATCTTCTCAAAGGCTGTCTGTATCTCTACGGGGAGCCCTTTGGCAAAGGCAGAGGCGGACATAAGCAGTAGCATACTTGCTACGATACAAAATCTAAATCTTTTCATTTAATCTAAGAGGGTAAAATAAGTACAAAGTATAAAATATGAAGTATAACAATGCTATGTCCGCATAGTTCATAATTTATACTTCATAATTTATATTTTGTATCTTACACCTTATCTTAAATCAAATAGTCAGCTTCCCTTTGTAGACAAATGCTTTTTCCCCGAAGTCAATGTCGGGTAATATGGCATCGGCTGCAAATAGGCCGTAAACGGATGAGCCCGAACCGCTCATTGACGCATAAATGGCGCCTTGCTTGTACATCTCTTCTTTGATTTCTCCGATAGCGGGGTATTGAGGAAACACGCTCTCCTCAAAGTCATTTACCATATGCTTTTTCCATTCTTCAACGGGCAACCGTACCGCCTCCTTTAGCGGATGCTCCGGACGGTGCGGCTTTATTAGCGAAAAGGCATCCCGTGTAGAGACGAATATATCCGGCTTTACCAGCCAGAGCTGATACCCTTTCAACGATAGGGAAACAGGCGAGAATATATTGCCGATACCTTCCGCATAAGTGGGGGTATTTCTGATGAAAAAAGCACAGTCCGCTCCCAAACGGGCAGCGTACTCCTCCAACTTGTCGCAACCTAAGCCGAGACCGAACTTCTCATTCAGCAGTTTCAGCATGAACGCCGCATCTGCCGAACCGCCGCCCAACCCTGCCCCCGAGGGGATGTGCTTGAACAAATGGATATCCACCGGTGGCAGGTCGAACCATTCATCCAGCAGTTTATAAGCCTTTACTACCAGATTGTTTTCCGCTTCTCCCGCTATTTCGATACCTGCCTGATGCAGGCAATATTTTCCGTCACCGTCATGCAGCAGGTTTATTTCCAGTGCGTCTTCGATGGGAATAGGGTAGAAGATGGTTTCCAGATTATGGTAACCGTCCGGACGTTTCTCTGTAATGTTCAGCCCCAAATTTATTTTAGCATTCGGAAAAGTAATCATTGTTTAATTGAGATTTAAGAATTGAAAATTAAAAAAAACGGGTTGCCAAAGCGGCTTCGGAGACAAAGTTAATGAATTCTGTTTATAGTAGATTGAAAACTTAACAATGATTTGTTGATTGCTCTCAATAAAATCATTTATCTTTGCTTTCCCTTTTTAAAAGGCAAACTATTATTTCTTAATTTTTAATTTTCAATTTTTAATTCAAAAAGTGGCAGAACAAAGACGAACTACCCGTACTCCGAAATCAAAAGTACCCCAACCCGTTAACGACTACGGGCGTATCCAGCCGCAAGCGCCGGAACTGGAAGAAGCCGTACTGGGTGCATTGATGATTGAGAAAGACGCTTATTCATTGGTGAGCGAAATCCTCCGTCCCGAATCTTTTTACGAGCATCGGCATCAACTGATATATTCCGCTATCACGGATTTGGCAGTCAACCAAAAACCGGTGGATATCCTTACCGTGAAAGAACAGCTGGCCAAACGTGGAGACTTGGAAGAAGTCGGTGGTCCGTTCTATATTACCCAGCTCAGTAGCAAGGTTGCATCTTCTGCGCACATTGAATATCACGCCCGCATCATTGCCCAAAAGGCTTTGGCGCGCGAACTGATAACATTCACCAGTAATATCCAGTCCAAGGCATTCGACGAGACGCTCGATGTGGACGACCTGATGCAGGAAGCCGAAGGCAAGCTATTTGAGATTTCCCAGCAGAACATGAAGAAGGATTATACGCAGATTAATCCGGTCATTGCCGAAGCGTACGACCTTATTCAGAAAGCTGCCGCCCGCACCGATGGTCTAAGCGGTCTTGAGAGTGGATTTACTAAGTTGGATAAGATGACTTCCGGTTGGCAGAATTCCGACCTTATTATTATAGCCGCTCGTCCTGCCATGGGTAAGACAGCGTTTGTGCTTTCTATGGCAAAGAACATTGCTGTGAATTTCCGTAATCCTGTTGCCTTGTTCTCCCTTGAAATGAGCAACGTACAGTTGGTGAACCGTCTTATCTCCAATGTGTGCGAAATTCCGAGTGAGAAAATAAAGAGCGGGCAACTTGCCGACTACGAATGGCAACAATTGGACTATAAGTTGCGCGACTTGTTGGATGCACCGCTTTACGTGGATGATACTCCCTCGCTTTCCGTATTTGAGCTTCGTACTAAAGCCCGTCGTCTGGTACGTGAGCATGGGGTAAGGGTAATTATTATCGACTACCTTCAGCTGATGAATGCCAGTGGTATGTCGTTTGGTAGCCGTCAGGAAGAGGTGAGTACGATTTCACGTTCATTGAAGGGGCTGGCCAAGGAGTTGAATATCCCTATCATTGCCCTGTCGCAGTTGAATCGTGGTGTGGAAAACCGTGAAGGAGAAGAAGGCAAGCGTCCGCAGTTGAGTGACCTTCGTGAATCCGGAGCCATCGAGCAGGATGCCGATATGGTATGCTTCATCCATCGTCCCGAATATTACAAGATTTATACTTCTGCCGACGGCAGCGACTTGCGTGGTATGGCAGAGATTATTATAGCCAAGCACCGTAATGGTGCGGTGGGGGATGTGCGTTTGCGCTTTATCGGTCAATACACCCGATTCCAAAATCCGGAAGACGATATGGTTATTCCGCCACCTACTGAGGGCGGAGGCGGGGCTACATTCGGCTCGCGTATGAATGCGCCTATCGGCAGTACCTCTATGCCACCACCACCGTCTGCCGCCGACTATATGCCGCAAACAGATAATCCGTTTGGCGGGGTGGGGTCGGACGGACCGTTGCCGTTCTGATAAAAACAATTCAAGGATGTACCTATTATTAAATATTGGGTACATCCTTGAATTGTTTTTAGATTTATGGTGTTTTCTAATGTCTTATTGCTTGTCTTCTTTCATTCTCAACACCCTAATCCCTGTAAATCTTTTATTGTTTTTCAGCATCTGTGCTAATGGCCTCTGCGTAATAACCACCATTTTCTGGGTAGAGGAAGCATGAAGTAGTTTCAATATTCCTTTTTCATAGTAGGCAATACCCAGATGGACAACATCCAATCCCGGAATATTGGTGGTAATGGCTATGATATCGCCATTCTTTATCCAACTGAAACCATTGTCGGGCAACTTATTTTTGGGGATATAATGAGTAACTTGTCCGGACAGCGCCTTTTCTATATTTTCAATCTTGCTGATATTTTCGGGAGAAGCTTCCAAATGCTTGTATGCTTTAGGATGCGTGGACATGAAATTGAGAGATAATTTTAGCGTATCGGGGCTGTTGGCAGCGGCTACGTCGTCTATAAAACCATGCCTAACACCGTTATTCACCCAATCAGCGATGTAATGTAGGCGGGAAGTGTAACCGTCAATCTTACCGTTACGATAACGGATGTTTTGCAAACTTCGTGCGTAATCAGCCTTGTCTATTGTTTCGTTCTTGACGGGAGAGAGAGCGAGGGCAAGCACATATTCCACAAAAGTGGTGCAATCTACTTCATCGAAGTTGACTACAAGTTTTTCCTCATCGTTCACTTCCAGCGTATGTGCCACGTAGGGAGTTTTAAGGAAGTTCAATCCGTATTTCAGTATGACATTGCCCGTTTCCTGCGCGGAAACGGGCAATGCTATTACCAAAGTACAAAGCATACCGAGTAAGGTTTTCATTATCTCAGTGTTTTAGTATTTATATATCAAACTCTTAAAATCCGTTTTCTTGTCGAACGGCACAATCGTAAAGCCATAGTCAATGGCATTTTGCTTACCGGAATGTATGAGATAAGGTTCGTGTGCCAAGGCTCCCCAACTGTTATCACCGCCTACACCCATCATACGGTAGTCAATGAAAAAATCTACCAAGGATTCCGGTTGCGGATCGGTAAGGTGGCGGTGATTGGTCTTTTCGGTACGGGGAGCGGCATTTTCCAAAGAGTCACCGCTGTCCAGACTTTCCAGCGGATAGTTGGATACGTTCATCTCAAAAGTGCGGTCGGCTACAAACAGCAAGCCTTCCTTTGCCTTATCAGTGAGTGTACACCAATAGATATCCGTACGGTGGTTGTTTTCCTGCGGACGGATATAGGGTTCGTACATATCTTTGATGCCTGACGTATATTCACCGAAGAATTGTGAGGTGCGACGGTCGCGATAGTTCTCTTCCGGACCGCGTCCGTAGTAGGTCAGCGAGGTGATGCGGGCGGGAAGCTGCATTCGTAATCCAACACGCGGTATCATCGGGCTTTGGGTATTCTCTGCAACGAAATGATTGTCTACTTTAATAATTCCGTTGTTGTACACTTTGTACGTTATATCCCATCGGGCATCAGTCTGCGGGAAGTGATAGGTGACCTTTACTGCTGTAGAGTCTTTGTCCCGCACTACATTGAAACTTTCGGCTTTCGGCTCTTGATAACTGGCTTCTTTCCATGTTTTCAGCCGTATAGGCAGTTGAGCTCCATAATCATTGTCGGTAGGAGCACGCCAAAAGAAGGGGCGGGGGCCTTGTCCGTTGTAAATGAATTCCTGCTTTTTGTATTGGTAGGACACTAACAGACCGCTTTGCTTGTCGAATGTGGCTTTAAAGTCTGTACCGGAGAAAGTGACTTGTTTACCGTTATCCTCCAATCCGGCGAATGCCTGCTGCGGAGCATTTTCCTTGTGGAAAGTATATACATAGGTCTGTTCGCGGGCGATGACTGTACCTGCCGGAAGGAAAGGCTCGGGTGTACGGATAGCGGCGTAGAACTCTATACGTACGTCTCCGGTGGAGTGGTTGACTACGGGAATACCATTCAGGAACGGACTGGTGACGGTTTGACCCGGTTCGGCTTTGATGTCTCTGATGCGACCTTTGTAAATTTCCTGACCGTGACGACGAACGATGTAGTAGAAGTCGTATTTATCGAGATTGGTAAAGGAAAAGTCGTTTCGTATCTTTACAACGAAGGCTACACGGTCGAAATCGAAGAACTTGATATTCTGATACACTTTCTTCATCTCTTCAGTCTGCGGCTTGACGCTACGGTCGGGATACACCACGCCGTTGATACAGAAGTCACCATCGGACGGAGTGCCGTATTCACCGTAATCGCCGCCGTACTTCCAATATTTGCGGCCGTCGGAGGTTTCGGCAGCAAGTCCCTGGTCTACCCAGTCCCAGATGCACCCCCCTTGCAGGATGGGATACTTCTCGATGATGTCCCAATATTCCTGAAAGTTGCCGAGACTGTTTCCCATGGCATGGGCGTATTCACAAAGAATAAGCGGGCGAGTCATTTTGGGATTCTGGGCATATTTTTCGATGTGCTTGGGACGGTGGTACATGGGACAATAAATGTCTGTGTTCCATTCCAGTAAGGCACGCTCGTATTGTACGGGACGGCTGTCCAATGCTTTCAGTGTGTTGTAGGTGACGTAGAAGTTCAGACCGTTGCCCGCTTCATTTCCAAGCGACCAAGTGATGATGCAGGGATGATTTTTGTCGCGCTCGTACATATTCAGCGTACGGTCTACGTGGGCATTCATAAACAGAGGATTATTTCCCAATGTTCCGCCTACATTCAGGTTATAGCCCATTCCGTGGCTTTCAATATTGGCTTCATCTATGACGTAGATGCCATACCGGTCACACAGTTCGTAGAAGCGTTCCTGTTGCGGGTAGTGACAGGTACGTACGGTGTTTATATTGTATTGTTTCCAAAGTTCGAAGTCTTTCAGCATGAGATCTTCGGTGACGTAATGTCCGGTGTATTCATTGTGCTCGTGATAGTTGACTCCTTTCACGAGGATAGGCCGGCCGTTTACCATGAGTTGCTTGTCTTTTATCTCTACGGTACGAAAACCTACTTTGCAGCTGGTGGCTTCAATAACGTCTCCGTTGATGTGTTTCAAGCTGATAACGAGTGTATAGAGGTTCGGTGTTTCGGCTGTCCATTGCAACGGTTCTTTGATTGTTTTGGTGTTGAATTCTACTTCTGTCTGTCCGTAGCTTACGCGGACTGAGGACTGGGCAATCTGTTTGTCTTTGCTGTTGAGCAGACGATAGCCTACGATAAACGGAATCTCCTTATTGGTTTCATTGGCAAACTTTACTTTCAGCTTTAAGATGCCGTTGCGGTAATTGTCGTCCAAGGGAGTTTCTGCTTTGAAGTCCGTCAGGTGTATCTGCGGTTGGGCATACATATAGATGTCCCGTTCGATGCCGCTGATGCGCCAGAAGTCCTGACACTCCAGATAGTTGCCGTCGGAAAAGCGGTGCACCTGTATGGCTATCACGTTCTCACCTCGGCGGGCAAAGGAAGTGACATTGAAGCGGGCAGGGGTTTTGGCGTCTTTGTTCATGCCTACAAATTTGCCGTTGAGGTAGTAGAAAGCCGCTCCGCGTACTCCGTCGGCACTTAGGAAGATTTCTTTGTTTTCCCAGTCGGCGGGCAGGGTGAAGGTACGGCGGTAAGTTCCCGTAGGATTCCATTCTTTAGGCACATAAGGCGGATTGGGCTTGTCCCAATAGGGCGCGTAACCTGCAGAGCAGAACTCATATGGATGATTGACGTAGATAGGAGTGCCGAAGCCCTGTAATTCCCAGTTACCGGGAACATTGATATCCGGCCATTTGCTTACGTCTGTACGGGTATCCATGAAGTCGGTGGGGCGATCGGCAAAGTTTTCTACGTAATGGAACTTCCACTTACCGTTGAGTGAAAGACGAAATGTTCCGTTTTTACGGTCGTTGATAACGGCATCCGCTTCGTTTGTATAAGAAGTGAATGTACTGCGGGGCAGTTCTTTGTTGATGCTTGTCAGTCTGGGGTTGGTGATTTGTCCGTACCTTTCTTCCTGTGCCGTGAGGGCAAGAGGAAGAAAGGCAGCGGCAATCAATAGTCTTTGTATTTTCATATAGGGAAGTTTTAAGGCTTGAATGGTAAATGGATTATTATAGAGTTTCTCTCAACCACTTCTCCAGCTCGTCGGTCCATTGCCGTTTGTACGTGAAGTTATCACGGAATCCCCAACCATGGCCACCTGTCGGATAGACGTGCAAGGTGGCGGGAACTTTTTGTTCACGCAGGGAAAGGAAATAACCGATGCTATTGATAGGAGGTACGGCTCCGTCATCGGCCGACAACATGATGAATGCCTGTGGAGTTTTGGGAGATACCTGTCGTTCGAGCGAGTATTTCTGTTCCAGTTCGGTGGAAGGATTCTCGCCAAGAAGATTCCGGCGTGAACCACCATGGGTGACACCTTTCAGCATGGAGATGACGGGATAGAACAATATTTGAAAATCAGGACGGGTAGCGTCACTGCCGTATAGCGTGGCAAGGGATGCGGCCAGATGTCCGCCTGCAGATGCACCCATGATGCCGATGCGATTGGGATTGATGTTCCATTCTTTGGCATGCTTGCGCATGAGGCGGATGGCTTGTTCGGCATCCGACAGGGGGACTTCGTAATGCTCGTTCGGCATCCGGTATTTCAGTACCGCATACGTAATGCCCTGTGCCATAAACCAAGCTGCCATATCATGTCCCTCGTGGTTCATGGCAAGACGTGCGTATCCGCCTCCGGGGCACATGATAATAGCCATGCCGTTAGGCTTTGCAGGACGGTAAACGGTGATGGAAGGATTAACCACATTGGCAACACGACCACCCTGCAAGTCTTCTTCAGTACCCGTCAGCCCGTTTGTATTAGGTGCTCCGTCGGGCCATAAAAGCAGCTCGACGGGCTTCTGTGCAGATAATATCGTAGTTACGAATAAAAGAGATAAGAATAGTATATTTCTCATAATGAATATAGTTTCCTTTGAACTTATTTTAATATCCTCGCAGCTTATTTGGTTTTCATCGAAGCTTTTACGAGATAGAATATCAGAATGGCATAAGCACCCAGTGCCAGCACCTCAGACCATGTGTTGTTGAGCCATGCGTCGTTCACCAGATTGACACCGCCGAAGCGCATTGCCGCACTTACCACACCCATTAGCGCACCGCCGGCAATGAAACCGGATGCCAGCAATGTACCTTTTTCGCCACGTTCGGCATTGAGGGCTGCGTCTTTGCTGCGGCTGGTTACGTACCAGTTTACAGCGCCACCCACTACCAGCGGAACGTTCAGTTCCAACGGAATGAACATACCCAATGCAAAGGCAAGTGCAGGTATTTTGCAAGCGTTCAGTAGGATGGCCAGTACCGCACCGATGCCGTAAAGCAACCAGGGTGCGCCTACACCGTTCATCAGAGGTTCTATTACCGCCGCCATTGCGTTGGCTTGCGGAGCTGCCAGTTGTCCGCTGGTAAATCCGTATGTCTTGTTCAGGATAATCATGACACCACCTACGGTAGCCGCAGAAACAATTGTTCCGAGGAACTTCCATGTTTCCTGTTTTATAGGGGTGCTTCCCAGCCAATAACCTATTTTAAGGTCGGTGATGAAACCGCCTGCCATAGACAGCGCCGTACAAACCACGCCACCCATAACCAATGCCGCTACCATTCCACCCGGGCCTTTCAAGCCTACCGTCACCATTACTACGGACGCAAGGATAAGTGTCATCAATGTCATTCCCGATACCGGATTTGTTCCCACAATGGCAATGGCATTAGCTGCCACAGTGGTAAAGAGGAATGAGATGCCTGCAACGAGCAAAATAGCTACCAATGTATGTAACAGATTGCCCTGCATCACATCAAAGTAGAAGAATAGCGTAACCAATATCAATGTGATGATAGAACCGATAGCGATAATCTTCATGGAAAGGTCGCGTTGCGTACGCTTTAGGTTCGCTTTGGCATCAGTCTTGCCGCCCATTTCTTTGGCAGCAAGTCCTACGGCGCTCTTGATGATACTCCATGACTTAATGATACCGATGATACCTGCCATGGCGATACCGCCGATGCCGATGCTTTTGGCGTAGTGTTGGAAGATTTCTTCGGGAGACATTGCGCCTACGGTGACGGTAATCTCCGGATTCCATTGGTTCAGTATGCTGTCTCCCCAAATGAGTGACATACCCGGAATGATAATCCACCATACAGCAAGCGAACCGGCACAAATAATGGAAGCGTATTTCAGTCCGACAATATACCCCAAACCCAATACAGCCGCTCCGGTATTTACTTTGAACACCAGCTTGACCTTTTCTGCCAACATTTCGCCGAAGCCACATACGCGGGTTGTGAAGTTTTCGTTCCACCACCCGAAAGTAGCTACTATAAAGTCATAAAGGCCTCCGATAATACCTGCCAGTAACAACGGTTTTGCTTGGCTGCCGCCTTTCTCACCCGATACAAGCACTTGTGTTGTTGCGGTTGCTTCGGGAAAAGGATATTTGCCATGCATATCGCTGACGAAATATTTACGGAAGGGAATAAGGAAAAGAATACCCAGCACACCACCCAGCAGCGAGCTGATGAATACCTGTGCAAATGTTACGGTGATTTCCTGCGGATAACTTTCCTGCAGGATATACAGTGCGGGCAGGGTGAAGATGGCACCTGCCACAATAACTCCGGAACTGGCTCCGATGGATTGGATGATAACGTTTTCGCCCAGTGCGTTCTTACGTTTGGCGGCACTGGACACACCAACGGCAATAATGGCAATAGGAATAGCCGCTTCGAATACTTGTCCCACTTTCAGTCCCAGATAGGCTGCCGCTGCCGAAAACAGGATTGCCATAGCAATACCCCACAGTACCGACCAAAGGTTTACCTCCGGATATTTTTTGTCAGGACTCATCAAGGGGTTGTAGACTTCTCCCGGCTTTAGCTCACGGAATGCATTTTCCGGCAAGCCGGTAAGTTTCTCTTCTTCTTGTTTCATAATAGCTGTTTTATTTTTTATTGTTATGATTGCGATATGTATTGGATTTAGTATTGTGAATATGTAAGTTCATTTCACAAGTCAAATTTGTTATAGACTTCAAAGAAAGCAAAAAAAAAGGAGAATTAAAAAATTCTCCTTTATTCTGTAGCATAAAAACGCTTATTTGGCATCTTTGGCAGTCATATCACCTTCAACAAATATCCGCATCATCTCAGTTTTGGCATTGGTGCGTAATGTAATGGACTTCTTGAAGTGTCCGGGATATTTGCCTGTACCGTTGTAGGTAATCTTGATAGTTCCGGTTTTTCCGGGCATTACCGGTTCTTGAGTATATTCGGGCACTGTACATCCGCAAGATGCCACGGCTTGGTGGATTACCAGCGGAGCATCACCCACATTGGTAAATTTAAATGTATAACTTACCACCGGACTGTTTTCTGAGAATGTTCCGAAATCGTGGGTGGTCTTTTCGAATTTGATATCTGCCTGACCTTGTGCATAAGCATAACCGATACTCATAACGAGCATTAACATATAAAAAGCAAGTTTCTTCATGTCTTTATCTTTTTAATTATAAAGTGCAAAGGTAAGCCATTTCTGCAAAAATCACTCGTACTCTGTGCGAAAATGTATTAAATCGGCATCAGAAGCTATTGTGGCGAATAATTATTAGGGAGAAATAAGGAAAGTGAAGGGCTTCAATCTGTCGTGTGTCACAAATGTATTTCTCCTGCGGAGTGCCTACATTCTCAAAATAATGATAATCGTATTCGGGATGCAGGCGGATGCAGCGGTGTACTTCGTCGGTGCATTGCGACAGTTTCATAATGACGACTGTGCTCCGGGATTGTATCAGCTGCTCTATTTCATCGGCGGTGGTGATGCCGGGAATTACAGTCAGCCGCTCTTCTTGGCTGGCGATGTGCAGTCCGCCTCGTGCCCCGGCGGCAATGAAGGCGGGGATGCCGGCAATCTGTTCTACGGGAGTACCGCCGGCTTGCAGTTTCTCATATATATAATGTATGGAAGAGTAGAAGCCTGTGTCACCTTCTGCCACAATAGCCACTCTCTTGCCTGCATGATGCAGTGAAAGGGCAGCGGCATATACTTGGTCGTAAGCGTTGAGGGCATCCATCCGCTGTTTGCTCATGGGTAGGGAGAAACGGTAGATATGGTCGGCAGGAATGTCGAGTTGGAGCATGATGTCGGCGGCGCGTGACAGGAGACGACCGTCTCGGGCGGGTGTTTCGGGACAGAAGATGCAATCGGCGTTTTGCAGCGCTTTCAGTCCTTTCAGGGTAATCAGTTCGGCTTCGCCGGGACCGAGTGATACGAATATGATGGGAAACATTATACTTTACTATTAATCAAGTTAGAAATAAAATAGGAACTTAGGGATGCAAAAGTCGGGAAATAATCAATAGTAAACAAGATATTATTTATCTTTGTGTATTCCTATCAAATAATCTATGCTTATGGACTATCAACTGAATACGCGCCTGAACGGCAATATCGCAATGACATCCCGCTTCCACGAAAGCAGGTCGCTGCAACGTGACAAGACTTTGTATAAGTTTCTGTGGGTACAGAGCGGTACGCTTACCGTCGAGGTGGACCACATCCCAATGAAGCTGGAGAAGGATGAGATTATCACGCTTACCCCGCTGCATCATCTGGACATAAAAGAGGTGGAGGGTGAATATCTGACGTTTGTTTTCAACAGTAACTTTTACTGTATCTATGGGCATGACAATGAAGTGTCCTGCAACGGTTTCCTCTTTTACGGTTCATCTCAGGTAATGCGGTTGAGGTTGTCGGAAGAACAGTCGTCCAACCTGCACGATATAGTCCGTATCTTCCGTCAGGAGTCTGCCATTAATGATAATCTCCGGGAAGAGATGTTGCGGATTGTACTGAAACGTTTCATCATCACCTGCACACGTATTGCCCGTACAAGGTTCGGTGTGGGACGGGAGAATGAGAGGACTTTCGATATTATCCGCCAATTCTATGTATTGGTAGACCAGAACTTCCGCGAGAAGAAGCAGGTACAGGACTATGCCGATATGCTTTGTCGTTCACCTAAAACGCTGTCCAATTTATTTTCCATTTGCGGACTGCCTTCTCCGCTTCGCGTCATTCACGAACGGATAGATGCGGAAGCCAAACGTCTGTTGCTGTACACACGGAAAAGCGCTAAGGAAATCAGTTCCCTTTTGGGCTTTGAGGACTTGGCTACATTCAGCCGTTTCTTTAAGAAAATGACGGGAGAGAGTGTGTCGGACTACCGAAAACAGACACAACGGGAAGAATTGCCAACTATTGCGGAATAATTGCCATTCCACAGCCGGCGGGAAACAGGGATATTTGCAAAGTCAATCATTATAACTCAATAAAAAACAAAATGAAAATGAAAACGAAATTACAAAACCTGTTCATTGCGGCACTGACACTTGCCGCTTCTTCCCAAAAGTTAGGCATTAACTTAATCCGTGTGGCTATCCTTGTGATATTTGTATGGATAGGCGGTTTGAAATTCTGGAATTACGAAGCCGAAGGAATCGTTCCGTTTGTGGCGAACAGTCCGTTCATGAGCTTCTTCTACAACAAGCCTGCACCGGAATACAAGGAATATAAACTGAAAGAGGGTGAGTTCAATGAAGCTAAGCACCAATGGCACGTAGAGAACAATACTTACGGCTTTTCCTACGGCCTTGGCATATTGATTATGACAATCGGCATCCTTACTTTCTTGGGGATATTCTCTCCCAAAATCGGATTGGTGGGGGCTGTACTTGCCATCATAATGACTGTCGGCACGCTTTCGTTCCTTGTCACCACTCCTGAGGTATGGGTTCCCGACTTGGGAAGCGGAGAGCATGGTTTCCCTTTACTGACCGGAGCCGGACGACTGGTCATTAAAGATACCGCTATCCTTGCCGGAGCTATCGTGGTACTGGCAGACAGCGCAAAAAGAGTCTTGAATCAATTAAAGAAATAAGTATGAAGAAGTATGATGCTATTATCATAGGCTTTGGAAAAGGCGGCAAGACACTTGCCGCCGAATTGGCGAAGCGGAATTTCACCGTTGCCATGATAGAGCGCTCGGATAAGATGTACGGAGGTACGTGCATCAATATCGGGTGTATCCCGACCAAGACATTGGTACATTCGGCTGAACTGGCGGATAAGAACGCGTCTTGGGAACAGAAACAGGCATACTACCGCCGGTCTGTTGCAAGGAAAGAGGAAGTAACCTCGTTCCTGCGTCAGAAGAACTACCATAACCTGGCAGACAACCCCAATATAACGGTATATACAGGTACGGGCTCTTTCATCGCTCCCGATGCGGTAGAGGTACGCATGGCGGAAGAAACTATTCAGCTTCAAGCCCCGCAGATATTTGTCAATACGGGGGCTGAAACCGTTATTCCTCCCATTGAGGGGGTAAGGGATAATCCGAAGGTGTACACCAGTACTTCCATAATGGAGTTGGAGGAACTTCCCAAACACCTTGTTATTGTGGGTGGCGGATATATCGGTTTGGAATTTGCTTCGATGTATGCTTCTTTCGGTTCGCAGGTAACGGTACTGGAAAGTTATGCCGAACTGATAGCTCGCGAAGACCGTGACATCGCCGCCAGCGTGCAAGAAGTACTGGAGAAGAAGGGTGTTGCCTTCCGTCTGAACGCCCGTGTACAGTCCGTGGACGGTACGGTGGTTGTCTATCAGGATGCTGTGACGGGCGAGGTTCTGCGACTGGATGCGGATGCCATTCTCCTGGCAACCGGACGCCGGCCCAATACCGCAGGTTTGAACTTGGCAGCGGCAGGTGTGGAAGTGGACGAACGTGGCGCTATCATCGTGAACGAGCATTTGCAGACCACCAATCCTAACATTCGTGCTATCGGTGATGTGAAAGGCGGCTTACAGTTCACTTACATTTCGTTGGACGATTATCGCATTCTTCGTGAGGACTTGTTTGGAGCGGGTGAGCGCAAGGTGTCCGACCGTGAGCCGGTGGGTTATTCGGTATTTATCGATCCGCCCCTTTCGCGCATTGGCATGAGCGAGGTTGAAGCCCGTAAGAGAGGCTTGAATATCAAGGTAAACAAACTACCCGTTGCCGCTATTCCGCGTGCTCGCACATTGGGCAATACGAACGGGTTGTTCAAGGTGATAGTAGATGCCGATACCGATAAGATAGTGGGTTGTACGTTGTTCGGTCCGGAGTCGAGTGAAGTAATCAACTTGGTGGCGATGGCCATGAAGACAGGACAGGAGTATACTTTCCTGCGCGATTTCATCTTCACGCATCCAAGTATGAGCGAGGCGTTGAATGATTTGATGAACTTATAGATTCTGTTTCTTTATATAACGATTATAACGATTTGTTTGGGGAGAGTTTGCGTATCTCCCCAAAATTGCCGAATATTGTGCCCTGAAATATAAAACCCGAATAATCATGACCAGATTACCTCTCATAGGTATTGCATTTGCGTGTGCATTGTCTATGACTTCTTGCGGGGCAAAGTCCCGGCAAATGTCCGGCAATTCCGATTCCACAGCTGTTGCAGTCTCCGCTACGGATACTGCTTCTGCTATTATTCCTACCTATGCCAAAGGATATACGGTGAAATATCTGCCGGGAAATGTACGTCTGGTGGACATACGCGACCCTCAGAAAGAAGAGGGGAATACCTTTCGGTATGCTTTAGTGCCAAGAGGTACGAAGCCTGCCGGCATTCCCGCCGATTATACCGTGATAGAGACTCCGGTGAAGCGTGTCATCTGCATGACTTCCCTGCAACTGTCCAACTTTATCCGTTTGGATGCTTGCGATTATGTGGTGGGCATCACCAGTACCCGCCACCTTTTCAATAAGGAGATGAACGGGCGTCTGAAATCGGGTGAAACATCCAAAATAGGGATTGAAGGTAATTTCGATAATGAGGTGATTATGAGTATAGCCCCCGATGTAATCTTTATCTCTCCTTTCAAGCGGGGCGGATATGACGCCATGCGTGAGATAGGCATTCCGCTGGTTCCGCATCTGGGGTATAAAGAGATGACTCCGTTGGGACAGGCAGAGTGGATAAAGTTTATCGGTATGTTCATCGGGCAGGAAGCCGAGGCGAATGCCAAGTTTGCCGAGATAGAGAAGCGGTATAATGAGTTGAGGGAGTTGGTGGCGGGCGTGAAAAGGCGTCCTGTGGTGTTCAGCGGTGAAATACGTGGCGGCAACTGGTATGCGGTAGGCGGAAAGAGTTTTCTTGCCGAGTTGTTTCGTGATGCCGGTGCGGACTATTTCCTGAAAGACGACCCGCGTTCGGGCGGCGTAATGCTGGACTTCGAGACGGTGTACAGCCGGGCGGAGAGTGCCGACTATTGGCGTATCGTCAACAGTTACGACGGAACATTCTCTTACGATGCCTTGAAGTCTTTAGACCCTCGTTATGCCGACTTTCGCGCCTTCCGTGAGAAAGGGGTAATTTATTGCAATATGCGTGAGAAGCCTTTCTATGAGAGTATGCCCATGCAGCCCGAGATAGTATTGGAAGATTTGATTCATGCTTTTCATCCTGACTTGTTACCCGATTATGAACCTACTTATTACGAGCGCTTGAAATGATGAAAAGACCTACGCTGCTGTTGATGATATTGATATTGGCATTCATCTTCCTGTTCTTTCTGCTGAACCTGCTGTTGGGTTCTGTTCATATCCCATTTGGCAAGATATGGGACTTATTGTGGGGTACAGGAGTAGCTTCCACTCCCGATGTGATGAGCAATCAAGAGATTATTTGGAGCAATATCATTTGGAAAAGCCGTGTACCGCAGGCTCTGACCGCATTGGTGGCGGGAGCGGGACTTTCAGTCAGCGGTTTGCAGATGCAGACGGTGTTTCGCAATCCGTTGGCGGGACCTTCGGTACTGGGCATCAGTTCGGGGGCGAGTTTGGGGGTGGCTTGCGTAGTACTGCTGTCCGGTGCCATGGGCGGTGTGGCGCTGAGCCGTTTGGGATATATGGGAGAGGTGGCATTGTCGGTTGCAGCTATTATAGGGGCATTGTTCGTCATGGCACTGATAGTTTACGTTTCCCAAAAGGTAAAGGGAAACGTAACACTGCTGATTATCGGTGTGATGATAGGCTATGTGGCAAGCGCCATTATCGGCGTACTGAAATATTTCAGTGTGGAAGAGGATATACGTGCTTACGTTATTTGGGGATTGGGCAGCTTTGCACGTGTCTCCGGTGACCAGATGTTGCTGTTTGTCTGTATCATGGCAGTATTGCTGCCCTTGTCGTTCCTGCTGATAAAGACCATGAACCTGCTGCTGTTGGGTGACGGCTATGCGCGTAATTTGGGATTGAACATCAAGCGGGCGCGGCTGCTTGTCATATCCTGTTCCGGGGTGTTGGTGGCTATTGTCACCGCCTACTGCGGGCCTATCATGTTTATAGGATTGGCAGTACCTCATTTGTGCCGTGCTATTTTCCACACATCCGACCATCGCATCTTGATGCCCGCCACCTTGCTGGTAGGCGCTGCATTGGCGTTGGTGTGCAATCTGATAGCCCGTATGCCGGGATTCGAGGGAGCGTTACCTGTCAATTCGGTAACGGCATTGGTAGGAGCTCCGGTCGTTGCATCCGTACTTTTCAGAAAGAGGAAAGGGGAGTTGAACGAATAAAAGTATCAAGTATATCAAACAACCATATCAAGTACATCAAACGAGCGTATCAAGTATATCAAACTATAATACCATATATATATTGAAAAACGAGACTATACATATCGAGAATCTCTCTATCGGGTATCCCGGTAAGAGTGATGTGAAAGTGGTGGCGGACGGTATTTGTGCCGGTATCAACAGTGGTGAACTGACCTGTCTGTTGGGTGCTAACGGAGTAGGTAAGTCCACACTGCTACGTACCTTGTCCGCTTTTCAGCCCAAGCTGGGAGGAGAGATACGTATTCAGGGAAAAGAGATTGAATCCTATACCGATAAAGAACTGTCACGCGTTATCAGCGTGGTGCTGACGGAGAAGTGCGACATCCGCAATATGTCCGTTACGGAATTGATAGGATTGGGACGCAGTCCCTATACCGGTTTTTGGGGTACGCTGACCAAGGAAGACAAGCGTGTGGTGGAACACTCCATTGCTCTGGTCGGTATTTCTCATTTGGCGCACCGGATGGTGCATACATTGAGTGACGGTGAGCGCCAGAAAGTAATGATAGCTAAAGCGCTTGCCCAAGAAACTCCGGTGATTTATCTGGACGAACCTACCGCCTTTCTTGATTTTCCCAGTAAGGTGGAGATGATGCAACTGTTACACCATCTCAGCCGGCAGACAGACAAGACCATTTTTCTTTCTACGCACGACCTTGAACTGGCTCTGCAAATAGCCGATAAAATCTGGCTTATGGACAAAGTGAACGGTGTTACTATCGGTACTCCCGAGGATTTGTCCCTGAACGGTAGCCTCAGTAATTTCTTTGCCCGTAAAGGCATTGTATTCGACTTGGAGACCGGATTGTTCCGTGTAGACAATGAATATATCTCGCAGGTGCGTTTGGTAGGACATGGGCAGAGGTATGCCATGGTGCGCAAGGCTTTGCAGCGTAACGGCATACTTGCTAACCGTAATGTAGAGTCGGAAACCTATATCGAAACAGGTGATTTGAAAGGAGACGGGACATTTATTTTGCATCAACCCGGTGAAACGCCGCTATGTCTTACCTGTATCGAAGATTTATTATCGAAGCTCCACGAGTCTTTGCTTTGCAAATGATAATTATCCGGTCTTTATCGGAATTTATACCCTATGGTAAAGAATGAGGCGAAATTCTTGGGCAGGTAATTACGGAACTCTTTTGTATCTATTACTTGTCTCAGTTGTTGATTAATCTTTACCAGTCCCATTTGTGCCTCTGCACCGATAATGAATTTGTGGTACTGAAATGCGATTTTTACGATAATGCCACCATCCAACCGTCTGTTTCCGGCGTTGTTTTCCAGTACACTGCCAAAAGTATCTATCTTGAAACGGCTATGACCGTCAAAATCGTGTGGTATGCTGCCGGATGTCTTTCCGCCTATACCACAAGCTATGTATGGGCCAAAGATTACCGCTGCATGATAATTCTTTCCCAAAGGCAGTCGTGTAGCCGCCATGAGAGGTATCTGCAAGTATAATTCATTCATCTTGGCATTTATCAGAGTATTCTCAACATATTTTATATTGTCCTTTCCACCTATGGATACAAATTCCAGGGCAGATTGCAACGCCCAAGTTTTATTGAGCGTATATTCTGCACCTACTCCCGTTTTATAGGATATTTGCGTGTCACTGCCGGAATGTCTTCCGTAGAGACGGGAAGTCCCTATTCCCGTCTCTGCATAAAAGGAGAAAGGTGATTGAGCTTGTACGGTTAATGCAGCAACCGCCAGACTGATTATCATCATTACCTTTTTCATACGTATATTTTTCCACTTTCACTGATTAGTAATATGGTAAGTTCTCCGTTGGGTAATAGAGGAGCGCAGCATTGACGACAATGTTCTATCAGTAGTTTGGAGAAAGCCTCCGTCTTTTCTGTAGGGATAATATCCCATAACTCCCGTGCCAGATTCATTTGCCGGATAGCGGCCAATACATCTTCTTTACAACCTGACCGGCGGGCAATATCTTGAATGAAATCCTTGTTCATTGTCACTTTCTTGCTGTGGGTGTCGAGATTGCCTTCCGCCAGCTTCACCGCTTTGCCCATCATGACTCCTAATGTGACATAAGGCAGTTTCAATTCGTCGGCAATCCTCAAAGTCTCTCCGATGAAGTTGCCATAATGTACAAAGGACTGCGCCGGCAGTCCGGAATAATATGCTTTGATGTATTTCTCACTCTTTGCTCCGGAACTGATAACGATACGCGGACTGCCTGTGGCATGTGCCACCTCCATCGACTTGCGGATAGAACCGATGAACGCCTCGCTGGAGAAGGGTTTCACGATGCCCGATGTGCCGATGATAGATATGCCTCCCTCTATACCCAGCCTGGGATTGAAAGTACGTTTGGCTATTTCTTCTCCACCGGGTACGGAGATAGTGACAAGAAACGGATTGAGATGCTTGGGTATATGGAGACGTTCAAGACATAGCTTTACATTGTTCTCTATCATCTTGCGCGGAGTAGGATTAATGGCGGATGTACCCAGTTCCAGTCCTAGTCCGGACAGGGTGACGATGCCTATGCCTTCACCTCCGGCAATGATAATGTTGTAGTCATCTCCGTATACTTCATCCTCTTCGTCAGAGTCGTCCATCTTGAACGGTATTGCCACATTTGCCCTTATTTGCATTCCGTTGGTAATGTCGGGGTCATCTCCCGCATCTTTTATGACATAGGCTTCTGTTTCCATCATCCAGTCATCGTTCAGAAAGCTGGTATGAGGATATTTCTCCAGATTTCCAACGGGAACGCCTATCTTCTCCCCATTGGGCAGAACTATTGGAAACTCTTTGGGACGTGGCTGTCCACTGGTGTTGAATAAATCCCACACAGCAGCCACTGCAGCTGCGGCAGCGCAAGTACCGGTAGTAAGTCCGCTGTGCAGGGGGTAGAACTCAGGCATATATTTCTCTACCATTCTGCGCAGGCTGTATTCACCGGTCACTGTCAGGAATTTATCGGGAAGGGGAGGGCGTTTTATTGCAAAGATATGGATGCCCAGTTCGCGGGCGGCCTCCACCTTTTCGGGAAATCCTCCGGATATGCCGCTTTCTTTAAGCAAGATGGCTTCGGGGTGAAGTCGGCTCATCAGCTGGCGTTCATCCTCTCCGGCATGATAGTAGCACAGGTATTCTTCAGGGAAGTTTTGGCGATTAGCCAGTTCGCGTGAACTGTCACGGTCGAGGATGCGGAAGTAACAGCGGCAGCTTTCCTGCCAAAGTGCTTTCAGCTTGCCTATGGACTGTACTCCGGTCAATGCCAGTAATATATAAATTTCTTCTCTTCTTATCCGGCAGATGGCATCTTCGTAATTGTCAC
Source organism: Bacteroides sp. AM10-21B (assembly GCF_003472565.1). Classification (NCBI taxonomy): domain Bacteria; kingdom Pseudomonadati; phylum Bacteroidota; class Bacteroidia; order Bacteroidales; family Bacteroidaceae; genus Bacteroides; species Bacteroides sp. AM10-21B. Next base: position 211,584 of record NZ_QRME01000007.1, on the reverse strand, counting down.
ACCATGTGATATAGTCGTCCTGCCTGTCCGGATAGGTGCGTTCGTAGCGTATAGCCGGTATATGGAGCTTGTCGGATACTTCACTGACGTTCCGGTGCAGCTCTTCGGCAAAGGGGTGGGCGGCATCTATCAGCAGTGAGATGTTCTTTTTACGGCAGAAGTTTTCCAAGCTGATGTTGTCCATGCCACCTTGCAGGCGGATGCCGTTGTGCAGAGGAATGTCCTGTTCATTGCCCTTGGTAGAATAATAGAAGGGCTTTCCGGCTTCCTCAAGTGTTTGGACGGCTATGCGTCCCTCGGTTGTACCGCCTAATATCAGTATCATATTTTTATTTTCTGAATAAGTGTTTGAATTCGTGTGCATATAGTCGCGACAGTCCCTCACGATTGCCGATAGCCTCGCCTACAACAATCATGGTTGTCAGGGTCAGGTTGTTCTCTTTCACTATTCGGGCAAGGTCTTTCAGTTCTCCCCGGAAGATGCGCTCGTCCTTCCAAGTCAGGTGATAGCATACGGCTACGGGGGTCGTTTCCGGATATTCCTGCAGAAGTTCAGTTTGCACCTGTTCTGCAATGCCTGCGCTAAGGAAGATGCACATAGTACTTTGCGAGTGTGCCATGAGGTGCAGCTTTTCCCGTTCGGGCATGGGGGTTCGTCCTTCGCCACGGGTGAGTATGATGCTTTGCACCTTCTCCGGAATAGTGAACTGCGACTTTAAAGCTGCCGCCGCTGCTTGGAAAGAAGATATACCCGGTGTGATGTGATAACTCATGCCATATCGGTCAAAGTAATTCATCTGTTCCTGTATCGCTCCGTAAATGCAGGGATCACCGGTATGCAGGCGTACGATGAACTTGCCTTTATCGTAGAATTCCTTCATTAGTGCGAACTGCTCCTCCAAGTCCATAGAAGCGGAACTGCGGACTGTTGCTCCGGGTTTGGCACAGAGTGTCAGTTCACGGGGCACAAGGCTGCCTGCATAAAGAATGAGGTCGGCCTTTTCCAACATTTCCCGTCCGCGTACGGAGATAAGGTCGGGATCGCCGGGACCTGCACCGACAATCTCAATGTGCCCCCGGCGCGAGACACAAATATCCATGGCAGCTGCTACCGTATAGTTCTCACCTTTTTGTTTTGGCATTATCAATTGGCTGTTTCCGGCAGAGAGCAGTGCCGCGGCTTCGCTTACACTGGGTGTTCCCATGTGCTTCATTACTGTTTTACTGGGGTGTGGCACATCTACTGTCGCCAGTTCCCCGGCTGTATAAAAATGAATATTATATTTCTTTTTGAGCGACTTCACTACCGGTTCATCACGCTTGGCGTCAATTGTGGAAATGGATGCGATGGCCTGATGAAGGATGTTGTATTCTTTCAAACTGTCCAAAATATTTTCCACTACTTTCTTCGTAGGCCCGGCTTGGCGGGCAAGTCCGATACCGATGTGTAGTACGCGTGGTACATAACAGATGGACGGTACTTCTTCTATGTAGGGCACTTGCGGAGAAACGCACAGCACCAGTTTAAAGCAGGAAGGCTTGATGTCTTTCAGTCGGTAGAAAACCTCTACGTGGGGAGGAAGATGGGCTTCGAGCCAGTCAGTACCCTTGTCTCGGACTTCGAGCAGCAGAGCTGTCGGCTTGCCGGCTACAAAGAGACTGATAGGCTCGTTCATACATGCTTTCATTTTCTCTTCGGGAGTTTTGGCAAGCTCTGCCAGCAGGAGGGCCGAAGCGTCTACATTGATTACCGGAAACCAGTCGAAGCGTTCGGGCAGCTTGTCCAGTGCCCATAATCCGGTGAGGTCGCTTTGGGTAGTTATTATGGGTTCGGCTCCCAGTGTACCTGCTATTATTTCGGTCAGTTCGTTAGCTCCACCGATATGTCCGGAGAGGACGGAAATGGCATATTTGCCGGTACTGTCCACGCAAATTACGGCGGGGTCGGTGTACTTATTCTTCACGCAGGGAGCAATGGAGCGTACGCAGATGCCCATAGCGCCGATAAAAATAAATGCATCGTAGCGGTTGAAGTTCTCAACGATGAAGGTGCCGGTCGATTCTATATGCGTACACCCGTCTTCATGGCGTGGGGTGAAAATTTCCGCTTCAGGAAACTCTTTGAGCAGTAGTTGTGCAGAAGACAGTCCGGCTTCCGAGATGAGCATGATAGCTGTCTTCATATGGAGAGTATCGGTTTTCATAATGGATATATCTTATTTAATTGAAATTATGAAAGTGTCGCTTTCATAATTTCAATTGGATTATAATCATTCAGTGCAATACGTGTAGAAGGATGCAGTGTAAAGCCGGCGGCTTTTGCTCCTTCTATGAATGCGTTTTTACTTTCTGCCGATACGGAGTTGAAAACTATGCAGCCGTTGGGCTGTAACGTTTCTTTTATTTTCATCAGCATTTCCGGCAGATGTCCACCGTGTCCGCCTATAAAGACGGCATCGGGGCGGGAGAGGGTATCGGTTGCCGTTTGCAGGAAGTCGCCGATGATTGCCGTAATGCCCGGTGTACCGAAACGGCGGCTGTTGATATTCATCAGTTCTTTGCCTTCTTCACGTATTTCAAAGGAAACTATCGTAAGGTGGGGAAACTGTAATCGGGCTTCAATGGAAACCGAGCCGGTGCAGAAGCCTATATCCCAGAATACACGATGTCGGTTCAGTTCCAATGCCTGCAATGTGAGCAAGCGGATAGGGGCTTTGGTTATCATCCGGGCACGTCCGTCCAGATGGGCGAACTGTTCATCGGGGATGCCGAAAGGACGGGATTCGGGAAAGGAGGTGGCATAAAGCAACAGGTTATTAGGATACTGAAACTCGTCTTGTACCGCTTCTTTCAATGTCATGTGACGGATACGTTCTTTTTCAGGATTGCCGAGATGTTCCCCTACATACATTGTATATCGTTGGTAGCCGTACTCCAGCATACGGGCGGCGATAGCGGCGGGTGTATGTTCCCGGTCGGTGAGGACACCTATCTTGGGAGCACGTTCAATCAGAGCGCGGTCGAAGTCATGCCAGGGACGTCCTGTCAGCGAAACGGTGCGCATATCATTGTAGGGCATTACGAGACGGTGTGCTAATGTTTGTAGTGAGTTGAAAGATGGATAAAGCTTGATGTCCGCATCCGGCAGTTTCCGTTTTACCGTATTGGCAAAGCCGAAAAACAAGGGGTCGCCCGATGCGAAAATAATAATTTGACTGATATCCGATTCAGTTTGTCTGTATTCGTCACTGCCGAACACTCTTTCATATTGTGCGAACACATTATCCAATGGTACGGAAATGGAAATCCATTCCGCATCTTCCGGCAATAAGCTTTTGACAATCCCCCTATGTCGTACTCCTCCCGAAAATACCTTTCCATTCCGTATGTGTTCCAATACTTCCGGCGAAAAGAAAGGTACTCGGTTATCGTCCATTCCTATAATGATAAATTTCCGTTCCATCCCTAATCTCTAATCACTGATTACTATTTCACACATCTCGTCCCGGTCTTAACAATTCCGCATCATTGTAACACAAAATAGAGTTTACCAATGTTGCGGCGAGATTACTTCCTCCTTTGCGTCCTTCCACAATTATTTTCGGAATCCGGATGAAAGGTTTAATCATATGTTTGGACTCCTGTACGTGTACAAAGCCTACCGGAGCAGCGATAATTCCTGTGGGATGTGCTTTTCCTTTGCGTATAAGGTCGCAGAGTTCCATTAGTGCAGTCGGAGCGTTGCCGAATACGAAGAGGGCATCGGGATAATCTTCAACGGCAAGGCGTGTGCCCGCCTGTGTACGGGTGATACCTTTCTCTGATGCCATTGCAGCGGTACGAGAATCACCGAGATAGCATTTTACCTCTACACCCAAACGTTCCAAAGCCCCTTTGCGAATACCGCTGGCCGCCATTGTCACGTCTGTAATGATTGTGCGTATGCGTCCCTCTATGATGCCTTGATACAAGGTCTCCACGGCTTTTTCGTCTGTGTGCAGCAATTTCTCCATTTCAAAGTCAGCAGTGGTGTGGATGGCGTGCAACAGCGCCCATTTATGGTCGAGGGGAATATTCTTGTTCTTCAGTTCTTTCTCGATGGTACGGAAACTGCGTATCATAATATCCTGACCTTTGTTAGTATGGAGTTGACCTTTAGGATTCTGAAGTTGAGGTTTGGCAGTTTCAAGTTGACCTTTACGGATTCCGGTCTCTTCCCTGTAATATCCCCGCGGAGTAATCATCGTTCCGTTCCACTCGTACGACTGCGAATTGCCTATCAGTACAATGGTAAACATATCTATCTCTTCGGGATTGAACGCTTCCAGTGTTGTTATGTGCACTTCCTGTTCGGGGCGTCCTGCCTGGCGTACATATCCCACAGGCGTTTGCGGCGAACGCCCTTCTTGTAAGAACAATTCCTTCAGTCGGTACAGTTGCCAGTAACGCCCTTCGCTCTTGGGATTGTAGACGGCTGTCACAAAATCAGCGGCGACAGCGGCTATAATACGTTTCTCGATGCGCTCCCATGGAGTCATTAAGTCTGAGAGGGAGATTACGCAGAAGTCGTGTCCCACAGGAGCACCCAGTAAAGAGGCCGCTTTCTGGAAAGCACTGATACCCGGCAGGGAGACAATCTCCACGTTGCTGCATCGTTCCCGTTTCATTTCATGTACAAGCGGAGTCATGCCGTAAATTCCTGCATCACCGGAACTGATGACACATACCGTTTTTCCCTGTTCCGCCAGTTCAAAGGCTTGTTCGGCACGGACACGTTCCCGTTTCATCCCCGTATCTATACATTCCGTGCCGGGGCGAAGGTGAGGAGTGACAAACCGGAAATAGTATTTATATCCCACTACTACATCCGCTTCTTGCAAAGCGGCAATAACGGCGGGTGTAATGTCTTGCTCATTACCCGGGCCGATGCCTGCAACAATTATTCTGGGTTGTTTCATTTAATCTCTCAGTTATTACTATTTGTCAAGCGTGTAGATTTGTATTAAACCATTATGCTTATTACGTTACAAAATATAATCTACAAAGATATATTCAAATTACCACATTCAAGGCATGAAACGACAATTTTCTCATTCCGGTTCTTTACCGGCTGCATATGCCTTTTTCTTCTCCATGATATTTAGTATACGGTGTTTTAGTCCGAAACGGATATGGTCTATAAAGATTTCCTGTATTTCGGGCACTTGTCCCAAACCTTCCAAAAGTGTGCGAACGGTATATCCTTCCTTTTCAAGCTGTTCTTTCCATTCTCCGGCAATATCGTTCTTGGCATGGTCGCCGGCTACGAACATAAAGGGGATAAGGGTCACATTCTTGGCTTTGGCGGTTTTCAGTTGTGCCAGCATATTTTCGAAAGCGGGATAACCTTCAATGGTACCTACATGGAAATTGCTGAATCCGGCAGCTTTTAGCATATAGTCCATTTGGCAGTATGTAGCAGTACTGGGCGTATATGTTCCGTGCCCTACCAACACGAAATGTTCTTTGTCTTTCTTCTTGGCGTTTTGTGCCCGAGCATTGAACCGTTGCCCCAGAATATCAGCAACCTTTTCCGAATCTTCTACAGAATATAGCAAGGGAGTACCTACGCGTATTTCCTTGAAGAAAGGTGATACGCTCTCCACGTCACGACGCAGTGATTCCATTTCTACACCGTCAATGATATTGGTACTTTGTACGATAATGTGTGTATAGCCTTCGCCACGCAGTTGAAGCAGTGCGTCCAACGGAGTCGGTTTGTTGACACCGCGTGCTTTAAGGCGGCGTATGATGATACGCGAAGTGTAGGCTTCACGAAATTCCAGTTCGGGAAAAGTGTTTCGTGCTTTGACGTTGACGGCATCAATGGTCTGTGCACGTGTGTCATCGTGTGTAGTGCCGAAGTGCACCATGAGTAGTGCGGCTTTTTCACCGGGTTTTATGCTTGCCAGCATATCGCTGGGCACGAAATTTCCCCCTTCATGAGCAGTGCAGAAGAGAGAAACGGCAAGGAACAGAGAGAGGAGAGAAGTTTTCATAAACAAAATTGATTGATTATTACCTTATTTTTTAAATCGTACCGACAAACTCACATATACCGAGCGTCCCGGATTGAGTGTCGAGAAGTTATTGTTCCAAGGGCGGTCGTCTATTTTATCGAAGATGTTTTCAATGCCTACGCCCGGTTCCAAAATAATGGCCTTCAGATTGAAAGTATGGCGGGTGTTCAAATCCCATTGCTGGAATTTTGGGGCATAGCCGTATGTTTGTGAATAGCGTTCGCCTTGCAGGCGTCCATGTACATTTATATTTAAGCGGTAGAAGCTCCATGTATGTTCCCACTGGCCGTTGATATTTCCCATATGCTTGATACTTTTGTCTATGGGCGATACTTCATAGTTGCCATCGGCTTGCAACTGTTTGGCTTCGGTATCCATATATGTGTATCCGCCTCCTACTCTGAAACCTGCACCCATATTCAGACTGGCATTCACGCTGAGGCCTTTGGTATTTGCCTTGTCTACGTTGTCACGTTGGCGTATCTCATCGAAAGTGGTGTATTTGTCATCCAGTCCCATGTCGTGTATTTCTTGGTCGGAAAGGGTACGGTAGTTTATCATGTCACGGATGTCGTTGATGAATCCGGTGACGGATACAGAAAGCCAACGGTAGTTGTACTCTGCATTCAGCGAATAAAAGTTATTTTTTTCCGGTTTTAGATTGATGTTACCCGTAGTGTAGCGGTTGCTGGTCTTGGACTCATCGGTGGCATAAAGTTGCGATAAGGTAGGTGTACGGAAACCCGCTGCATAAGCGGCACGCAGATTCAATCCGCCAAGTTTGTACATCAGCGATACGTTGGGGGTGGCATAGCTTTTGAAGTTTTGGTTGTAGATGTAGCGTATGCCCAATACGGCTTGCAGGTTCAGGGGCAGCTTTATTTCATCCTGTGCATAGAAAGCGAAAGTGTACATATGTTTGGAGGCGATGTTATCCGATTCGCTCTCAAGTCCTTCGTTTACGTACTCCATACCGGCTGACAGTTTGTTGCGGCTGCCCAAACGAAAGATACCTTTTATGTTTCCGTTGTAGTAACGTACTTGTTTGCGGGTTACTTGGTCGCCCGGCAAGTAACTGCCTGACTTTTTGAAGTAGATATAGTCCGACGAGAAATTGTCCGAGTAGAACTCTGCGTCGATATAAGCAAAACGGTTTATCATGTATTTCATGCCTGCGCCGTAAGTATAGGTTTCATGTTTCAGGTTGTAAGTATAGGCGTCTTTTAGTACGAACTGACCTTTGCTCTTGGCATAGTACGTGGCATCTTGCGGACGGCGGGTTTTGTTATCATAATAAGTACCGCGCGCATAGAACGACAGTTTGTCTGTGGCATTGAATACGAAACGCTGGTTCACGGTGTTGGAGTAGAAACCTACGGAAGTAGGTCGTCCGGTTTCGTAGCCGTTCTCATCGATGTTATTGTTCTGCCAACTTCCTGCCTGACGACGCTGGTAGGAGGTGTATGAGGAAAATTTTCCGGCATTGACATCGGCATTGACACTTTCAGTCAGGCGTCCCTCATTGGAGTAGTGGGTATAGCTGGACACGTTTACAGTGTTCCGGGCATCGTCTGTGATAATATTGATAACGCCGCCTATGGCATCACTTCCGTACAGAGCGGACGCTGCGCCGTTCAGTATCTCGATACGTTTGACATTGGCTACGTTAATACGTGTGTAGCGGTCTTCACCTGCCAGGCGTTTACCGTTTTCCAGTATCAATATGTAGTCTTCGTTAATACCGTTCAGGCTCATGGTAGTACCCATACCGTTGGTGTAAGAAGATATATTGGGCGTTAGTTTTACCAGTGCTTCTTCCAGCGTGGATATGTTGGTGCTACTTATGTCTTTGGCTGTGATTACGGAAACGGGAACGGGACTATCTGTCATTCGTCGGTGTGTACCGGTTCCGGTTACTACTACTTGGCTGATGTTGTTGTAACTCTCTTCCAGTTTTATGAGGAGATTTTTCTTCTGTCCGTCTGTGGTGTATTTTTTGGGGGTGAAACCAATATAGGAGAATCGTAGTGTGTGCTGTCTGTCAGGTAGGTTGTCGATAGTGAATTCTCCTTTTCCGTTGGTGGTGCATCCTGTCAGACTATTGTCTATCCGGATATTTACCCCTGCGAGAGGTTCGTTTGTGTCGGCATTCACTACTTTTCCGCTCAATGCAGTCTGGGCATAGAGCAGGGGTGTCAGGCAGCACAGTATGGCTGCCAATAAACATTTAGTTCTCATTTATTGAAAATGTAAGATTAATACTTGTCTTCCTGACCCCGGGAAGACGTTGACTGCGCAAATTGCCAAGGCAGGTTTCCTGACTCAGTCTCGTGGAAAAAACAGACCTTCCCGTCCTCGGCTTACGTTGTGCTCAAACTAATGTTTGCTATCAACAACCGTCTGTAAGACAGTGGTATTGCTTTGAAGAATGTTTTCCGCATGCTCCGTTGCGTGATAAGCAGGCGGAGCAAAGTGACTTTACAGTAGCGGGCACTGTTCCGGTTTCGCACCGGATTCCCTTTTATACAACTCGTTGGGACAACGGGTGTATCACCTAAGCGGTAACAAAGATAGGGGTTTATTTCTAATTGATAAAGGAAAGGGTGAGATAACATAATAGGTCCTATCTAATTGCCTATTTTTTTTGATTTGTAATTCTTTAAAATACCTGATTTTAAAAGGAAGGATGTGCCCAAAATGATAATTGAATTTCATTTTGGACACATTCTCTTATTGATGAAAAAAATTATGTGTCTTTATGCTTTGTTCTCTACTTTGCTTTATGCTTCCGGCTGATAATCTTCACCATTTTCCCAGGCGTCGGCATCCCATTGTTCTTTCAGGTGGTTTACCCAGATTGCACGTATTTCAGGATAGCTGCCCAAAGCTTTGATACCACAACCGTCTTTGATACCGTGGTCGGCATCGGCCTGGCCTACGGGGTGAGCTTCAAATGCTCTGTCTACCTTGAAACCTGCTTTTTCCAGACGTTCGCGCCAGCTGTATTCGTTGGTATTGAGTTCTACTTCATCCAAACCTTTGTTTTCGGCTATTGCTTCGATACCCCAAAGGTCGTTATGGGCGTGGTCACCGGCAATAGACATGAAAGGAGCAAGGTAGATGGTTACGTCTGCAGGTTGTAAATTGTTGGTTTTGCAATATTTCATCACTTGTGAGTAGATGCAGCCGGGATAGTTGCTTATCATCTGCTCGGCAGAAGCTACCGATATACGGTCTGCTTCTTTCTCTTCCTCTTCTTTCGGCCAGAAAAGCATTTCGCCATAGTCTACGGTACCTACGAAGATATTTCCGTTTGCGGCTTTTGCTTGTAGTTTATTCTGTACATCCAGGTACTTACCGTTGGCATTGTAGTTCACATCGGGGTTACCGTGTCCCATCAAGAGAACGATGTTCTTCTTGTCGGTCAGTTTATCTTTGTAATGATTATAAAGAATCTTTGACACTTCTTCCGTATCATCATCAGTAGAGAGCAGGTTGGCGCCTTTCAGTACATCAATATGTGGATACCAGTCAATCATAAAGTTTTTCTTAATGTCGGTATTCATCAGTGAGAGGTATTCTTCACCGGGAATAACGTGAAGTGATTGTACGGCTACGCGTGTATATCCTGCATCACCGATAGCTTTCAACCATTGGTCCAGTTTGTAACGTGCTTCACCGGTCGAAGCTTCTGCACGACCGATACAGGTACGTGAGGTGAAAGACATATAGATGTCTGTTTGAGGAAACTGCTTTTGGAAATCGGCAATAATGTTGTCATAAACATCCAATGATTCATTATAAGTACTTCCGAAAGTACAGAGCAGGATAGCGGTGTCATGCTTCTTGGTTTCGGCTACTACCCTGGTTGCTGGGTTTACGGTACTTTCTTCATCGTCGTCGTCGCTGCAAGAAGTGAATCCTGCGCAAGTTGTGGCCGCTACGAGAGCCACCATCAGATAAAACTTGAAACTTTTCATACTTTGTTTGTAAATTGATTAATAAAAAAGATATTTTGCTATTGGGAATTTAGGAGTTAATGAAGTGAACTTCCTTGTTTATTCTTGAACTTTATGAGCGCCGAGATGTAGAAATTCCTTCCCGGCGTGCTGGTAGCCCGATTGCGTCCGAAAGGAGTACGGTCTACGTAGTCGAAGAGGTTGTCCACGCCTATGTTCATCGTCAGCGTCCAGAACCGCATTTTCATCAGGGTATGGGCGGTGTTGACGCGCCATGTCTGGAAGCCGTCGGCGTTGTTGTCGTTGACGTAGTGGCGGGTTGACTGGTATCGGCCGTACACTCCCAAGCCGAGGCGGTAACAGTTCCACGTGTGCTGCCAGGTGGCGTTGAGCATGGCGTTATGGTTGGATGTGGCGTCGATATAGAGATACTTCATGTAGTTATCGTCCTTATCGGCGGCATACTGCGCTTTCGGATTGGCATAGCTGTACCCGCCTCCCAGCATGATATCTTTTGTGGGGCGGTAGTTGAAAGTGAAGTCCATTCCGTAGATGCGGGCTTTCGTGAGGTTGGTGTATCTCTTGCTTTTCTCTATCTCGAGGAGTTTCTCTTCGGGGGTTACTTTTATCTCTACCAGCTCTATCATGTTGCGGATAAAGTTTGAGTAACCTGTCAGGCTCGCTTGGAACTTGCTCCCTACGTATTCCACGCTGACGGAAGCGTATTGTGAGGTTTGCGCCTTGAGGTTGGTGTTGCCATGATAGGCGGTGAGAGAGCCGCCGCCGATGCTGCCTGTGTATTTGTAGTAGAGTTCTTTGATGGTAGGCGCTTTGAATCCCATAGCATAGGAAGTACTCAGGTTGAAGTCGCTGACTTTGTAGAGTGCAGAGATTTTGGGGCTGAGGTTCAGTCCGGTTTCCTTGTGCTGCGTGCCGCGCACGCCGGCGGTCAGTATAAAGCTGTCCGTGGCAGTCCATTCTTCCTGTGCGTAGGCGGCGAGCGTATAGACGGAAGCGATGTTGTTTGCTATGTGGTGGGGAGATTCCAGACGGTTGTACTGGTACTCTATACCGGTATTGAGGATGTGTCGGTCGCCAAAATAGAAGATGCCTTTTACTTGTGCCAACACTTGTTGCTGTATGCTTTGTTTGATACGCTGGCCGGGGTAGTAGGTGATGCGGTCGCCGTCTTTGAAGTAGTCGGTGATGTCTTTCAGCTTATAGTCGTAGAAGTAACCGTAGCGGCCGTATGAGAGGTCGGCGGTGAGGTAGTTGCGCCCGTTCAGCTTGTACCTGCTTCCGGCGGCAAAGGTGTAGTTGCGGTAGTAGAAGTCGTTGGGCAGGTACTTCCACGGGCCGTGCGTACGCATCACCCAACGTTCGTAGTACGTTCCTTCGGCGGTGAGGTTCAGTTTCTTGTTTATCCGCCACTCCAGATTCTCGGAGAGGGTGTAGTTGCTGGAACGGTTGACGGTAAGCATGGTAGAGCCGGACTTCAGTTGGTTCTGGTCCCATTGCATGTCCGTATTGCGCCAGCCGTCGGTATGGCGGAAGTTGATGCCGGTCACCGATTTCAGTTTGCCGTAGCTGAAGCCGAAACTGGTGCTCTGCCGTACGTCGCCATACTCGCCCACACGGGTGGTATTGGTGAGCTCCATCTTCTCCCTGCTCTGTTTGGTGATGATATTGATGACTCCGGCGATGGCATCGCTGCCGTAGAGCGAAGAGGCGGCGCCTTTCACAATCTCGATGCGCTCTATGTTGGCGGGATTCAGTTGGTTGAGGTCGTTCTGTCCGCCGATGTCCCCGTTCATGCGTTTGCCGTTTATCATGATGAGGATATAGTCGTTGTTCAGTCCGTTGAGCTGGATGTGGCTGCCCATATCGCCGTCATGGAAGGTGAGGGAAGGGCTGAGACCGCTGAGAAGGTCATCGATGCTGCGTGCTTGGTATTGTTCCAATGCTTTTCCTGTGAGCACTTCTGTCTGCACGGGGGCGTCTTTCAGGTAGTGTTCGGTTCCCGTACCTGTTACTACTACCTCGTTGAGTAGTAACGAGAGTTCTTTCTCTTCTTTGTTTTTAAGGATACTTTGTGCCGTGGCTGATTGCATCACACCGCACAGCAGTACCGCTTCAAGCCAATACTTGTGCTTCATCGTTTACCGATTTTTACGTTGAATAAAACAAAACGGCACGTCGCTTCTGTGTGCGAAAGGGATAATGGCCCGAAAGAGTAAAATAGGAATCCTATCGTATCAGTATGGGGGACATCGCTTCTAATCCTGGAAGCTCAGTGCTCAAGTTACGGAAGTAGGTAGGTATTCTGGCTCTCCTCTGCTTGTATTGCCTTCCCATCGCATTGCTACGACAGTGGCTTTTGTGGATACAAGCCTCTTTTATTGAGGATTACAGCTGCAGGTACAGCTCCGGTTTTGCACCGGATTCCCTTACATCGGTGGGCGGATATGCCTTCCCGATTGCCAATTCCGAGGGCAAAGATAAAGATTTTTTTAGAAAACGAAAGACTTATAATGAATAATATTTTTCGGCTTTTGCCAGCGTTTCCGGTTTGCCGATGTCGAACCATCGGTAGTCTTGCAGCGGATAGCCCTGTATACGGGCTGTTTCGCAGACAGACAGATAGAAGGGGATAATGGAGAATTTTCCGGTCCATTCACCGTTTTCCATGTAGTGAAAAAGAGAAGAGGATATGACATGGATGCCACCGAAAGCCATTTCCTTGTACTGTCCTTCTTGGAAAGTGAGGCCTTCCGGTTTGGTTTCGCCTGTGGATTTGTTTATCCAGCCATGCAGGCGGTTGGCATCATCCAGCAGCAGGTAGCGGGAGGTCTGCCGTTGGCTGACGAGCAGTGTGGCTTCCGCATTGCTTTTTTGGTGATGTCTGTATAACTCTGTGAGATTTATATCTGAGAGGATGTCGGCATTGTGCACTAAAAACGGTTCGTTGCTTTCCAAGAAAGGACGTGCTTTCTTTATCCCTCCACCGGTGTCGAGCAACATATCCCGTTCGTCACTGATGTGGATAGTGATGCCGAAATCATTATTGGCACGAAGAAACTCGATAATCTGTTCTCCGAAATGGTGGATATTGACTGTAATATCATTGAATCCGGCATCTTTCAGTCGTAGAATCACTCGTTCCAACATCGGCTTTCCGGCTACGGAGACGAGTGCTTTGGGTGTGTGGTCTGTCAGCGGACGAAGGCGAGTACCCAGTCCGGCGGCAAATATCATTGCTTTCACTGTTTACCTTTTTGCGCTAAAGTTTTGTTCTATATTCTGTTCTCTGTGTATCAAATTCACTTGTACGCCGAATTTTTTGTTCAGATGTTCAGCCAAGTGCTGCGCTGAATATACGGAGCGGTGCTGACCGCCCGTACAACCGAAACATATGGACAGGTTAGTGAAACCGCGTTCCATATACCGTTTTACGGAGGCGTCTACCAAGGCATATACGTGTTCGAGGAAGACAGTGATTTCTCCGTCCTCTTCGAGGAAGCGGATAACGGGTTCGTCGAGTCCGGTGAAAGGCTTGTAACGTTCGTATTTACCGGGGTTGTTCACCGCACGGCAGTCAAATACGAAGCCGCCGCCGTTGCCGGAAGAATCTTCGGGAATACCTTTCTTGTAAGCAAAGCTGGTGACCTTGACTACCAGACGGCGTTTTTGCAGGTCGTCGGTGAATTGTTTCAGTTCGGTCAGTTCGCGCAGTACTTTGCAGAGATACGGATATTCGGGATAGGGTTCTTGCAATAGCTGGCGCAGGTTTTCGATGGCGAAAGGTACGCTTTGGATGAAGTGGGGCTTCTTCTCGAAGTAGCCGCGGAAACCGTATGCGCCTAATACCTGCATGGTGCGGAACAGTACGAAATGACGGAGTTGGGCATAGAAGTAGTTTTCGTCCACCGGTTGGTACTTGCGCAAGGCTTCGATGTACTCTTTCAGGAGTTCTTGGCGCAGGCTGTCGGGATAGTTGGCTTTGGCTTGCCACAGGAATGAAGCCACATCGTAGTAGACAGGCCCTTTGCGTCCGCCCTGAAAGTCGATGAGCCAAGGTTCATCATCCTTAATCATTACGTTGCGGCTTTGGAAGTCACGATACATGAAAGTAGCGGAACTGCTGCGAAGGAGTACGTCCGTCATCTTCTGGAAATCGTCTTCCAGACGGTCTTCTTGGAAATCCATGCCGGTTGCCTTGAGGAAACAGTATTTAAAGTAGTTCAAGTCCCACAAGATACTGCGGCTGTTGAACTCTGCCTGCGGGTAGCAATAGGAAAAGTCCATGCCGTCGGCTCCGGCAAACTGTACGGCGGGCAACAGGCGCATAGTCTTGCGCAACAGTTGCTTCTCTTCTTCTCCGAATACGCTCGTCTTGCGTCCTTTTTCGATGGCATTGAACAAGAGAGTGTCTCCCAAGTCCTCCTGCAGATAGTACACATCGTCTTCGGAACGGATAAAAACTTGGGGTACGGGCAGGCCTTTTTGACGAAAATGTTCTGCCATATAGAGAAAGGCACGGTTCTCTTCAACAGATTCACCGCTGACACCTATCAGTGTAGGTGTACCTGTGAGGCGAAAGTAGCGGCGGTTGGAGCCGGAAGAGGGAAGTTCGTCAATGGTTTCGGGTTCGTGCCCGGTATGTGAGATATAGAGTTTTTTAAGTTCTTCGGTTATCATAGCGTTTTTTTTATATTTGGCAGCTAAGATAAGGGTTTTGTCGGAGATATTTTTACCTTTGCCTAAAAATCCATATAGAAATGTGTTCCATTCCTCAATTTCTCATAGCCGCCCCTACATCGGGCAGCGGAAAGACTACCGTAAGCCGCGGACTCATGGCTTTGCTGACACAAAAAGGGTTGGCGGTGCAGCCTTTTAAATGCGGACCGGACTATATAGACACCAAATATCATGCGGCTGTATGCGGACGTGCTTCCATTAATCTGGACACGTTTATGGCTTCCGCCGAACATATACGTGGACTCTATGCACGCCACGCCGCTCCTGCAGATGTCTGCATTGTGGAAGGGATGATGGGGATGTTCGACGGGTACGATCGTGACCGG
This sequence comes from Bacteroides sp. AM10-21B, assembly GCF_003472565.1. NCBI lineage: Bacteria > Pseudomonadati > Bacteroidota > Bacteroidia > Bacteroidales > Bacteroidaceae > Bacteroides > Bacteroides sp. AM10-21B. Next base: position 196,482 of record NZ_QRME01000007.1, on the reverse strand, counting down.
GGCTCTTCGGCGGAGATAGCACAGCTGTTGCAGCTTCCCGTAGTGCTGGTGGCGGATGCCAAATCTGCCGCTTATTCAATGGCTCCTTTATTGGCGGGATTCATTCATTTTCGTCCGGGGATACGGATTGCGGGAGTGATATTCAATCGTGTAGGGTCGCCCCGGCATTATGAAATGCTTCGGGAAGTGTGTACCGAGGTAGGTGTCACCTGTTTGGGGTATCTTCCAAAGACAAAGGCGTTGGAACAGGAATCGCGTTACTTGGGGCTTGATTTCAGTCAGTCTAAAGGTACGGATGCCATCGGTACTCTGACGGAGTTACTGGAACAATATGTGGATTGGAAACTGTTGTTGGAAAAAACGGCTCTTCCGTTACAGAAAGTGCCGGAGGAGGGAAAGGACAAGGCGGTTGTCGGCACTCGGAAGCCGGGTGGTCTGCGTATATTGGTGGCCCGTAATGAAGAATCTTTCTCTTTCATTTATGAGGAGCACTTGGAGATATTGCGTGAAATGGGGTATGTTTCTTTCTTCAATCCGGAAGAGAATATCCCCATATCGCAGGATATTGATTTGCTGTATTTGCCGGGCGGATATCCGGAAAAGCATTCCCGGAAGCTTGCCGGAGCTTATAAGATGAAAGAATCCGTTCGGGAGTATATAGAGTCCGGTGGCAAGACGCTGGCGGAGTGTGGCGGGCTGATTTATCTTTCGTATGCCGTCGGTTATGACAGGCGGGAGCATGGGGGTAATGACAGCGGGTTCGACAGGATGGTGGGAGTATTCCCTTTTTATATCTCCAATGAGGATGAATGTCGGAAACTGACATTGGGCTATCGCAGTTTCGACTATAAGGAGCAGCATTTGCGGGGGCATGAATTTCATTATACGCAGTTTGGAAAGTTGGGGGCAGCTCCCGATGACAGTAAGAAAGAACTGTATATGCCGCCTACTGCCATACAAGCGTATAATGCCAAAGGACAGCCGGTGAGTACGCCTGTGTTTCGCTACAAGAACACGATAGCAAGCTATACGCACCTTTACTGGGGAGAGACGGACATAATGAGATTATTTGAATAACAATGTGCTGAGAGATGAAAAGAGTATATACCCGTACGGGAGACAAAGGGACAACCGGCATTCATGGCGGAGCGCGTGTTCCCAAAGATGATATTCGTATTGAGGCAAATGGCTGTCTGGACGAACTGAATGCCGTGATAGGAATCGTGCGTTCCATGCTTCCTGCCGAAGACGATTGGCAGGAATTACTGCACACCATCCAAAAGGAATTGATGGTAGTGATGAGCCATGTCGCTACCCCCGATGATGTATTGAATCCTAACTTCCTATCTGCCGCACAGCTGACTGCACGCTGCGAACAGGAAATGGATGCCATGACCGCTGAATTGAAGGAAAACGGTTATTTTCTTCTGCCGGGCGGAACTCCTGTCTCTGCGCAGCTGCATTTTGCCCGTACAGTGGCAAGGCGTGCCGAACGACGTTTGTGGACATTGCATCGCCAATCTCCGTTGAATGAAGATATATTGTGTTTCGTGAATCGCTTGTCTGATTTCTTTTTTGTCATGGCACGCGCCGAGATGCAGCGGCAGGACTGGTCGGAAGAGAAATGGCAGGAGTTTGCTTATAAACGGAAAAAAGGTGGAATCAAATAGTAACTTTTTCTTAATTCCTGTCACTGATTTGTTAACAGCAGCCTATTCCTATTAAACCATGTTATAAGTTGGGCTACAACTTTCGTATAATTTGGAGATTCCCGAAATGTCCGTATATTTGTAATGTGTTTTTCATAGTATTAGATTTAAGGTTAACAAAAAGATTGGCTGTCTGGGATAGATAGCCTTTTTTTATGCCCGTTTTTTTGTGTTATTCCATTTCTTCTATGGGCATATGATGTACATCAAAAAAAGTTTTGCCAGTGTTGCAAATTCCGTTTGATGTATGTCAAACGGAATTTGCAACACTGGTAGAATTATAGACCCGCCTTGTAGTGTGTACCGCCCATGCACCGTATACGATTACTTGTACCCACAAAGTCAGCATCTGAGGCCAGATGTCTACCAGATTGGCACCCATTGAATTCAATTTTACGAAAGCGAGTACGGCGGGAGCCACAGGGAATACATAGTGTGCCGCTTGCCAATACCAGGGCATTAGTTCCAACGGGTAGGAGACGCCGGAAAGGAAGATGTAGCCCACTGAAAAGAAAGCTATCATCAGTAGCGGGGCTTCGGAGTCGGTGAACCAACGGGACACAGCAAGCGCAAAGAAACTTGTGGCAAGCAGGAAAGGAATCATCATAGTGACAATGTCCCGACCGCTTCCTATGTTGGGAATGCTGAACAGATGCGGAAGAAGTCCCAACAGGAACATGGAGAACACAACATACAGCATGACATATACGAAAGTTCTTCCCGACACGATGCGCAGCGTATCTTTCAGGGAGCGGACATCCGTAAGGAAAATCCCTTTCCGCCTTGCTTCCGCCTCCTCGCCGGTAAGCATGGCAATCACCATCAGCATCGTCTGGAAGATGATAACAATCATTACGGCGGGAATCAGATAAGAGCCATACCCCTCGGTGTAGTTGTAGAGAGCTGTTCCTGATACACTGACGGGAGCAGACGATGCAACAGCCAGCAACCCTTGCGGTGGCAGGAAAACAGCTCCGGCAGGTCGGTGGGCATCGTTTACGGCAAGCATTACGCGTGAACTTGCCTCTTGTAATCCCTTGAAGTTGAGAAATGCGTCGGTTGCGGCATAAAGAGTGAATACGGATGTTTCGCCGCGTGCCACACGTGCCTCGAAGTCGGAAGGTATGTAGAGTATGCCGGTCACTTTACCTTGCTTCATCCATTCGCGCGCTTCGAGGATATTGGGGGTCTGTGCATAAACAGAAGTCTGCGGAGCGGCATCCAGCCAACGCACATACTCCCGGCTGAGTGCGGAATGGGAGAGGTCTACTACGGCAACGGGGGCTTTGCGCACCAAATTAGGAGCGTACATATAGTTGTAGAGCAAACCGTATAGGAATATGCCGCCTGCCAGTACCAACAGGATTGCGGGATTGGTGGAGATGGCTTTCCATTCGTGGCGGATAATATCGCTTAAGGAGGATATCTTGTTTTTATCCGCATGGAGATGGGGCAACGTATTATCTGCGGCGACCGTTCTCTTTATCCACCAATTCAATAAAGGCAGAACCGATACTGCCAACAATAGGAATACCAGTAGTATGGCTACCGATTGCCAGAAGTAGGCAAGACCTGCATTGAAATAAATCATGGCCTGTGCCGCTTCGGTGAAGTGGCGTACCGGAAACAGGTAGGATGCAGCATGGACAGGCGCATACATGGCGGTTACCGGAAAGGTGACTCCCGACAGGGTAGCTCCCAATGAGCCTACCATTGAAACTACACTGATGATATAGGCTATCTTAGGAAAGATAGAGAATATCACTACCGCCAATGCTTGTGTTGCCATGACGAAGAGTACCGTTACGCTGTTCATCAGCCACAGGCTGCCTTGAAAGGGGATGTGTAACGGTCCGAATAGCACGTAGTTTGCCAGTATGCCTATTATTGAGAATATAAGGGTGTAGGGCAGCAGCTTTCCTACAACAGCGACAAAGATATTGGCGTTTTGCAGATTGCCGGAATCTTTTCCTGCGGGTATGGCAGCCTGAAGCCAGTCTTGTGTCGTGCCAAACTTGAATTCGCTGCCTATGGCATAGACCGTTACAAGTAGAATCAGTATTTGAAACAGGACGAAGAAAAACGGTTGGCTCAGATAGATGGAGTAATCCATATCCGGGTTATAGAGCGGATGCGTGCCGGCTTCTATCGGGAGAAGGAATGTTTGCATCCGGTTTTGTTCCACTCCCAATGCCTCTGCCCGCACGATAATGGGGGATAGCGCCACGGGGGCAAGCGTGGTTTCAAAGGCGGCCATTAACTCGCTTCCTACTGAAAGAAGAGCGTAGTGGTAGTAATAGCTCAGTGACGCATCCGTCCCGCTGACGGCCTTTTGCTCGAACCGGGGCGGGATGGATAAGTAGCCGTATATCTCTTTCCGCTGCAATGCTTGGCGTGCAGAGGCTTCATCGGTAAAGCGCTTCGTGACGCTGAATGTAGGAGCTGCCGATATACGGCGGGAAATGTTGCGTGAAGTGGCTGTATTGTCTTGGTCTACAATGCCTATGGGGATGTTCTCCATTTGTCCGTTTCCGAAGATGGTAGCCATAAAGAACAGACAGAACAGGGGCAGAATAATGCACACGCCGAGATAAAGACGGCGGGAGGTTATACGGTGATATTCGCGAAGAAATACATTCATTACTACATTTTTATTAGAACAGACATTCCCGGTCGTAACCCTTCTACCGCTTGTACAGGACGTGCGTGTATTTCAAAGGTTTGCATATCGTAACTGCCTGTTTGTTTGGTGGACTTCCAAGTGGCGAAGCTGCCCAGCGGGCTGATATAGTAGATGCGGAACTCTATGCCTTTTTTGTCGAGGGCGGGAACGTCGGCTTGGAAGGTACCGCCCATTTGGAATCGGGGCATTAAATCTTCTCGAATATTCAGGACTACGTGTACGTCGCTCATTACGACCAAACTCATAATGGGAGTGCCCGGGGCGACCAGTTCACCGCGTTTGGGAAAGATAGTGGCTATCTGCCCGTCTTCGGGGGCCGTGAGTCTGGAGTCTACCAAGAGGGCGGAGACTTCGTCTACAGTGCTGCGGGCGGCATCTACAAGGCTGCGTGCTGCGGCACGGTCTTCGCTTTGTGCACCGTCTACTGCCATCTGATACTGTTGGTAGGCAGCGCGTTCGGCAGCTTGCGCGGCTTTGTACATGGCCTCCGCTTCATCCTTGCGTTGCGAGGTGACTACACTGTCCTTGTAGAGGGTGAGAATACGCTGATAGGTGGTTTGGGCAAGGGTGAGGTCGCTTTGCGTCTTGTTCCATAGTTGCCGGGCTGTGGCGACTATCTGCCGGCGTGTACCGGCATCAATCTTTTTGTTTTGCTCTTGAGCCACCTGTTCCAAGGCATTTACTTGGCGGTATTTGGCTTCTATGACAGGGCTGTTGATGACAACGAGTGTGTCACCGGCTTTTACCCGGTCGCCTTCTTCTACGAGAAAGGAATCGATGCGTCCCGGAAGTTTTCCGCTGATACGTATTTCTGTGGCTTCTATCTGTCCTTGCAACACCAAAGGCTGCCGGCTCATAAGTAGCATTCCAATGACCGATATTGCTACGGTAACGACTAAAATGACGATGAATGCAATGCTGATGGTTTTATTGTTGATATTCATTTTTATTACAATTTTTAGTTTTCGATTCTCAATTTATCAAACTGCTCCGGTATGCCGCATAGCGCCAGAAGATTCATCAATGCCACGTCGTACTCGTAATAGGCAGCCAAACGGGCGACACGTACGGCAGACAGCATCGTTTCGGCATCTATCACTTCGGTACTCGTAGCCATGCCTTCGGTGAACGATTTCTTGCGGATACGTACCAGTTCTTCACTCAGTTCGATTGTACTATTCAGGGCGCGTACATTGTCTTGGGCCTTTTGCATCTGCGTGTAGAGTTTGTCGATGCCCACGCTTAAATCGTCTTTGGCTTTTTCTTGTCCTATGGCAAGGGTTTGTCGGGTTATCTTGGATTGGCGTATGCGCTTTTCCCGTGCTAAGCCGTCAAAAAGATTCCATGTGAATCCTACTCCTATCATGGTGCGGGGAACGAGGTTACTTTGGATACCATGAGCATACAATGTCTGCTTGCCGAACACGGCAATATCGGGCAGGTATCCGCTTTGGTCGATACGGAGCTGTTGCTTGGCGATGTGCGATTGTAACTGCAATTGGTTGACGGTGTAGTTCTCGGTTCGCATGGTTTGCAAGAACTCTTCCTTGGCGGGGAGGACGGCATTTATGAAGAGAGGGGAAGTGGGCTGTATCTCGCAGGTATCGTCCATGTTGAGCAACGTGCACAATGCGTTCTGCAACACTGTGACTTCTTTTTGCGAGGCTTCCAATGAGCGTTGCGCTTCGTCCATGTTTACTTGTGCGAAGAGCCGCCCCGCCTTGTCTATCATTCCGGCGGATTCCAGTTTCAGTGCATTCTCGTAATGGCGTTTCAGGCTGTGGTAGGTATCTTGGCGTACACGCACCACTTCTTGTGCCAGACGTAGTCCGAAATAGCTTTCCGCTAAAAGGGTACGTTGGGTAGCGTCGGTTTGCTCACGGTTTTCGCGTGCCATGTCAATCATTGTGTTTCCTATTTTACCGGCACGGATGCGTTTTCCGCCGGAAAAGACAATCCATTCGGCTGTCAGCCCTACGGTTGTGAGGTTGCGCGGGGCAAGCGGAAAGACGAGTGTGTGGCTGCCTATCTGGTCGAGGATGCTGCTGATGAACCGGTCATCGGGAACAAGGCTGTGTACGAAGTCTTTGGCGGGATCTGTAAATTGCGAAAGAGGCTGTTTCACTTCTATCTTTTCGGACAGGTGTACAAATGTTCCCGCACCTTGCAGACTGGGATACCAAAGGGCATTCAACTTGTCACGTTCTGCACGTGCGGCTTCAATGCCCTTGTCGGCTATCTTCAGGCTGCGGTTTCCCTGCTGCATTTGCCGCAGGGCATCATCGAAGCTCAGGGAAAGGGGCTGTGCCGTTACGGAAATACCCGTTCCCAGAAGAATAATGAATAAGATTTGTTTCATATGTCAAGTTTTTCGTTTAGGTTTAGAATGATAAACTTGAAACACTCATTCTTTTTTATTGTTCAATCTACCGACCTTTTTGCTACCTTTGTGCTCGGAAATACAAAAATATATGAAGATACTTCACCCTATTATGTTTGCCGGCACAGGCAGTGATGTAGGCAAGAGCGTTATTGCGGCTGCTTTCTGCCGTATTTTCAAACAGGATGGTTACAGGCCTGCACCCTACAAGGCGCAGAATATGGCACTAAACTCGTATGCCACTCCCGAGGGGCTGGAGATTGGCCGTGCACAGGCCGTGCAGGCTGAGGCTGCAGGCGTACCTTGCCATACGGATATGAATCCGTTGCTGTTGAAGCCACAGTCCGACCATACCTCGCAGGTGGTTCTGAACGGTCGTCCCATCGGCAATCGCAATGCTTATGATTATTTCCGCAAGGAAGGGCGTGAAGAGTTGCGCAAAGAGGTGTGCGCCGCTTATGACAGGCTGGCACGGAGATATAACCCTGTGGTACTGGAAGGTGCGGGAAGTATCTCTGAAATTAATTTGCGTGACTCAGATTTGGTAAACCTTCCTATGGCTCTGTATGCCGGGGCGGATGTGATTCTGGTAGCGGATATTGATAGAGGCGGGGTGTTTGCCAGTGTTTATGGCTCGGTGATGTTGCTTCGTCCAAATGAACGTGAACGGATAAAGGGTATTCTTATCAATAAATTCCGTGGAGACATACGGCTCTTTGAGTCGGGCGTCAAGATGATTGAAGAACTGTGCGGTATTCCTGTTGTGGGTGTAGTGCCTTATTATAAGGACATTTATATAGAGGAGGAAGATTCGGTAGCCCTTGCCGCAAAGTCGATGCAGGCGGAACGGGGAAAGGTAAACATTGCCGTTGTGCTTTTGCGCCATCTCAGTAATTTTACGGATTTCAACGCGCTGGAACGTGACCCGCGCGTACACCTTTTCTATACCAATAATACGGATGAACTGGCAAAGGCGGATATTATCATCCTGCCCGGCAGCAAGAGTACGCTTTCCGACCTTTATGAACTTCGCCGTAACGGGGTGGCGCAGGCTGTTGTCCGCGCCCATCGTGAAGGGACTGCCGTACTGGGCATCTGCGGCGGTTATCAGCTTATGGGGCAGGAGATACTTGACCCCGAACACGTTGAAGGAGATATTGACCGCCTGCCCGGTCTTGGACTCCTGCCTGTGAGTACCCGTATGACGGGAGAGAAGGTGACAAGGCAAGTGAATTTCAAACTACTTGAAAGTTGCCGCACCACTGTTCCGCACAGCAACTCCCAATTTTCAACTCCCAACTTTCAATTAAAAGGCTACGAGATTCACATGGGTAGTACCGTTCCCGTAGAGGGTGCGCCTGCCTCTCCGCTGAATCTGTTGGAAAACGGACAGTGGGACGGGTATTTTGCCGATCGCACCTGTATGGGAACCTACATTCACGGTATTCTTGATAATCCGGAATTTATTGATTTCCTGCTCGAACCGTTTGCCGGTAAATTGTCGGAAAAAACAGAGACATTCAACTATCAACAGTTTAAGGAAGAACAGTATGATAAGCTTGCCGAACACGTGCGTCGTCACGTCAATATGCCGCTTATCTATCAGATATTGACAGAGAACCAAATATAGATAGAGATATGATTGAAGGACATGGAGATGACTCCTACAAATATAACCGCCCGATAACGGCTAATTTCAGTTCCAACGTTTACAGCAAGGTGGATCTTTCCCTATTGAAAGCACACCTGTGCGAGCGGATTGAGGGTATCGGCCACTATCCCGAACCGGAACCCTACACGCTTGAAGCCCGAATAGCCCGACGCTGTCATCTGCCTGCCGATGCCGTCTGTGTGACAAACGGCGCAACTGAGGCAATCTATCTCATAGCACAGACTTTCCGGGGCACGAATACGGCTATTTTGCAGCCTACCTTCAGCGAGTATGCGGATGCCTGCCGTATGCACGGACACCGGGTGACTTCATTATATCAGTTGCCCCAAGAGCAAGACGGGTATCTCTTGCCGGACGATGTGCGGATGTGTTGGCTGTGCAATCCCAATAATCCGACAGGAACGGTGGTTGATAAGGAATATATGCGTGAGCTGATAGAACATAATCCGCAGGTTTGTTTTATTATAGACCAGTCTTATGAGTTCTTTACATTATGCCCGCTCTTTTCTCCGGCAGAGGCGGCGGAATATTCCAATGTCCTGCTGTTGCATTCCATGACAAAAAGGTATGCTGTTCCCGGTTTGCGGCTTGGTTATGTGACGGGCAATTCCGGTTTGCTGGCACGATTGCGGACTAACCGTATGCCTTGGTCGGTCAATCAGCTTGCCATTGAAGCGGGAATGTTTTTGCTGGAGAATGATGTTCCCAATCCGTTGGATGTGGCGGCTTATTTGGAAGAAACGGCACGTCTGTCCGCTGCGCTTCAAGCCACCGGCGGATTGGAAGTATGGGCTACGCAAACGCATTTTATGTTGGTGAGGCTTCGTATGGGAAGGGCATCTGCTTTGAAGGATTATCTTGCCGGAGAATATGGCATTCTCATTCGGGACGCTTCCAATTTTGCAGGGCTGAACGAACAGTTCTTCCGTATCGCCACGCAGACCCCGGAAGAAAATGACAGGCTGGTGGCGGCGATTGTAAGATTTATGAGCTTGGATTTATAATCTATGAATGCGGGAAATATTTTTATGGAAGATATAATTATCATTTTAGGCATTGCTTTTAATCTGAACCTTCCGCTGCTTACGGCATGGTTGCTGGACCATTGGCTGGGTGATCCGGCTTGGTTGCCGCATCCTGTGGTGGCTTTCGGCAAAGCTATTTCTTTCGGTGAGCGTCATTTGAATAATGGGGGTGCCCGTTTCCTGAAAGGGGCTTCCATGTCATTGATACTTGTGGCAGGCGTTTATTTCCTTACGTTGTTTTTGCTGCGTTGGGCGGCGCATTATTCACCCGGACTGCTTTTGACCTTGCAAGTACTGCTTATCTTCTATTGCCTTGCCGGCACTACGCTGGTGCGTGAGGTTCGTGGAGTGTTTAAGGCCGCAGACTGTTCTTTGGAAGAAGGCAGGCGGCAGGTGGCCCGTATCGTAGGACGTGATACTTCCGGGCTTTCGGCACAGGAAGTACGTACAGCGGCATTGGAGACATTGGCGGAGAATTTGAGTGACGGGGTTATTGCTCCGTTGTTTTGGTACATTGTATTGGGGGTGCCGGGAATGATTGCTTATAAGATGATAAACACACTGGACTCCATGATAGGATACAGGAATGAACGGTATCGCCGGTTCGGATGTTTCGCAGCGCGCTTGGATGATGTTGCCAATTATATCCCTGCACGTTTGACAGCTTTTCTTATGGTAGCGGCTTCCGGCAGGTTCTCATTGCTGCTCTTTGTAGGGAAGTATGGCAATCAGCATGCCAGTCCCAATTCCGGCTATCCCGAAGCGGCTCTTGCCGGAATCTTGAACTGTCGTTTTGGCGGACCTCACAACTATTTTGGAGAAGAGGTGTGGAAACCCTATATCGGGGAGAATGAGCGTCCTTTGACAACGGAAGATATGCAGGTTGCCGTGCGCATCAACCGTTGTGCAGAATGGATTATGATAATGGTTGCTATCGTCACGGCTACCTGTCTGTCTCTTATAGGACAATTCTGATGATGCCCCCGTAAGGTGTCAGTGCGCTGAATGCTTCTTCGGCTTTGATGAGCCCGGCATATATCTGTGCGCAAATCAACACACCGCCATGTGCAAAGATTGCCACCCGTTGGTATGGTTTGGTTTTCAGTTCGTCCAGAAACCGGCTGACACGTTGATATTGCATGGCGAACGATTCTCCACCGGTGGCTGCAACATTTAAATAATCGGCATACCATTCCTGCAGACGAGGGTCGTCGTTACGGTCGAAAGGTTTCATTTCCCAATCTCCGAAGTTAATCTCCATAATACGCTTGTCATGTTCCGCATCAGGATATCCGCAGTAGGTGGCAAGGCGTACACAGCGTGTGAGCGGACTGGTATATACATGGTTGAAAGGCAAATATGCTTTCAAATTCTCTTTGGTAACGGCAGCTTCCTGTTCAAAAGTCGGTTTCAGGGGGACATCTGTCTGACCGTAACATACACCGGGCGGAACATCGACAGAGGTGTGTCGGATAAATACTATTTCCATAATTTACATTTCCTAATTCATAATTAAAATTACGCTTCCTATATAGAATGATAATTCACAAAGCAAAAAAGCCGCTCCGCAACAGTCCCCCGTATATCCTTGCAGGCGGCGTTTCATCAGTCGGCAGAGCAAGACAAAGGTCAATAGCGGAAACAAAGTGGCGGCCCATAGCTTTACGGGCAGAAGCACTATCAGCGGTAATAGTCCGCATATGAATGCAGTGAGAAGTTCGTGCCAATTCATACGGTTGTATATCACTTTGGCTTTGCTGTCTTCCTCCTTACGGGCGTATGGCAGGTAGTTGATGAGCTGGGATGCACAGAACTTCGACCAGCAATCGCCGCAAAATACAAGTATGCAGAGAAGATGCAGGGGAAGGAAGGATAGCTGTGACAACAGTAAGAAATAGATTATCAAACCGATAACGCCGTAGCTGCCTATATGCGAGTCTTTCATAATGGCAAGCGTGCGCTCACGGGTGGTGGCGCCGCCAAATCCGTCGAGAAAGTCCGCCAATCCGTCTTCGTGCAGGCAACCTGTGACAAGCAACCGGGCGATGACAGCCATACCCCAGGCTATGGATATAGGCAATATCTGTCCGGCAAGCCATAAAGTACCTGCCATGATGCCTCCGGTCAGCCAGCCTGCCAGCGGCCAATAGGGTACTACGTGCTTGAAACATTCGGCGGGCACTTCCTTTATTTTCCAGAAAGGAAGTCGTGTAAAGAAGATAAATGCAGCCAATATATTCATGAGCCTTAAAAGTATTTGGTAATAGAGGCGTGGGCAAAGTTATCCATTTCATTAACCATACGGACTGCCGAGTCTACAATGGGATATGCACAAATTGCTCCTGTGCCTTCTCCAAGCCTTAATCCTAAGTGTAATAATGGGTTGACATTTAGTGAATCAAGTATAAGTTTATGTCCGGATTCGTCTCCGCAATGCCCGAAGATAGCATAATCCAGTACTTCGGGATGCAGCTTTCCGGCTGCGAGAATACAGTTTGTCATGATGAATCCGTCTACCAGAATAATCATCTTCAGTTCGGCGGCTTGCAGCATGGCGCCTACTGCCATTACCATTTCCAACCCGCCAAAATAGCGGATGATGTCGCGTGGCGAGCCATCTCCTTTATAGTTGTCCAGTGCTTGTTTCAGTACCTCATACTTGTGGCGGATACCCGCATTGTCCAGACCGCTTCCCGCACCTACACATTCTTTCAGCGGGATACCTGTGAAGCAAGTCATCCATAAAGAAGAAGAGGAAGTATTGCCTATCCCCATTTCTCCGAAACTCAGTACATTGCTACCTTCTTCGTGGCAACGACACACCACTTCAGCGCCCCGCTCCAGACAAAGTTCCATTTCCTCCTCGGTCATTGCGGCTTCATGCAGGTAATTGCGCGTACCTTTACGTACTTTCATATTGATGATACCTTTTTCATAAGGCAAGTCATAATCTACTCCGGCATCCACTATTTTTAGCGTAAAACCATGCTGACGACACAGGAAGTTGACGCCTGCACCGCCATGAAGGAAATTGCTGATTTGCTGCCAAGTGATTTCTTTGGGCGAAAGACTGACACCCTCTTCCACGATACCGTGGTCGGCGGCGAAGATAATGTTCTGGGGATGTTGAAGGGTAGGAGTTAAAGTCTGTTGGATAAGTCCGATTTGCAGTGCAAGGCTTTCCAGAGTACCTAAGGAGCCTTTCGGTTTGGTCAGATTATTGATTTTATCAATCAATGCCGGGCGGATGGCTTCGTCCGGCCGGGAGATATGAAATGTTTTCATCGTATTCTTTTATTTTTTAATTCTTTATTCTTCATTTTTAATTTTCACCGCTATGCCGGATACCATCAGAATCACTTCATCTGCTTGCGAGGCTATGTATTGGTTCATCCAACCTTGCATATCCGTAAATTTCCGTTGTATCTCGTTTTCGGATGTGCCGCCCATGCCTATCTCATTCGTGACGAAAATAAAAGTGGCATCTTGTGCGGTAAAGCGGTCGAATTCTTCTTTGGCAGCGGTGAGGGCTTGGTCTGTGTCTGCATTCAAATCGAAGAAGAAGTTAGTGCACCACAGCGTTATGCAGTCTATCAGGACTATGCGCCCGGACAGTGCGTGGCGGCTCAATTCTTTTTCTTCTTCTATGTTCGTCCATTCAGCGCCGCGTCTTTCCTGATGGTGTATCACTCGTTTGCGAAACTCTTCATCCCATATACGTGCCGTAGCAAGGTAGACAGGGTTGGGAGAGAGACTGAGCGCCAGTTTTTCCGCATAAGTACTTTTGCCCGAACGGGCTCCGCCGGTGATAAGTATGATTCGTTTCATTGATTTGCTTGAAGTTTACGGGAAGCAAATGTACATGATTTCTGTGGCAGTGGCAAGAACAGAACATTTTTTTAGCGGTTTCATTTTTTCTTTTTTAAAAGATTTCATTACCTTTGCCAACGTTTTCAGCACAAAAGAAGACATACCCCGCGGCAATAGCTCAGTTGGTAGAGCATCAGCTTCCCAAGCTGAGGGTCACGAGTTCGAACCTCGCTTGCCGCTCTTAAAAGAAAATCAGATAGTTATCAAAAGATTTCTATCTGATTTTTTTCGTATTATGTTATAATCATTAAAAGAACTTGGTTTTTCTCACTTCTTTTGTTAAATTGCCATATCGGTCATAGTCGTATGTTATCAGACATCTCGCCTCATCATCGACTCGGACTGCTCTCATATCTTTTCCATTTTTAGCGTATACGCTGTCTACACTATTACCCATGAAAGGAGAGCTTGTCACGGTTACATCCATATCTTTCTCTTTATACCGGATATGAAGTATTTCAAAGCCATCGGTAGCACTGGTGTGCTCCATTTCCTTGCCGTTATCGTTGTATTTCTTAACAACCATATCAACTTCCCCGTTGGTGAAGTATTTTTCAATTAAAGTATCATTTATGGTATTGTACGTATGGTATTTAATGAATTGCTTGTTTTTTGATTTTGGTATGGATTGCAAATCCTCTTTGTCAGGAATGGTGTCAAAGAAATAGGTTTCTTCAGTCTGAGAACTGTTGAAGTCATGCCTGATAATCTTAAACAGATAGTCTTTGTGATAAAAGCGCCATTCTTCGTAATTGTCATTAATGTCAATATCGATAATCGGTCTACCGTTAAGCCGTTGTATCATTCGCGTATACTCAAGCTGCTTTTTATCATCATCCCGATATTGGTAGAAATAATAGTTAATTGTATCTTTATTGTTCCTAAGCTCAATAGTTTCTTCAGACTTATCTTTATAATAGGTGGTTCTTATTATATTTCTTTTTGGTTCACTTGTCTCAGTGATGGAATAGAGACTGTTATTCTGATAAGTGTATGTATGCAAACCGGTATATATATTTACCGAAGTCAGTACGTTCGACTCATACATCAATTGTTTTTGGGTAATTTTCACTGAGTCTAACTTCCCTTTGGAGTTGTATATATTTATATATTCGTTCGTTTCAACAATGTCAAAATCTTTACTTTGTTTCACCGTTTTGGTACAACTGCAAACGATGACAAGCAATGTGCAATATAGCAACACTCTTGATTTCATGATATTTAATACGTTATTCATTGATTTTATAGTTTAAAATAGCTTTTATACGTTTTAAATCAATCATTTTCCATGATATACTCTTCGCACAAGGGTAACATCCTAAGTTATTGTATATTTTTGGCATAACATTTTTAGTCTTTAGTTTTTCTAGCCACTCTCGGGAACGGTTTAATTCTCCCGTCATTAATCGCCTCTTTATTAATATAATTCAAACAACTCATTACTGTCTTTAGGCATATAAAGAGCAATGAACTTAGATGCAGAGAAAACTCGCATATTAGGATACTGTTTCATATGTTATTACTATTATATTAATACCAACTCATTTGTGCCTTTACGAATACCAAATTGCAACATATATGAGTGATAATCTGCAGTTCCATCCTCATTTTTTTTAGAGTACCACAATAGGGCGCTGTCATGGTAATATTCAAACTCTTTATCATACTTTTCAAGTGTTACCAATCTGCCATCGGCATAGAACACCAAGTTATAATCCTCTATAGGCTGATAACCTGATTTATCCTGAGATTCAGCTTCTGTAAAAGATCTTGTAAAATCCTTCTCTATATCATTTTCATCTTCATACAGCATAACGGCCAACTCATAATGCTTCGAATATTGCAGGCGTTTTAATTCATCATATTTGCCATCAATGTACAATTGGCGGAACTCGTTGAATTTAGCTACAACGCGTTGCTCTATGTCGGGAATCTCCCTTAAATCTATACAGTCGCTCCAACCTACGACTTGATAAGGAACTTTTGCCTCGAACTCTCCGCTCCACTCATAGTATGGCAGTCCCTCTTCGGGCATAACAATTGGCGGCATCTCCATAACCCAGTGCCAGGGGCGACCTTCGTCTCCCGAGGAATCCATGAAATCTTTGTAGCCTATACGCATAGTAAATGGCTCCTTTTCTGTGATCAGAGTCTCATCTCTGTATGGAATAAGCTTTACGGTAACTTTCTGTTTTCCACTTTTTAAAATAGCGGTGTTTGCTGTAATTACGGCTCCGCCAACTGCCCCCGGGTTGTAATCCTTTTGAACACTACTGTCATTTATTCTTATATCTACCAGACATCCGCTGCTATACTCTACATAGTAGACCGGTTTGCTTGTATAACTTGCCATCTGTTCCTTTAATGTTGTTCCCATATTATTATTTTTAGTTTGTCCATTGCAACCCACTGTATTAATAAACATGCAGATGGTCAACACAATAGTTATAATAACCCTTTTGTTCATCATTATTTTTTTTAATCAGAAAAGCCAAGATAAATCTACATTATAGTAAGCGCAGTACATAAGTATAATATATAATATGACAGAGACAAACATAAACACTACATAAATTATAGCACATCTTTTTGCCCATTTGTATGCGCTTTTCAGTTCCTTTTCCCATAAGGGATTATCTTTTTTTTGCTTTATCCAAGCTTTTATACTGTAATAAAGGGGAATTATGCCTACAAGGGGACACATTAGCGTCAGCGTGATAGACAAAGCCAATACGATAATAATTTGATTTTTTTCCGTACTCGTTTGATAGAATTTTAAGACCAAACCCAACACAACTATTATTCCAATAATAATGAACATCATTTCCATATATCGTAAATTTTAAATTTCTATTTTTTTTGTAAGTAAACATACCACTTGAATAATGAGTATACGTATCGACATCAGAACGCTAATCTTTCATAGATACAGAATTAATATAATTCAAACAACTCATTACTATCTTTAGGCATATAAAGAGCAATGAACATGAATGCAGAAACAGTATGCATATCGAGTGAGAGTTTCTTCTCTTTTCCTGTTATTTTTGAAGATAATGATGTCCGTCCCATTCGTCCCAACCTTTCCGGTTGAATGGGACACAACGATGATGTGCCCGGGTCGTCCTTCAAAATCGATTCCCTCCTCAAAATGTGGTTTTCCGTATTTCTTTGTAGCTGCTTTCACCAACTTGGCGAAACCTTCTTCGTCTGTATTCTTCTTGCCTTTGACTTGCACTAATGTGCCTTGTTCTGTTGTTACCATGCCGAGTTCTGTAAAGTCAAATCCCCGGAAAGTGGCTTCCGTTCTTTTACTGCCTCCCTTGTTTCTGTAAGCCACCAAAGGCGGAAACGGTTCATCCGTTTCCGTGTTGTAAAATTTAAGGGTATCTACTTTGTACCGCGCTTCAATCTTCTGCTGTGTGGTATCTAAGAGGGAAGACATCATAGCGGCTACGTTTAGGCCGTAGTCCGGATTGTCTAAGTTGAAAACCGGTTTCCCTATCTGTGCCTTTGCGCAACCAACCAAGCCGAAAAGACTTGTTACTCCCATGATTATAACTGTTTTTAGTCTCATAACTGACATGTCAAATTAAAATTCCGTATTGATATTCATCTCCTTGATAATGTTTGCACTTAATTAAAATTTCCATCTCCAATTATTGTATCCTTGATAATAATCTAATCTAATAATGGTCAGAACTCTGCATTCACGTGTAATAGTTCGCATTTCGTATATATTTTAAAAGTGATTATTCAGATCGTTCTTTTCCCTCATTTATAACCGATAGTTATTCAGGATAAATAATTTCCGGCTTATCTCCGCCCAGATGATAACGAACTTTAATAAGAGGTTTATCACTTGTCGTTTCGTCCGGTTTATAAATATACATGGCATCTGCATCTGTATTGGTTTTATACCAGCAATACATGATTGGACTTTCATCTTCAACTATATCTTTTGAAAGATATTCTATATCTTTATCAGTCAAGAATGATAATGTTTCTCTTCGTGATACGATAGATTCTATATATTCCTCTCTATGCTTTACAACAATACTGTATAATGAATCCTCGTCGGCACTGTTGTATTTATTTAGAAAATCAATAGCACAGCTATTTATAATATTCCAATCGGGTTTCAGGCTAGCTTTCACATACGAACAACCGATGCCTACACCACGTAAAAAAGCAATATACGGTTCACTGTCATTTCCATAGCGCTCATAGAAACATCCCATTGCATCATCGTAATTCCCCTTGAACTCTATGGCAGCCTCATAGCCTTTTTCTATCCATTGTTGATAAAACTCCTTGTAGCTTTTCGGATTAATATCGCTTAGTATATCCGTTAGCTGACATCCCACTATCTCACCTGACGTTTCATGAAAGTGACGGATTTCTTCCGGTGACGGCTGATAGTGGTTTTCTGTTGCAAGTTTCAACGCTTCCGGTGTTGTTTCGAGCGACTCACAGTTTAGATTCATGAAGGCGATACACCACCCTCCAAACCCCATGTCAGGATATTTGTAAAGTTGCAATATTTCCTTGCCGCCACTCGTCATTTGATTGCCACGGTCTATTAACTTTTGTCCCTTGATCAGAATAAATTCCCAATTATCCATTTGTTCAGCATACTTCACGTCATATTCAAGTATTACATCGCCGGGATTGGATTTGAACACATTGAATCTTACACCGTCAAATTCATATTCTTTTCCTTCGTCTTCCGGCAAAAGAGAGATGCGTATATGTTTCCAGCGCAGAGGGGGAAGAAGTTCTACCTCGATACCTCCCTCGAAGTCGGCAGCGTCTCCATAGATGGGGCGGAACAACATAGACAGTTCTTTTTTGTCGTCGGAAATATCCAACCGAGAGAATGTGGATAATTTCAGTGTATCTCCATCCGTACTCCGCAAGCGAGATATGAGGTTGATTCTCATGTTTCCAAGCATGTTTATGTTAGCAAGTTTATTCTCATAAGGATTATCGGAGGGTGTCACTTGCGGGTATTCTTTTGTCTCCCTCTGGTCTTTGCACGCCCCATATGTACCATGCAGCGACAATCTACCGTCTACCATATAAAAATCTCCAAACTCTAATTGGGCATTGCTAAGCCACTCCTTCACATGAAATGAATCAACCTTCCTCTCCGTTTCCACCCACGGTAAAGGTTCGGACCTTTCTTTTATAATCGCATTTTCGGAAATGCCTGGTTTCATTTGAAAATACTGGTACATCTCATACATTTCTTTCAACTTCTCTTTTTGTTCTTTAGTAAGCTCTTTGACATTCAAGTTCCCTTGCTTATTTTGCGCATTAGCGCATCCACCAAGTCCAAAACTTAGTAATCCCATAATCAAAAGTGTCTTAATATTCATAATCCTATTCTTATTTCAAGCATTTTCTACTTTCTTTCCTTTTCTCATTTTTCTCTCTCCCTAATAATGTTTACACTTAATTGAAATTCCCATTTCCAATTATTATATCCTTGATAATAATCTGACGCTATTATATATAGTACTATAGATACTATCATATAAATGATTATCAAAATGCCTCTCGTTGTTTTCGTCGTTTTATTCCCATCTTTCCATTATAATTGATTTTTATAATCTAAAAAACAACTGTTCTTCCTTCATATATTATTATCCATAGGAAAAATATTATTAACCCAGAAAATAAAATATTGCAAAACATGATACCGATTAACCCCATTAAATATCTATTACGTGCTTCTTTGATTACCTTATCCCAAGGGACATCGCTCATTGCCTTTTTATCCTTTTCTGTCAGATTTTTCATCAGCTCGGTGTATTCATCAGCTTCATATTCATACACGGCTATCATACCAATACCGACTACTGGTAGAGTAACAATGTAACAGAATGCATGCCAAATAGAATCAGAATGAATTACAAAAAATATAGTCATGATTGTTGCATTGGTAAGACTAAATCTTTTTACCAACTTGTATGCTGTTTCTGGTTTCATGTATTTTTTTCAATTTCCCTTTTTTACTCTTTGTTACCCTCCGAATCATATCTTTCAAGGGTATTCCAACCTCCGCCCTTGCGCTCGGCAACCGATTTGAGCTTGCCGTTAGCGTAATACTCTTTGCGATAGACCTCGCTGTCAGCTTCACAACGACCCTCTTCCCGCAACTTTCCGGTATCAAAGTAACGTTTATATGCTCCTTCACGCTCACCGTTCTTGAAAGTATATTCCGATTTACATTTGCCTGATTCAAAATAGAATTCCTTTGTTACTCCGTTCAATTTGCCATTGAGGTAGTTTGACGACTTTTCAGGAGTGCCGTCAGTGAAATAAGTAATCTCTTCTCCGTTCTTTTCATCGTTTTTGTAAGTGGTAGACTTTTCAGGCTTGCCGCTTTTACCATATTTAATCCAGAGACCCTCTTTTTTGCCGTCTTTATAGCTGCTTTTGCTACGGGGCTTGCCGTCTTTCCACGTTTCGCTCCACTGACCGTCGGGCAAGCCGTTCTTGTAGAAGCTGATGCGAACCATGTCACCGAGGTTACTCGACAGGTGTTGAGTCCATTTGCCATCGCGTTTACCGTCTTTATAACATTCGTCGAGCGTCAGAGTGCCGTCGCTGCCGTATCGCCGGTCATAACCATCTTCAATTCCTAACTTATATACTTTTTCGGTTTCAACTTTGCCGTTCGAGTGATACGTCCTGCTCACGCCATCCACTTTGCCGTCTATAAATGTTCGCTCACTTTGCACGGTCTGTCCGTCACCATAATAGCGCTTGTATAGTCCATCCCTGTTTCCCTCTTTGTAACGGCACTCTTCAAGTAGTTTGTTCTCTTTGAAATGTCGGTAATCACCATGATACATGCCATCCTTAAAGTCAGCGAGAATGTACTCCGAGTGATAGCCGTCAATCAGGCGGTGAGAGCCGTTGAGCGGGGTCTTTTCTTCATTGTTCAGGCGAAAGAGCATCCGGCCATCCCCATAGTTGATAACGGTGATTTCTTCTATTTGGTAAACTTTTTCCTGTGCCGTACTCGTAAGTACCATTACTCCGAAAAGGAGTAGTAACATAATTTTCTTCATGCTTTTTTGTTTTATTACTCAATCGACAAAAGTAGCATAAATAAATTATAAGAAAAGTATTTTGCTTATAAATATGATATGTATTTTAATTATTATAGAATTCGAACTAAATGAATTTACCTGTATTTTGGATAGTTATATAATTAAAATATCTGCCAATATATTGATTTATAATTGAATATTGTTTTGTGTGGATTCTTTTGAAAATGAAAACACGATTATTACAATCGCATTGTGAGAAAAAAAATATAGCCATATTGAATATGGTTATATAAAAAGTTGTATCGTGGTTACTTTGAGAGCAACATTTTCAAGTCATTCTTGCTAATGCCCATGTATTTGCATATCTTTAGCTCGCTTATGCCGTCAGCCATCATTTGCCGGACTGCGTTCCTGTCTCTTTCATACGCTTCCAATCTATTGAAAATGGTATCGGTCAAGAAGTCTATTCCCTCTGAAAAGGCTTTTTCTCCTTCCGGGGTATTAAAGTCTATCGTGCAGATTTTGGCGCACTCCTTATGAAGTATCAAATAGTAAATACCTCCGATTAGGATTGCGGCGATGCTTTTGATATTGACTTTTGCAGGTTTAAACAGCGTTTCGTAATATGTAATCAAATTAAGGTTCATGATGTCCCGCGTTTCCGCCGTTCTTTTTGTGGTATCATTGACGACTGACATTTCGTAAAGCAACAGCTTTTGCATAACGGGATTGTCGGACAAGTTCCTGAAGAGTATCTTGAATGTTTCAGCGAAGAACTTTTTAGGCCCCAATACATTCAAGTTGGAAATATCGATGGCATTGTTCATCCAGAAGTCATATTGCTTGGCAAGTCTGTCATAGAGATTATCCATCGAACCGTACCTTCTATAGAATACGTTGGCTTCCATTCCTGCGGCTTTCGTCAAGGTGCTTAGATTGACATTGCCGAAACCCTGTTCCGCCACAAGTTTTTCGAGTTCGGACATCACATCCCTGTCTAATTGTTCATTGGTTCGTCTGTTTCGAGTTTTTTTCTCTTCCTGCTTCATTCTTATATCATATTTACACCGGCTCTATATCCGTTTTTCTATAGATGGTTTTGTTGCAAATATAGGTGTTTTACATTTTACAAGCAATCCTCGGGCGGGTTTTATGCAGTAAATAGAGATTTACTAAAACGTTGGGGAAGATTTACTAAAACGATGGGGAAGATTTACTAAATCGTTGCCGGAGATTTAGTAAATCGTCATCTCTCTATTTATTACGGGGAATATCGGGTGGAGGGGGAGGAAAAAGTAAGTATTCACAAAGTCTGCAAAAAATAGTGTTTATACAATAAACACTTTTCGCACAGAAATTTGTACTTTTGCACTCCGTTTAATGAATCAGAATAGAAAACTTTAAAAAACGAAATAGAATGGCAGTAGAATTGAAAGACCTGACCAAACGTAGCGAGAATTATTCTCAATGGTACAACGAGTTGGTGGTAAAGGCCGATTTGGCAGAACAGTCGGCTGTGCGCGGATGTATGGTAATCAAGCCTTATGGATACGCAATATGGGAGAAGATGCAGCGTCAGCTGGACGATATGTTCAAGGAAACAGGACACGTAAACGCTTACTTTCCTTTACTTATTCCGAAATCATTCCTCAGCCGTGAGGCGGAACACGTGGAAGGCTTTGCCAAAGAGTGTGCCGTAGTAACGCACTACCGTTTGAAGAACGACCCCAATGGCGGCGGCGTAGTGGTAGACCCCGCTGCAAAGCTGGAAGAGGAACTCATCATCCGTCCTACTTCGGAAACTATCATTTGGAATACCTACAAGAACTGGATTAACTCTTACCGCGACCTGCCTATCCTGTGCAACCAGTGGGCAAACGTATTCCGTTGGGAAATGCGTACCCGTCTGTTCCTGCGTACCGCAGAGTTCTTGTGGCAGGAAGGACATACGGCACACGCCACTCGCGAAGAAGCCGAGGAAGAAGCTGTACGTATGCTGAACGTTTACGGCGAGTTTGCCGAGAAATACATGGCAGTGCCTGTTGTGAAAGGTGTGAAATCTGCCAACGAACGTTTTGCCGGCGCTCTCAATACCTATACAATCGAGGCGATGATGCAGGACGGTAAAGCCTTGCAAAGCGGTACTTCACACTTCCTGGGACAGAACTTCGCCAAGGCTTTCGATGTGCAGTTCGTAAATAAAGAGAACAAACTGGAATATGTATGGGCCACTTCTTGGGGAGTATCCACTCGCTTGATGGGTGCGCTTATCATGACACATTCCGATGACAACGGTCTGGTACTTCCTCCGCACTTGGCTCCGATACAGGTAGTTATCGTACCTATCTACAAGAATGCCGAAATGCTTGCCAAGATTGACGAGAAGATTGCCGGTATTGTAGCCAAACTGAAATCAATGGGTATCTCCGTGAAGTACGACAATGCCGACAACAAGCGTCCGGGCTTCAAGTTTGCCGATTACGAGGTGAAGGGTGTGCCTGTTCGTCTGGTTATGGGTGGTCGCGACTTGGAGAACAATACAATGGAGGTGATGCGCCGCGATACGCTGGAAAAAGAAACCCGTTCTTGCGACGGTATCGAAGAATACGTAAAAGACCTGCTCGAAGAAATTCAGGCAAATATCTACAAGAAAGCGTTGGATTATCGTAACAGCCGCATTACTACGGTGGACAGCTACGACGAATTTAAGGAAAAGATTGAAGAAGGCGGCTTTATTCTGGCTCACTGGGACGGAACAACCGAAACCGAAGAGAAGATTAAGGAAGAAACCAAAGCCACTATCCGCTGCATTCCGTTTGAATCTTTTGTGCCGGGCGACAAAGAACCGGGCAAGTGCATGGTGACAGGTAAGCCGTCTGCCTGCCGCGTGATATTTGCACGTTCTTATTAATAGGTTATTATTATTCCGATAAGTTCATAAGGTGTTAATACGAATTCAAGCTATTGTTTTGTCATTCAGAACGATAGCTTGAATTCGTATTAATACCTTATGTTTTTTTGTCTTGTGAGATGAAATTGTAACCTTCTCCACACACTTCTGAAACAGTTTTCGGACATCTTTGTATCGTTAAAAAGAAAAGAGATATTTCATCCTTTTTACGTATGACAATTCCATAAATTCTCTTGAAGTCATACCTGTGCGACGCCGGTGTGACTTTTTATAGAAAGCGTAAAGTAAACAAAATATAAACTGTATCAAGATGAAGGTTCTTTTTATTGTTCAAGGAGAGGGGAGGGGACATCTCACCCAAGCGATTACCATGGAAGGGCTTTTGCGCCGCAACGGACACGAAGTAGTGGAAGTGTTGGTAGGCAAGAGTAACTTCCGTCATTTGCCCGGATTCTTCAATCGTAGCATTCATGCCCCGGTGAAGCGTTTTCTCAGTCCCAATTTTCTGCCTACACCTGCCAATAAGCGGGTGAGCCTTTCGCGCAGTGTGGCATACAATTTCATAAAAGCGCCTTCTTATTTGCGCAGTATGCACTACATCCATCAGCGCATCCAAGAAACCGGGGCGGAATTGGTCATCAACTTTTATGAGCTGCTGACCGGGCTGACTTATCTGCTCTATCGTCCGTCTGTACCCCAAATCAGTATAGGACATCAGTACCTCTTTCTGCATCGTGATTTCGAGTTTCCCGACAAAGGCAGGGGCAGCCTGTGGCTTTTGCGTTTCTTCACCCGCCTCACTTGTATAGGAGCCTCCCAAAAACTTGCGCTCTCTTTTCGTGACATGGAAGATGACGAGTACGCCCGTATTCGCGTCGTGCCGCCACTGCTTCGTCGTGAAGTGCTTTCCTGTGAGGGTATGGAGGGTGATTACTTGCATGGATATATGGTGAATTCCGGTTTTGGTGAAAACATAAAGGTGTGGCATGGGGAGCATCCGCAAGTTCCGCTTCATTTCTTTTGGGACAAGCCGGACGAAGCTGAAGTGTGCAAGGTGGATGACACGCTGAGTTTTCATCAGATTGACGACGTGAAGTTTTTGCGCTACATGGCAGGCTGCAAGGCTTATGCCACGACTGCCGGGTTTGAATCGGTTTGTGAAGCGATGTATTTGGGCAAACCTTTGCTGATGGTTCCCGCGCATATCGAACAGGATTGCAACGCATACGATGCCGCCCGTACGGGTGCGGGTATTGTCTCTGACGGATTTGACTTACAAAAATTGCTGGACTTCTCCGAAAGTTACAAGCCGGACGCGCAATTCCGTTATTGGGTACGGAGTTGTGACCGGAGGATTATGAATCATATAGAGGCAGGGATGTCCTTGTCACATTATCCGGCACGGAATTTTCCTTATCCGTATTGTAATATGCCCGATATGGCATTGTAATACTTGTTGCATATTTTTGCCGCCGAATCATTGATAAATATATACAGATGATTAATAAGAAAACATTATCGGAAGCGTACGTGGCACGTGATTTGAGTTGGATGTACTTCAACCGGCGTATCTTGCAGGAAGCTACCAAACCACAAGTACCTTTATTGGAGAGGTTGAGCTTCCTCGGCATTTATTCCAACAATCTGGATGAGTTTTTTCGCGTCCGCATGGCTACGCTCAGCCGTATTGCCGAGTGCGAGGATAAAAGCCTGCGCTCGGAGCGAGAGCAGGCGCGACAACTCATCAAGCAAATCAACAAGCTGAATAACAAGTACGCCAAAGAGTATGAACACGCCATTCACGAAGTGACCCGGCAGTTGAGTGAGGAAAACATCTTCCTGATGAAAGAGGACGAACTGGACGAAGGACAGCAACGGTTTGTACGTCAGTTTTACCGTCAAAGGTTGAGTGGCTTTGTCAGCCCTGTATGGCTTTCGGCAGTCAGGCAACTGACTGATGAGACGGATGAAAACATCTATTTGGCTGTCAAGATGCAGGCCGAAGGACGGAAAAGTTTTGATTATGCGCTGATTGCGCTCCCCGTAGCTGAGTGCGGACGTTTTGTGCGTTTGCCGGACAAGGAAGGCAGGAATTATCTGATGTATCTGGATGATGTAATCCGCTACTGCTTGCCGATGATTTTCTCCGGGCTGAATTATGTCTTTTTCAAGGCATATGCATTCAAATTTACAAAGGATGCGGAAATGGAGATAGACAATGACTTGCGCAACGGTATGCTGCAAAAAATATCCAAAGGAGTGAAGAGCCGCAAGAAAGGTGATGCCTTGCGAGTGATTTACGATGCCGATATGCCGAGGGATGTGTTGAAGCGTGTGATGAACAAACTGAATCTGGACAAGCTGGATACGGTATTGGGCGGCGGACGCTATCACAACCATAAGGACTTGATGTCGTTTCCGGATTGCGGACGCAAGGATTTGAAATATCCAGCATGGGAGCCTGTTATAAAACCGGAACTGGACAGTAATGAGAGTCTGCTGAGGCTGATACAGAAAGGAGACCGCTTTATCCATGTGCCTTATCACAGCTTCGATTATTATATTCGCGTGTTGCAGGAAGCCGCGGTCAGCAAAGAGGTGAAAAGCATCAAGACAACACTCTATCGTCTTGCCAAAGACTCAAAAGTGGTGAAAGCCCTTATCTGTGCCGCCCGTAACGGGAAGAAGGTAACGGTGGTTATAGAACTCTTGGCACGGTTTGATGAGGCATCCAACATCGGTTGGTCTAAAAAGATGCAGGATGCAGGCATTCATGTAATCTTCGGAGTGGAAGGTCTGAAAGTCCATTCCAAGATTACCCATATCAGCATGAAAACAGGGAATGACATAGCTTGTATCAGTACGGGAAACTTTCACGAGGGAAATGCGCGTATGTACACCGACTATATGCTGATGACCGCTGCGCGCAATGTGGTGCATGATGTCAATTCCGTATTTACATTCATCGAGAAGCCTTATTCACCTATACGTTTCAAGGAACTGTTGGTTTCGCCCAATGAGATGAAACAGAAGCTCGTAAAGCTGATAAACGATGAAATCAAGAACAAACAAGCCGGAAAACCGGCTTATATCTTTGCCAAGATAAACCATATCACGGACGCGGCTATGGTGAAAAAACTCTATGAGGCTTCTGCCAACGGTGTGCCTGTCGGGCTGCTGGTACGCGGCAACTGCTCCCTGGTAACGGGTATTCCCGGTGTGAGTGACACGATACGCATCAACGGCATTATAGATCGCTATCTGGAGCATTCGCGTATCTTTATCTTTGCGGCGGGCGGAGAGGATAAGACTTTCATCGGTTCTGCCGATTGGATGCCGCGCAATCTGGATAATCGGGTGGAAGTGATAACTCCCGTGTACGATGCGCAGATTAAAGCCGATTTGCGTAAGGTCATCGAATTCGGCCTTCGTGATAATTGTCAGGGAAGTATTGTCGATGGAAGCGGAGAGAATCGCTCTTGGACTACGGAAAGTGATGTCCCGTTCCGTTCGCAAGAGGAACTTTATAAGAGCTACAAAGAATAGAATGTATTAAAATATAAGTAAAGAGAATGAATGGGAAATGTTACGCTGCTATCGACATCGGTTCCAATGCCGTGCGGCTGCTTATTAAAAAGGTGAAAGAAGATGAGAATTTGGTGAACAAGCGTCTTTCTAAAGCGATGCTTCTCCGTGTTCCGCTGCGACTGGGCTTTGATGTTTTTGCTTTGGGAGAGGTTTCCGATGTAAAGGCCGTGAAGCTGCGCCGCTTGATGAAGGCTTTCCGTCAGTTGATGAAGATATACGAGGTGACGGATTATCGTGCGTGTGCTACCTCTGCCATGCGCGACGCGAAGAATGGAAAGTCTATCATCAAAAAGATACTGAAAGATACGGGCATCAATATTGAAGTCATTGACGGGCAGGAAGAAGCGCGGATGATATACAATAATCATATAGAATGTCTGGAAGACCGTATGGGAAATTACATCTATGTGGATGTAGGCGGCGGAAGTACGGAAATCAATTTGCTGACAAACGGTGAACTGGTACAGTCGCTTTCATATAATATAGGTACGGTGCGTATGCTGAGCAATGCTGTTAAGGCGGAGAGCTGGCAACAAATGAAAAATGACTTGCAGCGTCTTACAGCAGACTTCCAAGGAATCAATATCATCGGTTCGGGCGGTAATATCAATAAACTGTATCGCCTTGCCGATAAAAAGGACAAGAAGAAACTACGCCTGCCCGTTCAGTCTTTACAGTCTTTGTATGACGAACTGCAACCGCTTACTCCCGAACAGCGTATGGAAACTTTCAGTCTGAAGGCCGACCGTGCAGATGTTATTGTGCCTGCCGCAGAGATTTTCCTTACAATTGCAGAGGTGGTGAAAGCGGAATATATCCATGTGCCTGTCATAGGTTTGGCAGACGGTATAATTGATAATTTGTACGCTAAGAGCTTGCCTCAATAGTCACACATCAGAACTTTCTGATTATTTTCTTTCCCGTTTGGATTGCGATTCCGAACGGGAATCTTTTAATCTTTTCAGTTTCCACTTGTTCCAGAAAAGTAACTCGTTCCACTTATTGAAGTCTTTCTTAAACACGATGCCTATGCCTTGGGTGGTGAGGTTGGTCTTGGTGTAGTAGCGGTCGTTGGTTTCGTTATACGCTTTCAGGCGTATATCGCCGGAACGGTTTACGAGCCATTCTGCTTGGAAGTCACCCACAAAGTTCGTGTTTGCCATCGGGTTGTCGCGATAGCCGAAGTTGCCGTTGATAAGAAGGCGGTTGTTCAAGAGTTGCCCGGAAAGCATTGTCTCAAACTCCATATCGGTCCAGCCTTTTTCTCCAGTACTGAAGTTTGTGCCGAAATTCCAGTTGTTGCTGTCGATAATCTGTGAAAGTGCATTGTTCAACTGTCCGGAAAGGGTAGAAGACAGTACGCTCGACATCATGTTGGAGTTGCCGGTAGCATCCACATTCTCCGGGGTATAGAACTTGCCGATACCCAAGAGATAGAGTATCTGCATATTCATCTGTTCGTCCGTAGGAATGTAGTTCCGAACCAACGCCTGCACTTCATCGCGTTCGTTGGGCAGTTCCAGGCTCATTTTGATGTCCGGTGAGGTGAGTTGTCCGGTCAGAGCCATAAGGCAGTTCACCTTGATGCTGGTCTGGTTGACGTAGTGGCTGGCATCGGGTATGAGGTCGTTCAGCGAAGCAGAGTTCACAAGGTAGCCGGCCTGAATGTCGAGGGTGGCATCGAGGGGCGGCCCGTTGAAGGTGATGGTACTTCCGTCTTTAATGATGAAGTCCTTGCGGATTACTTCCTGCAAGCTGAATTTGTAGACTCCCTGGCTGATGCGGTAGCTGCCGAACATTTTCACATCTCCTTTATTATAGAATTCGGTGCGGATATTTCCCGTACCTTTTCCGCTGATGTAGTCGCCTGCAATGGGGTCCATGATGATTTTCATGGTAGCGTCCGGGGTGGCGTCTATCAAAAGGTTCAGGCGGATGTCGGTATCGCTTTCTTTTTCCCGGACTTCTCTCTGTGCCTGCTCGTATTCGGACATAAGCACGATGGAATCTTGGAGCACACGTCGGGGGGTCTTGTCTACGAAATGTATGAACTGGTTGCTGACTGCCGAAGCGACTCCCTCTTTCATATAGGTGAAGTTGGTGTTGCGGTTGGTAGTCATTGCCACGTCGATGTTTACTCCCTCTGCCGCATTACCGGCAATGGTGGCATTGCCTGTGCCATATACCGTGCCGTAGAAGGGGAAGTCGGGAGACTCTTTAGTGTTCATTACCAACATATTGTTGACGTCAAACTGGAAGCGGTATTCCAAGTTCTTGAAATGTTGGTAGTGCAGGTAACCGTTGGCTCTTCCCTGATGCCCTTGTGTGTCGAAGATGCGGTTGTTGCGGAAAGTAAGTCCGCCCGGTTCGATAAGTATGCTGTCTTTCAGTGAGAAAGTGGTGTTGAGTACATCTACTTTTAGGGAAGCGTCACCGAATACACGTCCTTCCATTGTCAGCGCCTTGAATTTGCCGTAGAAATGCACATGGCCGCTGGCACGTCCGTTGAATTCGGGAGTGATGCTTTGCATATAGTGGTGGATGAATTTCAAGTTGGTGCTGTCGGCTTCTATCTGCAAATCGAGCGAACTGGTGGGCTTTATGGGGTAGATATAGCCGTAGACATGGCTTTTGGCGATGTCTTCCTCGCGGATATGGGCATCCAGATAGATACCTTTCACGTCGTGATGCCACTCACCGTGTATATTGGCATCACCCAAAAGCCCTTCGTTCAAACCGAGATTGCGGATGAACAGGTCTGTGCTCATCACCGGTGTTTTAAGTACGCCGCTGGCGTATGCAGGACCGGTGGCTTCACCTTTGAAGTTGACACCTAAGTCGGCAATATCGAATACATAGCCTATATTTATCTCTTTCAAATTCAGGCGCACGGTGTCCTCCGGTTGTTCGGATACGGTTCCGTTGATACGCAAGTGACGCTCTTTGTGGCTGAAATAGAAATTGTTGACGTGTATCTTGCCCGAATCGACTACGATTTGTGACGGGTGTATCTTCCAAATAGTGTCGTTGAGGATTACGTTTGTTTCCTGAACGTTGACAATCGTCTTCAAAGCGGGAATGTCTTTCTTGCCTTTGTGAGTGGGGTTTGTATGTTGTTTATCATTATCCGCTTTCTGAGACGATTCGCGGATGAATTGCGTTACGGCTGCCAGTTTGCCGCTATACGTCACAGCGCTACTGTTTCCCCAGTTGAAAATGGCTTGTATCCGGTCGTCTTTGGCTTTGGCTTCCAGAGCGACATTCACTGCGCCGGTTGTCTTCCGATTGGTAAAGCGGATTTTTGCCTGAAACTGTTCGCCCGGATTCTCACAGAGGATTACTCCCGATTCAAAGAACTTCTCTCCGTAACTCAGCCGCGGGAAGTAGCCTTCTACACGCAGTCGTTGAGCCTTGTCGTTGAAGTAACCTTTCAGTGTGGAGTGGGTGTATATTTTCAGCGGTATCTGGAATACGGTGGACAGTATCTCCGTATTGTAGATATGCAGGTCGAAATAGAAGTTGTTTTCGGTTTCCTTAGGTTTCTTGTCCGGTAATATCAAGGCGGGAATATAGCGTCGCATGATGTTGAGCACACTGGTGGGCAAGGTTTGATAGGAGTAGTCTCCTTCGATAGTGCCCCGCAGGAAATTGGAGTTGATAGTCAGATGTTTTTGACGCTCGTCATTCTGGGTGGCGGCAATCCGCAGGTTGTCCATGAAGAAATTTTGGTCGGGAGCGATGTATTGCAGGCTGTCTATGTTTATTTCACCATTCATGTCGTCGATGGAACTGCCGGTGAAGTCGGCCTTTATTTTTACGGATACTTCCGTGTCTTTGTATTTGGGGGTAAGATGAAGGGTGTTTGGACGGAAATGGTTGATGGCGGCGCGAAAGTTGAATGTCGGAGTCTTGCCGGCTGTGTTGATAGAGCCATTCAGTTGTATAGCGCCGTTCTCATCGTCGAATGATACGTTTCCATCGAAGCCGCCTTGTTTGTACTCTCCGTCCAAAGTGATATTTTCGTAAGTATAATCACTGTAATCTATGGATGCAATGAGCCCTTTCATTGTAATGGACGGGTATCTTTGGGCGTAATGGTTTCCTTTGACATCCATGTTGAAGGTTACTTGCCCGAATTTGTCGTTACCCAACAGTTTGCCCAGTCCGAACTCCGAGGTCTTTACTGCACCGGAATAGGAGAAATAACCCTTTTCCTTATCGGAACTGAGCTTGAGGTCTGTCTTTATGGTACCTATATCCGTACGTACTTCACCGTAGGTAACCAAATCCGTGAAGTACCCGGAAATCTCACCTCGGAAGGATACCGTACCCAAATGCCGCAACGCCGGCGGAACTCCCTTGTAGTCTTTGCTCAGGTTGCGGACAAAGAATGCGATGCCTTCCGGGTCGGCGTATAAGTTGGACAGATTGCCGAATATATAAGCGTCCTGAGGGTGTGACAGGTCTTGCAGGGATACATCGCCTTTCAGCAGGAAATGATTGTCGGCAGAGATTAGCAACTTCGGGCAATAAAGTTGGTTCACTGTTCCGCTGGCTTCCGTTTCCAACCGTAGCGTTTCTTTGAAAGGTTTGAAAGCGGGTACAAAGGCTGCCAAGTCTTGCAACACGACTTCCGAAGGCAGCATACGGAATGAGAAGCGGACATCATCGGTGAAATTGCCGAGAGAGCCCAGACTGTCATACTCCATACGGATAGTGTCCATTGTCAGGGAAGTGTTGGGCAAATCAATGGCAAAGTTCTCTATCCGCATCTTTTGGTCATTGGCTACTATCTTAAGGCTCAGTTTCTTCAACTCAAAGCCGGAGTGTTCCTCTTCAACGCTCATTCGCTTAATGGCGGCATTGATAGAGTCGCTTTGAAGCGCCTTCAGTGAAATGTTGGCAAGGATATTGGACAGGCGGATGTGTTGCGGATTAAATTTCCCCGGGGTCTTTCCGGCCGAGAGGACATCATAGGATACCCTTCCGCGACGTATCAGCAGTGAGTTGATGCGAAGGTCCAGATTACTTTTTTTCTTAACGGTGTCTTTGGAAGCAAAAGCGTCGAGTATAAACTGGAAATTGGTTTTAGCTTGAGGGGTAGGTCTTTCCAGATTGGCGTTGAAACTGAACAATTGCACGTTTCCGATGGATATTCTTCCGTTGAACAAGGGGAGTATCTCGAACTTGGCCGACAGACGCCCTATTTTCAGCAACTCTTTTCCCGATTGGTCGTTCAGCATCAGGTCGTCAATGATAATTCGGTTCAGCAGACCTATATTTATCCGCCCGACAGTAAGCCGGCTGCCCAGTACGGAGCTCAGTTCATTGGCTACGAGTACAGACATCTGGTGCTGGACATAAGGAATGTTCAGCAATAAAATTATTCCGATATAGAGTCCCAATACTATACCGATTACCCAGCGTACTGTCGTTTTCAGCGTTCTGATAGGCGATTAATTTTTTGTTCAGCCAACAAAAATATGAAATAATACGTTATGGATACTACTTTTATCACTACTTTTGCAGCGTTTAAACGTAAATAAACACTATGAGTACAATAATCTTAGGAATAGAATCTTCATGTGATGACACTTCTGCAGCAGTCATCAAGGACGGCTACTTGCTATCGAATGTCGTGGCCAGTCAGGCAGTTCATGAGGCTTATGGCGGGGTAGTACCCGAATTGGCTTCACGTGCGCATCAACAGAATATAGTGCCGGTGGTGCACGAGGCGTTGAAACGTGCCGGGGTTACTAAAGAGGAGCTGAGTGCCGTAGCGTTTACGCGTGGTCCGGGATTGATGGGGTCTTTACTGGTAGGAGTATCGTTTGCCAAAGGTTTCGCCCGTTCTTTGGGTATTCCTATGGTAGATGTTAATCATCTGACGGGTCATGTGTTAGCTCATTTCATTAAAGCGGAAGGTGAAGAAAATGTACAACCTGAATTCCCTTTCCTTTGCCTGTTGGTTTCCGGTGGAAATTCTCAGATTATTTTGGTGAAGGCTTACAATGATATGGAAATTTTGGGACAGACAATTGATGATGCTGCAGGTGAAGCCATTGACAAGTGTTCCAAGGTCATGGGGCTGGGCTATCCCGGCGGACCGATTATCGACAAGCTTGCACGTCAGGGAAATCCCAAAGCGTTTACTTTCAGCAAACCTCATATTCCGGGGTTGGATTACAGTTTCAGCGGACTGAAGACCTCATTCCTGTATTCTTTGCGGGACTGGATGAAAGATGATCCCGATTTCATAGAACATCATAAGACGGACTTGGCAGCTTCGTTGGAAGCTACTGTCGTTGATATATTAATGGATAAATTGCGCAAAGCTGCAAAACAGTATAATATAAAGGAAGTGGCTGTTGCAGGCGGTGTGTCGGCCAATAACGGCTTGCGCAACTCATTCCGCGAGCATGCCGAAAAGTATGGCTGGCATATATTCATTCCTAAGTTCAGCTATACAACGGATAATGCCGCAATGATTGCCATTACCGGATATTTTAAGTATTTGGATAAGGACTTCTGTTCGATAGAGGCTCCGGCTTATTCACGTGTTACTTTATAAGACTCTATATATAATAAGGTATGAAACTAGAAGAGGAGATAGGAGAACTGTTGAAAGCGAAGAATTTATCCCTTTCCACCGCTGAAAGTTGTACCGGTGGCGGAATAGCCGCCCTGATAACTTCGGTTCCGGGGAGTTCGGAGTATTTTAATGGCGGTGTTGTGGCGTATTCCAATGAAATAAAGAAGGATTTGCTTCATGTCTCCTCTGAAACCTTGGCCAAATATGGCGCAGTGAGCCGGGAGACTGTTATTGAGATGGTGAAAGGTGCGATGAAAACGCTGAAAACGGACTGTGCGGTTGCTACCTCGGGAATTGCAGGTCCCGGTGGCGGTACACCGGAAAAACCGGTAGGTACAGTGTGGATAGCAGCTGCATATAAAAATGAAATCGTAACCATGAAGCAGGAAGGAGACTGCGGAAGAGCGGGGAATGTACAGTCGGCTATTCAAAATGCTCTGTTGATGCTTTATGATAGGCTAAAATGAGGAAAAAATGTTCTCGCACAATGAATTATTTTGGGAAAAACTTGTTTTATAACGATAAAAGTGCTTACTTTGCGCTCTGTTTGAAATAAGTATAGATAAAAACTATAAAATAAAGATAGAAATGTCGAAGATTTGTCAAATTACCGGAAAGAAAGCCATGATTGGCAACAATGTTTCACACTCAAAGAGAAGAACAAAAAGAACCTTTGATTTGAACTTGTTTAACAAGAAGTTCTATTATGTAGAACAAGACTGCTGGATCAGTCTGAGCATTTGCGCTAACGGCCTGCGCATTATTAATAAAAAAGGTTTGGATGCTGCTTTGAAGGATGCAGTAGCTAAAGGTTATTGTGATTGGAAAAGCATTAAAGTAATTGGCTAAAAGTAGAGGAGAATACTGATTATGGCAAAGAAAGCAAAAGGTAACAGAGTACAGGTGATTCTGGAATGCACAGAACACAAGGATAGCGGTATGCCGGGAACTTCTCGTTATATTACGACGAAGAACAGAAAGAATACTACCGAAAGATTGGAGTTGAAGAAATACAACCCGATTCTGAAAAGAGTAACAGTACATAAAGAAATCAAATAATATAGTATAACCCATGGCAAAGAAAACAGTAGCAAGTTTGCACGATGGTTCTAAAGAAGGTCGTGCTTATACGAAGGTTATCAAGATGGTTAAGTCTCCGAAAACCGGTGCTTACATCTTCGATGAACAAATGGTTCCCAACGAAAAAGTACAAGACTTTTTCAAAAAATAAGATGAATACAGTTGCTGCGAAGCACTGATTACTTATAAAGCTCCTCTCACCGGATAATCGGTGGGGGGATTTTTTTTGTTATTAAATCGCTTCAACTTTTATTATTTGTTAGTTTTGTTATATCTTTGTAGCATAATGTATTGTACAAAAAGGTAGACTATGGGATTTTTTAGTTTTTTCTCAAAAGAAAAGAAGGAAACGTTAGATAAAGGATTATCTAAAACAAAGGAAAGTGTATTCGGCAAGATAGCCCGTGCAGTGGCTGGAAAGTCGAAGGTGGACGATGAAGTTCTGGATAATCTGGAAGAGGTCTTGATAACTTCGGATGTGGGTGTGGAAACTACGCTGAAAGTTATTGAGCGTATAGAGAAACGTGCCGCAGATGAAAAATATATGAACGCGCAAGAGTTGAATATGATTTTGCGCGATGAAATCGCAGCTTTGTTGACTGAGAACAATTCGGATGATGTAGATGATTTTGAAACTCCGATTACAAAGAAGCCTTACGTTATCATGGTAGTGGGAGTAAATGGTGTAGGGAAAACTACAACCATAGGTAAGTTGGCCTATCAGTTTAAAAAAGCAGGTAAGTCAGTTTATTTGGGTGCGGCCGATACTTTTCGTGCAGCAGCAGTGGAACAGTTGGTGATATGGGGGGAACGTGTAGGAGTTCCTGTCATCAAACAAAAAATGGGTGCTGATCCGGCCTCTGTGGCATTCGATACTTTGAGCTCTGCGGTAGCCAATAATGCTGATGTGGTGATTATTGATACAGCGGGACGTCTGCATAACAAGGTGGGCTTGATGAACGAGCTGACTAAGATTAAGAATGTAATGAAGAAGGTTGTGCCAGATGCTCCTAATGAGGTGTTGCTTGTGTTGGATGGCTCCACCGGACAAAACGCGTTTGAGCAAGCCAAGCAGTTTACTTTGGCAACAGAAGTTACGGCAATGGCTGTGACTAAGCTGGATGGAACGGCTAAGGGCGGTGTTGTAATAGGAATTTCCGATCAGTTTAAAATTCCGGTAAAATACATCGGCTTGGGAGAAGGCATGGAAGATTTGCAAGTGTTCCGTAAAAAAGAGTTTGTTGATTCATTGTTCGGTGGAAACGCATGAAACGAAAAACTATCGATATCATAACATTGGGATGCTCTAAAAATTTAGTGGATTCGGAGCATTTGATGCGGCAATTGGAGGAAACGGGATTTAATGTAACGCATGATGCCGAACGTCCGAGAGGGCAGATTGCGGTGATTAATACTTGCGGTTTCATCGGCGACGCAAAGGAGGAATCTATAAATATGATTCTTGAATTTGCACAGGCAAAGGAAGAAGGGAATTTAGAGAAACTCTATGTAATGGGTTGTCTTTCGGAGCGTTATTTAAAAGAATTGGCCGTTGAGATTCCCCAAGTTGATAAGTTCTATGGTAAGTTTAATTGGAAAGAACTGTTGCAAGATTTGGGCAAGGCATATCATGATGAACTGCACATAGAACGCACATTGACTACTCCCAAACATTATGCATATCTGAAAATTTCGGAAGGATGCGATCGCAAATGTTCGTATTGTGCCATTCCTATCATCACAGGCCGGCATATATCCCGTCCGATGGAAGAGATTCTGGATGAAGTGAGATATCTTGTGTCTCGTGGGGTGAAAGAATTTCAGGTCATTGCGCAGGAATTGACTTACTACGGGGTGGACTTGTATAAAAAGCAGATGTTGCCCGAATTAATCGAAAGAATATCTGAAATTCCGGGCGTGGAATGGATACGTTTACACTATGCCTATCCGGCTCATTTTCCTATGGATTTGTTTCGGGTGATGCGCGAACGAGCTAATGTCTGCAAATATATGGATATTGCTTTGCAGCATATCAGTGATAATATGCTGGATAAGATGCGCCGCCATGTGACAAAAGAAGAAACCTATAAACTTATAGAGAAATTCCGTGAAGAAGTTCCCGGGATTCATTTGCGCACCACACTCATGGTGGGGCATCCGGGAGAAACGGAAGCTGATTTTGAAGAATTGAAAGAGTTTGTCCGCAAAGCGCGTTTCGATAGAATGGGGGCATTTGCATATTCCGAAGAAGAAGGCACATATGCCGCTGCCCATTATGAAGATGCTGTTCCCCAAGAAGTGAAACAGGCTCGTTTAGACGAATTAATGTCCATTCAGCAAGGTATTTCCGCGGAATTGAGTGCGGCAAAAGTGGGTAAATGCATGAAAGTGATAATAGACCGCAAGGAAGGTGAGTACTACATTGGACGCACTGAATTTGATTCTCCTGAAGTAGACCCGGAAGTGCTGATTAAGTGTGAAGATAAGGCATTGGAGATGGGTAACTTTTATCAGGTAGAGATTATAAACTCCGATGACTTCGACCTTTTTGGTCGGATTATTTGAATATTTTCTCCGAACTTCTTGTGTATATGGAGAAGATTTGCTAATATAGCACCGTAGTTCACAATTTTAAAGCTTGGATTTTGAATAACAAAGAATTTACTTCTGAATTGTCACGACGATTGGGATATACTTTAAAGGATACCTCGGAATTGGTTACATCCTTGTTGTCGGATATGACGCGGCAGTTGGAAGAAGGAAATACAATTTCCGTACAAGGCTTTGGAACATTCGAGGTGAAAAAGAAAGCGGAACGTATATCTGTGAATCCAACGACTAAGCAGCGTATGCTGGTTCCGCCTAAATTAGTATTAACCTACAAACCCAGTACGTTGTTAAAAGATAAGTTTAAGTAATCCTCCTTATTAAATCTTCCATAATTATGAATGAAAAACTAAACATACAGGACCTGATTGACTTGTTGGCTGAAAAGCATGGCATGAGCAAGAAGAATGCTGATAGTTTTGTGAAGGAGTTTTTCCAGTTGATTGAGGAAGCGTTGGAAAAAGATAAATATGTGAAGATAAAAGGATTGGGAGCCTTTAAACTGATTGATGTTGAAAGTCGTGAAAGTATTAACGTCAATACCGGAGAGCGTTTTGAGATACAAGGACATACTAAAGTTTCGTTTACCCCGGAACCCGCTCTGAAAGATATTATCAATAAGCCATTCTCGCATTTTGAAACGGTTGTGCTCAATGATGACACTGTTTTGGAAGACACCCCTATAGACAATGGCAATGAGGATGAAGAAGAAACAGAACAAAGAACGGAAGAATGCGTACCGGGTGTGACAGAAAAATCTCAAGATGTGACAGAAGCGGCTGTTGATACCTCTGAGGAAGCAGTAACTTTGGAAGAAATGGAGATTCGTTCGGAGGAAGTAACAGTATGTCCGGGTGAAGAGATTGCGGAGACACCTTCCGTTGTTTCGGAAGAGACAGCTGGTGCTGAGGAAACGGAAGTAGTGAAGACGGAAGTGCCGGCAGAATCTTCTACCATGAAATATTTTATCGGTATTGTAGTTCTTGTTGTGCTGTTGTGTTCGGGAGCAGTTGTTTATTTATATTATCCGGACTTATTTGATAAATTATCAACCAAACCACCGGTAGAAGAGATTGTAGATGCCAAAGTTAATAAACAGACAGATAATAAGGTTTTAACGGACAGTATTTCTGTCAAAGACACTACGGCTGTTGCAAAGGCGGATACAGCAGTCCCAAAGAAGCCCGTAGATAAACCTGTAATTAAGAAACCGGACGCAACGGTTGTTGCCAAACAACCTGTCGTTGTTGCTGCATCTGCATCCCAATCCCCAAAACAGTCCGGAGCTGCGTATATTCCCGATTCCACCAATTACACTATTGTGGGAACTGAGGCAACATATACAATTCAGCCCGGAGAAACATTAACCAAAGTGGCCCTTCGTTTCTATGGTACTAAAGCCCTTTATCCATATATAGTAAAACATAATCCGAATGTTATCAAAAAGCCGAATAATGTGCCTGCCGGTACAACGATAAAAATACCGAAATTAGCAAAGAAGCAGTAAAATTTTACTGCTTCTTTTTTTGTTAAATACTAAACTCTATGAAAGTAGTTTAATCTAAAGGTTTCACATCGTTTTTTAATAAAAATTAGTTGCTATGGTTAATTTATTCCTGTACTTTTGGGAGCAAAATATAATCAACGGTATCTAACCGGACTAAAATGAAAATTAAACACTAAAAATACATTGATTTATGGCTGAAACAATTGATATCCGCGAACTGAACGAGCGGATTGAAAGACAAAGCGCTTTCGTTACCAACCTTACTACGGGCATGGACC
This sequence comes from Bacteroides sp. AM10-21B, assembly GCF_003472565.1. Lineage (NCBI taxonomy): Bacteria > Pseudomonadati > Bacteroidota > Bacteroidia > Bacteroidales > Bacteroidaceae > Bacteroides > Bacteroides sp. AM10-21B. The sequence goes on along the minus strand of NZ_QRME01000007.1, from coordinate 157,516 downwards.
AGGTTATTGTAGGACAAAAGCACCTGGTAGAGTCGTTGTTAATCGGTTTGTTGTCTGACGGACACGTATTGTTGGAAGGTGTGCCGGGCTTGGCAAAGACTTTAGCTATCAAGACACTGGCTTCATTAATCGATGCGCAATATAGCCGCATTCAGTTTACGCCGGACTTGTTACCGGCAGACGTTATCGGTACAATGGTTTACAGTCAGAAAGACGAGACTTTTCAAGTAAAGAAAGGGCCTGTATTCGCTAATTTTGTGTTGGCGGATGAAATTAACCGTGCTCCTGCCAAAGTCCAGAGTGCATTATTGGAAGCCATGCAGGAACGTCAGGTTACCATAGGCAAGGAAACCTTCAAGTTGCCCGAACCTTTCTTGGTACTTGCAACCCAAAATCCCATTGAGCAAGAAGGTACATATCCATTGCCGGAAGCACAGGTAGACCGTTTCATGCTGAAAGTAGTCATCGACTATCCTAAATTGGAAGAAGAAAAACTGATTATACGCCAGAATATAAATGGAGATAAGCTGAATGTGAAACCTATCTTGAAAGCTGACGAGATTATCGAAGCGCGTAAGGTTGTGCGTCAGGTATATCTGGACGAAAAGATTGAGAAATACATTGTCGATATTGTATTTGCAACCCGTTATCCGGAGAAATACGACTTGAAGGAACTGAAAGATATGATTGGATTCGGCGGTTCACCCCGTGCATCCATTAACCTGGCACTGGCTGCCCGCAGTTATGCTTTCATCAAGCGTCGCGGCTATGTTATTCCGGAAGATGTGCGTGCCGTGGCACATGATGTACTGCGCCACCGCATCGGCTTGACCTATGAGGCTGAAGCAAGCAATATGACTTCGGACGAAATCGTCAGCAAGATATTGAATAAGGTTGAAGTGCCCTAATGTAAACATATATCGTAACCGCAAGGTAGATGCTGAAAGAGCGTTCCTGTTGTTTTACTAAAACAAGGGAAGAGATTTACTAAATCTTTGCCGACGTTTTAGTAAAAGAGGAAGATAAATTTAGTAAAATACGTTTGTAGTATACTAAGTGATTGTTTACTAAATATTTATGTATTACTGAATGGAAACCACTGATTTGTTAAAAAAAGTCCGTCAAATTGAGATAAAAACACACGGATTATCCAATAATATCTTTGCAGGCCAGTATCACTCGGCTTTCAAAGGTAGAGGTATGGCTTTCTCCGAAGTGCGCGAATATCAGTTTGGCGACGATATACGCGACATAGACTGGAATGTAACGGCTCGTTTTCATAAGCCTTTCGTGAAGGTGTTTGAAGAAGAACGTGAACTGACCGTAATGTTGCTGGTAGATGTTTCCGGTAGTTTGGAATTCGGTACGGTGAAGCAGATGAAAAAAGACATGGTGACGGAAATCGCTGCTACATTAGCTTTTTCTGCTATCCAGAACAACGATAAAATAGGTGTTATCTTCTTTTCCGACCGGATAGAGAAATTCATTCCACCTAAGAAAGGACGTAAACACATACTATATATTATTCGTGAGTTACTTGATTTTCATCCGGAAAGCCGGCGGACAAATATACGTCTCGGCTTGGAATACCTTACGAATGTTATGAAACGTCGTTGCACAGCTTTTGTCTTATCAGACTTTATCGACCGGGAAAACTTTAAAAATGCCATGACCATTGCCAATCGCAAGCATGATGTCGTAGCTATTCAGGTTTATGACCGTCGTGTAGAGGAGTTGCCGGCCGTAGGTTTGATGAAGATTAAGGATGCGGAAACCGGGCATGAGCAATGGATTGATACTTCTTCGCGTGCTGTGCGTCGTGCCCATCATGATTGGTGGGTGAACAAGCAGGTGGAGCTGAACGATACGTTTACCAAGAGCAATGTTGACAATGTGTCGGTACGTACGGATCAGGACTATGTTAAGGCATTGATGAATTTGTTTGCAAAACGAAATTAATCGGATAATGAAAAGATATTTATTTCTGATAACGCTGTTGGCAGCATTGACGGGCAAGACGGTAGCCCAGTCTGTGACGGTGGATGCTACAATTGATTCCTTGCAAATCCTCATCGGGGAGCAAGCCAAAATTAAGCTCCAAGTGTCATTGGACACAGACAAGCGTGCTATTTTTCCCGCCTATACCGATACTTTGGTGCGTGGAGTGGAAATTATAGACATAGCCAAGCCGGATACGCAATTGCTGAATGACGGAAGACGCTCGTTGATAACTCAGGAGTATACTGTTACTTCTTTTGATTCGGCGCTGTATTATTTGCCGCCAATGGAGGTGCTTGTCGATAACAAGGCATATCGTTCCAAGGCTTTGGCGTTAAAGGTATATTCCATGCCGGTAGATACGTTGCATCCCGACCAGTTCTTCGGGCCGAAACCGGTAATGAAAGCACCTTTTGCATGGGAAGATTGGTATATGTCTATCACTTGTGCCGTGCTGCTTGTTCCGTTTCTGCTGTTGCTGGTATATCTCGTGAAACGTATTCGTGACAATAAGCCGATTATACGTAAGGTGAAAGTGGAGCCCAAATTGCCGCCGCATCAATTGGCTATGCAGGAGATAGAACGCATCAAGAGTGAGAAAGTATGGCAGAAAGGACAGTCGAAGGAATATTATACGGAGTTGACTGATGCTATTCGTACTTATATAAAAGATCGTTTTGGCTTCAATGCTTTAGAAATGACTTCTTCTGAAATCATTGATAAGCTGTTGGAAATGAATGATAAGGATGCTATATCAGATTTGCGTGCTTTGTTCCAAACCGCGGATTTGGTGAAGTTTGCCAAGCATAATCCGTTGATGAATGAGAATGACGCTAACTTGATTAATGCGATTGACTTCATCAATGATACGAAGGAGAAGGAGGACGAAAATGCTAAACCGCAACCTACTGAGATTACTGTTATTGAGAAACGCTCTTTGCGTACCAAGATATTACTTGGTGCAGGAATCGTTGCTTTAGCGGCAGCTCTTGTCGGTTCGCTGATATATATCGGTTTGGAGTTGTACAACTATTTTGCCTGATGGTAAAAGTAGAAGTCCGCTTCAAGCTAAATCGTAATTTGTAAAATTGTAAATATCATGGTTTTTGCCAATATTGAATATTTATTTCTGCTATTGTTGCTTATACCTTATATAGTATGGTATATCATGAAGAGGAAGAATAGTGAAGCCACGCTTCAGATTTCGGATGCTCGTGTATATGCACATACCCCTAAGAGTTATAAGAACTACCTGCTGCATGCACCGTTTGTATTGCGGATAGCTGCTTTGGCATTGATTATTATTGTTTTAGCCCGTCCGCAAACTACCAACAGCTGGCAGAATAGTGAAATAGAGGGTATTGATATAATGCTTGCCATAGACGTTTCTACCAGTATGCTGGCTGAAGATTTGAAACCTAACCGTTTGGAAGCCGCTAAGGATGTTGCGGCAGAATTCATCAATGGCCGTCCGAATGATAATGTCGGTATCACGCTGTTTGCCGGAGAGAGTTTTACACAGTGTCCGTTGACAGTGGACCATGCTGTTCTTCTGAATCTGATAAAAGACGTGAAATGTGGTCTTATTGAGGATGGTACGGCAGTGGGAATGGGTATTGCCAATGCGGTTACCCGACTGAAAGACAGTAAAGCCAAATCGAAAGTAATCATTCTGTTGACAGACGGTACGAATAACAGGGGAGAAATATCTCCGTTGACAGCTGCCGAGATTGCAAAAAGTTTCGGTATCCGTGTCTATACTATTGGTGTGGGAACTAACGGTATGGCTCCATACCCTTATCCGGTAGGCGGAACAGTGCAATATGTCAATATGCCGGTTGAAATTGATGAAAAGACTCTGACGCAGATTGCCGGAACAACGGATGGTAATTATTTTCGTGCTACGAGCAATTCAAAGTTGAAAGAGGTATACGAGGAAATAGACAAGCTGGAGAAAACAAAACTGAATGTGAAAGAATACAGTAAGCGTCAGGAAGAGTATCGCTGGTTTGCGCTGGCGGCTTTCTTATGCGTACTGTTGGAAGTTTTGTTACGTAATTCTATATTGAAGAAAATACCGTAACAGTTACACTGAATTTTCCTCGGATATATTTTGTATCGTACCCAAATTAGTAAATTGTAAATTAGTAAAAAAGAAGATGTTTCGATTTGAAGAACCTGCATATTTGTACTTGTTGCTGTTGTTGCCTTTATTGGCAGCTTTCTACTTGTATTCCAATTATCGGCGGCGAAAGAATATCCGTAAATTCGGAGATCCGGTACTAATGGCACAGTTGATGCCGGATGTATCCAAGTATCGTCCCGATGTGAAATTCTGGATGGTGTTTGCAGCTATCGGGCTGTTTGCCGTACTGTTGGCTCGTCCCCAGTTCGGCTCTAAATTGGAGACAGTGAAGCGCCAGGGAGTGGAAGTTATGATTGCACTGGATATTTCTAATTCAATGTTGGCGCAAGATGTGCAGCCCAGCCGTTTGCAGAAGGCAAAGAGGCTGGTGGCGCAGTTGGTGGATAAAATGGAAAATGACAAGGTAGGTATGATTGTTTTTGCGGGCGATGCATTTACACAACTTCCTATTACAAGTGACTATATATCTGCTAAAATGTTCTTGGAATCCATTGACCCTTCATTGATTTCTAAACAAGGTACAGCCATTGGAGCAGCCATTAATTTAGCTTCCCGGAGTTTTACTCCTCAAGAAGGGGTGGGGCGCGCGGTAATTGTCATAACTGATGGTGAAAATCACGAAGGCGGTGCGATAGAAGCGGCTAAGGCGGCTGCAGAGAAAGGCATTCAGGTGAATGTGCTTGGCGTGGGTATGCCCGAAGGAGCGCCTATCCCGGCAGAGGGAACCAATGATTATCGTCGTGACCGTGACGGAAATGTGATTGTGACTCGTTTGAATGAACAGATGTGTCAGGAAATAGCTAAGGCCGGCAATGGCATCTATGTACGTGTGGACAATACAAACGGTGCTCAAAAGGCAATCAGTCAGGAAATCAATAAAATGGCGAAGGCCGATGTGGAAACACAGGTATATACAGAGTTCAATGAGCAATTTCAGGCTGTAGCATGGATTATTTTGTTGTTGCTGTTGGCTGAAATGTTGGTATTGGAACGTAAGAACCCTTTGTTCCGTAATATTCATTTGTTTTCCAATAAGAAATGATGCGTATGTTACAGAGAAAATATATAGGATTGATTTTATTGCTGCTAATGGCAGTTACGGTTTCGGCTCAGAAAGCCGAACGTGATTTTATCCGTAAGGGAAACCGCTTTTTTAAAGATAGTGTGTATGTCAATGCTGAAGTGAATTATCGTAAGGCTTTGGAAGTAAATCCTCAGTCTACAGTTTCCATGTTCAATCTTGGAAATACATTGGCACAGCAGAATAAATTGCAAGAAGCTATGGAGCAATATGTTGCAGCCACAAAAATAGAAAAAGACAAGGGTGATTTGGCACAGGTCTATCATAATATGGGCGTGATTTTTCAATCGCAGAAAGATTACGCAAAGGCCGTAGAAGCATACAAGCAGTCTTTGCGCAACAATCCGAAAGATGATGAAACACGTTATAATTTGGCTTTGGCTCAGAAAATGCTGAAAGACCAACAGCAGAATCAGCAAAACCAAGATCAAAACCAACAGCAACAGCAGCAAGATAAGCAAGAGGATAAGAAAGAACAGAATAAAGATCAACAACAGAATAAAGACCAGCAACAACCACCTCAGCCACAGAAAAAGGATAATGAGATGTCTAAGGAAAATGCCGAACAGCTTTTGAACTCTGTGATGCAGGATGAGAAAGACGTGCAGGATAAAGTAAAGAAACAACAGGTTATTCAAGGTGGGCGTCTGGAAAAGGATTGGTAATAAATATAATAGGAAATAATATATGAGAAAAATCGTTTTCTTATGGATGGTACTGATAACAGTCAGTTTACATACTTTTGCCGATGGTAAGGTATCGTTTACTGCATCTGCCCCCGATGCTGTGGCGGTAGGTGATCAGTTCAGACTGTCATATACAGTGACTACGCAGAAGGTGAGAGACTTTCGGGCTCCTTCTATAAAAGGATTTGAGGTGCTTATGGGGCCCAGCCGTTCACAACAGAAAAGTGTGCAGATTATTAATGGGGAAACAACCTCTACCAGCAGTATAACATTTACATATATCTTGATGGCTACTGCGGAAGGAAGTTTTACTATTCCCGGGGCTACAATAACAGCAGATGGTAATCAGATGGTTTCCAATGCTGTACATGTTAATGTGCTTCCATCAGATCAGGCAAATGGAGCGTCTTCCGGAAATAATGGAAGGCAGAGCGGTTCGGCAAGTCGCGCTTCGTCGGGAGCGTCAGTATCAAATAGTGATTTGTTTATTACAGCTACAGCCAGTAAGACAAATCTGTATGAACAAGAAGCATTCTTGTTGACATACAAGATATATACTTTAGTAGACTTAAGAGGTTTCGACAATGTGAAACTCCCTGATTTCAAGGGATTTCATTCACAGGAAGTTGAATTGCCAAATGATCGCAAGTGGAGTCTCGAACATTATAAAGGAAGAAATTATCAGACAACCGTATATCGTCAGTTTGTGCTATTCCCACAACAATCGGGAAAGATAACAATTGATGCGGCACGTTTCGATGCATCTATAGCTAAAGCTACTCAGGTTGCCGATCCTTTTGAAGCATTCTTCAATGGTGGTAATAATTATGTGGAGGTAAAGAAAACATTAGTAACTCCCAAATTGACGGTTGATGTGAAAGCTTTGCCGGAAGGTAAGCCAGTAGGATTCTCCGGCGGAGTGGGAGAGTTCAGCATTTCTTCTTCTATAAATAGCACGAACTTAAAAACGAATGATGCTGTTACCGTGAAGCTTATTATTTCCGGTACAGGTAATCTGAAATTGATTTCTACTCCGGAAGTAAAATTCCCGGAAGATTTTGAAGTTTATGATCCGAAGGTAGATAATAAGTTCCGTTTGACAAATGCCGGGCTTTCCGGCAGTCAGGTGATAGAATATCTTGCCATTCCTCGTAACGCAGGAACCTATAAGATTCCCGCTGTGAAGTTCAGTTATTTTGATATTAAATCTCGTACTTATAAGACTCTGACAACTGAGGAATATGAGCTTCATGTTGAGAAAGGAAGCGGTAATGCTGCCCAAACGATTGCCAATTTTACTAATAAAGAAGATTTAAAGGTATTGAATGAGGATATCCGTTATATTAAGCAGAATAATGTAACTCTTTCTCAAAAAGGTGATTTCTTCTTTGGCTCTTTGCTTTGTTGGTTATTCTATATTGTGCCTGGTGTTGCATTTATCTTATTCTTTATTATTTATCGTAAACAAATTGCAGCCAATGCTAATGTGGCTAAGATGCGTACGAAGAAAGCAAATAAGGTTGCGGTTAAACGTATGAAGTTGGCCGGTAAACTATTGGCAGATAATAAGAAAGATGCATTCTATGATGAAGTATTGAAGGCCTTGTGGGGATATATCAGTGACAAATTGAGTATTCCGGTTTCACGCCTGTCTAAAGATAATGTTGAAGGGGAACTTCGTAATTATGGTGTGAATGATGCACTGATAAAAGATTTTCTTGATACTTTGAATAATTGTGAGTTTGCTCGTTTTGCTCCTGGGGATGATAATCAGGCTATGGATAAGGTTTATTCGGATTCTTTGGAAGTAATCAGTAAAATGGAAAGCTCTATAAAACATTAATTGGGAGGACACTATGATGAAGAAAATAATATCCTTAACATTTACTATGTTGATGACAGTAGTTGTTTGGGGGCAAGGTACTGTTGAAGCAGATACTTTATCTGCAAAAGACTCTGTTTCTATAGGTTCGCATACTGAGTTTTCTGCTGCAAAGTTATTGGAAGATAATGTAACTAAAGCACAAGGTGATAGTGCATATATGCGAAATGATTATGCTTCTGCCATTCAAATTTATGAAAGTTTGTTGAAAAAAGGAGAAGCGTCAGAAATTTACTATAATTTGGGTAATAGCTATTATAAGGCTGATGATATAGCAAAGGCTATTTTAAATTATGAACGTGCTTTATTGTTACAACCTGGTAATGCCGATATTCGTGCTAATTTAGAGATTGCACGCTCTAAAACAGTAGACAAAGTAGCTTCAGTTCCTGATATATTTTTTGTTGCTTGGACTAAATCTTTGATAAATTGTTTAAGTGTGGACGTATGGGCTAAGTTAGGAATCGTATTTTTTATTCTTTTGCTTGTATCATTTTCTCTTTTCTTCTTTTCCAAACAGGTTGTTTGGAAGAAAAGCGGATTTATAGCGGGTGTTATATTTTTGGTATTTGTTATTCTGAGTAATATTTTTGCTTCAGAACAAAAAAATGAGTTGATGAATAGAAATAAAGCCATAATATTGTCTCCCAGTGTTACAGTAAGAAGTACTCCGAGTGAAAGTGGTACAAGTTTGTTTGTTCTACATGAAGGGCATAAAATTGAAATTAAAGATAATTCCATGCGTGAATGGAAAGAAATTCGTTTAGAAGATGGTAAGGTAGGGTGGGTCCCTACTTCTGCATTGGAAATAATTTAGAATGGCCTGTTGCTGGATATAAAGCTCGTATAGAGGTAGAAGGAATTAATTTTCTCATACTTTATACAGGCTTTTTTAGTATTTATGAGAATGTTAAACATATGATAGAAAAATACAAGCAAATAGTTTGTTTTATCTTTTTTTTTCCTTAAGTTTATAGCGTGATAAAGAAATATCCAAAGTATTAACCATTAAATTTATGAATATGAGAACAATAACATTTAATGAACTTCGTAAGATTAAAGACTCATTACCTAGTGGTAGTATGCATAGAATAGCAGATGAACTCGGACTTAATGTTGACACTGTAAGAAATTTTTTTGGCGGTCATAATTTTAAGGAGGGGAAGAGTGTTGGAATCCACTTGGAACCTGGTCCGGATGGTGGTTTAGTAATGATTGATGATACTACTGTTCTTGATCGGGCTTTAAAAATTTTAGATGAAATGGCAGGTGAAACTGCTGAACCTGTTCGGGCTTAAGAAAAGAAAGTAAAAGAGGATCCCAATTGCTGAGAAACAATTGGGATTTCTTGTTTGTTTTATAAACAATATAATTAGAAAACTTATGGAAGATAAATTAGTAACATTAGCAATTCTGACGTACGCAAAAGCACAAATACTGAAGAATGTTCTTGAGAATGAAGGTATTGAGACTTACATTCATAATGTAAACCAAATACAGCCGGTTATATCTTCCGGTGTACGTGTTCGTATCAAAGAGAGTGATCTGCCACATGCTTTGAAGATAACTGAAAGTTCTGCGTGGCTATCTGAGGAAGTAGTGGGAGGGAAGGCTCCAAAAATAGAGAAGGGTAGCAACAAAGTTGTAATCCCTGTTGATTTTTCAAATTATTCATTGAAAGCATGTGAGTTTGGCTTCAATTTTGCAAAAAATATAGATGCTGAAGTAGTTTTACTTCATGTTTATTTTACACCTATTTATGCAACATCGTTACCATACGGTGATGTTTTTAACTATCAGTTAAGTGATGAAGAGAATGTAAGAACTATATTACAGAAAGTACATGCTGATTTAAACACTTTATCCGACAAAGTAAAAGCTAAGGTTGCTTCTAATGAGTTTCCTAATGTAAAATATACATGTGTATTAAGAGAAGGCATCCCGGAGGAAGAAATATTACGCTATTCTAAGGAAAATCGGCCGAGGATTATTATCATGGGAACACGTGGTAAGAATCAAAAGGATATTGATTTGATTGGTAGTGTGACGGCTGAGATTATTGAGCGTAGCCGTGTACCAGTTTTGGCTATTCCTGAGAACACGCCATTTAAGCAATTTAGTGAGGCAAAGCGTATTGCATTTATTACAAATTTTGATCAACGTGATTTAATAGCTTTTGATTTATTAATTAATAGCTTGAAACCATTTCAGTTTTCTGTATCTTTAATCCATTTAGCCGATGTAAAAGATACTTGGAATGAGATAAAATTAGGCGGCATTAAAGAGTATTTCCAAAAACAATATCCACAATTAGAAATTCATTATGATGTGGTGAAAAATGATGATTTTCTCAATAGTTTGGATAACTATATTAAAAGTAATCATATAGATGTTATTACATTAACGTCATATAAGCGAAATATATTTTCTCGTTTATTTAATCCAGGCATTGCAAGAAAGATGATTTTCCATTCTGATACACCTTTATTGGTTATTTATGGACGTCCAACTTGATTTCTATTGTTTAGTAAAGAAAGTGCCATAACTTTAATTATTAGTTACGGCACAAACATAAGTATTACTTTTGTTAATTATGCAATATCAAGATTATGTTTAATATAAAAAAGAACCTATAAAAATTATACAACTATTACTCCCATAATAAATAATATTTAAATCAATAATAAAAAGAGAGATAGCTTGAATTCAAGCTATCTCTTTTTTTATTATTATTGCATCATTTTCTCAATTTCATCAAATTCAGAACCCATTTGTAAGTTATAGTATACTCTGTACAAACCATTTAACCATAAATCTTTTTGATCAGGTTTTAATTCTCTTGCTTTCTCATAATTAGGTCTAGCCTTTTCATAAAAAATCTTCAATGTAGCTTGGTCTTCTTTGTATTTCGGATCATTAACATCAGTAGTAGCCTTTTCTGAGAAGTCTTGTGCTTGTAAACAGTATATTAAACCTAAATTAGAATATGCTTCTGCATAATTAGGATCTACTTCAATAGTCTTTTTGTAAAATTCAATAGCTTTATCGTAATTCTTCATGTTATGATAAAGATATCCTTTCACATATAGGTAGAATGTGTTATTAGGATCTTTAGCCAGCATATCATCAGCAAATTGCATTGCTTCATCAAACTTATTGCTATTGCTATAATAATCAATTAAATGACCAAAGAAGAATGAATGCTCTGGATATTTTTGAATACCATCCTTTAAAGATGCAACCCATTTAACCGTATCACCTTGAGCTTTTAATGCTGTAGAAATAAATTCCATGGCATATTTTCCTACTTCTTTATCTTCTTTTGCATATTGAGCATACTTCAACACGCTTGAATAATCTTCCATTTTGGCTGCGGCCAAGCTTGCATAATATGCAATTTGAGGTAATACAGTATCTGTTTGAAGTAGATTTTCTTTCTCAAACATCGGATTAATAGCAATGTCTACATAGGTTGCAAAGAAGTCAAGGGCTTCTTTATTCTTGTCTAAGTTAAAATATTGAATACCACCGTTAATCAAATTAGGGCGTGCAGATAATATGGCAGCGCTATTAGATTTTCTGTATTTATTCTTGATCTTACCTTTTTCATTAGGAATTTGTGCAAGCTCGTCACATTTAAAGTAGTATTTGCACATATTTAATGCGCTGTTATATACTTTAAGAGTATCATAAGGCTTTCTTAAATAGGCGTTCTCCATTTCCTTTTCATTGATTCTCTTTTGAATAAAGCCAGCTACATCCCATGTCTCAGCATTGTCCTTGGTTTCAGCATTGGTCAAGGCACCGTTGATAAGTTGCTCTGCTTGGGCAAAGTTTGGTTTTACTTCGTTAGCGATGCTTTTAGCTTCTTTTACACTCTTTTCTTGGGCGAAAGTGAAGCCTGCGGCAAGTAGTAAAACCATTGAAAATAGTACTCTTTTCATGATTGTAGAAAAATTTAAATTAATATTATGTCTATTCTTCATTTTCATTATTTATTTTGCTCTGAGGGTTTTCTGATGTGGTATCATCTTCTTCTGTAATAATATCCTCTTCATTCTCAGAGGTTACCTTACATACCGAACCGATCTCATCATTACGCTTTTCAAGATTTATCAGTCGTACTCCCTGTGTGGCACGTCCCATGATGCGGACGTCAGCTACTTTCAAGCGGATAGTGATACCTGATTTATTGATAATCATTAAATCATTCTCATCTGTTACAGACTTGATTGTTACCAACTTACCGGTCTTATCAGTGATATTCATGGTTTTTACACCTTTACCGCCACGATTCGTCTTACGATAATCTTCAATATCAGAACGTTTACCATACCCTTGCTCTGAAACCACCATGATTGTTTCAGCTTCAGGGTCTTTGATACAAATCATTCCAACAATTTCGTCTTGTCCATCTTCATCAAGCGTCATACCACGTACACCGGTAGCTGTACGTCCCATTACGCGTACTGCATTCTCGTGGAAACGAATGGCGCGTCCGTTGCGATTGGCGATGATAATCTCATTATTACCGTTAGTCATACGCACCTCGATTACGCGGTCGTCTTCACGAATGGTAATGGCGTTGACACCATTCTGGCGAGGGCGGGAATACTGTTCGAGCAATGTTTTCTTGATAACACCATTCTTTGTGCAGAACAGTACATAATGGCTGTTGATGAAATCCTGGTCATTCAAGTTCTTCACACGCAGATATGCATTTACAGCATCATCGGAGTCTATATTCAACAGGTTTTGAATGGCGCGTCCCTTAGAATTCTTCGTTCCTTCGGGTATTTCATAGACTTTCAACCAATAACACTTACCTTTTTGGGTGAAGAACATCATTGTATTGTGCATTGTTGCAGGATAGATATGTTCTACGAAGTCCTCATCGCGTGTTTCTGTTCCCTTAGAACCTACCCCACCACGGTTTTGAGCACGGAATTCGCTTAACGGCGTACGCTTGATATATCCCATGTGAGAAATGGTAATAATCATTTCATCGTCTGCATAAAAATCTTCCGGATTGAATTCTTCCGATGAATAAACAATTTCAGAACGGCGTTCATCACCGTATTTATCTTGAATCTCGATTAATTCATCTTTGATAACCTTGCGGCAGAGTTCATCGTTAACGAGGATTTCTTCCAGATAAGCAATCTGCTTTTGTATTTCCTCATACTCGGCATGAAGCTGATCCTGCATAAGTCCGGTTAACTGACGCAGACGCATTTCTACAATGGCACGTGATTGGATTTCAGTCAATTCAAAGCGTTCTATCAAGCCGCTGATTGCGTCATTCGGCGTTTTTGCGGCACGGATAATTTTGATTACCTCGTCAATATTGTCTGATGCGATAATCAAACCTTCTAAAATATGGGCGCGTTCTTTAGCTTTACGCAAATCGTATTGTGTACGGCGGATAACCACGTCGTGACGATGCTCAACGAAATACTTGATAAGGTCTTTCAAATTTAATAAGCGGGGACGTCCATGTACCAATGCCACATTATTTACACCGAAAGATGTCTGCAACAATGTCATCTTGTACAGCTTGTTCAGCACCACACTGGCGTTGGCGTCACGCTTCACGTCGATGACGATACGCATACCTTCACGGTCAGACTCATCATTGGCGTTGGAAATGCCCTCTATTCTCTTTTCGTTGGCCAAATCAGCAATGGACTTGATTAATTCGGCCTTATTTACTCCGTAAGGAATTTCGGTAACGATAATCTTGTCGTGAGTAGAAGTTGTCTCAATCTCCGCTTTGGCACGCATTACGACACGTCCGCGACCTGTCAGATAGGCTTCGCGCACACCGCTCATACCATAGATATAACCGCCTGTCGGGAAGTCTGGAGCTTTGACATAGGTCATTAAGTCCTCAATGTCAATATCGTTATTGTCAATGTATGCGATGCAGGCGTCTATCACTTCAGATAGATTATGAGTCGGCATATTTGTGGCCATACCTACGGCGATGCCGGAAGCACCGTTTACGAGTAAATTTGGAATGCGGGTAGGCATTACGGTCGGTTCCAGCAACGAGTCGTCGAAGTTGGTTTGCATGTCAACAGTCTCTTTATCAAGGTCCTGCATCATTTCTTCTCCAATCTTCTGCAAGCGACACTCTGTATAACGCATAGCGGCTGCACTGTCGCCGTCTACAGAACCATAATTACCTTGTCCGTCCACAAGCATGTAGCGCATGGCCCAAGGCTGTGCCATACGGACGAGAGCTCCGTATACGGAAGAGTCACCATGCGGGTGATATTTACCTAATACCTCACCAACAACTCTCGCAGATTTCTTATAGGGTTTATCCGACGTATTTCCCAGTCCCATCATACCGAAAAGAATTCTTCGGTGAACAGGTTTAAAACCATCTCTAACATCCGGAAGGGCACGTGAAACAATGACCGACATAGAGTAGTCAATGTACGAAGACTTCATTTCCTCCTCGATGTTAATCTTTATAATTCTGTCTTGTTCAAGCATTTAAAAAGATTATTAATTATACATTTTCGGGTTTGTAAAAAACCACGCTAAAGTACTGCTTTTTTACGATATACAAAAGTTTTCCTTCATAAACTTTGTTGTAGATTTGCATACTTGCAACCTTGTTTGGGCGCCCTCTTTCCTGCTGAAGATATAACCGATTAGAAATAAGGCAAATACAAGTACCAAACGAATACCACCCTTTGGTACGCGGTGTACCTTACTAAGGTACGAGCCGTACCAAGCTTAGGTACATGAAGTTCCTTAGGATGGTATCGGTCGTACCAATCGTTGGTATGACCGATACCTTTTTCGTGCATTATAATATAAGGTATAGAAAGGAAAACGGAAGATAATGATTTATGGCACGGGATTTGTACATTATTAATTCAGATTATGGTACGCAATATGAAGAAATGCGTATCTTTGTAAATTCAAAACCTTTAATTAAGGAGATAAAAATATATGAATAATCAATTTTCACAAAGAGTTTCTGATATTATAACTTATAGCAAGGAAGAAGCTAATAGACTGAGAAATAGATATATCGGTCCAGAGCATCTTCTACTCGGCATGTTGCGTGACGGTGGTGGAAAAGCTATTGAGATATTGATGAGACTTGATATAGATTTGAAGCAAGTAAAAAAACGCATTGAAAGCTTCTTGAAAGATGCCGAAGATGATACCCTGCTGCCCGATGCGGAAGTTCCATTGTCACCAATGGCTGCTAAGATATTGAAGATGTGCATTTTGGAAGCACGTATTTTGAAGAGTGCACCTGCCGATACCGAGCATGTGCTATTGGCTATACTGAAAGATGGGGATAATCTGGCTGCTACTGTCTTGGAAGAGAATCATGTAAGTTACCAGTCAGTATTTGAGCAGCTTACAATGCAGTCTACTAATCCGAGTGCAGGTATGGGATTTCCGGAAGAGGAAGAAGAGGACGATGATGACATGAATATGTCGTCCCATTCTTCTCACAATGCAGGACCGGGGGCGGCTTCTTCCGCACAGACTGCATCGAAGAAGTCTTCTAATGATACTCCTGTATTGGATAATTTCGGTACAGACATGACTCGTGCTGCAGAGGAAGGCAAGCTTGATCCTGTTGTAGGGCGTGAGCGTGAGATAGAACGTTTGGCGCAGATATTGAGCCGTCGTAAGAAAAACAATCCTGTGTTGATTGGTGAGCCGGGTGTCGGCAAATCAGCTATCGTGGAGGGGTTGGCATTGCGCATTGTTCAGAAAAAAGTATCCCGTATTTTGTTTGACAAGCGGGTTGTTATGCTCGATATGGCTTCTGTTGTGGCAGGAACTAAATATCGTGGACAATTTGAGGAACGTATTCGTTCTATTATCAATGAGTTGCAGAAGAATCCGAACGTAATCTTGTTTATCGACGAGATTCATACTATTGTAGGTGCCGGTGCTGCTGCAGGTTCTATGGACGCAGCTAATATGTTGAAGCCTGCTTTAGCTCGTGGTGAAATACAGTGTATCGGTGCTACCACTCTTGATGAATATAGGAAAAATATTGAGAAAGATGGTGCTTTGGAACGTCGTTTTCAGAAAGTTATAGTAGACCCCACTACTCCGGAAGAAACACTCCAAATATTGAAAAATATAAAAGAGAAGTACGAAGATCATCATAATGTGAGTTATACAGATGAAGCATTGGAAGCTTGTGTCAAGTTGTCAGAACGTTATATAACCGACCGTAACTTCCCGGATAAGGCTATTGACGCTTTGGATGAAGCCGGTTCACGTGTGCATCTGACGAATATCAATGTCCCCAAAGAGATTGAAGAACAGGAAAAATTGATAGAAGATGCACGTGTTTTGAAAGCTGAAGCTGTAAAGTCGCAGAACTTTGAACTGGCTGCCAGTTATCGGGATAGAGAGAAAGAACTTTCGGTTCGTTTGGATGAAATGAAGGTAGAATGGGAAGCACGTCTCAAAGACAACCGCCAGATTGTTGGTGAGGAGGAAATTGCCAATGTCATATCAATGATGTCCGGTGTTCCGGTGCAACGTATGGCCCAGGCGGAAGGTCTTAAGCTGGCAGGAATGAAAGAAGATTTGCAGGCAAAAGTTGTGGCTCAAGATGCTGCAATAGAAAAGCTTACTAAAGCGATTCTGCGTAGCCGTGTGGGTTTGAAAGACCCAAACCGTCCTATCGGAACGTTTATGTTCCTCGGACCTACCGGTGTGGGTAAAACCCACTTAGCTAAACAGTTGGCTAAATATATGTTTGGCTCCAGTGATGCGTTGATACGTATTGATATGAGTGAGTATATGGAGAAATATACGGTGTCTCGTATGATTGGAGCAGCTCCGGGGTATGTCGGTTATGAAGAAGGCGGACAACTAACGGAGAAAGTGCGTCGGAAACCTTATTCAATAGTATTGTTGGATGAAATAGAAAAAGCTCATCCGGATGTGTTTAATATCTTGTTGCAGGTGTTGGATGAAGGACGTCTTACTGACAATTATGGCAGAACGATTGATTTCAAAAATACGGTTATTATCATGACTTCCAATATTGGTACTCGCCAATTGAAGGAATTTGGCCGTGGCGTAGGATTTGCTGCACAGGCGCGTACGGATAATAATGAGCACTCACGCAGTGTAATCCAGAAAGCCTTGCACAAGACCTTTGCTCCTGAGTTTCTGAATCGCTTGGATGAAATCATAACGTTTGATCAGCTTTCGTTGGATGCCATCACAAAGATTGTAGACATAGAGCTGAAGGGGTTGTATGGTCGTATTGAAGCTATTGGTTATAAGATGATTGTAGATGATGAAGCCAAAAGGTTTCTTGCAACCAAAGGCTACGATGTACAGTTTGGTGCACGTCCGTTGAAGCGTGCCATTCAGAATTATCTGGAAGACGGGCTTTCAGAACTCATTGTATCTGCCGGATTACAACCCGGCGATACGGTTAATGTCTCCGTCAATCCGGAAAAAGACGAGTTGAATATAACCAAAGCATAATAAGTCATTATTAATAAAACAGCCAAAATGTCAGTTCTTCGGGACTGGCATTTTTTTTGTGTTCTGTTTGCCAAAACAATAAAAATATAAATCTAAAAATATAAACTTAGTATGCAAAAAGGAAATATTGGGGTAACTACAGAGAATATCTTCCCCGTTATCAAGAAGTTTTTGTACAGTGATCATGAAATCTTCCTTCGCGAGTTAGTTTCTAATGCCGTTGACGCTACTCAGAAGCTTAAAACGCTCGCTTCTATTGGCGAATTCAAGGGTGAAGTCGGTGATTTGACAGTGCACGTATCTTTAGGTAAAGATACGATTACCGTATCAGATCATGGTATCGGTCTGACAGCAGAAGAAATAGATAAATATATTAATCAGATTGCATTCTCAGGAGCCAATGACTTCTTGGAGAAATATAAGAATGATGCTAATGCTATTATCGGTCACTTCGGACTTGGCTTTTACTCAGCTTTCATGGTTGCCAAGAAGGTTGAAATCATCACTAAATCCTATCAGGATGGTGCTAAAGCCGTAAAATGGACTTGCGACGGTAGCCCGGAATTTACAATTGAAGATACGGACAAGGCAGAACGCGGTACGGATATCGTTCTTTATATAGACGATGATTGCAAGGAATTCCTTGAAGAGGCACGCCTCTCTTCTCTTCTGAAGAAATATTGCAGCTTCCTTCCTATTCCTGTTGCATTCGGTAAGAAAAAAGAGTGGAAAGACGGCAAGCAGGTTGAAACGACCGAAGATAATATCATTAATGACGCCAATCCGCTGTGGACACTGAAACCCAGTGAATTGAAAGACGAGGATTATAAGAAGTTCTATCGCGACCTTTATCCGATGTCCGATGAGCCTTTGTTCTGGATACATCTGAACGTAGATTATCCGTTCCATCTCACTGGTATCTTGTACTTCCCGAAGGTGAAAAGTAATATAGAGTTGAACAAGAATAAAATCCAGCTTTATTGCAATCAAGTATATGTAACAGATTCTGTAGAGGGTATTGTTCCGGACTTTTTGACATTGCTGCATGGTGTACTTGATTCTCCGGATATTCCGTTGAATGTATCCCGTTCTTATCTGCAGAGTGACTCTAACGTGAAGAAAATTTCTACATATATTACGAAGAAAGTGTCCGATCGTCTGCAATCCATATTCAAGAACGACCGCAAACAGTTTGAAGAGAAGTGGAATGACTTGAAGATTTTCATAAACTATGGAATGCTCACACAAGAGGATTTCTATGATAGAGCAAAGGATTTCGCTCTTCTCTCCGATACAGACGACAAGCATTATACTTTTGAAGAGTATAAGACCTTGATAAAGGATAATCAGACAGATAAGGACGGTAATCTGATTTATCTGTATGCCAACAATAAAGATGAGCAATACAGTTATATTGAGGCTGCCAAGAACAAGGGTTATAATGTATTGTTGATGGACGGACAACTCGACGTTGCCATGGTAAGCATGCTGGAGCAAAAGTTTGAGAAAGTACGTTTTACCCGTGTAGACAGTGATGTCGTTGACAACTTGATAGTTAAGGAAGATAAGAAGGGTGATGTTTTGGAAGCCGGTAAGCAAGAAGCTCTCTCTGTTATCTTCAAGAGCCAGCTGCCACAGATAGAAAAGACAGAGTTCAATGTGATGGCTCAAGCTTTGGGTGAAAATGCTTCACCGGTCATGATTACGCAAAGCGAGTATATGCGCCGTATGAAAGAAATGGCTAATATCCAGGCTGGAATGAGCTTCTATGGTGAAATGCCGGATATGTTCAATCTGGTATTGAATGCTGACCATAAGTTGGTAAAAGAGATTTTGGCTGATGAAGACAAGGAATGTGCGGTTGCTGTTGCTCCGATTCAAAAAGAAATGGATGATGTAAACAACCGTCGCAATGATTTGAAGAAGAAGCAGGAAGGCAAGAAAGATGAAGATATTCCTACGGCTGAAAAGGATGAAGTGAACGACTTGGATAAGAAGTGGGAAGAACTGAAGGCTCAGAAAGAAGGTCTGTTTGCCAACTATGCTGCCCAAAATAAAGTTGTCCGCCAACTTATTGACTTGGCATTGCTTCAAAACGGCATGCTGAAGGGTGAAGCTCTGAACAACTTTGTTAAGAGAAGTATCGACTTGATTAAATAAGCCCCTTTAGATTTTATTATATAGAGGTGTGTCAAAATGTAAAAGTCCTATCATTCTGTCATTCAGAGGAGCTTGCGACGAAGAATCTCCTCTCTTATGTATGCAGAGAAGAGATTCTTCACTGCGTTCAGAATGACAGAATGATAGGACTTTTACATTTTGACACCTTTTTTGTTTTTTTTTCGTAATGGATATGTTTTTTTCCGTTGGATACGAGGTTTTTGGAAACTATTGTTTATATTTGAGCATTGAATAAATTAGTATATTTCACTCGAAACTGTATTCATGAAAAGATTTCTTTTGTTTTTATCAGTCTGTTTATTGCTTCTGCCGCTTGCGCAAGCCCAGAAAGTAGGACTTGTTTTGAGTGGCGGCGGTGCAAAGGGCATGACGCATATCGGCATTATCCGTGCTTTGGAGGAAAATAATATCCCTATCGATTATATCACCGGTACTTCCATGGGGGCTATCATCGGTTCGCTATATGCTATGGGATATTCTCCTGATGACATGGAGGCTTTGTTGCGTTCCGAAGACTTCAAACGCTGGTATTCGGGGCAAGTAGAACCTAAATATGGATACTATTTTAAGCAGAACCGACCGACTCCGGAGTTTTTTAATATCCGTTTCTCTTTTAAGGATTCGTTACACATCAAGCCTCAGATACTTCCTACAAGTATGGTAAATCCCATTCAGATGAATTTGGTCTTTGTGGAATTGTTCGCTCGCGCTACGGCAGCGTGCAACGGTGATTTCAATCGGTTGTTTGTGCCTTTCCGTTGCATCGCTTCCGATGTATATAATAAAAGGCCGTTGATTATGCGTAAAGGAGATTTGGGAGATGCGGTACGTGCTTCCATGAGTTTCCCGTTTGTCTTCAAACCGATAGAGATTGATAGTGTTTTGGCTTATGACGGTGGTATTTACAATAATTTCCCAACGGACATTATGCGTGAGGACTTCCGGCCGGAAGTTATTATAGGCAGTGTGGTGGCAGCTAACCCCAGTAAGCCGAAAGAGAATGATTTGATGAGCCAGCTTGAGAATATGATTATGCAGAAGACGGATTATACCCTTCCGGATTCTTTAGGCATTATTATGACATTCAAGTACGATGATGTAAGTCTTCTGGATTTTGACCGCCTGCAAGAACTGCATGATATTGGTTACAATCGGACTATAAGTTTGATGGACTCCATAAAAGGCCGTATCCATCGGAGGGTAAATGCTGAGAATGTGCGTTTAAGGCGTCTGGTATATCGAAGTAATTTACCCCAATTCCGTTTTAGAGACATCTATATAGAGGGAGCGAACCCACAGCAACAAGCATATATCAAGAAAGAATTTCATGATGAAGACCATGAAGTGTTTACATACGAAGATTTGAAACGTGGCTATTTTCGTTTGCTATCCGACAATATGATTTCGGAGATTATCCCTCATGCGGTTTATGATACTAAAAGTGACCTGTATTCACTGCATCTGAAGGTTAAGATGGAAGATAATTTCTCTGTACGGATGGGTGGAAGTGTTTCGACCACCAGTTCCAACCAGATTTATTTAGGATTGGGCTATCAGAACTTGAATTACTATTCCAAGGAAATCACTCTCGACGGTCAGATTGGCAAGGTGTATAATAATGCGCAGTTTATGGCTAAAATAGACCTTCCTACCCGTGTTCCGACTTCTTATCGCCTTATTGCTTCTTTAAGCACGTTCGATTATTATAAGAAAGACAAGCTTTTTTCTAAAAACGATAAACCCTCTTTCAATTCTAAAGACGAGCGTTTTGTAAAGTTGATGGTAGCCTTACCTTTTTTGGCCAACAAACGAGCGGAGATAAGTATCGGATACGGAAAGTTGCAAGATAATTACTTTCAATCCAGCGTAATCAATTTTGATAAGGACCGTTCGGATAAGAGCACTTATAACCTTTTGGGCGGAGCTATCGGATTTTATGGGAGTACGTTGAATGCGCGACAGTATGCTACTAAAGGGTATTTTGAAAAGTTGGTGGCACAAGTCTTTAGCGGGAAAGAAAGATTCATACCGGGAAATCCGACAGAGACGAGCGTTACAACTAAAGAGCGGCAGTCTTGGTTGCAGATTTCTTATATGAAATATGCCTATCATACCATGAGCCCTAAGTTTACTTTGGGGTGGATGGCGGAAATGCTGTATTCATCGAAGAATTTTTCAGAGAATTATACGGCAACAATGTTGCAGGCGGCGGATTTTTCTCCTACTCCTCATAGTAAGCTGATGTATAATGAGGCGTTCCGGGCTAATCAGTTTTTGGCTGCCGGGGTCAAGCCGATATTTGTTTTCAATGATATGTTTCAGTTCCGTTCTGAATTTTATGGTTTCATGCCGATATTTCCTATCAAAAAGAATGCTTTGAACAAGGCTTATTATGGAAAAGCATTCTCACGCTTTGAATATGTGGGAGAAATTTCTGTGATATGTCAATTGCCTTTCGGAGCAATCTCTGCATATGTAAATCATTATAGTTCACCGAAAAAGGAATGGAATGTAGGGTTGACACTCGGTTGGCAACTGTTTAATTACCGATTCATCGAGTAACTTTCTTCAAAAAAAGTTTGCGTATCGCTTGCTAATTCGGAAAAAGTGCGTATCTTTGCACCCGTTAAACAAAAAGGCCGCGTAGCTCAACTGAATAGAGTAGCTGACTACGGATCAGCCGGTTACAGGTTTGAATCCTGTCGCGGTCACACTTTTGTTAATAATAAAAAGGTCGCGTAGCTCAACTGAATAGAGTAGCTGACTACGGATCAGCCGGTTACAGGTTTGAATCCTGTCGCGATCACAAGAAACCTCTGCAATATGTTTGTAGAGGTTTTTTGTTTGTGTTTATAGAAATCGTATATCGGATCAACGTAAAAACCTGAGGGATTTTCTTTTTTATGCATACAACATAGTCAGTCTATATAAAAAGAAAGCCTTATCTTTTAACCTGCATGAAAAGATTTTTTTCATCGTATGAAAAATAGATATGATGTATATCAAACCGGATTTTGATATACATCATATCAGTCTACAAAAAATATAGAGAGTATAGGCTATTCTTGCAATAAAAAAGCCCCGTATAATCTACGAGGCTTACAGCTTATATAAGTTGCATTTAGCATTTAATATTCAATTCGTCCAATATTTTGCGCATAGCTTCAAAAGTAGTGATTCTGGTGGGCACTAAAGGTAAACGAAGTTTATTTTCAATCATTCCCATTGCATTTAGCATGGCTTTTACTCCGGCAGGGTTGCCGTCTACAAAGAGCAATTTAAACAATTCTGCAAATTTGTGATGTATAGTCAACGCATTTTGATAGTCTCCTTGCAATGCCAGACGTACCATGCGGCTAAATTCGCGCGGAAAGGCATTTCCAATGACCGAGATGATGCCAACTGCCCCTAAGGTAATTAAGGGGAAGGTAATGCCGTCATCGCCCGAAATAACGTCAAAATTAGCTGGTTTGTTTTTTATGATGTCGTCCATCTGGCTGATATCGCCTGATGCTTCTTTAATTGCGATTACGTTCTTAAAGTCGCGTGCAATACGCAGGGTTGTTTCGGCTTTCATATTTACACCGGTACGTCCCGGTACATTATAGAGCACAATCGGAAGGTCGGTAGCCTCGGAAATCGCTTTATAGTGCTGGTATATTCCTTCTTGAGAAGGCTTATTGTAGTATGGAACAACAGATAGAATAGCATCTACCCCTGTAAAATCATCATTTTTCAGAGTTTCTACTATAGCGCGAGTATTATTTCCGCCTACTCCAAGCAGAATAGGTATTTTTCCATTCACACGCTCGATAACCATCTTCTTGATTTTCTTTTTTTCCTCTTCATTCAGAGTTGGAGTTTCTGCCGTAGTGCCAAGCACGCATAAAAAATCAGTGTTGTTTTGAAGCTGATAGTCTACTAAACGCATCAATGCATCGTAATCAACGCTTTCATCCTCTTTAAATGGAGTAATCAGCGCTACCCCCATTCCTTTCAATCTAGTTTGTATCATGAGTATTATAAAGTAATCTCTAATTAAACGACTCGCAAAAGTACGATTTTTTTCGATTTGCCATACAAATATAAGCCATAAAAAAGTTTTTTGTAGAAATTTGTTAGGATATAAGCGTTAAAAACTCATCTTCGCTCATAATCCTTATGCCCAGCTTGTGAGCTTTCTCCAATTTGGCCGGACCCATATTTTCCCCTGCCAGTATAAAACTGGTCTTGGCAGAGATACTGCCGACATTCTTTCCGCCATTTTTTTCTATCAACTCTTTGTATTCGTCTCTTGAATGATGTGTGAACACACCGCTTATAACAATAGCCTGTCCCGCCAGTTTATCCGTATATCCGCTTAAATCCTCTTCTCTGCGATAGAGTTGTAATCCGGTGGATTTCAAACGTTCTACCAACTCTCGGTTCAATGGGTTTGCGAAGTATGCCAGAATGCTTTGCGCTATTTTTTCCCCGATTTCATCGATATTTATCAGTTTTTCGAGGTTTGCATTTTCCAGTTCGTCTATATCGTTAAAGGATTTGGCTATTTTCTTGGCTACCGTTTCTCCTACAAAGCGGATACCCAAGGCAAAGAGCACTCTTTCAAATGGAACTTCTTTGCTCGCTTCGATTCCTTTGATGATATTCTCCGCTGATTTCTCACCCATACGATCCAAGTTTTTAATATCATCTGCCGTGAGCTGATATAAATCTGCCGTATTCTTAATTAAGCCCAAACGATAGAACATATCTACAGTTTCCGGGCCTAATCCGTCGATATTCATAGCCTTACGGCTGATAAAATGCTCTATCTTACCTTTAATCTGAGGTGGGCAGGACGTTTCGTTAGGACAGTAGTGGGCAGCTTCTCCTTCGTAGCGTATCAACTTGCTGCCACATTCGGGACAATGAGTGATAAACCTCACTTTTTCGCCGATAAGCATACAGCGTGCATCTTTGTCTACTCCCGTGATTTTAGGAATGATTTCCCCGCCTTTCTCTACGTAAACCATGTCTCCGATATGTAAATCCAGCCCTTCGATAATGTCGGCATTGTGCAGAGAAGCCCTTTTTACAATAGTACCGGACAGTTGTACCGGGTCTAAATTAGCGACGGGGGTTACAGCTCCGGTGCGCCCTACTTGATAAGTGACTTTATTTAGGCGAGTCAAAGCCCGTTCTGCCTGAAACTTATATGCTATTGCCCACCGGGGAGATTTTGCAGTAAAACCGAGATTTTTCTGTTGGCGCATACTGTTGACTTTTAGAACAATACCGTCTGTCGCTACCGGCAAGTTCTTGCGTTCGGTATCCCAATATCTGATATATTCAAATACTTCCTCAAGGCTGTGCGCCTTTTTCGTGTGTTCCGAGATTTTAAATCCCCAGCCGGCTGCTGCCTGCAGATTTTCATAATGACCGTCACAAGGTAGCTCTTCTCCCAGCAGATAGTACAAATAGGCATCAAGCTTCCGAGAGGCTACAATGGCGGAATTTTGCAGCTTTAAAGTTCCGGAAGCTGCATTGCGTGGATTAGCGAAAAGCGGTTCCTCACGCGCTTCCTTTTCCCTGTTCAACTTTTCAAACACTTCCCAAGGCATTAATATTTCTCCTCTGATTTCAAATAACGGAGGGTAATTGCCGTGGAGTATTAATGGTATGGTACGGATTGTTTTTACATTATCCGTTACGTCATCTCCTTTTTCACCGTCACCGCGAGTTACGGCACGTACCAGTTTGCCATTTTCGTAAGTCAGTGAAATGGATGTACCATCGTATTTTAGCTCACAACATATCTCAAAATCTTCATTCAAGGCTTTCTTCACTCGGTCGTAAAAGTCTGTCACTTCATTTTCTGAATAGGTATTTCCCAATGAAAGCATAGGGTATTTGTGAGCTATCTGAGTGAAATTCTTATTCAAGTCACTTCCCACACGCATGGTAGGTGAATTTTCGTCTTGGTATTCCGGATGTTCTTTTTCAAGTTCCTGTAATTCACGCATCCTGTCATCGAACTCTTTATCAGATATTTCGGGAGCATTCAATACGTAATAATTATAGTTATGCCGATGTAAGTCGGCGCGCAGTTGGTCTATCTTTTCTTTTATTGTCATAATGATTCTGGAGTTTGAACGCAAAAATACGGGTTTCTCCCGAATATTTTTTGCTTTTACTCTTAACTTACACTATTTTTGCGGAAAAATTAAATATATGCGTATTGACATCATTACTGTTTTGCCGGAAATGATTGAAGGATTCTTCAATTGCTCCATAATGAAACGTGCTCAGAACAAGGGGCTTGCAGAAATCCATATTCATAATCTTCGTGATTATACCGAAGATAAATATCGCCGGGTAGATGATTATCCTTTTGGCGGGTTTGCCGGAATGGTTATGAAGATAGAACCCATAGAACGTTGTATCAATGCCTTGAAGGCGGAGCGGGAGTATGACGAGGTGATTTTTACAACTCCGGACGGCGAACAGTTCAATCAGCCTATGGCTAATACGCTATCTCTCGCAAAGAATCTCATTATCCTTTGCGGACATTTCAAGGGGATTGATTATCGTATTCGCGAACATCTCATAACGAAAGAAATCAGTATCGGAGACTATGTGCTGACTGGTGGCGAATTGGCGGCTGCCGTTATGGCCGATGCGATTGTACGTATTATACCGGGAGTTATCTCTGATGAACAATCAGCCCTTTCCGATTCTTTCCAAGATAATCTTTTGGCCGCTCCTGTCTATACGCGTCCGGCTGATTATAAAGGTTGGAAAGTTCCGGATATTTTACTATCAGGCCATGAAGCTAAAATAAAGGAATGGGAGTTGCAACAATCTCTTGAGAGAACCCGGAAGTTACGTCCTGATTTGTTAGGCGAGTAATCTGTAAGATGTAAATAAAAAGAAAAAGGACATTCAATTTGAATGTCCTTTTTTATGAAAATAGCTTGCGAATGGCTATGCTTTGTAATTTGTCATACCTCAAGTGCGCCAATTATTTCTTTAACAGACTTATATCCATGTCTATTTAGGTAGTCATCAATACCTTCTGCAACCTTCACAGTAATTGCCGGATCGATAAAGTTTGCTGTACCAATCTGGATAGCTGAGGCACCTGCGAGCATAAATTCTACGGCATCTTTCCAATTCATGATGCCCCCTAAACCTATGACAGGTATTTTTACTGCCTTAGCAACTTGCCATACCATACGGAGTGCAATAGGTTTCACTGCCGCTCCGGACATACCGCCTGTCACCGTAGAAAGGATGGGACGTCTGCGTTCTGCGTCTACAGCCATTCCCAATAGGGTATTGATGAGCGATACGCTGTCCGCACCGCCATTTTCGGCTGCACGTGCTATCTCTGTGATGTCTGTGACATTGGGTGACAGTTTTACGATAAGTGTCTTTTTGTAAACTGAGCGTACGGCTTTTACCACTTCTTCAGCTCCTTTGGCTGTAACACCAAATGCCATTCCACCTTGCTTCACATTAGGGCAGGATATGTTTAGTTCTATGGCAGGAATATTTACAAGTTCATTAATGATTGCAGCTGTTTCCATGTAATCTTCAATAGCAGAACCTGAAACATTTACAATCATATTGGTTTTTATATCTTTAATACGCGGATAGATATGTTCAACAAAGTAATGTACACCCTTATTTTGCAGTCCCACAGCGTTTAACATACCGGAAGGAGTCTCTGCCATACGCGGATATGGGTTTCCTTCACGTTTGTGAAGAGTAGTGCCCTTTACAATAATACCACCTATTCGCGATATATCGATGAAATCGGCGAACTCTTCACCATATCCAAAGGTTCCGGATGCTGTCATTACCGGATTTTTCATTTGCAATTCGCCAATGTTTACACTTAAATCTGCCATAATAGTTTGTTTATATTAAAAACCGGACCTTCTTTACATACACATAAATGACCTTCTGTAGTGTTTTCCACACAACATAAACAAGCGCCTATGCCACATGCCATCATGTTTTCTAAAGATACTTCACAATTAATGCCTTTACTTTTGGCATATTTAGCTACAGATATCATCATTGGTTTAGGACCGCAGGTATATATTTGCTCGAAGTTCACCTTATTTAATATGGAATGTTGGGTAACATATCCTTTTTCGCCATGACTACCGTCTTCCGTGGTAGTATATACTTCTCCGTAGGCAGCAAATTCTTCTAATTGCAGCAAATCCTTGTCGCTTTTGGCACCTAATAAGAAGATGGGTTTGCTTCCGTTTTTAGCCAATTGCTCGCCTAAATACAACATCGGTGCCGTACCTACACCACCACCCACTAACAAAAGCTTCTCTGAGGGCTTTTCAGGCATTGTGAAGCCATTTCCTAATGGAAGCACTACATTGATTACATCTCCTTGTTTTGCTTCACCTAAGCGCCTGGTTCCATCTCCTACAAGTTGAATTAGGAACCATACCTCATTCCTTTGTTTATCTACATAATTAATAGAGATAGGGCGTCGCAAGAAAGTACTGGGTGAACTGTCTACGCGAATCTCTGCAAATTGTCCCGGAAGCATTTCCGGGAGCAGGGACGAGGAAGTCAATTTCAGCAGCACATAGTTGGTATGCAGCCGGACGTTCTCAGTCACTGTCAGATCTAAAATATATTTTTTCATATTATCTATAAAGAAGAATTATCTTTTGGCTGCAAAGATACGGGAATTTGTGTAAATAGCCGTAGTTGCCCTTTAATTTTCCGGTTTGAATGTCTCATACGTATTATCATCAAAGAATATTCTTATTTCAGTTATTTTTCTGGGTGGTCTTTCTTTATAGATAATCTCCTGTTTTACAATCTCTTTAGGTGCTTTTTGTACCGTTTCTAATGCGATTTCCTTGCGATTTTCCGGTATATCCGTCTTGTTGGACAGGTTTTCCGGATTGTCAGCGAATAAAGGGTAGTCAAATCCGCCATCGTCAGCAGTTGGAGAGTTATTGCTCATATTTCCTTTTCCTGTCAGAAGCCATTCAAGGTTGATGTCATTATATCGCTTGTGCAGTTTTAGAATGACTTCCGTACTTGGATTATTACGGGAACTTAAAATATGGGAGATAGTAGCTTGAGCTACATCTATGCTTTCAGCAAATGCTCCTGCAGTCAATTGTTCCCGGTCCATTATCATCTTGAATCTGTCCTTTATACTCATGTCGTAGATATTATTACAATTGTATCTCTTTTTAATTTAATCACAAAAGTAAAAAATAGAATTTACAAAAGCAAATTAAAAATGTGATATTAATAAAATTACAAAAGTATTCTATTGCTTTACATATGTGTTGTTTTGTTTTGTAAATGCTTGGAATATACAAAAAACAACTACGATATAAACTTTAATATATTTGTATATTATATTGATATATAATAATATATATCAATATAAAACTTGTTATAAGGCATTAATTACAGATGTTTTAGTCATATCTCTAGTGTTTATAATCTATTAGTACAATAAAATATTGTATACATCAGGTTTACAGTGTAGTAAATATATATATTAGTGTAGTTAATAGTTTATTCGATGAAAATGTAATGGTGTGTATTGTGTTTGTAAATAATTTATTTTACAAATATATTAATACTGATGTATTTATGTTTGTAATATATTACAGTTGTGGTATGTATCTGTGTATCTGTCCTTTTTTTACATAGGTGATATATCATGGTTGTGTTATACAACTATTTCTCCCATTAAGTTTAATAAACTCAATGGGAGAAATTCTTTTTAAATGAAAATGGGTGACAAAATAGAGATGAACTAATCTTTTACTAATTTGTAATGTCGCAAAATGAAATCTTTGCTTTCTTTCTGTATAAAAGTCCGAATGATTAGAAAAAAACGATTCTCAGAGGATTATATTCTATGTATTTTATTGTATTACAACTTATTATCTCTCTCTTTATACTATCGAGAAATCATGATAATAGAAAAAAGGGGGAAATCCCCCCTAAATGTGACAAAATGATATAGAAATGAGTTATTTTTATATTTCCTTCTTTTATATAAAGAGAAGCATAAATGTGGAAATCAATGCAAGATTTTAAAGACCAACTCTCGCAATAGATTGCCATCGTTTAATGAAGAGTTTCCTACTCCTTTAGATTTGGCATCTGTATATCGTATTTCTCCAATGATTTGCATGGTCTTTACCCCATTATATTTCCGCATGGCACTGAGATATTCACGAGACTGCCATGGACTTTTTAAACCTAAGAATGCGGCAATACCCTGCTCTGACTTTTCAGGAGCATAATAAGCCAGCATTAAGTTGGAAAAGAAGCCAAAAAGTAAAGATAAAGTCATTTGAATTGGATTGGTTTTTGGATTTTCTTCAAAATATTTTATTATTCTATTAGCCTTTAAAACATCCTTTTCTACAATGGCGCTACGAAGTTCAAAGTTATTATAATCCTTGCTGATTCCGATATTATGCTCTATTAGTTCAGGGGTGACTCGTGTCTGACCTTTTGGAAGTGTAATAATAAGCTTTTCTAGTTCACCGGTAAGGCGGCTGAGATCGGTTCCTACAAAGTCGGCAAGCATGGAAGTTGCTTTGGGTTCAAGGTCTACTCCCTTACGCTTCATATAAGATGTGATGAATGCCGGCAGTTGGGCATCTTTTACTTTTTTGGATTCAAACAGTATACCGGACTTCTCTATTTCAGCAGCAAGCTTTTTCCTTCTGTCCAATACGCCATGTTTGTGGCATATTACCAATATGGTGGATAGCAAGGGCTTTTGAAGATAGTAGGAAAGTTCCTCCATATTGCGTATATTCTGTGCTTCCTTCACTACTACTACTTGGTGTTCGGACATCATTGGATAGCGCTTGGCGGCATTGATGATTGTAGCCACATCTACATCTGCGCCATATACAACGGTTAAGTTGAATTCCTTTTCGGTTTCGTTCAGTACGTTATTTGTTATATAATCTGAAATGAGATCGATGTAATACGGTTCTTCCCCCATTAAATAGTAGATAGGGCGATATTGTCCGGTTTTTAGCTCCTTTATGATGTCGTCACATGTAATTTCTTGCTTTGCCATGTTTCTTGGTTTTACCAGTCGAATTTTAGATGTTTTACCGTTTTCTTTTCATCAATAATCATACGTAGAGATGCGATACCTATTTCAACATGCTCTGTTACATACTTTTGAGTTACTATGCTATCGCTTTTATCGGTCTTGACGCCTTCCGGAATCATGGGCTGGTCGGATACTAACAGTAAGGCACCGGTTGGAATATGATTGGCAAAGCCGCAACTGAACAAGGTTGCCGTCTCCATATCGACTGCCATGGCACGGGTTTTCTTGAGATACTCTTTAAAATCTTCATCATGCTCCCAAATGCGGCGGTTGGTGGTGTATACAGTACCGGTCCAGTAATCGCGGGCATAGTCACGGATGGCAGAAGAAACGGCACGCTGTAACATAAATGCCGGCAGCGACGGCACTTCCGGCGGAAAATAGTCGTTTGAGGTACCTTCACCGCGGATAGCGGCGATTGGAAGGATAAGATCCCCTATTCTATTTTTCTTGTCTATGCCTCCGCACTTGCCTAGAAACAGACATGCTTTGGGTTTGATGGCACTTAATAAATCCATGATAATGGCGGCATTAGGGCTTCCCATTCCGAAGTTGATAATAGTCATGCCTTCCGCACTGGCAGAAATCATATTGGCGTCTTTGCCAAGAATAGGAACATTGAATTTTTCAGCGAAAATTTCTACATACTTGTTGAAGTTAGTCAACAGGATATACTCTCCAAAATCTTCCAGGTTACGTTTTGTGTAACGGGGTAGCCAATTAGCTACGATTTCTTCTTTTGTTTTCATAAGATTTTATTAAATTTGTTCCCTAAAGTCATTAGGAAGCGATTATTTAACTCACAAAAATACAATAAAAAAGTAAAAACAAGAAATTAAAGTAGAATGTTCTCATTGAATCTGCCGGCGTTTGATGCCAAGATTATTGCCAGGGATGGAAAAAAAAGTATTTTTGATGTTATCCGTCGCCGATATGTTGCTTTGACTCCGGAGGAGTGGGTACGACAGCATTTTGTGCACTTTCTTATGGCACATAAGGGTTATCCGCAGGCACTTATGGCAAACGAGGTACAGGTACAGTTAAATGGTACTAAAAAACGTTGTGATACAGTGCTTTACAGAAGAGACCTTACAGCGCGTATGATTATAGAATATAAAGCTCCTGAAGTAGAAATCACTCAAAAGGTTTTCGATCAGATTACCCGCTATAATATGGTGCTGAAAGTGGACTATCTGATAGTGAGCAATGGTATCAGGCATTATTGCTGTCGTATGGACTATGAGCGGAATAATTATACTTTCTTACAAAACATTCCTGACTACACAAGCCTTTGATATACTCATCTTTCTCCCTCTAAGGACGGCTTCCAGATAGGTATTTCATCGTATACCATTCGAGAGATACGGGCGATAATGGCGGCATTCTCATCGTCTGTCTCACTTGAGTTCATTACAAAAACAGCGATATAATATTTCTTTCCATCAGGCATGATTACGACTCCGGCATCATTATCTGCAATTTTCACACCCTCCGAATTACGATCGGAAGAGCCTGTCTTATGCCCTACAATTGCGTTGGAAGGTAATAATCCCTTTAGTTTATTGCTCCCGGTACTGGTTGCTATCATGGTATTCCATAAAAAATCCTTGTATACGGGGGCAAATAGTTCCTTTTCGTCAGCTATTCTTAGCAGTTGTACCATTTCATAGGGAGTACTCCAATTCAGATATGCCTTTGAGGGATTCCGGTGCATGGAATCTTCCGTTTCGGACAAGTTGAAATCATTAATATCTAACTTCTTAATGTACTGATGGATATGCCCTATTCCACCGGC
The DNA here is from genome assembly GCF_003472565.1 of Bacteroides sp. AM10-21B. NCBI lineage: Bacteria > Pseudomonadati > Bacteroidota > Bacteroidia > Bacteroidales > Bacteroidaceae > Bacteroides > Bacteroides sp. AM10-21B. The sequence continues at coordinate 125,118 of NZ_QRME01000007.1, read as the reverse complement.
ATATTTTATGAGAATATCACAAGCATTATTATCGCTTAGAGAGATGCTGTATTGTAAAAGTTCTCCTAATGAGATATTGAGGTCTTGATTGGGGTATTTTTGCCGTAACGGGCTGTAAGTATTTGGCTGTAACTGAGATGCTTTAACATGGATGATGTGGTCTAATGGAGTTTCCTGTCTATTCATCTTGTCTAATACAGCCAGGGCTACGTGGAACTTGAATACGCTTAGCAACGGATAGTTCATTTTGTTATTGTACAGTAGGATTTCGTTCCGGTCTGTCAGTACAGCCACGCCCACCGTGGCTTTTTTCCCTTTGAGGAAATTGTCAATTTTGCTTTCTAATGTTTGCTGTTGCGCTTGTAAAGCGATGCTTATACTGAAATACAACACATATATAAAAGTATATCTAAGCCCCATATTATTAATTTCATACATTTGCTTAATCTGCAAATATATGGAATTAATTCAAAATAGGGAAACTGTATTTTTTTATTTACCTTTATTCTTTCCGAACTTTTCTTGCAGTTTTTGCATTAGTTCATAGAAATTGGGGATATAAACCGTTGCAAGTAATGTATTTAGTGCCATACCGAACACTACTGCCGCTCCAAGAGCAACACGACTTTCCGCTCCTGCTCCTGTAGCGAACAGAAGTGGCATAACTCCCAGTACAAATGCCAATGAGGTCATCAGAATAGGACGAAGCCGGATGTGTCCCGCCTGGAATGCAGCATCACGGATACTGTTGCCTTGTGCACGAAAATCACGTGCGAATTCCACAATCAGGATACCGTTTTTGGCGGATAGCGCCACTAACAGAATTATACCGATCTGAGTGTAGATGCTGACCGGAGTTCCCATTACATAACAACCCAGCATTGCGCCGAGCAATGCTACCGGAAGCCCCATTACAGCAGATACCGGGCTGGTCCAGCTTTCGTATTGTGCGGCGAGTACGAGGAAAGCCACTAATAGCGCCATGATAAAAACGGCAGTTGTAGTTGTTCCCGCCTGCGTTTCTTGATAGGCAACAGAAGTCCATTCGTAGCCGAATTCATTGCCGAGTTGATTCTTTATTAGACTCTCCGCTTGCTTGATAGCTTCTCCGGAACTGCTTCCCGGAGCTGCATTGCAGGTAATGGATGCGGTAGAGTACATATTATATCGGTTGATTTGATCCATACCCAGTTGTTCGTCTATCTGTGTGAAAGAAGAGAAAGGGACCATTTCTCCCGAAGCATTAGGTACACTTAATTTGAGTACATCGTCAATAACACGTTGGGCGCGGTCGCCGGCCCCCAGCTTCACTTGATAAATGCGTCCGAACTGTACGTAGTCGTTAACATAGGCTTCCCCCATATAATATCCTAAGGCGGTGAAAACGCTGTTCAACTGTATGCCCATCAATTGCACTTTGTCGCGGTCTATATTCAGGAAATACTGAGGTACATTTGCTTGATATTGGCTGCTGACAGATGCCAGGGCCGGATACTCACGATAGTGTTCCATTAAAGTTTCTACGGCACGTTGCATTTCGGTGGCACCAAGGTTGTTATGGTCTTCCAATTGCAGTTGCAACCCGCCGGTGGCCCCCAGTCCGGGAATGGCAGGTGGAACCATTGCAAAGACCTCAGCTTCCTGAATGCTGTAGGCTTCCATATTGAAACGGTTGACGATGGCTGATGCCGTATGTTTCTTCCCTTTGCGTTCATCCCAATTTTTCAGAACAACGAAGTAGGTGGCGGCATTGCTCTGTTCTCCCCCGCCCATAACGGAAAAGCCGGATATACCGATATAATCCTTTACTTCGGGATAAGTGTCGAGCAAAACATTGATTTGTTTTCCCACTTCTTGCGTGCGTTCCAAGCTTGATGCCGGTGGAAGTTGCACAACAGCGAGGAAATATCCGTCATCTTCTTCCGGTATAAAAGTAGAGGGCCACTTAACGAACAACAACACAGCGATTATTGTAAATACAGCATAGGAAGCTACTGCAACAAGAGGTCGTTGCAACAAATGGCCCACAATTTTGTCATACACTCTTTGCGTCTTGTCGTACAAAAGGTTAAATCCTTTATACAGAGGGAACTTCGAGGGTTTGGTGGGTTGAAGCATTAATGCGCAGAGTGCAGGTGTCAGTGTCAGTGAGTTGATACCGCTTAGTACGGTACTGGCTGCAATGGTCAAGGCAAACTGTTTGTACAATTGTCCCGATATTCCGCTGACAAGCGTGGTAGGGATAAATACGGCAAGCAATACCAAAACCACCCCCACGATAGGACCTGTAATCTCTCCCATTGCTTCCGTTACGGCTTGCCGTGCCGTATATCGCCCGGTATCCAACAGACGCGTGGAGTTTTCTACAACCACAATAGCATCATCCACCACGATGGCAACCGCCAATATCAGTCCGAATAGTGTTAATGTATTGATAGAGAAACCGAATAACGACATGATTGCCAGCGTACCAATCAGTGAAACAGGTATCGTGATACAAGGAATGATAACGGCCCGCCAGTTTTGCAGAAAGAGGAAGATTACAAGTACTACCAATAGCGTTGTTTCAAAGAAAGTTACCATTACTTCATCAATGGACGCATGGATAACGTCTGTTGTGTCGAGCGTTACATTATACTGTATACCTGCCGGGAAATTCTGTGATAATTCCTGCATTTTTGCTTTGACGCCTTTTGATACGTCCAATGAATTGCTGCCCGGTTGTTGATAGATGGCGATGGCAGCCGTAGGATTCCCGTCCAGCTGAGAGACAACACTATAAGATGCCGAGCCCAGGTCTATATGGGCTACATCACGCAGACGGAGAATCCTCCCGCCGCTTTCCGTACGAAGGATAATGTTACCGAATTCTTCGGGTGAGGTTAGCCGCCCCTTTACAGTCAGGCTGTATTGATAGGCATTTTTGTTGTCATTTCCGGTAGATTGTCCTACATTTCCGGCACTAACCTCTACATTTTGTGTCTGAATAGCCTGATAAACATCTGTAGGCGAGAGATTGCGAATACGCATAGCGGCAGGGTCAAGCCAGATACGCATGGAGTAGTCCCCTGCCCCCATTACATTGACTGCACCCACACCGGATACACGGGTCAATTGGTCCACAAGATTCAGTTTTGCATAGTTGCTGAGGTAAAGACCATCGTAATTTTTGTTGTCAGACTTCATTGTCAGGAACATAACGATATTACTAGATTTTTTCTGTACCGTAACTCCCTGTACCACTACAGGGGTGGGCAGTGATGACTGAGCCACACTAACTCTGTTTTGCACTTGTACGGTAGCCATGTCGATATCTGTACCTACTGCAAAAGTGATGGTAAGCGAATATGCTCCTGATGAGGATGAATTGGAGGACATATAAAGCATCCCGTCTACTCCGTTGACTTGCTGCTCAATAGGAATGCCGACGGTTTGAGCCACCGTCTGGGCATTGGCTCCGGGATAGACAGCGCTTACCTGTACGGTAGGCGGTGTAATGTCCGGATATTGCGCAATGGGTAGAATGCCCAGTGTGACCAATCCTGCTACGACGATGAGTAATGCCAGTACAGTTGAGAATATGGGACGGTCTATGAAGAATTTTGAAAACATAATTTCTTGGTTTGAGTGATTATATATACAGTGTGTATTATTGAACGGGCTTTATCCGCATGCCGTTTCTGACTTTCATCAAGGCTTTCGTTACATACCGTTCCTGCGGTGAAAGTCCTTGCTTGATTTGGCGCAGACTATCCTCTATCAGTTGTCCTATTTCTATGTGACGGTAGTGTACGATGTTCGAGTCATTGACTACATACACATATTTACCCAATTGATCTGTACCGATAGAAGCGTCAGGTATGAGGATTGCATTCTTTTGTTTTCCGTAGGGTAGTGTGATACTGACATAGAGCCCGCTTTTCAAGATACCTTTGGGATTGTCCACTCGGGCACGAATATTTAGTGTTCCGGTATTCAAGTCTACATTAGGTGAAAGGTAATCCAACTGTGCCGGGTAATTCAGTATACCGTCTTTTCCCAGGCTGACATTGACCTGTTTGGGAATGCTGTCTCCTTGCTGCAGCAACATGGCAAGCCATTGATTGTCTGCTACATTAAAATAAGAATACAGATGGTCGTCTTTATAAATGGTAGCCAATGTTATAGGCTGTGTACTACCGTTTATATAACTTCCCGCATCTGTGAGATTGCGGCTGATTGTTCCGTCAAACGGAGCGCGTACCGTACAGTAATCTAAGTTGGTGCGTGCAGTATTTAATGCAGCTTCAGCATTACTTACGGCTGCCAATGAAGTAGCTACATTTGACTTGGATTGTAGTACCTGTATTTGACTGACGGCATCCGTTTTTGCCGCTTCCTGCATACGTGTATAATTGCTTTGTGCATACTCAAGATTTGCGCGTGCTGTATTGAGAGCAGCTTCTGCTTGTCGCACATTATTTTGATAAATGGTTGGTTCAATTTGGAAGAGTACTTGTCCTTGGTATACCCGGTTACCGGGTGAATAGGCAATACTTTGCAGCGTTCCGCTGACTCTGCCTACTAAATCTACGGTTTTTTCAGAAGTCAGATAACCAGGGTAACTTTTAGTAAGTGTAATATCTTGCACACTTGGGTGAGCCACATTAATTTCCGGGGTGGGTATTGTATGTGCCATTTCTTTTTTATTCCCGCATCCAGCCAGTAAGGGTAGAATAATCAGGGTAATGTACATTTGATTTTTCATATATATGGTTCTGTTTAATTTTAGAGATTTATAATCTACTACTTTAGGTTTAATCTCCATATCCTCCTCCCAATGCTTTATAGAGTGATATGAGTTCTTGTAGTGAGCTACCCTGTGCCTGTGTTAACTGATTCTGATAAGTCAGTAATGAACGGAGGGCATCCAAAACATTTTGAAAAGGAGTCAATCCTTGTTTATAGAGGTCTAATGAAAGTTTTAAAGTTTCTTCTCCTTGATTACATACTTCTCGCAGGGCGACAATTTGTTTGATAGAACTACGATAACCGTTCATAGCATTATCAGTCTCTTGTACGGCTGTGAGTACTGTTTGGTTAAACTGATGAATAGACTCATCCAATTGCGCGCGTGCCAATCGGCTGGCATTCACCAGTTTTGTACCACTAAATAGCGTCCAGCTAAGGCTGGGGGCTATTTCAAACGTCATACTGTTCCGTTTCGTAAAATTCTTTAACTCATGAGATGCGTAACCAATGGAGCCTTTCAGGAAAACCTGTGGTAACCAATCGCTTTTGGAAGCACCAAGTAAGGCTGCTTGTACATTGACTTGTCGTTCTGCCTGGCGGATATCTGGACGGCGAAGTAGCAAGTCCGCGGGGATACCGATACCTATAGGCTCTATATAATCGGGAAGCTTACCATTTTGTTCCAATATGGGACGAATGTCTTGAGGGTAAGTTCCAAGTAGAATTGCTAAGGTGGTAATATATTGGTTGATAGTTGATTCCAGTTGTGGAATGGAGGCTTTGGTACTATAATATACTGATTTTGCTTGAGATACGTCCAGTTTGGAAACTAATCCCGTTTTATAGCGGACTTGGGTAATTTCGAGGACCGCAGCTTGTGTATTACAGTTATGGGTAACAACATTTAGTTCTTGTTGTAATTCACGTAGCCCGATGTAGGCTGATGCCACTTGTGCGCATAGTGAAATCATGACGGAGATGTATTCTTCCTTGCTGGCGGCAAAGTTTTCCCGTTGTGCCTTTACCCGTTGCCGGATGCTGCCGAATATATCCAGCTCCCAACTGGTATTGAGTGAGGCACTGTATGCTCCGGTTATCGTTTGCGGCGCTTCACTTATATTTCCACTACTCTGCTGGCGTGACCAGCCCCCATTTAGGGAAATGGCAGGAAAGAAACTCCCCCGCTCTATTCGCCAATTGGCTTTAGCCATATCCATGCGGTTTATGGCTGAAAGAACTGAAAAATTTTGGGTAGATGCTGTTGCTATCAGCGAATCCAATATCGGATCATCAAAAGCTTTCCACCATTTATCATCTACAGGTTGTATTTGACTGTTGAACAGACTATCATCTCCAGTAATGGCATGAGTAATGTCAGTTCTCCAACCTTGTGGAAGTGGATTTTCTAAGTAACGGTTGCTTTTTTGTGCCCATGCCACACAAGAAAAACATAGAAAGAACAATGTACTGTTCCAAGCTTTTATACTCATAAAAAAAAGTTTAGGTTGTTATTTTATGGGATTGATAACAACCTAAACCTTTATTTGTTTATTGCAATTCTTGCAGAAATTTATTCAGCGTCTGCCGCTTTTTTTCTACTTCTTGTCGTTTTTTCCTTTACCGGCTCTTCCTTCACTTCTGGAGTAATGCCTGCCAGTTCTGGGTCAATCATGATACGTCCGCAGTATTCGCAAACAATGATTTTTTTACGTGAGCGGATATCCAATTGTCTTTGGGGCGGAATTTTGTTGAAGCAACCGCCACAAGCGTCACGCTGTACGTAAACGATACCCAAACCGTTGCGTGAGTTCTTACGGATACGTTTGAAAGATTGGAGCAAACGCGGCTCTATTTTAGTTTCGAGTTCTTTAGCCTTATCTCTCAACTTTTCTTCTTCCTGTTTGGTTTCAGAGATGATTTCGTCCAACTCATTCTTCTTCACGTCGAGGTCTTTTTGCCTTTCCTCCAAAGCAGCTGTACTTTCTGCTGCTTCCTGAGACTTAATTTCTTCATCAGCCAAAAATTCTTTAATTCTCTTTTCGCAAAGTTCTATTTCCAAAGTTTGGAACTCAATTTCTTTACTCAAGAAGTCGTATTCGCGGTTATTACGTACATTTTCCTGTTGCTCTTTATATTTTGCTACAGAAGCTTTTGCGGTTTCAATTTCCACTTTTTTGGTTGCGATAGCAGATTTCAATTCGGTAACTTCCGACTGGATTCTTTCGATGCGGGTACTCAGACCGGCAATTTCATCTTCCAAGTCTTGCACTTCCAAAGGAAGCTCGCCTCTCAACGTCTTGATTTCATCAATTTTAGACAACATGGTCTGTAGTTGGAACAAGGCTTTTAGTTTCTGTTCCACTGTCAATTCCTGGGGATCTTTTTTTGCTTCTTTAGCCATTTTAATTACATGTATTTTATGGGATTTGTATTCACTTTGCTCTGTTGAACTTCAACATTAGGAAATAAATCCCGGATTATTGTATAAAATATTTCTTTTGTATATTGTTCGCTTTCATAATGTCCTATCTCTGCCAGCAGGATATCTGTATCATGGCCGAAATAATCGTGATATTTTATCTCACCGGTAATAAAAACATCGGCATGGTTGCGTATGGCAAGCGGCATAAGAAAAGCTCCTGCACCACCACACAGAGCAACTGTTTGTATTTCACGCCCGGTCAGTTTGTTGTGCCTCAGACAACCTACTTCAAAGATTTTTTTGATACGCTTTAAAAACTCTAACTCTGTTTCCGGAGTTTCCAATTCACCGATAACGCCTGCTCCGACTTGCTGCCAAGAGTTTTGCAACGGATATAAATCAAATGCAGGTTCCTCGTATGGATGCGCGGCAAGTAATACTTTTATTACTTCTGCTTTTCGATAAGCCGGTAGAATGGTTTCAACACGTACTTCTTTTTCTATATGCAATTCACCTATTTCGCCGCAATAGGGATTGTCACCTTCACGTGCACGAAACATCCCCTCGCCTTCTATATTGTAGCTGCATGAATCGTAATTACCGATACATCCGCATCCGGCGGATGACAATGCCGTGCGTACTTCTTCCGCCCGGACTGTAGGGACAAATGTAACTAACTTTAGCAAAGCATTTTCTTTAGCTTCCAATATACGTACATTCTTTAACCCTATTTTTTCGGCAATCTTGAAGTTCACCCCTTTCGATGCATTATCCAGATTAGTGTGGGCGGAATATATGACAAGGTCATTCTTGATAGCCTTCAAAATACAACGTTCCACGTAATCCTTTCCTGTAATGGACTTGTAACCTTTAAAAATAAGTGGATGGTGCGATATAACAAAATTATATCCTAACGCAATCGCTTCATCCAACACGGCTTCGGTAACGTCAAGACACAACAAAGCCCCTGTTGCTTCCGCATCTGTCAATCCAATTTGCAGACCGGCATTATCAAATCCGTCTTGCAATGGCAGAGGCGCGAACCGTTCAAGGGCGCTTACTATCTCCTTAATTTTCATTATCAGTAGAAAATTTGGTTGCAAATATACGAAAAAGTAGTGAATTACGGCTTACTTTTAGTTTTTTTTTCTACCATGATAGGACATAGCTTTCCGTAAGCATCAAAAGACTTACGCGAAGCCAATGAAATGGTTATCATTAGTGAAAGCATAGATGCTGTAAATGTGATAACCATAATCATCATTTGATATTTGATAGCGACATTCGGACTGCTTCCTCCCAGTATCTGTCCAATCATTGTTCCGGGAAATGCCACTAACCCCATGACGGAGATATTGGCAATGAGCGGACTGAAAGCCTTGATGATGGCCTGACGGATAAACGGCGCTTGCGCTTCGGTACGGGTAGCCCCGTTGCCAAGCAGATAGCGGTAAAGTTGCTGTTCGCGTTTCAATCCGCTATAATAAGTATTTAGGGCTATAACATTGCTGGATAGCATATTTCCCATCAGTATACCGAAAATAGGAATGAAGTATTGAGCACTGAACACATTTTCAAGACGCAGTACGATTCCGATAAAATACATACCCACACATACTACGCTACACAGAAAGCCTACGGATATAGGCATCAGTAATATTTTGCGTTTCAGTTGTGTGCGTGCTAATGCCGTTTGCGAAGCTACGAGTATCATGACGATTACCCATAGAAAATTAATCCACGGATTATTCCAAAGGAAAAGGTATTTCAGATAAACGCCGATGAAGAAAAGTTGCACAATCATACGTGCTGTACCAATAAGAGTTGCACGTAGCAGACCGGTTTTGAACTTCCATATATAAAATAAGGGTATTAATAATAACAATAGTCCTATGCCCAGACTAAGATATGATATGTCAATAGTTCCCATGAGTGTATCCAATAGCTTCTGATGCAAAGGTAACGCTATTAATGAATTATGGAAGAGTTTATTAATGAATTTTCGGGAATCTATTTAATAAATTTTGAAAAATTTATTAGTATTTCGGTAGCCCTCTTTTTTTCCTATGGAATTAGTGAGTAAACATGAAAACCAATACAGACGCAGTAAGAATACAAATCCCTATAATAATCAGTGTCATTTGCACAGTATGTTTTTGCTCAGAATATTCCTTTTGCCGGGTAAGTTTGGTTATTTCTTCCATCTCCTCTGCAGTAGCATTTTGAGGTATACTGCGTCCTTTATACATTTTATCTAAACGTTCATTGAGACGTTTCCGGCGAAGAAGGCGTAAATTGCGATTCTCCTTATCACGGTGTATCATATCAAAAACAAATCCGGCAAAACTCATGGCTTTATTTTTAGCAGGTTTATTGCATTATTATATGTAGGTTGCACCCTTCAGCAAAATCCTTGTCGTGTGATACAGCCAGCACGGCGGTTCCCTTTTGGGTTTGGTGTCGTAAAAAGGCAAGTACTTTCTCCGTAGAGTCCGAGTCAAGCGCAGAGGTTGGTTCGTCCACAACGATTAGAGGCTTGTTAATCATGGAAGCTACAGCTATCATCATACGTTGGCGTTGTCCACCGGATATTTCGTTTACACGTTTATAATATAGTTCCCTTTCAAGTCCTAATTCTCCGAAGTAATTAAATAGCTGAGTTTCGGAGAATGGTGTGGCTCGGTTAGCTTTTAAACCGAAAGGTAGTTGTATCATATCTTTTACCCACTCTAATGGGAGTGCCAGTTCTTGTGGAATCCAAGCTATTTGCTTGCGAATGAGGTCGATGCTATTTTTATTCAAAACGATGTTGTTGACAGTAATACTCCCTTCTCTTAATGAAGTGAAACCGAGTATGGCATTGAGAAGAGATGTTTTTCCACATCCTGACGGACCGGAAACACAACCAATCTCTCCCCTTTTCAGTTGCAGGTTGAATTTGGAGAATAATACATCATTGCCGTATGCAATACTGGCATCCTCTATTTGTAGCATAAATAAAATCTTTAGTCTCTATTGCAAAGGTAAGGAAAAAAGATTTGCAAAGATAACTTTATACTTTTATCTTTGTGTCACTAATTAATTCAGGAAAGAAAGTATGATACAGAATGAACGGGATTGCCGCCATGAACATATACTTAATGTGGCGAGACAAATGATGACTGCCGCGCGTACGGCACCTAAAGGGAAAGGCATAGATATAATTGAGACGGCATTGGTGACAGGTGAAGACTTGAAAAAGCTTTCAGAAAGAATGATTGTCATGGCTGAAGAACTGGGTATGAAGTTCTTTCTTCGTGATGCTGCAAACGTTTTGCAGGCAGAATGTGTCGTTATAATAGGTACGCGCGAGCAGGCACAAGGATTGAACTGCGGACATTGTGGTTTTCCAACTTGTGCCGGACGCTCTGAAGGTGTGCCATGTGCCCTGAATATGATTGATGTGGGAATTGCAGTTGGTTCGGCTTGTGCTATGGCTGCTGATATGCGGGTAGATACCCGAGTTATGTTTTCTGCGGGGTTGGCCGCACAACGAATGAATTGGTTGAAAGATTGCAAGGCTGTATTCGCTATTCCGGTCAGTGCGTCTTCTAAGAATCCGTTTTTTGATAGGAAGCCTAAGGAAGAAAAAAAATAAGTGCATTCCGGACTTGAAGTTGAGAACTGTAAACGTAAAGTTGAACTTTAGAACTCTAAAGTTCAACTTTGGAAATGTAGAATAGAACTCTACGAAAATTAGGATTTAGGAGCATTTGTACTCAGACTTCATTATCTTACTTAACAAAGTAAATAACTTAGAATTGATATGGGATATTTTGTTGGGCTTCCATTAGGTGGAGCTACCGAAAAAGATTGCCAAGTGCGTTTTGGTAAGAATATGACCTTTCAAGTGGAAATGCGTACCCCTCATCTGCCTGCAGAGTGGGCTTTACAGAGTGGTATACAGCTTACATGGCCTCATGCAAATACCGACTGGGCTTATATGCTTGAAGAGGTACAGCGATGTTTCATTACCATTGCTTCCGAAATAGCAAAGCGGGAGTTACTGTTAATCGCAACCCCGGAACCAGAGGAAGTGAAAAAGCAAATCTCCACGACAGTCAACATGGAAAATGTTCGTTTTCTGGAGTGCGAGACGAATGATACTTGGGCGCGCGACCATGGAGCTATCACTATGATAGATACAGAAGGACCTTTTTTGCTTGATTTTACTTTTAACGGTTGGGGACTGAAATTCTCTTCGGATAAAGACAATCAGATAACACGCCGGGCTGTAGAAGCCGAAGTTTTAAAAGGTCGATATGTGAACCGTTTAGGCTTTGTCCTGGAAGGCGGTTCCATTGAAAGTGACGGAATGGGAACATTGCTTACCACTTCAGAATGCCTTCTGTCGCCTAACCGTAACGGTCAGCTAAATAAAGTGGAAATTGAAGAGTATCTTCGTTCTACATTTCATCTTGAACGGGTGCTTTGGTTGGATCATGGTTATTTGGCAGGGGATGATACGGATAGCCATATAGATACCCTTGCCCGTTTGTGCTCGCCGGATACGATAGCTTATGTGCAGTGTCGTGATGTAAATGACGAGCATTATGAGGAATTGTATCAAATGGAGGAGCAACTGAAAACGTTCCGGACGCTTGCTGGAGAACCTTATAAACTGTTGGCGCTGCCAATGGCTGATAAAATAGAAGTGGAGGGCGAAAGACTTCCGGCTACGTATGCCAACTTCTTGATAATGAATGATGCGGTGTTGTACCCTACGTATAATCAACCCAAGAATGATATGCGTGTCAAAGAAGTGTTGCAGGAAGCTTTCCCTGAACATGAGATTGTAGGTATAGACTGTCGCGCTTTAATAAAACAGCATGGTTCGTTGCATTGCGTCACAATGCAATATCCGATAGGAGTGCTGAATAAATAAAAATAGAAAGGAAATATAGATATGAGGAAAATAAAAGTGGGTATTATTCAGCAGTCCAATGTGGCGGATATGCGTACTAATCTGATGAATTTAGCTAAGAGTATTGAAGTATGCGCCGCTCACGGTGCACAATTAGTGGTGTTGCAAGAACTGCATAATTCTCTTTATTTTTGTCAGACAGAAAATACCCAACTGTTTGACTTGGCAGAGTCTATCCCTGGACCGTCAACCGGTTTTTATTCAGAGTTGGCGGCAGCCAACAATATTGTACTGGTAACTTCATTATTTGAAAAGCGCGCGCCTGGTTTGTATCATAATACAGCTGTCGTTTTTGAATGTGACGGTAGCATTGCCGGGAAATACCGCAAAATGCATATTCCAGATGATCCTGCCTATTATGAGAAATTCTATTTTACTCCCGGAGATTTGGGGTTTGAACCAATACAGACATCTTTGGGGAAATTGGGTGTTTTGATTTGTTGGGATCAATGGTATCCTGAAGCTGCGCGTCTTATGGCTCTGAAAGGAGCTGAATTATTGATTTATCCTACTGCTATAGGTTGGGAAAGCAGTGATACGGATGATGAGAAGATCCGCCAACTCAATGCGTGGATAATTTCGCAACGCGGGCATGCCGTAGCAAATGGTCTTCCTGTTATTTCGGTGAATCGTGTGGGGCACGAGTCCGATCCTTCCATGCAGACAAACGGTATTCAGTTTTGGGGAAATAGCTTTGTTGCCGGGCCGCAAGGTGAATTCCTTGTACAAGCGGGTAATGAACAACCGGAAAATATTGTAGTAGAAGTAGATTTGGAACGTTCGGAGAATGTTCGTCGTTGGTGGCCGTTCTTGCGCGACCGTAGAATTGACACTTATGAGGGGTTGACAAAGCGTTTTTTAGACTAAGGAGTAACTTCATTTGAATGTGACCTTTTTGTTCATCAAAAAGTTGACTCCGCCATATACAAATAACCCTAAGAACTGAGCGAGATATTCATCGCATTTCAGTCCCTCTACCAATCCGATAAGAAAAAGGAACTGTGCACAATAAGCCATTCCGAAAGCTATGGAAAAGAGCAGCACTTGTCTCCAAGTGTTGCTCTTTTTTTCTGTTGGGAATATCCAATACTTGCACCAGATAAAATTGTGAGTCTGTGCCAGTATATATGCAGTAATATTGGAGAGCATGTAATTGATGTCTAACTCATCCATCATTACCCAGATGGTGATTGCTGTTATTAAGGCGTTTAGCGTACCGATTACTGCAAAACGGAAAATACGTGCGGACTCTTTCACTCTCTCCTATTCTCTTGTTTTTATTCTTTTACCTCGACAATAAGGTTCAGTTCATCCAATTGCTTTTGGTCAATGGTCGAAGGCGCATCCAGCATAACATCACGACCGGAGTTGTTTTTCGGGAACGCAATACAGTCACGGATACTGTCGAGACCGGCAAAGATGCTTACCCAACGGTCAAGGCCGTAAGCCAAACCGCCATGAGGAGGTGCTCCGAATTTGAAAGCGTTCATCAGAAAGCCGAACTGTTCTTCAGCCTTTTCCGGTGTGAAGCCTAATATCTCGAACATCTTAGCCTGCAATTGGGCATCATGGATACGGATAGAACCTCCACCGACTTCAATACCGTTACATACCATATCGTAGGCATCGGCACGAACAGCTGCAGGATTTGTATCCAACAAAGGAATATCTTCGTCTTTGGGATGAGTAAACGGATGGTGCATAGCCATCAAGCGACCCTCTTCCTCACTCCATTCGAACATCGGGAAGTCAACAATCCAAAGCAGTGCAAACTTATTCTTGTCGCGCAAGCCTAATTGATTACCCATTTCAAGACGAAGTTCGTTCAGTTGCTTGCGGGTCTTCATTACGTCTTCACCGCTCAATATCAAGATTAAGTCACCCGGTTTTGCACCAAAGGCGGCTTTCATCTGTTGCAGCACTTCTTGCGTATAGAATTTATCGACACTCGATTTTACAGTACCGTCGGCCTCGATGCGGGCATAAACCATTCCCTTTGCTCCAATCTGCGGCTTCTTCACAAATTCGGTCAAGGCATCCAGTTGCTTGCGGGTATAGCTTGCAGCACCTTCGGCACAAATACCGCCGATGTATGCAGCATTGTCGAATACAGAGAAACCATGGCCTTTCATGATGTCCATCAGTTCTACGAACTTCATGCCAAAGCGGAGGTCGGGTTTGTCGCTACCATAATACTTCATGGCATCTGCCCACGGCATCCGCATGAACGGTTCTGTCAACTCAACACCACGAATTTCCTTGAAGAGATACTTTGCCATACCCTCGAAGAGTTCGATTACATCGTCTTGCTGTACAAAAGACATTTCACAATCGATTTGTGTAAATTCCGGTTGACGGTCGGCGCGAAGGTCTTCATCACGGAAGCATTTTGCAATCTGGAAGTAACGGTCGAAACCTGAAACCATCAGCAATTGCTTCAATGTTTGAGGGCTTTGCGGCAGTGCATAGAATTGTCCGGGATTCATACGTGAAGGAACAACGAAGTCGCGTGCACCTTCCGGAGTAGAACCGATGAGAAGCGGAGTTTCCACTTCGATAAATCCTTTGCTATCCAAATATTTACGGACTTCAATTGTCATTTTATGGCGTAACTCCAGATTCTTGCGTACAGTAGTGCGACGTAAGTCCAGATAACGGTATTTCATGCGGATATCATCACCGCCATCTGTATTATCTTCGATTGTGAAAGGCGGAGTTAAAGCTGAATTTAGTACATTCAGTTCCGAAACAATGATTTCTATGTCTCCGGTAGGAATATTTTTGTTTTTGCTGAAACGTTCGTTTACCGTTCCTACTATTTGGATTACGAATTCGCGACCCAAGCGGTTAGCCTGTTCGCAAAGTTCGGCATCTACTTCCTCATTAAAAACTAATTGGGTGATTCCGTAACGGTCGCGAAGGTCAATGAAGGTCATACCTCCCATTTTACGGCTACGCTGTACCCAACCTGCCAGCGTCACTTGCTTATTAACGTCGGAGATACGTAATTCTCCACAGGTGTGTGATCTATACATCTTATTATATACTGTTTTACAATTTACATTTTACCATTTGGTGATGCATCACCAAGATGTGTCATCGCTAAAAGCGGATAAATATTGTGCAAAAATACATAAAACATATTACAGACGTATCAAAACAGAAGAGTTTATTTTAAAAAACGACTTTGCAGGGCAGTATAACACTAAAACGGCTGCCTTTTTCGAGTTCCGACCGCACTTCTATTCTCCCGTTCAGCTTCTCAATGATGCTTTGGCAAATAGAAAGACCTAACCCCGTTCCCTGAGAGAATTCATCATGTTTATAGAAACGGGTAAAAATCATTTTCAGTTCTTTTGGTTCAATTCCCTGCCCGCTGTCTTCAACAAAGATTTCTACCTCTTCTTTGTCGGGAATATATTTATACCCCAATTTGATATGCCCTTGCTTGGTAAATTTACATGCGTTGTTCAAGAAGTTGATGATGACTTGGGTCAACCGTTCTTTATCTACATTGACTTCCGGTATCACACTACAATCTTCCTCTTTAAGGAATTGAATATGAGCTGGTATCATCATTTGATAAGAGTTGTAAATGCTGTTTATAATATCATCTATCCGATATTGTCCGTAAGTAAATGACATATATCCGGATTTGATTCTTGACAACTCCAAAATATCATTGATGAGTTTTAATAAAAGCTTGTTGTTTTCATGAATGCTTGCGATATAGTCTTGTTTATCTTCCCAATAAAGGTCCTCATTGGATGCCAGAAGTGTAGAAAATCCAACAATAGCATTTAAGGGAGTACGGATTTCATGGCTCATGTTAGCAAGAAAGGACTCTTTCAATTCCGCTTTTTCTGCCAGTTCACGGGCTTCTTCCAATTCTTGTTCACGTTCTTTGAATGTTTGAATATTGAGGAGCAATCCGGCAGTGCGGCATTCTCCTGTGGGCAGACAAGTGGTTGTATAGCGAAACTCCCACCATTGATAACCTTTTTGGTTGAAATCACATTGTAACTGTACTATTTCCTTTTGAGCGGAGCGTAATTCTTTCCAATTTAGAAAGAAAAGTTCTCGTTGGTCGGGATGAATACATTGTGTGAAGTCATCTATGGATAATACTTTAGTTTTGGATATCCCTAATGAAATCCAAAATGCTTTTTCAAAAATTAAAAAATTCTTCTCTAACGTCCATACATAAGTCGCTCCGCCTTCTACGGCTAAGGCTAGAGTCTCTTTCTCGTTAGCTAAATCGGACAATGCCTTTTTCTTTCTTTTCTGTTCGCGTCGATATAGAAATATAAGCCACAATATGACGGTTATCAATGAGCAGCTTATCGCGACAAGGCCGATAAACCATAGTACATAATGCTTTTCGCTGAAGGGGATATTGATAACTGTATACTCAGTCGGAATTTCTTTGAGAGAAAAACCCAATTGTTTTGCTACTTTCCAGTCAATTGTATATTGTTTGGCGCTCTCTTGCACGGGAATATCTGCAGGAGTTTCTCCACGCAAAATCCGACAAGCGGCTTTTACTTCTTCCGCCACCTGTGTATGTAATGTAGTGAAATATCCGCCCAAGTATTTTTCATCCATATCAAATGCCTCATTTATGGTTGTAAGACAAGGACTGGATGTGAGATTGCTGACTTTCACAGTTGTGTAGTCACGTTTGGCCTGTATGTAACAGCGGTTTCTGGCATATTGGCTTAGGAACCATAATAATGAGCAGCTTCCTTGCTCATTGACCGAGCGTATAGGTACTTCTGTGTAGACGGTATAGCCTTTCTCTAACAGTTCTTTGAATTCAAAATTCTTTAAGGTGTGATCTGTATATAGTATATTCTTTCCTTTTATTTGTTCTTGAATATCATTTCTGATCTTCTTGTCTAAATAAGTCATATCCATTAATGAGAAAAAACTTATTTCTTGCCCAAACAGTCTTCTGCCCATATTGATATTTGCCATGAAGTCTATTTTATCATGAAAGCCGGTAACATTAGAGTATTCTTTTATCAGTTCCCAATTGGGATAATTGACTCCGGCAAAGACAATCGGGAGCTGTTTGACTAAGGAATGCCCACATTTTAATAATGAGTATGCAGCTTGGTCCTCATTAACAAGAATTATTTCGGGTTTCCAGTTAGAAACAGAATCCAGCAACAGGCTCATTCTGGCCAATTCTTCTGTATCCAGATAAGCTTCACAGTCCAAATACTGTATGAATAACTCAGCATGTATCCCTTGCTTTCGAAACTCTTCTTTTATCAAATCGTTGAATAGAGGATAACCGGCATAGGTTTCTTCATATGAATGGATTACCAATATGCGTTTTTCTTCTTTCGGTGTGCTGCAAGCAGAGCATACTCCCAGCAAAGTCCAAAGATATATCAGACAGGTTATGTGATTCATTTCATGAGTTTATTATTCATCCTTACATCTATGGACTTTGTGAATTCTTAATTCTTTCTGAGCCTTTTTATTTGTTCCTTACCTTTATCTAATATCATTCTGTTTGTATGGGTAATGTCTTCCATTATGGCTTCGTTTATCTGTTTCAAACCGTTGATATAGTCTTGGGCACGTTGTAATACGTTTGAAGTATCTTTTTCTGCATTCTTAGGAACGATAACTTGCAATCCCCTTTTTATTATATTCACATCTATATTCTCTCCCATCATCATCGGGTCTCCGTCGAAATGTATTACTCCCGGTTTGGAACGATGAATGCGAAGCGTTTTACAACGGAAGGTTTTTATACGGCTGTTTTGGTCAATGGTTTTGTTGAATAACTGGAATGACAACGCCGGTACATCCAGCACGGTAAACGGTTCAAGAATAGTAACATCCAGTAGCCCGTCGTTTAGTGTGGCTTGCGGAGTTATGTAAGCATTGTTGCCATATTGTGAAGCATTTCCACATGCTATCAGGAACGCTTTATATCGCAACGTACTGCCATCCATTTCCAGTTCGTATGTTTCCGGTTTGTACTTCAAACTTTCAAGTAGCGTCTTTTCCAAGTATATGAGCGGTCCTCTCCTGCCGGCTTTGGAAAATTGCAGGCTGACAAATGCGTCGAATCCTACTCCGCTTGTACAGAAAAAAGGAATATCATTGATTTTGCCATAATCAATGATATCTATCAATCCTTCATTGATAACGTCGATTGCCTTTTTGGCTTCCATCGGAATTTGCAAATGACGCGCAAGCCCGTTTCCGGAACCACATGGAATGATACCTAATGCTGTTTTTGTGTGGACTAACGAACGTGCTATCTCGTTGATTGTTCCGTCTCCGCCAATAGCAACAACGGCAAAAGCTTCTTCTTTTGCTTTTCGGGCAGCTATCTCAACTGCATGCCCTGCCCGCTCCGTATAGATTACCTCCGGTATATATCGGCTCTTGTCTAACCTTTCATCAAGCCATTTCAAAATCAACTCCTTACCCTGCGTACCGGATATAGGATTTATTATAAATGATATTTTCTTTTTATTATCGTCCATTTAAACGGATATTACATGGGATTTCTTTCATGCAAAAGTAATATAAATCCTTTAAATTTTAACCATGTGAATCTCTTAAAACGAGTTAGAGTAGATTTTTTGGAGTAAATGGAACATATAACAACATATTTTGCTATCTTTGCCCCCTGTTTTTAAGAACTTGTTTTTAATAGAATTAAATATTCATTATATAAAAGACATTTCATGGGTTTACTGCAAGACAAATTCGCGAAATATGATTTGCCGCAACAATTTATGGCAAAAGGGGTATACCCTTATTTCCGCACAATTAACAGCCATCAGGATACAGAGGTGATGATGGATGGCAAGAAAGTTCTGATGTTCGGTTCGAACGCGTATATGGGACTGACATATGACAAACGAATCATTGACGCTTCAATAGCCGCCACTGAAAAATATGGTACAGGTTGTGCCGGTTCTCGTTTTTTGAATGGCACTCTTGATATACATGTTGAACTGGAAAAAGAATTGGCCGAGTTCGTAGGAAAAGATGAAGCACTCTGTTTTTCTACCGGTTTTACGGTGAATGAAGGTATTATTCCCGCAGTGGTAGGACGCGGCGACTATATCATTTGTGATGACCGCGACCATGCTTCTATCGTAGACGGGCGCCGTCTTTCATTCGCTACACAATTAAAGTATAAACACAATGATATGGAAGACCTTGAGAAGGAACTCCAAAAGTGTGAACCGGATGCTGTGAAGCTAATTGTTGTAGATGGGGTGTTCTCAATGGAAGGTGATTTAGCTAATTTGCCGGAAATCGTCCGTTTGAAAAAGAAATATAATGCCAGCATTTATGTAGACGAAGCTCATGGTTTGGGAGTGTTCGGTAAGCAAGGTCGTGGTGTTTGTGACCATTTCGGAGTTACCGAAGATATCGACTTGATAATGGGAACATTCAGTAAGTCTTTGGCTTCTATCGGTGGTTTCATTGCAGGCGACAAGGAGGTTATCAATTGGTTGCGTCACAATGCCCGTTCTTATATATTCCAGGCAAGTAGTACGCCGGCAGCGACGGCAGCTGCTCGTGAAGCTCTCCATATTATTAAATCCGAACCGGAACGTATTCAACGTTTGTGGGATATTACCAACTATGCATTGAAGAGTTTCCGCGATGCAGGCTTTGAAATTGGTGAAACCGAGTCTCCTATTATACCTCTGTATGTACGTGATACGGAAAAAACATTTGTTGTAACAAAGATGGCTTTTGATGAAGGTATCTTTATTAATCCGGTTATTCCTCCTGCATGTGCTCCTCAAGATACATTGGTACGTGTAGCATTGATGGCTACTCATACGAAAGAGCAGGTAGACTATGCTGTTGAAAAGTTAACAAAATGTTTTAAGGCATTGGAGATTATTAAGTAAGAGAATACTTATAAGCAAGATATAAAGCCGTTTAATCGAGGTTCGGTTAAACGGCTTTCTTCTATAAAAAATAACATGAGTCCTACTCTATGTGCAATGCTTTGAATTAAGTTACTGAAACTTTCGGTATGCTTTGATATTGGATTCATTTTAGTAAGTATGCAGCTATTGTTAATGAAAAACACAATATTTGGATGAAAAAGCAAGATTTTATTTTCGTGTTTATTTTAGTCGTAATCTTCTTACCTTTTTTAGTGAGTGATACTATCTACGACTGGTATAAATCTTTCAATGCTGCACATGGCATGATAATGAGTTTTCTGAAATTTGGAGTTCTTGCCACTTTGGGTGAAATGTTGGGACTTCGTATCAGCGTCGGTGTGTACAACAGAAGAGGATTTGGACTTCTCCCTCGTGCAGCTGTATGGGGGCTCTTAGGTATGGGGATTAATATGGCTATGATTGTTTTTTCTAAAGGTGTACCGCAATTCTTGGAATATATGGGAATGGTAAATGCTTCGGTTATAATTAATGAAGATTTTTGCTTAGGAAAGTTATGGATTGCTTTCGCTATATCTATCACTATGAACACTATTTTTGCTCCTGTATTTATGACGTTTCATAAGATAACGGATACGCATATTTTGAACTGTGGCGGTTCGCTTCGTAGTCTTGTTACTCCTATTCCTATGACACGCATCATTACACACCTTAATTGGGATGCGCAATGGAATTTCGTCTTTAAAAAAACGATTCCTTTCTTTTGGTATCCGGCTCATACCATTACTTTTTTGTTACCGGGAGAGGTAAGAGTGCTGTTTGCCGCTATCTTGGGTGTTGTACTCGGGGTATTGCTGGCTGTTGCTGCCAGAATGAAATAATCTTCTCCTTTCTGTATAGAAACAGGGAATGCAGATTAGTCCACATCCCCTGTTATTTTTTATTTTTCTCTTACATAGCGTAAGATGTAGCCATAGTTGGAATTTAAAATTAATGAATCGGCCGTGAGTTTCTCAATTTTTAGAGTATCTATACCTTCTATTTCCATACCATTACCAATACTTTTTACTGTAAGGTAGAGATCGTCTCCTTGTTGCTTCCAATATTTATATACCAGTGTAGCCATATTAATGGAAAAGGCCTCTCCGTTTTCTTCCAGTTTTATACCTTGCATTTTCCCAGGTTGACCTTCAATAGGCATTACCCATGAACCAATAATAGAGTCTTTACTCTTTTTTTCATTGCAAGCGACCATTGCAATCATTAATACGGCAGCTGCTAATAAAACTTTTTTCATTCTATATCTTTTTAAAGTGAGTTAATGTACCTTTTATTAGGACTATTTCTGCAAAAATAGATATAAAAGAGGATGTATCCAAAGGAGAAGGCGATAATTTATTATTGTTGACTATTGTTCCTCAGACTTTTATGATTTTATTTTAGATAAAACTATAAAAATGTTTGGTCTTTATCAAAAAAGATTTTACCTTTGCACTCGCTTTTAAGAAATAAGGCATTCGGGGTGTAGCGCAGTCCGGTTAGCGCACCTGCTTTGGGAGCAGGGGGTCGTGGGTTCGAATCCCGCTACCCCGACGAACAAAAATAAGCCGTTGGATTCCAACGGCTTATTTTTGTATATGGAAGCGTCCAACAAAATACTTTATCTCCTCAATTTCTTTATGTATTCTAGCAAAATCTTTTTTAACAGCAGCTTGAAGTTCTGCTTCATCTTCCGGATGTATTGAGTCAAAAAAAACTTTCATTTCGCGTTCTGCCTTTTCTTTATCGGTTCCCTTGCTTTTGATACAAACCTCTTTATATATTTTATTTGGTACGTCGTATCGTTTTTTTTCTACCAATTCTCCGACTATCCGGAATTATGAATCAATCTTCGGGCGGGTTTTATGGAGCAAATAGAGATTTACTAAAACGATGGGGAAGATTTAGTAAATCGTTGCCGGAGATTTAGTAAATCGTTGGGGACGTTTTAGTAAATCGGGAAAGTCTTGAATAACAATCTCAGGAAAGAAACAATGTGAGCCCACATGCTTTTACGGGTGAGTCCTATTCATATAGAGACTTTCCTTGTTCTTTATGAGCTATCAGGAACATTACATTCTCAAATAAAAGTCTTTGGTTAGGGCGATGTATGCCGGAGTAAACTGCCCGTGCTTCTCTCCTTCTATGTAAAGACTCTCCTCAATGCACGGTAAGTTTTGGTAACCGAAAGTCAATAACACACGCCGATAAGGTTTTCCGGGTTTGGTGAAAACGCGCAAGCGGCAATATGGATGAAAATTATATTTCCATGCCGTATCAATAACCGTATTTTCGACTTCAGATGGAATGATAATGCCTATAATTCCTTGTTCTGATAATATGTGTGTCGAATGCCCAAAGAGTAATTCATAATTCAAATCACTTGTATGTCGTGCTGTACAACGCTGGTTATCCGGACACTTCAAAGCATCAACAAAATAAGGTGGATTTGAAACGATAAGATCAAATTTATGTTCCGGGTTATAATTGCGGAAGTCACAGCATATAATTTCCATTCGGTCATTCCAGGGAGAAGACTGAATGTTTTCTTGAGCTTGGGCGGCTGCGGCCGGATCTATTTCAATAGATGTGATTAAGGCTTTCGGATTTCGTTGTGCTAACTGCAAGGATATTAATCCACTGCCGGTTCCTACATCAAGAATTCGTTTAGTATTCTGGACAGGAACCCATGCTCCTAACAGTACTCCATCTGTACCCACTTTCATGGCGCATTTATCGTGCCGGACAGTAAATTGTTTGAACTGAAAATAAGGATTCGACATATTTGTTTTTTGTTAATCGGACCCAAAAATAATCAAAGCTGCCAAAATAGCGGCAATTTTGGTATCGTTTTTGTCTTTTTAAAGGATGGAACATCTATTTAATAGAAGAAATAGCTAACTTTGCAGGCGCCTTATTGGTCTGCCAATATGACATAAACTAAAAAGAATGAGATGAAGAAAAGAAATTACTTTAGTGATATCGAAGATAGGAATGAAAATGGTTTTTCTGTAATTGCTGATTTTGAGGGGAATGAAGAACAATTGATGGATATTGAGGTTGATGAAATCCTGCCGGTATTACCTCTTCGGAACATGGTTTTGTTTCCGGGTGTGTTTATGCCGGTGTCTGTCGGAAGAAAATCTTCCTTGAAATTAGTGCGCGAAGCAGAAAAGAAAGGTGCATATATAGCTGTAGTATGTCAGAAAGTAGCTGATACGGAAACTCCTTTATTTGAAGACTTGCATACAATCGGTACGGTTGCCAAAATTGTTCGTGTGCTGGAAATGCCGGATCAGACAACTACAGTTATCCTGCAAGGCTCCAAACGTATTGAATTAAAGGAAATAACAGAGACGAGTCCATATTTAAAAGGACGTGTCAGCACTCTTAATGAGGAGATTCCGGCTAAAGATGACAAGGAGTTTCAAGCATTGGTAGAAGCATGTAAAGATTTGACCGTGCGCTATATCAAATCTTCCGAAATGTTTCCGCAGGATTCAGCCTTTGCTATCAAAAACATTAGTAATCCAATGTTCTTGGTGGACTTTATCTGTACTAACCTGCCGTTGAAGAAAGATGAGAAGATTGAGTTGCTGCGTATTGATGCATTGCGTGCCCGTACGTATCGTTTACTCGAAATTCTGAATCGTGAAGTTCAGCTTGCTGAAATAAAAGAGTCAATCCAGATGCGTGCCCGCGAGGACATCGACCAACAGCAACGCGAATACTTCTTGCAACAGCAGATTAAGACAATTCAGGATGAACTGGGTGGAGGCAATCAAGAGCAGGAACTGGAAGAAATGCGTAAAAAGGCAGAGACTATAAAATGGAATGGAGAAGTGAAAAATACATTCCTGAAAGAAGTCGATAAATTGGAACGTATGCATCCGCAATCGCCTGATTATAGTGTGCAATTGAATTATCTGCAAACCATGATGAGTCTGCCATGGGGAATTTATACGACGGATAATCTGAACTTGACTAATGCCGAAAAGACATTGAATAAAGATCATTATGGCTTGGAGAAGGTTAAAGAGCGTATTCTGGAACATCTCGCCGTATTGAAGTTGAAGGGAGATATGAAGTCGCCTATTATCTGTTTATACGGTCCTCCGGGTGTGGGTAAAACCTCTTTGGGGCGTTCCATTGCCGCTGCGTTGAAACGGAAGTATATCCGTATGTCTTTGGGTGGTGTGCACGATGAAGCCGAAATACGCGGACATCGCAAAACCTACATAGGGGCAATGCCGGGACGTATCATCAAGAGTTTGATTAAAGCCGGTTCTTCCAATCCTGTATTTATACTGGATGAGATAGACAAGGTGAGTGCTGACCGTCAGGGTGACCCCTCTTCTGCCCTCCTCGAAGTACTCGATCCGGAGCAGAACACTACATTCCATGATAACTTCCTGGATGTAGACTATGATTTGTCGAAAGTAATGTTCATAGCTACTGCGAATAACTTGAATACGATTCCCGGACCACTACTTGACCGTATGGAGTTGATTGAAGTAAGCGGTTATATCACAGAAGAAAAGATAGAGATTGCCCGTCGCCATTTGGTTCCAAAAGAGTTGGAAGCAAACGGTATGAAGAAGAATGATATCAAGCTTCCCAAGAATACGTTAGAAACCATCATAGAATCCTATACTCGTGAAAGCGGTGTACGTGAATTGGAAAAGAAGATTGGAAAGATTCTTCGTAAATCGGCTCGTCAATATGCTACTGATGGTTACTTTGCAAAAACTGAGATTAAGCCGGGAGATTTGTACGATTTTCTGGGAGCTCCCGAATATACACGCGACAAATATCAGGGTAATGAATATGCCGGTGTGGTGACAGGCTTGGCATGGACAGCCGTCGGCGGTGAAATACTTTTTGTTGAAACCAGTCTCAGTCGTGGTAAGGGCGGTCGCCTGACGCTGACAGGAAACTTGGGCGATGTAATGAAAGAGTCGGCTATGTTGGCGCTGGAATATATTAAGGCCCATGCTTCGTTACTGAATCTTGATGAAGAAATCTTTGATAACTGGAATATTCATATTCATGTTCCCGAAGGAGCTATCCCCAAAGACGGTCCGTCGGCAGGTATAACCATGGCTACTGCGCTGGCATCTGCACTTACACAACGAAAGGTAAAAGCTAATCTTGCCATGACAGGGGAAATTACGCTTCGCGGAAAGGTACTTCCTGTCGGTGGTATCAAAGAAAAGATTTTGGCCGCGAAACGTGCCGGAATCAAAGAGATTATCTTGAGTGACGAGAACCGCAAGAATATTGAAGAGATACAAGAACTTTATTTGAAGGGACTCACTTTCCACTATGTGAAAGACGTAAAAGAAGTGTTTGCCATTGCGCTGACTGACGAAAAGGTAGCTGATGCCATTGACTTGTCCGTTAAAAAAGAAAAGATAGAAAAGTAAGAAGAATGACATTTGAGTTACAGTATACAGACAGTAAGACGAATGCGCGTGCAGGTTTGATTACCACTGACCACGGGCAGATTGAGACTCCTATCTTTATGCCGGTAGGTACGTTGGGAACCGTAAAAGGCGTGCATTTAACGGAATTGAAGGAAGATATAAAAGCGCAGATTATATTAGGAAATACTTATCATCTTTATTTGCGTCCGGGATTGGATGTTATCGAGAAGGCCGGCGGGTTGCATAAGTTCAATGGTTTTGATCGTCCGATGCTGACCGATAGCGGCGGTTTCCAAGTCTTTTCATTGGCAGGTATTCGCAAACTGCGCGAAGAAGGCGCAGAGTTCCGTTCGCATATTGACGGAAGCAAGCACATCTTCACTCCGGAAAAGGTAATGGACATTGAACGTACTATTGGAGCAGACATCATGATGGCATTTGATGAATGTACTCCGGGCGATGCGGAATATGCCTATGCCAAGAAGTCGATGGAAATGACGCACCGTTGGCTGGACCGTTGTATTACGCGATTCAATGAAACAGAACCCAAGTACGGTTATCATCAGGCACTTTTCCCTATCGTACAGGGGTGTATCTATCCTGACCTTCGTAAACGGTCGGCAGAGTTTATAGCTTCTAAAGGAGCCGAGGGCAATGCAATCGGCGGTCTGGCTGTGGGCGAACCTACGGAGAAGATGTACGAAATGATAGAGTTGGTGAATGAGATTCTTCCGAAAGACAAACCCCGTTATCTGATGGGTGTAGGTACGCCTGTAAATATACTGGAAGGCATCGAGCGCGGAGTTGATATGTTCGATTGCGTGATGCCTACACGCAATGGACGTAACGGCATGCTGTTCACCAAAGACGGTATCATCAATATGCGTAACAAGAAATGGGAAACCGACTTCTCTCCTATTGAAACCGATGGCGCGTCTTATGTAGATACATTATATAGTAAAGCCTACCTGCGCCATCTGTTCCACGCACAGGAGTTGCTGGCCATGCAGATTGCTTCCATTCATAATTTGGCGTTTTACCTTTGGCTTGCCGGTGAAGCTCGCAAGCATATTATCGCCGGTGATTTCTCTACATGGAAGCCGATGATGGTACAACGTGTATCGACAAGATTATGAGAAAGATTGGCTGGAAGATATTGAAAAACATAAAACTGCCTGTTGGAAAAAACAAATTCCTCAAGCGGCTGGACTGGTACATCATCAAGAAGTTCCTTGGAACATATGTGTTTGCCATAGCCCTGATAATCTCTATTGCCGTAGTATTCGACTTTAATGAAAAAATGGACCGCTTTATGTCTCATGAAGCACCATGGAATGCTATTATTTTCGATTACTACATGAACTTCATCCCCTACTTTGCCAATCTGTTCAGTCCGCTGTTCGTATTTATTGCAGTAATCTTCTTCACTTCCAAACTGGCAGAGAATTCGGAGATTATCGCAATGTTTTCTACGGGAATGAGTTTTAAGCGTATGTTGCGTCCTTATATGGTGTCGGCGGCTATTATTGCGGTAACGACTTTCTGTCTCGGCTCGTACGTAATACCTAAGGGCAGCGTTACGCGACTTAACTTTGAGGATAAATACTATAAACCACGTAAATCTACCACAGCCCGTAATATTCAGTTGGAAGTAGATTCGGGAGTAATTGCTTATATAGAGCGTTTTGAGGATTACAGCAAGACGGGATATCGCTTTTCACTTGATAAGTTCAAGGACAAGCAGCTGGTGTCTCATCTTACCGCACGCAGTATTACGTACGATACGGCGGCAGTGCATAAATGGAAAGTGAAAGACTATATGATTCGTGAAATGGACGGTATGCGTGAAAGTATCGTCAAAGGAGAGAAAATGGACACCGTACTTTTTATGGAGCCTGCCGATTTCCTCATCATGAAGAACCAGCAGGAAATGCTTACCAGTCCTCAGCTGAGCGAGTACATAGACAGGCAGCGGCAGCGTGGTTTTGCCAACATCAAAGAGTTTGAAATAGAATACCATAAACGTATTGCCATGTCTTTTGCTTCATTCATTCTGACGCTGATTGGTGTATCACTTTCTTCGAAAAAGACAAAAGGCGGTATGGGATTGCATTTGGGTATAGGCCTGGGATTAAGTTTCTCATACATTCTGTTTCAAACGATAGCCTCTACATTTGCGGTGAATGGTAATGTGCCGCCTTTTATTGCGGTATGGATACCGAACTTGCTTTATGCTGTCATAGCATTCTATCTGTATAAGAAAGCACCGAAATAAACAACAGGAAAAATGCCGCTGAAATAAAAGATTATAAAAAATAAGAAGCCGTCCCGCTCTTGTGTTTCCACAAGTGCGGGACGGCTTTTTTGTTGTATTCATTTTCCTCTTTTGTTTTGTTCTTCTTTCTGTCAGGCGGGTAGACCGTCTGTTTATCAGAAGAATCCCCACTTTCTTCTTACAGGTTCTTTAATCCCTTCGTTGCCATGTGCACTGAAGCGCTTAATTCAAGTAAGCTGAAAGCTCTGCAGCAGAGATGTTTTTGGCAATAATCACACCATTTTCATCTAATAAATAGTTAGTAAATCCGCGGCCTAAACGATATTTTTTAAATAAGCCGGAGGACTCGCCTTTAGTTTCCACGAAACAAGTGGGCGTAACTATTTGGTCCTTACGAACGGTTTCCTTAAAAATAGATTGATACTCATCGAATGAGACGGAAACCATTTCCACATTTTCATTGCGGGAAGCGGAACGGAGCACATTGCTCAAACTTGCGTTTTGCATCCGGGAGTGCGCGTCATAACTTGCCCAAAAGCTAAGCAATACATATTTGCCTTTCATGTCTGAAAGTTCAGCTAACGATTGCTCGGCAGACATAGATTGGATTTTAAAATCCGGGGCTATGTCACCCACATTCAAACCGCCGGTCGGTTTGTCTTTTTCTACAAAAGAAGTCAAGGAACCAATTAGTAATACAACAAAAATCCATTTTACATATTTCATGTAACACGATTTTGGTTAATACTATCCGGGACTGTCCTTTCTGGCAGTGATTTCTTCCCGGAACGTCATCTTCTCAGACCTTGCAATGAGAGGAATTCATTGATACTCAAAGCCTTTAATTCTGAAATCGGGTGCAAAGGTAAGTAATTCTTAAAGTAACTTCCAAATAAACAAGCAAATTTCTCACTTTTTTAATGCACTTTTTTATGTTATTTAGCATAAAAGGCGAGAATTTTCCTTACTTTTGTAGCTTGTTATTCTATTAATAGACAACTCTTATGCAACCATTAAGTACAGAACTTATTCTTATCCGCGTAACAGGTGAAGACCGTCCGGGACTGACGGCGTCGGTTACAGAAATTCTTGCCAAGTATGATGCAACCATTCTCGACATCGGGCAGGCTGACATTCATAATACTTTGTCACTGGGCATTCTATGTAAAACAGAGGAACAGCATTCCGGATTTATAATGAAAGAATTGCTTTTCAAGGCATCGTCTTTAGGTGTGACCATTCGTTTCTATCCTATTACAGCGAAAGAATATGAAAACTGGGTGAGCATGCAGGGCAAGAACCGCTATATTCTTACTTTGCTCGGACGTAAGTTGTCTGCCCGTCAGATTTCCGCAGTTACCCGTATTCTGGCAGAACAAGGTATGAATATTGATGCCATCAAGCGCCTTACGGGGCGTATTCCATTGGATGAGTGTGATACAAAGACACGCGCTTGTATTGAGTTTTCTGTGCGCGGTACTCCCAAAGACCGTATTGCCATGCAGGAGCAGCTGATGAAGTTGGCAAGCGAACTGGAAATGGACTTCTCATTTCAGCTGGACAATATGTATCGCCGTATGCGCCGCCTTATTTGTTTTGATATGGACTCTACATTAATAGAGACTGAGGTTATTGATGAATTGGCACTGCGTGCGGGAGTTGGAGAACAGGTTAAGGCTATTACGGAACGTGCCATGCGGGGAGAAATAGACTTTACGGAGAGTTTCCGCGAACGGGTGGCGTTATTGAAAGGCTTGGATGAATCTGTAATGCAAGAGATTGCTGAAAAACTGCCTATTACGGAAGGTGTTGACCGCTTGATGTATGTCTTAAAAAAATATGGCTACAAGATTGCCATTCTTTCAGGCGGTTTCACATATTTCGGGCATTATCTTCAACAGAAATACGGTATAGACTATGTATATGCCAATGAACTGGAAATAGAAAATGGTAAACTGACCGGGCGTTATCTCGGTGATGTAGTGGACGGCAAGCGTAAAGCGGAGCTGTTGCGCCTGATAGCACAAGTTGAGAAAGTAGATATTGCACAGACCATTGCGGTGGGTGACGGAGCAAATGACTTACCGATGTTGGGTATAGCTGGATTGGGTATTGCTTTCCATGCCAAGCCTAAGGTTGTGGCGAACGCCAAGCAGTCCATTAATACTATCGGTTTGGACGGAGTGCTTTATTTTCTGGGATTCAAAGATTCTTATATAGATATTCCGCGATAAAATTAATTCATAAGCTTCTGCGATAATTAATTATCATAGGAGCTTATTTTTTAAGCGAGCTTTATTTTGTTCTACTTTCTGTTTGCATTATCTTTGTAACAAATAAAAGAAATACATGAAGTTTTCTGAACTAAAATTAAACGACAACGTGCTTGAAGCACTGGATGCAATGCGTTTTGACGAGTGCACCCCCATACAAGAAGAATCAATACCAGTTATACTCGAAGGCCGGGACTTGATAGCTGTTGCACAAACCGGAACCGGAAAAACTGCCGCGTATCTGTTGCCCATATTAAACAGACTTTCTGAAGGCGGGCATCCCGAGGATTCCATCAACTGTATAGTAATGGCCCCTACACGGGAACTGGCGCAACAGATAGACCAGCAAATGGAGGGGTTCTCCTATTTCATGCCGGTGAGCAGTGTGGCTGTATACGGCGGTAATGACGGAGTGCTCTTCGAGCAGCAGAAAAGAGGTTTGACTTTGGGCGCAGATGTAGTAATCGCCACTCCGGGACGTCTGATAGCGCATCTCAGTCTGGGATATGTAGACCTTTCACGTGTCTCCTACTTCATTCTGGACGAAGCAGACCGTATGCTGGACATGGGATTCTATGATGACATTATGCAGATTGTGAAATTTTTGCCTAAGGAACATCAGACCATTATGTTCTCGGCTACAATGCCGGCGAAGATACAACAGTTGGCAAAGAGCATTCTAAATAATCCCGCAGAGGTGAAGCTCGCAGTTTCCAAACCTGCCGAAAAGATAGTACAGGCTGCATATGTATGTTATGAGAACCAAAAGCTGGGTATTATCCGTAACCTTTTTTCAGAGCAGACCCCCGAACGTGTCATTATCTTTGCATCTTCCAAATTGAAAGTAAAAGAGGTTACTAAAGCGCTAAAACAGATGAATCTGAATGTTGGAGAGATGCATTCGGATCTTGAACAGGCGCAGCGTGAGGAGGTAATGTATGAGTTTAAAGCCGGACGAATCAATATTCTGGTAGCCACCGATATTGTGGCACGCGGTATTGATATCGATGATATTCGTTTGGTTATCAATTATGATGTACCACATGACAGTGAAGATTATGTGCATCGCATCGGACGTACGGCACGTGCCAATAATGATGGCGTCGCTCTTACTTTTGTCAATGAAAAGGAACAGACTAATTTCAAGAGTATAGAGAACTTCTTGGAAAAAGAAATCTATAAAATACCTGTGCCGGAGGAGTTGGGAGAAGCTCCTGAATACAAACCGCGTTTCAACGACGGACGCAAGCATAATTACAAAGGCAGCGGACGCCGGAATAATGGAAACAACAGAAACAGTAAAAGTGGCAATCGGAATGATAATAGACGAAGAGAAGATAAACGGACTCCTCAAGCAAAGAAACAAGAATAAAAAAAGCGGAATTTATTCCGCTTTTTTTATGTTCAGTCGGTTATCGAATCCGATTGTTATATTTGCCAGGCTATATACAGAACTTTCCGGTACGCGTAAGGTTGCCTGATATTGGTAGCCCTTATTGTTTACTCCCATAAAATTCATATCGGCAAGAATCATTTGGGTTAGAATCTCTTCAGGAAAGATATCGGCAAACATCTTTTTGGTAATGTCTTTACCGTACAACATCCGCTTACCCTCATATACGCAGATATGTATAACATTGTCATAGTAAACATTATCCACACTAATTCCCCCCTCTGAGTAAGATGAACGGATAACTTTCATCTTTGAGGGGTTGATGTATACATATCCCCGATAACGTGTACCTTTATACGTCACTACACTATCCTTCTTCACAACTTCCGTAGTGGGTATTACTTCCACTTCCTTATTATCAAAAGCAAGTATGTCCTCAAGGTTTTCAGATTTATGTAGTTTCACAATCTCATCTGCCAATGAGTGGAACCAGAAACTGTATTCACTCTGCCTGTCGATTTTGTAGGCTATGGTATTACTGCCATACACATATATAGTATCGCGTATAATCTTAAATGATACGGGGATATTTTGAGGGTCGGCATAGTATATGGTGTCTCCTTCTATCCGCATCAGAGGCAGTTCGGTTTCGTCATCTATCCAAACTCCTTGAAGCATGGCTTTGGCCGTAGAGTCCTCTTCTGCCATTTTTTGTTCCTTACTATTACCACATGCAGCCAACGCTATGACGCAACATAACTCTATTACGAGTCTTTTCATGTCTATCTTCCTCCTTTATTTACCGATACAGCGATAGGTAAATCCAAGTTCTTCTATTTCTTTCTTTTCGTAGATATTACGACCATCCAGCAACACCGGGGTTTTCATTGTCTTTTTGATGACAGCCCATGACGGCAAGCGAAATTCTTTCCATTCCGTTACCAGCATCAAAGCATCTGCATCCAGTGCAGCATCGTACATATCAGTAGCATAGTAAACACTGTCACCTATTCTGCGGCGGCATTCCGTCATGGCAGCCGGATCGTACGCACGTACTTTACAGCCTGCATTCAACAACTTATTTATCAGAATTAAGGAAGGTGCTTCGCGCATATCGTCAGTTTCCGGTTTGAACGCCAATCCCCATAAGGCAATCGTCTTATCGTTCAAGTCGCCATTGAAGTGCCGTTGCAGCTTTTCGAACAATATACTTTTCTGTTTCTCATTCACTTCCTCTACTGCTTGGAGTACGCGCATCTGATAGCCACTCTGTTCGGCAGTCTTGATTAATGCCTTTACATCTTTTGGAAAGCATGAACCGCCATATCCAATGCCCGGATAAAGGAATTTGCGACCGATACGCGTATCGGAACCGATACCGCTGCGCACCATATTGACGTCAGCCCCTACCAATTCGCACAGATTGGCAATATCGTTCATGAAGCTGATACGGGTGGCGAGCATGGAGTTAGCCGCGTATTTTGTCATTTCGGCGGAAGGAATATCCATGAAGATAACACGGAAGTTGTTCAGCAAGAACGGTTTGTAGAGTTTGCTCATTAGCTTCTTTGCACGTTCGGATTCAACTCCTACTACAACTCGGTCGGGACTCATGAAGTCTGCCACAGCATTGCCCTCTTTCAAAAATTCGGGATTGGATGCAACATCGAACTCCATTTGCACTCCCCGCTTATCCAGTTCTTCCTGAATAGTTGCACGTACTTTCCTGGCGGTTCCCACCGGAACGGTACTCTTGGTTACTACCAGTACATATTTTTCCATATTGCGCCCAATGGTACGTGCCACTTCAAGTACATAACTCAAATCGGCGCTGCCATCTTCATCGGGTGGAGTTCCCACAGCGCTAAATATGACATCTACCTCATTCAAGCAACTTTCCAAAGAAGTGGTGAATTGCAGACGTCCTGCTTTTGCGTTTCGGTTTACCATTTCTTCCAGTCCGTTTTCATAGATTGGAATAATTCCCTGTTTCAACGCTTCTATTTTTTCGCTGTTTGTATCAACGCAAATTACATTGACACCGATTTCCGCAAAACAAGTACCGGTTACTAAACCGACATACCCTGTACCGACAATGGCTATTTTCATATCTTATTCAAAATATTCCGCATCTTTGAACGATACGGCATGACCGTCTTTCTCCGACAATAAGAGCTGCGATTCAGCAACCGGCCAATCAATGCCTACGGTTTCGTCATTGAAACGAACAGACGCTTCCGCTTGCGGGGCATAGCCGTTATCTACTTTATAGGTAAAGATAGCCTCTTCGCTCAATACCAAGAAACCGTGGGCAAAGCCACGGGGTATGAAGAATTGCCGTTTGTTGTCTTCGCTCAATTCCACACTGACATATTTGCCGAATGTAGGAGAAGATTTGCGTAAATCAACCGCAACGTCCAATACCTTACCTTTAATGACACGTACTAATTTAGCCTGGCTGTACTCACCTTTCTGATAATGCAACCCGCGCAATACACCGAAAGAAGATTTTGATTCGTTGTCCTGTACAAAGTGTACATCACCGATATGGGTACGGAATTCTTCTTCCTTAAACGCTTCCATAAAGTAGCCGCGTGCGTCATTGAACACTTTCGGTTCAATAACCCATACACCGTCAATTTCTGTTTGTATGTAGTTCATTGCTTTAGAATGATTTATGTATCTTTAATTGAAAACCAAAATTATCTCCATATATCTCTCCCATATCCAAGGCGAGAGATGCGTTAAAGTTCCAGCCTTTCCATCTTTCGGGAGAATAAGAGAACGAGGCGTATGCTGAAAAGTTCTCCAAAATATCCAGTGTAGGAGCACCCGGAGCTCCCCACGTCCTGTTATGGCTCATCTTGGCAATATAGCTCCATTCCGGACTTATCTGTCCGCTCCAGCCGATGTGCAACGCTTTTACACGGTTATATTTGAAAGCCATATATCCGTCCTCATTATAAATAGGTGAGGCAATCAAAGGATTGGCTATCATCATACCCCAATGTGCCCAGCCCGGATAAAGGCCGTTATTGTAATAATTGTCGCTTCCTCCTGTTTTGTGCACAGGACCTTCCTCGGGTTCGTGCAGGCCATGCAGCGGACCACTCATGTTGGTAGTCTGCAAATATTCAAAGACCACTGCATTGATAGGCTTGAAATTATTGAAACTCATTTCAATTCCCCACAGACCATCCCAGCCGTTTTGCTTACCCATAGCAGAGAAGTCGTCAAAGTGGTTGCACAAATATGCGCTGATTGAGAATTTGTCGGCACGGTGAGTCAGTCTTATTTGTTCGCTGCCCAAGAAGTTGCCTTGATAGAACTGACTGTCATTGCCGGGTTTGTCCTCACCGGCGGAACCCGGAATAAATACTCTGAAATAATCTTTCAGTGTGTTTCCTAAATCGGTGCTGCTGCCGTCTGCATTCATCATATGTCCGCCAAATTGCGTATCAAGCGTCATGCCGATGTCAAACTGCCACTTTCCGTTAGGTACTCCCACACGGATAAATCCTTCTTTGTGATGATATTTGATGTCTTTCGTATACCAATATCCCGCCCCTACTTTACGTTCCTGATACTTATTGTCAGTGAACCAGCCGTAAGAGATTTCGCCTTTTATGGCAAGGCGCGGAAGTATGTAAAGGTATTCGGGGATGCCTGCCATTATTTGGGGAATGGGTCTTGCATTGCCCGACCATGTCATGTCGCCACTGCTTAAAGCATTGTTCAGCAATGGAGCGCCTTTCTCACGACTTCCGGCAAAAAGTCCCAACCATTTGTAGCGTACATCTATATATGCCTGTTGGATGAATATATCCTTATCGCCTTTAAAATTCATCCCGACAGCTGCTACCATATCCAGCTTTTCCTCAAATTTCCACTTGCCCAGCTGGTGCTTGTAGCCTACTCCGCCCCGTACATAAGTATTGTCATAAATGGAGCCGAGCCCTTGCTGGTTGCTCACTTGCCACAGAGGAGTGTAATCTCCTGTATGTACGGTGGCTCCGTATTCAACGAAAGGAGAAACCTGTGCGGTTGCCATGTTGCTTCCTATAAAAATAAAAGCCAATAAACAGATAGGGATACGCATGATAGTGGATAGTCTATATCTGGTTAAGTGCTGACAGTAATCCGTGTTCATTTCAAAATATATAATATAGTTTATAGTCTTAATTAAAGGAGACGTAGAAAACGCTGCAAAAGTAGGAAAAAAATCTAATATATCAGCCATAGCCGATAAAGGAGTTTCCAAAGTTTGCTGTGTTTATAAGTTGTTAATAAGAAAAACGCGGCGAAAGTGGTGTATCTCCGATAAAACCGCTACTTTTGTAGCATGATTGAATTAGCACAACATATAGAAGTATTGTTATTGGAGAATGATTGTGTCATTGTTCCGGACTTGGGAGGATTTGTTGCTCACTATACTCCGGCAATGAGAGCTGTGGAGGAAAATACATTTTTACCCCCTACCCGTATCATCGGTTTCAATCCGCAGTTGAAGATGAATGACGGGCTGCTGGTGCAATCCTATATGGCTGTGTACGGTACGGACTTTTCCGATGCTACCAAGATTGTGGACAAATCGGTGGAAGAGTTACTGGCTCTGCTCCACGAAGACGGGAAGGTAGACTTGCCGAATGTCGGCGAGTTACGCTATTCCATTCATGATACATATGATTTTGTTCCATACGATAATAAGATTACTACTCCTTACTTATATGGTCTCGATAGTTTTGAGATGCAGGAACTGGCTGCCATAAGCAAGCCTTATGAGGACAAGGTTATTCCTTTCGTACCGGTTGTCAGGGAAGAAAAGAAGCGTAAGTACGAGATTCGTATCAATCCCTCTTATCTGACGAATGCAGTTGCCATGATTGCCATTGTGGCTCTGTTCTTCTTCCTTTCCACGCCCATAGAGAATACGGAAGTGGTGAAAGCCAACTATGCGCAGTTGCTCCCCGGCGAGTTATTCGAGCAGATAGAAAAACAATCGCTGGTTATAACTCCGATTGTTGTCCATCCCAAAGCCGGAGACAAGAAGGTAGAAGCCGCCCGGACTAACTTGCCGCAGTCCGCAAGCAAGAAAGTCACAGTTCCTGTTGCCGTAAAAGAGATAAAGGTTAGCCGGCAGCCGGTCGCTCCTATTCAGCCTGATACAGAGACTGCAACCGCTATTCCTGCCGCTCAGCCCGCAAGGACGCCTTACCACATCATCATAGCCAGCGTAGGCACCGAAAAAGATGCCAATGCCATGGCACAACAGCTGGTCGTCAAAGGACATACAGGTGCTAAAGCAATTATCGGTGACGGCAAGATGCGTGTCAGCATTCAGTCATGCGCCACAGAGAAAGAAGCCTATCGCGCTTTAAATAAGATTCGTCAGGATGAAGCATTTCAGAATGCCTGGGTGCTGAAAAGATAACTTTTCTCCGTGATGAACTATTAATAATCAACTATCCAATCTATCCAATGAAACGTATCCGCTGCCCCAAATGTGAGAACTATCTGACTTTTGATGAAACAAAATACACCGAAGGTCAGTCCTTGGTGTTTGTATGCGAGAACTGCAAGAAGCAATTCAGCATACGTTTGGGCAAAACGAAAATGAAAGCTCCGCAGAAAGAAGAGAATCCGGATGAGACTGAATATAAAGAGGCTTTCGGTAGTATTACAGTCATTGAGAACGTTTTTGGCTTTAAGCAAGTACTGCCCTTGCAAGAGGGAGATAATAAGATTGGCCGTCGTTGTGTAGGGACTGTTATCAATGTTCCGATAGAAACTTCGGATATGAGCATGGACCGCAATCATTGTGTGATTAATGTAAAGCGTAATAAGCAAGGCAAATTTATTTACACGTTGCGTGATGCCCCGAGCCTGACAGGTACTTTTCTGAATAATGAGATTTTGGGAGATAAAGACCGCGTCCGCATTGAGGACGGGGCTATTGTGACTATCGGCGCCACTACCTTTATTCTTCGGACGGCAGAGTAAATAAGTTGCCTTCTCGGTTTACCCACCAATAGCGTATAAACAATACTCCGGTAAAGATAAGTGCAAGTGAAAGCCCGGTATAAAAGACCGAAATAAATGCGTCCGGCAACCAATGGAACGAGCGCATCGTAATGCCGAACGTTATCATAAAGACCATTACAATCCAACCTTTTACATCAAAGAAAGAGAAAGGACAGTTCTTCTCTTTCTTTTTTTGTTCGATACGTTTGGTATGTTTGTAATAGAGCTTCTTGAATACCAGCAAAAAGAACAGAAGAAACACAACCGTGGCCTCGCCTATCTTGAACAACCAATATTGTGAATCCGTCAGCCACGTTACTATCCCTATCCTAAGGATATTGGCTCCGGCGGCAATCCATACGACTCCGGCGGTGACAAGCAATACTTTTCTGTTTACTCCGTATTTCATATTTCTATTTTGGGTTGTTCTGCTGATATAGGGAACAAATATAGGAAAAATATGTTCGCAAATCGCATTGTGTACCTTGCTGTTTATCAGATATATGTATGTACCAAAAAGTTTCCTCCTTTGGTACGTCCCGTACCTCAGCGTGGTACGGTCTGTACCTTACTGTGGTACGACGTGTACCATAGTAAGGTACAAGACGTACCATCGGTTGGTATTCCTTGTACCAACCGACGGAAATTGAACTATCATACGGGAGAAAATCGACGGTTCCGTAGGGGGATTCCGGCGGGAATGCCTACCAGTCGTATTCTTCGGTGTATCGGTCGAAAACAACTTCCTCTTTCCAACCATGCTTCCTGCATACTTGGCGGATGCACTCCTGCTGCTTCGGGGTGAGTCCCAACTTCTGATTACGGTACCGGTAATAGGGAGAATGGCTGAAAATGGCTTCCAGATTGAGATGGACAGCGCGGGCAATACGTGCGGGCATATCATCATAAAGATTCTTGAAGCCCCATGCCACTCGTATTTTCTTGTTTGTACGAAAATGCGGGCACTCTTTTCCCGCTTCCGGATAACAGAGGGGATTGATAACGGACAGTCGGATGTTTTCCGCTGTATTGTATTGTGTCATACTGTGTCGCAGGCAGTTTTCGGCTTTTGGGCATTGGTCGTTGAAACACAATGTGTATTGGGCTACTTGTTTGTTGAAGTCGGTGTTGCTTTCCATTCTTTTGTTCGGATTTTAATGAATATGTATTGTCCGGTAAAGGTACATGAAAAATATCGGTTAGGCATCACATAGGTACTGTTATATTCAGTGTGGCAGGCATAAAAAAACAGGGTAAAACCGCAGTCTTACCCTGTTTCTTTTCATAATATCGGTCCTTGTTTAGAGAATGCCTTTTACCGTTTCCAGCATACCCTTTTCCTGAATGGAGTTCAAGAAGCCGGTAACCATATCCGTCAAGCCCGGAATGGTATTCAAATCTCCGTGCTCGCCCCAGATAAGGTCTTTGGCAGCCAATACGCCTTCCGCTACCTTGCGGGTGTCGCCTGTTGCCCAAAGGTCTTTCAGCAGTTGCATGATTTCGGGAGCGTCGTTCGGAGTGATTTCCGCACCGTCGGCACGCACACCACCCTTATAATAGGTGATGATGGCGGCAAGGCCAAGCACCAGTCCCTTCGGAAGTTCGCCTTTGCGTTCCAAGTAAGTCTTTAAGCCCGGCAGGTCGCGGGTTTGATATTTCGGGAAGGAGTTCAGCATGATGCTGGTCACCTGATGCTCTACGTAGGGGTTGTCAAAGCGTTCCAATACATCGGCTGCGAACTTCTTCAGTTCTTCGATAGGCAGGTTCAGTGTCTGCATCAATTCGTCAAACTGTACTTTGCGGACATACTTGCCTATAACAGGGTGGTTGCAAGCGTCGCGTACGATGTTTACGCCGCTAAGGTAAGCCACCGGAGAAAGTACGGTGTGAGGACCGTTCAGCAGGGTAACCTTTCTTTCGTGGTACGGAGCCTCAGACTTCACAAAGAGCACATTCAGTCCTGCCTTGTTTGCAGGGAATTCTTCTGCCAACTGGCGGAGAGAGAGGTTCTCGGCAGCTTCGATAACCCACAGATGGAAGATTTCGGCCTGTACAACCAAGTTGTCGGCATAACAGATTTTCTTCTGAATCTGCGCAATCTCCTTACGCGGGAAGCCCGGAACGATGCGGTCTACCAAAGTGGCGCATACATAACAATACTTTGTAAACCAAGTCTTGAACTTCTCATAATCTGCACCGAAGTCGTCTTTCCACAGTTCGATGTATTGGTAGATACATTCTTTCAAATGGTGTCCGTTCAGGAAGATTAATTCGCAAGGCATGATGATAAGACCTTTGTTCTTGTCGCCCTTGAAAGTCTTGAAACGACGATATAATAATTGGGTCAGCTTGCCCGGATAGGAAGATGCGGGAGCGTCGCTGAACTTGCAATTCGGGTCGAAGGCGATGCCGGCTTCCGTTGTATTGGATATTACGAAACGTATTTCGGGCTGGTCGGCAAGCGCCATGAAGGCTGCATTCTGAGAGTATGGATTCAATGCGCGGCTGATGCAGTCGATACGCGTCAGACTATTGACAGCTTCACCGTTCAGGCGGCCTTGCAGATTGACGTGGTAGAGACAATCCTGACCATTCAGCCATTCTGCCATACCTCTTTCTATGGGCTGAACCACTACAACACTGCTGTTGAAGTCGGTCTTCTGATTCATGTTGTAAACAATCCAGTCTACAAATGCACGAAGGAAGTTACCTTCACCGAATTGAATGATTCGCTCGGGAGCAACGGACTTGGGAGCCGTCTGTTTGTTTAATGCTTTCATCTTAAAAATGATTTTAATAATAAGTTATGGATTATGATTTATAATTTATGGTGTTTGGGGACTATTCAAACTCAAAGTAAAAGTCTATGTTCTCTTTCATAAGGATGTCAATAGGCATATACTTTACAGCCGTAACCGGCTTCTTGAACACGATGTGATTGCATAATGCCTTGACACCGCAATAACCTTGCAGTCCCGGTCGCTGCCCGATAAGGTAATTTACTTCGCCGCTTTTCAAATATTCCACATTCTTTTGAAGTAAGTCATAACCTACCAGCGCATTCATTTTTTGTTTCTTCTTTTGCAGATAGCTTGCTACCTGATATACGCGGGAGTTGAATACGGCTCCTAAGACCGCTTTGGGATGTTCTGCAAAGAAAGTGTCTAATAATTCCTCATTGGAGTTATTATTTTCCTTGTGAAGAATGATATCGTGTATAGTCAGATTATCGTGCTCGGTTGCAAGATATTGCATAAAACCCTCCAGACGGCGTTGCATTTGCACCTCAGCCGGACTGTTCTTTTGATTATTCAGGAAAAGTACGATTTCTTGCCCTTCTTGATAACGACGCATCAATATTTTGGCAGCAATATATCCGCTGATTTTTGAATTCTGACCGATATAGCATAATGCATGGGTTTCTTCCATGTTGAAGTCGATGAAGGCATAAGGAATCTTTTTGTTTTCCAGATAGGATGTCAGTTTCAAAGTGTCGTCCTGAAAGTTCGGAGCAATCAACACCGCGTCAACAGGCTCGGTTTGAAGCTGTGCACATGCTTTTTCATAAGAAGTTTTATCCGCATGGTTGTAATACAGGTAATCTATCCCGACGTTGAACGGACGCAATTCCTGTGCGGCACGGTCTATGCCTTGCGCTACGGAGTGCCAATAATCATGCTCTATATAATAAGGTATAATGCAAACTATATGATAACGCTTTTTGGCAGCCAGTCCTATGGCAAACATGTTAGGATGATAATCTATTTCATCAAGAACCTTCTGGACCTTTTCTCTACTCGCGCGGGATACATCGCCCCGGTTATGGAGCACGCGGTCTACAGTTCCGGCAGATACACCCGCCATGCGTGCAATGTCTTTTATCGTATAATTCTTGTTTTCCATATTCTCCCTACCCTAAGGCGTTTAAAGGTCCTACGTTCAAAACTTAAATATTATAAATTATTTGCCGCAAAGATACGAATTATTTTGTTTCTCCAAGTAAAATTTCTACTTTTGTGTTCGATAACGGTTAATAAAAGTAAAAAGCCTTATCAAGCCTATTAGCTTTACAATCAATACTATATAGGTGTAATAATAGGAAAGTAATTTTTTTAGATACTTAAAACACAAGAAGATGAAAAACTTTATGGACGAAAACTT
The DNA here is from genome assembly GCF_003472565.1 of Bacteroides sp. AM10-21B. NCBI lineage: Bacteria > Pseudomonadati > Bacteroidota > Bacteroidia > Bacteroidales > Bacteroidaceae > Bacteroides > Bacteroides sp. AM10-21B. Next base: position 83,510 of record NZ_QRME01000007.1, on the reverse strand, counting down.
CCTGTTGCAGACAGAAACCGCACAGAAGTTGTACCACGAACATGCGGCTAAAATGCCGATTATCGATTATCACTGTCACTTAATTCCACAAATGGTAGCAGACGATTACCGGTTCAAATCACTGACGGAAATCTGGTTGGGTGGCGACCACTACAAATGGCGTGCTATGCGTACCAATGGTGTGGACGAGCGTTTCTGCACCGGTAAGGACACCACCGATTGGGAAAAGTTTGAAAAATGGGCGGAGACCGTACCCTATACTTTCCGTAATCCTTTGTATCACTGGACGCATTTGGAGTTGAAGACAGCATTCGGTATTGATAAGATTTTGAATCCTAAAACTGCACGTGAAATCTACGACGAATGTAACGAGAAGCTGAAACAGCCGGAATATTCGGCTCGCGGTATGATGCGCCGTTATCATGTAGAAGCGGTCTGCACTACGGACGATCCTGTTGACTCACTGGAATATCACATCAAGACCCGTGAAAGCGGTTTTGAAGTTAAGATGTTGCCTACTTGGCGTCCCGACAAGGCTATGGCGGTGGAAGTTCCTGCAGATTTTCGCGCATATGTAGAGAAGTTGGCGGAAGTAAGCGGTGTAACCATCTCTACTTTCGATGATATGATTACAGCTTTGCGTAAACGTCACGACTTCTTTGCCGCTCAGGGATGTAAGCTGTCCGACCACGGTATCGAAGAGTTCTATGCGGAAGACTATACGGATGCGGAAATCAAAGCAATCTTTAATAAGGTGTACGGCGGTGCAGAGCTGACTAAGGAAGAAATCCTGAAGTTCAAGTCGGCTATGCTGGTTGCGTTCGGTGAAATGGATTGGGAAAAAGGTTGGACACAGCAATTCCATTATGGAGCTATCCGTAACAATAATAGCAAGATGTTCAAGTTGCTCGGTCCTGACACCGGCTTCGATTCTATCGGCGAGTTTACTACAGCCAAAGCAATGGCTAAATTCCTCGACCGACTGAATTCGGAAGGCAAACTGACCAAGACTATTCTGTACAACCTGAATCCGTGCGCCAATGAAGTAATCGCTACTATGCTGGGTAACTTCCAGGACGGTACGATTGCCGGCAAGATTCAGTTCGGTTCCGGCTGGTGGTTCCTCGACCAGAAAGACGGTATGGAGAAACAGATGAATGCCCTTTCCGTACTTGGTTTGCTGAGCCGTTTTGTCGGTATGCTGACAGATTCACGTTCCTTCCTGTCCTATCCGCGCCACGAATATTTCCGTCGTACGTTGTGTAATCTCGTAGGTCGTGATGTAGAAAACGGTGAAATTCCTGTTTCTGAAATGGAACGCGTTAATCAGATGATTGAAGATATCAGTTATTACAACGCTAAGAAGTTCTTCCAGTTCTAAGACAAGGAAGAGATATTCTAAATCAGCCCTTCCATGCTTGCAGTAAAGTATCAAGTATGGAAGGGCTTTTCATTCATACTGCTAAAATCAGGCTTATACGCTCTGAGTGACAGATACCTTATAAGAGATATTCTGCTATGTCTTTGATGTTCTTTAATTGGATAAAGTTGGGATTTGTAATGTCTCCTTCATGGGCCTCATGCTGCCAAGTGATATGATGAGGTATGTGGGCGGCATACCCTCCCAACTCCAGTACCGGCAGTATATCCGATTTTATGGAATTTCCCAGCATCAAGAATTTCTGTGGGCGGCATTTCATCGTGTCAAGGAGTTTTTGGTAATCGGACTTCTTCTTGTCGCTCATTATTTCAATATGGCAGAAATATTTCATCAGTCCCGACCCCATAACCTTTCTTCTTTGGTCGAACAAATCTCCTTTGGTTGCCAATATCAGTTTGTATCTTCCTTGCAATTGGAGCAACACGTCTTCCACTCCATCCAAAAGCGTCACAGGTCTTTGCAAAAGTTCCTGCCCCTGTTTGATGATTTCTTCTACACAATGTATGTTTTTTTGTCCATCGGTGATTCGGCATACGGTTTCAATCATGCTGAGCATCATACTTTTCAAGCCGTATCCATACATATGCAGGTTTTTCATTTCCGTTTCAAACAGTTCTTGTGAGACTGCTTCCGAGGGCTGATATGTTTTTAGCAGATTACAGAACTTGTGCTCAAACTCTTGAAAATAAAGCTCGTTTTCCCAAAGAGTATCGTCCGCATCGAATGCCACGACTTCTATTTTGTCTTTCATACGTTGCCTGTTTTATTGTTATTGCCTATCTTTGCCGCAAATATAAACAATTAAAACATAATAATTAATTAGTAAAGGATGACTCAATCACCCCAAACTCATGCCAAAGGTTTTAGTAAAGCCTTTTGGGTAAGCAACACAGTAGAACTTTTTGAACGCATGGCATATTATGCCGTATTTATAGTTCTTACCATTTATCTTTCCAATATCTTAGGTTTCAACGACTTTGAAGCGAGTATGATTTCCGGTCTGTTCTCAGGCGGTCTTTATCTGCTTCCCATTTTCACCGGAGCTTATGCCGATAAGATAGGCTTCCGCAAATCAATGATTATCGCCTTCTCTCTGTTGTCAGCAGGCTACTTGGGCTTGGGAGTGCTGCCTACCTTGCTGGAGGCTGCCGGATTGGTGGAATACGGCGAAGTAACACGCTTTTCAGGGTTGGCCGACAGTAACGAACGTTGGATGATTGTTCCTGTATTGTTTGTCATTATGCTTGGCGGTTCATTCATCAAGTCTATCATATCTGCATCGGTTGCGAAAGAAACGACTGAAGCAACCCGTGCCCGCGGTTATTCTATCTTTTATATGATGGTGAATTTCGGTGCTTTTACCGGAAAGACCATTATCGACCCTTTGCGCAACGCTATCGGTGAACAGGCTTATATCTATATTAATTTCTTCTCCGCAGCAATGACTATTCTTGCATTGCTGTCAGTTATTCTTCTATACAAGTCGGCGCATACGGCAGGTGAAGGTAAAAGTATGCGCGAAATAGGGCAAGGTTTCCTGCGTATCATTACAAACTGGCGCTTGTTGATTTTGATTCTTATTGTAACCGGATTCTGGATGGTACAGCAACAACTGTATGCCACAATGCCTAAGTACGTTATCCGTATGGCAGGAGAAACAGCCAAACCGGGATGGATAGCCAATGTGAATCCATTTGTTGTGGTCTGCTGTGTAAGTTTCATTACCAGATGGATGGCAAAGCGTACCGCTATTACATCCATGAACATCGGTATGTTTCTGATTCCGGTATCCGCATTACTGATGGCATGCGGAAATCTGTTGGGCAATGATGTCATTGCGGGAATGAGCAATATCACATTGATGATGATACTCGGTATTGTGGTACAGGCTTTGGCAGAATGTTTTATTTCTCCACGCTATCTGGAATACTTCTCTTTGCAGGCTCCCGAAGGAGAAGAAGGTATGTATCTTGGATTCAGTCATCTCCATTCTTTCCTGTCTTCTATTTTCGGGTTTGGCATAGCCGGTGTATTGTTGACTAAATATTGTCCCGATCCGGCTTTGTTTGCAAGCCGGGAAGCTTGGGAAGCTGCCAGTGTGAACGCACATTACATCTGGTATTATTTTGCGGGAATAGGGTTGGTGGCTGCCATAGCTCTGTTGATTTTTGCAAAAACCACCGAATTCATCGACAAAAAGAAGAAAGTATAATCTTTTATATTTTGCATATTTTGCGTATATTTGCCGTCACTTTTTCAAAAAGTGACGGCTTTTTTGTAATTAAGAAGATTAAAATGAAAGTAAGATTTATAAGCCTTGCAAGTGGTAGCAGTGGCAATTGTTACTATATAGGCACAGAAAAATACGGAATACTCATTGATGCCGGTATCGCTGTCCGTACCATAAAAAAAGGATTGAAAGAGGCTGGCATCAATATGGAAATGATACGTGCAGTGTTTGTTACCCATGATCATGCCGATCATATCAAAGCGGTAGGCGGACTGGGTGAAAAGCTGAATATTCCAATCTATACAACCGCACGTATTCACGAAGGAATAAACAAGAGCTACTGCATGACAGAAAAGTTGCATTCATCCGTTCGTTATTTGGAAAAACAACAGCCTATGCAGCTGGAAGATTTCCATATCGAATCTTTTGAAGTCCCCCATGACGGTACAGACAATGTAGGTTATTGCATTGAGATAGACGGCAAGGTATTCTCTTTTCTCACCGACCTTGGAGAAATAACTCCTACTGCGGCGCAATATATCTGTAAAGCCAATTATTTGATATTGGAGGCCAATTACGATGACGAAATGTTGCGTATGGGTACTTATCCCCAATATTTAAAGGAACGCATAACCAGCCGTACCGGACATATGAGCAACATTGCCACCGCAGAATTTCTTGCCGAGAATATCACTGAGCATTTGCAATATATCTGGCTCTGCCATTTAAGCAAAGACAATAATCATCCGGAACTGGCTTATAAAACCGTTGAATGGAAATTAAGGGAGCAAGGTATTATTGTAGGTAAAGATGTGCAGCTCTGTGCTTTAAAGAGAACCACTCCTTCCGAACTGTATGAGTTTGAATAAAAAGATACCCATTTCATCGAAAAAAGTCCGAGAATTGTTTGCGGAATAAAATAAAAGGACTACCTTTGCACCCGCAAACAAGAAATAAGTAATGCACTCTTAGCTCAGTTGGTAGAGCAACTGACTCTTAATCAGTGGGTCCAGGGTTCGAATCCCTGAGGGTGTACTTAAAAAAGGAACAACAATAGTTGTTCCTTTTTTGTTATATATTCATATTTTTTTATCTTTGTAACTATTCAGCAGATATTTCTAAATTATAAAAACATACTATGGATAAAGGTGCAAAACAAGTCGTGGTTTTATTGGCACACCCCGACATTAAGAGTTCTCAAGCCAACAAAGCATTGATGGATGCCATTAAAGAGTTGGAAGAAGTGGCAATATACAATCTGTACGAGATGCGTTCTGAGGATGCTTTTAATGTGGACTCATGGAGCAAGATTATATCCCAAGCGTCTACTTTGGTGTTCCAATTTCCATTATATTGGATGTCAGCCCCTTCCTTGTTGAAGAAGTGGCAAGATGAAGTATTTACTTATCTGGCCAAGACTCCGGCAGTGGCCGGCAAGGCTTTTATGGTGGCAGTCACTACCGGCTCTGAATATAGCGCCTATCGCAGTGGCGGAAGAAACAATTTTACGATAGATGAATTATTAAGACCTTATCAGGGAAGCGCCATACATGCCGGAATGGTCTGGCAAACTCCTGTAGTGGCGTATGGTATGGGGACGGCTGATGCAGGAAAAAATATTGCGGAGGGGGCTAATACCTATAAGCAGAGAATTGAAGCATTAATTGGAAAAAGCCACGCAGGCAATGATTGGTAATCATATAAACAAAAGTGATGTATCAATACGAATTTTAGTTGTTTTTAAGTAATAGGCATATTCATTTTATTTATATGATATGCCTTTCTTTTGCAGCATATCAAAATCCTCTTCTCTCATTCCTATATCATCCAGAGGACGGGCTTCATTATGATCGTTAAGGTACACTCCGGGCTTTTCGGTATACAAAGCATTTGTAACGGATAATGAATCGTTCCGATACGGTGTCTCTACTCCTCCCAACTCCAGCATGGTCTGAAAGAACGAAGCGCTGGATGATATATTCTTTTGCTTATTGGCTTCGGCATTTGTCAACAGAGCCGGGTAATTCCGCCGGTAACTATCAGACATCCATACTAAGAAAGGCACATGTATCTGATAGTACGACGGAACCGGTGATGCGTGCAGAAAAAGATGACGATTATCATCGAAAATGTCTTCTCCATGATCTGAAGTGTAGAGCATTGCCGCATTCACGTTCTGTTCTTGCAGCATCCGAATGAGGCGCGACAGAAAATCGTCTGTATAACGGATGGAGTTATCATAGGCATTCACCAAATTATCCTTATATTTCACTTCGGCATCCACCGGAAAATCAGGCAGGAAGAAAGCATTACCCGAAGGGTAGCGTTCACGATAATTGAAATGCGAGCCATAGGTGTGAAGAACGATAAATTGCTTGGAAGCATTTTTCGCCAATTCGGCAGCTACCAGTTCTAAAAGTTCATCATCAGAAGGGTTATAATCGGCGCTTCTTCCTGTATTCTCTTTTATAAAGTCGTATGTATCAGCTTCTTTCCCAAAAAAGTCGATAAATGAATGATTGTAACGTTGATTGGAGAAGAAAGCCGTCTTATACCCCGCCTCCTTGAATGCCGTGATAACTCCTTTTTGCCGGTAGATAGAATTGAAATTATGTGCCGAAATCGAAGACATCAGCATCGGCACGCTCTTGTGCGTAGTATTGGATTCTGTCAGTGTATGGCAGAATGCAGTCAGCCCTTCTACTTTGGATAGCTTCGGGTTCGTATCACGATTATAACCATAGATTGACCAGTTCGCGGCACGGGATGTTTCTCCGATTACCATGACATAGACTTCCCTATTCTCTTCCGGATGAGTGGCTTTTGCTTGAAAAGTAAAGTCTTTCGAGGTTTTCGCATAGTTTTGTGTCTGTGCAGTACGCTGAAAGGCAAGTGCAATATTATAGCATACATTTGCCGGATATAAATCCGATTTCAATTCATAACGGGAATCGAACAGATAGGCAGTTCCTAATGACAGGACGCCGAGAATCATTACAATACGGGCACGCCTGCGTTCCCTGTGAATGAATGTTTCCGGCAGTTTTCGTTTTTTGGCGACAGACACCGCAGCTAAAAATAATGCCGGAATATACAGCAACACTACAATGACAATGGCGGGAATCAGATTATCCAGTAATTCCAAGGCTTCGCTGGAGTTGGTCGTTACCAGATTAAGAAACATATCTACCGCAATAATGGACTGCCCGAAGAGGTACAACAACACAATCTGGAATGCTCCGAAAAATAGAAAAGGAAACAATATCCAAAAAGTCTTTCCGCAATTCCTCGACCCACTCATTACTATATAATAGATGGAGAAAGGCAATACTACATTACACACCTTTGCTACTAAAGGCATAGGTTCTGTAAAACATAGTACAATATTGGGTACTATAAGAACTGCCAGGAACAAGTAAAACAAGTTCTCTTGGTTTTCAAACCATTTGTTGATTTTTCTAAAAAGCTTCATTGATGTTAAATATAAATCCGGTCTGGTGCTTGCCAAACCCTAAATCCAAACGTACATTCACTCTCTTCTTAAACTCCCAGCGATAGCCGAAGCCATAATTGGGAAGAATATGTTTCACATCGAATTCGGAGAACTTCGGGAAAATGGTACCCGCTCCCACCCACACAGCTACTCCATTTCGTTTCCAAATATGCTGACGAAGTTCTATTTGAACATCCATAGCACATTTGTCACGATAACGCCCTTCGTAATAACCGCGCATCGAATACGAACTGCCCAAAGTTGCCATTAGCCCCCAAGGGGGATTCCCATAATTCAGCAGAGTATGGAACTGTCCTGCCAAAACACCACCTTTCCATACGGTATGATAATACCTTGTATCCAATTCCGTACTGCTGAAAGCATATTTATTCCCTAAAAAGGCAGGGCTGAAACGTTGGTCTATTCTCAGGTAGTATCCCTTGTATGCATTGGTCAGGAAGTCTCGTGAATCATAAAGTAGCGACAGGCCCAAACTGAGGTTTGTTGTGCGTGTACTCATGCCTCCCCACAACTCCGGCTTGTCAAAATCATGCCCGTACACATAATCGAATACAGCCATAGGTCCTATATAGAAATTTTGTGCAAGCCGAAACATAAAGTCCGCTTTTATCTGTGCCTGAAAACGGTCATAATCGCTTTCATTGGCACTGTTGGTTCCGTTATCATATCCGGTTCCCCAATATAAACTGGGGAAAGAATAGAAATAAAGGTTATAATTCAACCGGTATTTATCATGCGGGAAAAGATGCGTTCCGCGTACTCCCAATAGATAGAAGCCTACTGTGGAAACATCTCCATACAATGATACATTGGAAGGCGGAAGGATCGTATCGTTCCGGTCGGAGCGGTAAAGTCCTGCTGCAACCAATCCCAGTCCCAACTTGGTGTCACTGGAATAGTGCGGTCCGCCGATAATGCTAAAATCGAATTTCTTATTTTTCTTTTCTTTATTGGCATCGTTGAAGTAGTCTAAAAATTTTTTGAAGAAACTCCGCTTAGCAGGAACAGAGTCTGGGACGATGACAGAATCCGTACCAGCCGAAGTATTTGCTTCTGCCAGACGTGTTTGTGCATGAACAGCAGTTACAGTCACCAACAAAATTAATGATAACAGGCATCCTTTTAGTTTTGTGTCCATTTTCTATTTGCTAAGAAACCCTTAGGGCAAAGGTAGTTGTAAATATTCCATGTTACAACAATATTACAAGGCTTTTTGTTTCCATTAACTCCGATTTAATGTCTATTATTTCCTATAAATGCTTTTACCCGAGTGCTGACAGAACAATCCTTAATCCCCTGTGTTTCTTTATAATGAACAAAGAACAACTTGAAATATGAAAACAGCAATGGATATTCCCGATAAAGAGGGACGCAAACGACTGGTCATTGTAGGCGGAGGTTTCGGCGGACTGAAACTGGCAAGAAAATTAAAGAGTGACAAGTATCAGGTCGTCTTACTGGACAAGAACAACCACCATATTTTTCAGCCGCTACTCTATCAGGTGGCTACGGCAGGTATCGAGCCAAGCGCCATTTCCTTTCCTTACCGCAAAATCTTTAAGAAAAGAAACCATTTCCACATACGTATTTGTGAAGCACAATGTGTCATTCCGGAGAACGACTTACTGGAAACGTCTATCGGTACATTGGCCTATGATTATCTGGTGATTGCCACCGGATGCGATACGAATTATTTTGGCAACAGCGATATGGCCAAACAGACTATGGCTTTGAAGAATACATCGGAAGCCCTGTTCAACCGTAATCAAATTTTGGACAGCTTTGAGCAAGCCCAAAATACCGGAAATCCGGAGGAGCGCAAACGTCTGATGACTTTTGCCATTGTGGGTGGAGGAGCCACAGGCATAGAACTGGCAGGCGCTTTGGCGGAAATGCGAAAATTTGTCCTTCCGCAAGATTATCCGGATCTGAATATCAATGAGATGCGCATTATTCTGATAGACGGTTCTTCCCGTCTCCTATCCGCTTTTTCGGAAAAATCGTCCCAAGAAGTGGCGGAATATCTGAGAAGCCGGAATGTGGAAATTAAGCTGAATGCGCGAGTTATCAACTACAAAGAAAATAAACTTGTGCTGAGTGAAGGGTCTCTAATAGATACCAAGAACGTGTTTTGGGTAGCCGGTGTAAAGGCCAACAGTCTGCAAGGTTTGCCGACCGAAGCCTACGGACCGGGAAACCGTCTGAAGGTGGACAACTATAACCGTCTGTACGAGTATCCCAATATCTTCGCCATTGGCGATACAGCCTTGATGACTTCCGATGCCTTTCCTAAAGGGCATCCGCAAGTGGTTCAGCCTGCCATCCAACAGGCAAGGAATTTAATTATCAACTTACAACGTATGGAGCAAGGCTTGCCTTTACAGCCTTTCATATACCACAACAAAGGGGCTATGGCCACCATTGGCCGCAATCATGCAGTTGTTGAATTAAAGAAACTGCGTTTTGGCGGTTTCCCGGCATGGGCCGTATGGCTGTTTATTCATTTAATGAGTATCGTGGGGGTAAAAAACCGTTTATTTATATTTGTAGACTGGATGTGGAGTTACTTCACCTACGATCCGTCATTACGGATAATCATTAAACCGTTGAAACGGGAGTGAACATTTATTTATTCTTTTATTTTACAAAATGTTGTTTTTTGCGGCTTTTTTGTGTTTTTTTATAAAAATGGTTATATTTGCACTAACCTTATAAACAAATAATGAGATTTTATCTCAATAAACACAGTAAAATAAAAGAAAGAGATTATGAAAAAATTAAATTTGAAATTGGCTGCAACTGTAATGGTATGCGGTGCTTTTCTTTTCAGTTCATGTATTGGTTCTTTTGCCTTGCACGGTAAGTTGTTAAGCTGGAACCAGGGTGTCAGCAATAAGTTTGTCAATGAACTTGTTTTTCTTGCATTCAATATCATTCCGGTGTATGGCGTATGCTACCTGGCAGATGCTTTGGTTATCAACTCCATTGAGTTCTGGAGCGGAAATAACCCCTTGGCAAGTATCGGTGACGTCAAGAAAGTAAAAGGCGAAAACGGAAACTACTTGGTAGAAACTCTTGAAAACGGCTACTCTATCACAAAAGAAGGTGATGAAACTGCATCTATGGAGTTAATCTATGACAAGGACTTGAATACTTGGAATGTTGTGGCAGACGGCGTAAGCACTGAACTTCTGCAGATGAACAACGACGGCACTGCACAGATGACTTTGCCCAACGGTGAAGAAATGACTGTTACTCTGGATGCGCAAGGTGTATCCGCCGCTCGTCAGGCAACTATGGTCAATACCTATTATGCAGCACGTTGAGAGCTAAATAATAAGAATTAAAAAGACCAAAGAGGTTGTATCAAAATATAAAACCTCTTTGGTCTTTATTTTAGACGGGTATTTTCTTTTATTTAGAACGGATATCCCACTGCAAAATGGAATGCGAAATCGCGGCTGAATTTGGGATGAAGAATAGGAAAATGTTCCTTGCTGTTGCTGTACACCGGATTGACAGCTTTCATACCACCGTCAAAACGCAGGACGAAGAAGTCCAAGTCCAATCGTAATCCCAAACCGTAGGCTACGGCTATCTGTTTATAGAATTTATTGAGTTCAAACTTACCTCCCGGCTGGTCTTTGTAATCGCGCAATGTCCAGATGTTGCCGGCATCCACAAAGACAGCCCCTCTGAATTTCCAGAAAAGACGTGTGCGGTATTCTATGTTCGCATCCAGCTTTATATCTCCCGACTGATTCATGAAGTTTCCGTCACCGGGGAAAACGCCCGGCCCCAAATCACGTACCGACCAGCCTCGCACACTGTTGGCGCCGCCGGAGAAGTAACGCTTTTCAAAAGGCACAATCGTTGCATTGCCGTAAGGAACGGCTATGCCGGCTCCCACATGAAATGCAATGGAGTTGCGATTATCGATAACAACGTTCTTGGCAAAATCGAAATCTCCCTTGACATATTGTGCGAATGGGATACTCAGCAATGAATACTCCCCATCTTCATTCTTCTTCATGTTAGTCATTTTGGCAAAAGCATACAGCAAATTGCCTGCCGACTCAAAATTCACACGAATGGAATATGAGTTACCTATGATTGTGTTGTTCATCAAGGCCTGCCCTGCGCTATTGTACGTGTAGCTGTATCCTGTGCGGACAATCAGGCGGTCATCATAGTTATACTTTAAAATATAATTTTCATCTTTCTCCAAGTAATTTTCACGGAATTCCTTGGAGATGGAAGGCATATACAGATAGTTGATGTCCAGCAAATCAATGCGGTGTTGCGCCCGCTGACGTTGCAATCCCCATTTATAACTCCATCCGGCAGAGGCGATGATGCGTGAAAATTCCGGACGTATCTGATAATTGTACTGTACGCCAAACTCTGTGGTGGCACGTATCTTCCGCCTGAAATCTCCGGACAGGAACGGAAAGAGGAAACGCGGGAAGTTAATGGTCGCTTCCGCTCCCAACTCGGTGTAATCCTCGTGGTTGTAGCCACCCTGCAGACCGGATACGGCTTCGTAGGCGCCACGCAGTTTTATCATAAAGGTTTCGGAGCCTTTGAACATATTCCGGTTCTGGAACGATACGGATGCAGCCGCCCCCAAGTCTCCTGCCGAATTGGTTCCTTCCAGCTCAAGCGATACGGACTGGTGTTTGCTTTTTGTCAGCATCACATAGGCATTCAGTTTGGAGGTATCGCCCACCTGTGTTTCAAAAAAACGGATATTGGTGTATTTCAATGCTTGCAGACGTCCGAAATTGGAGTATGTGCGCTGAACATCCGGTTCATTATACAAGCTTCCCGGCACGATACGCAGATTATTGGTCAGGACTTTCGGACGCAAATAGAGTCTATCCTTGTAATATATGGGAAATCCTTTGTAATGTATGGAATCGTTAATTTCTATGCTGCTCAAAGCGGATGATTCCAGCACATTATAGTCCGTAATGAAGTTTACCTTATTGATGTAATACTGCCGGTGATTTTGCGGGGCGTCATCGTTGTGCTGCCGATAAGGGGCCAGATGCATGGTTACGTCTACCTGATAGGTGTTTCTCACCGTATCTGCCGTATAGGAGATGTATTCCTTATTAAACTTATAATATCCGTTACGAAGAAGATTGTCCGTAATGCGTTGGCGCTCTGCATTCAGGCGGTTCACATCAAAATACATTCCCTCGGTGAGGTAGGTGTCGGCCGAATCTTGCCGCATATATTCCTTGATTTTCTCGTCTTGGATGTCATACTTGAGAGAGCGAATCTTATAGGGTTTTCCACCGGAAACCTTATATGTCAGCTTCAACTTCTTCTTTTTTATGTGTGTAATCGGTTCTACGGTAGCACTCATATAGCCCATATTCTGTATGGCCTTTGTCATTTCTTCACCGGAACGTTCCGTTTCTTCCGCCTTATATATCACCGGGGCGTCTCCCATGCGGCGCAGGGTGCGGTTTATCCAGCGTGTGGAATCCCTGCCCGACCAGTTATAGACGTACAACTGTGTCTTTATCAAACTGAACCATTTGGCATTCGGGTTTTGGCGGACATACATCGAGAGGCTCGAAGGCTTGATGTCCTTGTTGTCCGTTTGTATGCGCACTTCGTCCAACAAATACGAACCTTCCGGCACATATTTCGTGGCAGAACATGAAGCTAATAAAAGTACGGCGGTAGCAAGTAGTGCGTAGCGAAAGCCTTTCTTCATACTAAGTTATTAATTGCGCATAAATTACTGCAAATATAGAAATAATCGTGTACTTTTGCCAAATAAAACCAAACAACTTATGGCACTAAGCAAGAATCGTATCAAATATATCCGTTCACTGGAGTTGAAGAAGAATCGTAAAGCCGATAAAGTGTTTTTGGCAGAGGGGCCGAAACTGGTCGGCGATTTATTGGGGCACTTCCGTTGCCGTCTTCTGATTGCAACTGCCGAATGGCTTTCCGCGCACAAGCATCTGCCGGTAGAAGATGTAACCGAAGTATCCGAAGAGGAACTCTCACGTGCCAGTCTGCTGAAAACGCCCCAACAGGTACTTGCCGTTTTTGAACAGCCGGACGAAGCAATGGATGCTTCCGTCATAGGCCGCTCTCTTTGTCTGGCATTGGATGATGTGCAAGACCCCGGCAATTTGGGGACTATCATTCGCCTTGCCGACTGGTTTGGTATTGAGCATATCTTCTGTTCGCCCAATACGGTGGATGTTTATAATCCCAAAACCGTGCAGGCCACTATGGGGGGCATCGCACGTGTAAAACTGCATTATACTTCCCTGCCCGAACTGATTGGCTCATTGAAAGACATACCGGTATACGGCACTTTTCTGGACGGGGAAAATATGTACACTCAGCCGCTTTCCGCCTATGGATTGATAGTTATGGGGAATGAGGGCAACGGTATAGGAAAAGAAGTGGAGCAACTCATCAACCGGAAACTGTATATTCCCAATTATCCATCGGAACGTGAAACTTCCGAATCTTTGAATGTCGCTATTGCTACCGCAGTAGTTTGTGCCGAGTTCCGGCGACAGGCAGCATCGTTGTAATGTCAAAATTGGAGAAATAGACGGGCAACAGTCTGCAACTCCCGTCAATAGAGGGTGGCGGAGTTTTAGTAAAACTCCGGGGAAAATTTACTAAAACGTCCCCGGAATTATAGTAAAACTCCGGAGAGGTTTTACTAAGTTCCTGAAAAGTGTGTGCAGAATTGAAATTTGCGTCAAGTTTTTTCAACTCCTCTTGTGTCAACAGAACGATTGCTCCCGGCAACCATTCCACATTTTCTATCTCTTCGGTCAGTGGAAATAAACGTACAACTATTCCCTCTTCCGTTTCTACTACATACTGTTTCAGGTAACCGTACGCAGGCAAGAACAAAAAGTGTGAAGCAAAGCGTTTCATTACTTTTCAGTAGTTGGGCGTAATCTTGGGCGGGGACGCATTTCAGGACGGCGAGCATTGTCATTCTCTTCATCCTGTTGCTTCAATTCTACGGGTTTGCTTGGTGGCGTATCTTTCTTTATCTCCTTATCCTCAGTCCCGATGCTGTCTTTTTCAGCATTAAAAAGGGTGTCCGTTGCATGATAGCGCATCAGGCTGATACGGTCTGCCAATATGCTTTGCGCAGACTGTTGTGCCGGATAATAGATGAATCCGCGTATTTCTTTTATCGTTCCCAATGTGTCGGCAAACAAGGAAATAGTCTCTGTGCCCGCTTGCTTTATCTTCAGCATACCGTTCAGCGTATCTTTGGCATAAAGAACCTGCATTGCCATTAATGGCGCATGAAGGCTGTCGGGTGTTCCGTTCAAGAAGCGGAAGCGAACTGTCCATCGCAACGTATCTCTGTCCTTGAAGTTGGTGTCCGAAGGAAGTGTAAAGGCAAGCTTATTATTCAACGGCATCCCGGTAAGATGATAGATGTGCCGCCCTATCCATACGTCGATACTGTCGCCCGGAAGAGATTCTTTGGGCTTGTTGTCGCGTAAGGCAATCAGATGGTTAATGCCGTCTCTTTCGGCCTTTAACCGTTGGTTTACTTTCTCGTAGACTTTTGTGAGGGCATCCGGATGGCGGGCATACCACACCATTGAAGTATCGAAATCGGCTTGGGTGATGCCGTATTTCTTGTAAACAGATTCAATGTAGAGTACACGCTTATAGCTTTCGTTATAAGGGACTTCCTCTCCCATCGCCTTGGCAATGTGGAAGTCGTAAAGTACGTTTTCCATTTTGGCGTCCGGTATCACTGTGTCAGGTCTCTTAACCTGACACGCCGTCAGACTGAACGCCAAAAGGATTACGCTATACCATTGAATCTGTTTTTTCCTTTTCATGATTTCTTTATAACATGATAGGAATCATTCAAATATTTACTGTAGAACAGCAACAATGCTATGATACCGCAACTGATTGCAGCATCGGCAAAGTTGAAAATCGGGCTGAAGAAGATGAAATGGTTTCCACCGATGAAAGGCATCCATTCAGGCCAGTTTGTTTCGATAATGGGGAAATAGAACATATCTACCACTTTACCGTAGAACAGCGGAGCATACCCGCCGCCTTCGGGCATAAAGGTTGCCAGTTGCGAGTAGGTGCTTTCATTGAACAGTACTCCGTAGAATACGCTGTCGATGATATTGCCCAATGCTCCTGTCAGGATGAGTGACACACAGACAATAAATCCCGTCTTCATGCCATGCTTTATGAACTTGTACAGGAACCAGCCTATAACCCCTACCGCAACGATTCGAAATGAAGTAAGGAACAACTTTCCGAATAGCTCCAAACCGAAAGCCATACCATTGTTTTCGGTAAAATAGATATAGAACCAATCGGTGATGCGTATACTCTCATGCCAATACATTTGGGTCTTAACAATCACCTTAATTACCTGGTCGATAATCAATACCGAGAAAATAACGAGTAAGGCTATCCGCCCTTTCGTGAAAAATTTCTTCATCCTTATTTCTTGCCGTTGTTTTTAGCTTCAATGCTCAATGTTGCATGAGGCACCGCACGCAGACGTTCGGCAGGAATCAGTTTGCCTGTTTCGCGGCAGATGCCGTACGTTTTGTTCTCAATACGTACCAGAGCCGCCTGTAAACCTTGGATGAACTTCAGCTGGCGTTGCGCCAAGCGTGTCGTTTCTTCCTTAGACAAGGTATTTGCTCCTTCTTCCAGTACTTTGTATGTTGGAGATGTATCGTCGGTATCATTACCGTCTGCACCTGTCAGGCTGGCTTTCAGCAACTCATAATCGCGTTGTGCCAACTCTAACTTTTCCATAATAATGGCGCGGAATTCTTCCAATTCTGCATCCGAGTATCTTGTCTTTTCTGCCATAACTTTACGTGTTTAATCGTTAGTATTAATAATTTATTCTTTTACAACGCTTACATACAGTTTGAAATCGTCGAACTCAAGTTCCGTACCGCTTTCTACATCGTCTGCCAGCGTCAGTGAGGTTCCTAAAACCTGGTTGCGAATATAGTCATTATATTCATTTACCGCATCATCTGTTTGCGGATTTTTTGATAATGTAATCTTTATTTTATCCGTTATCTCAAAGCCGCTTGACTTGCGGATATTCTGGATGCGGTTCACCAATTCGCGGGCGATACCCTCGCGACGAAGTTCTTCGGTTATGGTAACTTCCAGAGCGACAGTCAGCTTACCTTCATTGGCAACCAGCCAGCCCGGAATATCTTCACTGAAGATTTCTACATCGGATGTTTCGATTACGGCTTCCGCACCGTCTAAGTTCAGTGTATAAGAACCGCTCTTTTCCAGTTCGGCGATGGCTTCCTGCGGCATTTCGGCAACGGCGGCGGCTACGGCTTTCATTTGCTTGCCGAATTTCGGGCCCAGCTTCTTGAAGTCGCACTTCACTTTCTTCACAAGTACCCCTGCCGCACCGTCCACAAACCGGATTTCCTTTACGTTCACCTCGTTCATGATAAGTGCTTTTACGGCTTCGATGTGGGCACGTTGCTCTTCGTCTACTACCGGAATCATGATGCACTGTAGCGGCTGGCGTACTTTGATGTTCACCTTGCGGCGCAAAGCCAATACCATAGAGGTAACGTCCTGTGCCATTTGCATACGTGCTTCCAGTTCCTTGTCTATCGCTTCTTCCTTGCATTCGGGGAATTTTGCCAAATGAACGGACACTACATTGTCACGTCCGGTTGCCGCTATCAGGTCCGAATAGAGCATATCGGCATAGAACGGGGCGATAGGCGCCATTAATTTGGATACGGTTTCCAGGCAGGTATAGAGTGTTTGGAAAGCGGACAGCTTATCTTGTGTCATGCCGCCACCCCAGAAACGTTTACGGTTCAGGCGGACATACCAGTTTGAAAGGTTGTCGTTCACAAAGTCCGAAATCAATCGTCCGGCTTTGGTCGGCTCGTATTCGTTGTAACAGTTGTCTACGTCTTTCACCAGCGTGTTCAGCACGGAGATAATCCAACGGTCTATTTCAGGACGTTCCGCCATCGGGACATCGGCTTCCTTGTATTCAAATCCGTCCACATTTGCATAGAGGGCGAAGAATGAATATGTATTATATAAGGTACCGAAGAACTTGCGGCGTACTTCTTCCACTCCGTCTACATCGAACTTCAGGTTGTCCCACGGAGAAGAATTGGTAATCATATACCAGCGCAAGGGGTCAGAACCGTATTTCTCGATAGTGGAGAACGGGTCTACGGCATTGCCCAAACGCTTGGACATCTTATTGCCGTTCTTGTCGAGTACCAGACCGTTTGAGATTACAGCCTTATAAGAGATACTGTCGAACACCATTGTAGCGATAGCGTGCAGGGTGAAGAACCAACCGCGTGTCTGGTCTACACCTTCTGCGATGAAATCGGCGGGATATACCTGATGGTTATCCAGCAATTCCTTATTTTCAAACGGATAGTGTATCTGTGCATACGGCATGGAACCGGAGTCGAACCATACGTCAATCAAGTCTGACTCGCGCTTCATGGGCTTGCCGTCTTTGGAAACGAGGATGATGTCATCCACGTAAGGACGGTGAAGGTCTATCTTATCATAGTTCTCCTGCGTGTACACACCCGGGCGGAAGTCTTTCTCCTTGTAAGGATTGGATGCCATCAGTCCGGCTGCAACGGATTTTTCTATCTCGTTGTAAAGCTCTTCTACGGACTCGATGCACTTCTCCTCATCACCGTCTTCCGTACGCCAGATGGGCAACGGAGTACCCCAGTAACGTGAACGGCTCAGATTCCAGTCGTTCAGGTTCTCCAGCCACTTGCCGAAACGTCCCGTACCGGTGCTTTCCGGTTTCCAGTTGATAGTCTTGTTCAGCTCCATCATACGCTCCTTGCAAGCGGTACTGCGGATAAACCAGCTATCCAACGGATAGTACAATACCGGCTTGTCCGTACGCCAGCAATGCGGATAGTTGTGCACGTGTTTCTCTATCTTGAATGCTTGATTGGCTGCCTTCATCATCATACAGATGTAAATGTCGAGAGTCTCGGCAGCTTGTGCGGCTTTTTCATCGTATTTGCCGTCAACGGTAAATTGAGGGTCATAGGCGTTCTTCACCCAGCGACCCTGATATTCTTTGTAAGCATCTACATTGACGCATTCTTTTACGAACTTTTCATCCAGTTCGTCCAGTAAATAGAACTTACCGGTAAGGTCTACCATAGGACGAGTTTCACCGCGCTTGTTAATCATGAACAAGGAAGGGATACCTGCCGCACGGGCTACGAAAGCATCGTCCGCACCAAATGTCGGAGCAATGTGCACGATGCCCGTACCGTCTTCTGTGGTTACATAATCGCCAAGGATTACGCGAAAACCTTTGTCGCTGACGCTCCAATTGCCGTCATTATCCACATCTACCGGTTTCACCCACGGAATGAGTTGCTCATATTCCATCCCTACCAAATCAGGACCTTTATATTCGCCTATAACCTTGAATGGAATCAATTTGTCACCGGGCTTATAATCCTCTAATGCAAGTTCTTCTGCTTTTTTGTTGAAGTGAGTATAGAGTAGTGCTTTGGCAAGTACCACAGTCATTTTTTCACCCGTATACCCGTTATAGGTTTGCACGGCTACGTAGTCAATTTTCGGACCTACGCAAAGAGCGGTATTGGAAGGCAATGTCCAAGGAGTTGTAGTCCATGCCAAGAAATAAGGAGTACCCCACTCTGCCATTTCGGGCTTCGGGTTCTTCATCTTGAACTGTCCTACTACGGTTGTATCTTTTACATCGCGATAACAACCGGGCTGGTTCAACTCGTGAGAGCTCAAACCGGTTCCAGCAGCCGGAGAATATGGCTGTATGGTATATCCTTTATAAAGAAGTCCTTTTTTATGAAGTTGCTTCAACAGCCACCACAGGGTTTCGATGTATCGGTTATCATAGGTGATATAAGGATTCTGCATATCCACCCAATAACCCATTTTGTGAGTAAGGTCTTCCCACTCTTTGGTGAACTTCATCACGTCCTTGCGGCAGGCAGCGTTATATTCGGCAACGGAGATAGTCTTACCGATATCTTCTTTGGTAATGCCGAGCGCTTTTTCCACACCCAACTCCACCGGAAGCCCGTGTGTGTCCCAACCAGCCTTGCGCTTCACTTGGAAACCCTTCATGGTTTTGTAGCGGCAGAAAATATCCTTAATGGAGCGAGCCATTACATGGTGAATACCCGGCATACCGTTAGCCGAGGGAGGTCCTTCGAAAAACACGAAAGAAGGACAACCTTCACGTTCTGTCATACTCTTGGCGAAAACTTGGTTTTCGTCCCATTTCTTCAACACTTCCTTATTTACTTCCGAAAGGTCAAACTTTGAATATTCGGCAAACTTCTTACCCATCTTGATATTTACGATTTGACTATTTACGATTTACTACTCTTAGAGATAGTCCGAGGAGTCTTTTCAGCGCATCTGGAGCTATCCTCTTTGTTTTAAGGGTGCAAATTTACAAAAAAGTTAGAGAAAAGAGATTTTTGAGTAGATAATTTTAAAATGTGCTATTTATAAATATCCGTTTTAAACGTAGGTTATTCCATTATTATGACTATATTTGGAAAATTAGAGCGATACATTATAGATTTAAACAATATATCCATAGAAAAAATCTGTTGTTGTGTCTGTATGCTGCCACTATCTTTGCAACATAGGAAATCCTTATTATTAACTCTAAAATGGTATTTATGGAAAAAAAGAAATTAACAGCAGCCAACGGTCGTCCGATAGCAGACAACCAAAACAGTCAGACAGCAGGCCGGAGAGGTCCTATGGTATTACAGGACCCGTGGTTTTTGGAAAAACTAGCTCACTTTGACCGCGAGGTAATTCCCGAAAGACGTATGCATGCCAAAGGTTCCGGTGCTTATGGAACGTTTACTGTGACCCATGACATCACAAAGTATACCCGTGCGGCAATTTTTAGCGAAGTAGGAAAAAAAACAGAATGTTTCGTCCGTTTCTCAACAGTGGCAGGCGAAAGAGGTGCAGCAGACGCTGAACGCGATATTCGCGGGTTTGCCATGAAGTTTTATACGGAAGAAGGTAATTGGGATTTAGTAGGAAACAATACTCCGGTATTCTTTTTACGTGATCCGTTGAAATTTCCGGATTTGAATCATGCAGTGAAACGTGACCCGCGTACTAATATGCGCAGCGCCAATAACAACTGGGATTTTTGGACATTATTGCCCGAAGCTTTGCATCAGGTAACTATTACAATGAGCCCGCGGGGCATCCCCTACTCTTATCGTCACATGAACGGATACGGCAGTCATACATACAGCTTCATCAATGCAAATAATGAACGTATCTGGGTGAAATTCCACTTCAAAACCATGCAGGGTATTAAATGTCTGACCGACCAAGAGGCAGAATCAATCATCGCCAAAGATCGTGAATCACATCAAAGAGATTTGTATGAGAGCATTGAAAAAGGCGATTTCCCGAAGTGGAAACTTCAGATTCAGCTGATGACTGAAGAGGAAGCGGATAATTACCGCATAAATCCTTTTGACCTGACGAAAGTGTGGCCGCACAAAGACTTCCCGCTACAAGATGTAGGTATCTTGGAACTGAACCGTAATCCGGAAAACTACTTTGCGGAAGTGGAACAGGCTGCATTCAATCCTCAAAACATTGTAGAAGGCATAGGTTTTTCACCTGATAAGATGTTGCAGGGAAGATTATTCTCTTATGGAGATGCGCAACGTTATCGTCTGGGAGTAAATGCGGAACAAATTCCGGTAAACAAACCTCGCTGTCCGTTCCATGCGTTTCACCGCGACGGCGCTATGCGTGTAGATGGCAATTATGGTTCCGCCAAGGGATATGAGCCTAACAGCTATGGAGAATGGCAGGATTCACCGGAGAAGAAAGAACCGCCTTTGAAAGTGCATGGAGACATTTATAATTATAACGAACGTGAATACGATGATGACTATTACAGCCAACCGGGTGATTTGTTCCGACTGATGCCTGCAGGCGAACAACAGCTTTTGTTTGAGAATACGGCTCGTGCCATGGGAGATGCCGAGCTTTTCATCAAGCAACGCCACGTACGCAATTGCTACAAAGCAGACCCGGCGTATGGTACCGGAGTAGCATCCGCTTTGGGCATTGACTTGCAAGAGGCTTTGGCGAGTACCAGATAGGAAAAAGTTTGCCACCGATTATGCGGATTTACACAAAAGGATAATAACACAGAAACCGTATAAATCCGCATAACCGGTGGCAATTTTTCTTACTTCTTCATTTTCACTTCATACAAATCATTTCTGCGGTCTTTCAGGTTGCGAACGCTGCCATAGGTATGCAGTTCGTTCAATAAATCCAAATCCACATCAGACACAAGAATCATCTCCGTGTTCGGAGTGGCTTCGGCACGCTTTCCGTCGGTGGGGAAAGCAAAGTCGCAAGGAGTAAACACACCCGATTGGGCATATTGTATATCCATATTGTGTACACGGGGAAGATTACCCACACTACCCGCTATAACCACGAAACACTCATTCTCAATGGCACGGGCATGAGCGCACACCTTAACACGCGAATAGGCATTCTGCGTATCGGTAAGGAATGGAACAAATAATATTTGCATTCCTTGGTCCGCCATGATGCGTGAAAGTTCCGGAAACTCCACATCATAACATATCAGCACGCCTATTTTTGCACAGTCCGTGTCGAATGTTTGCAGAGATTTACCGCCGCTCAATCCCCAGCTTTTAATCTCATCGGGAGTGACGTGTATCTTCTCGTACATTTCGTATGTTCCGTCGCGACGGCAAAGGAATCCCACATTGTACAAGCGTCCGTCCTCTTCCTTAATGAGCGGCATACTGCCTGTAATGATATTGATGTTGTAACTGATGGCCAGCTTTACAAATCGTTCCCTGATTTCATCGGTATAAGCGGCAAGTCCGCGAATAGCTTCCGACTCTCCCTCATCATTGAATTTCGCCATTAACGGTGCATTGAAATACTCCGGAAAAAGTACAAAGTCGCTCTTATAGTCAGAAACGGCATCCACAAAGAATTCCACTTGTTCAAATAAATCATCCAATGTCTTATAAGTACGCATCTGCCATTGTACCAGACCGACACGCACTGTAGTTTTCGGACTTACATACTCCTGCGTAGGCGGTTGGTAATAAATGTTATCCCATTGCAAGAGACAGGCGTAATGCTTGGATTCTTCATCATTAGGGAGATAGTTGCGCATCACTTTACGTACATGGAAGTCGTTGCTCAGTTGAAAAGTAAGTACCGGGTCATAAATTTCTTTCTGTCTTACTTTGTCGATATATTCTTTAGGACGTATCTGGTCGGCATACTTGTGGTAATTAGGAATACGTCCGCCAAACATGATGGCTTTCAGGTTCAGCGTTTCGCAGATTTCCTTGCGGTATTCGTACATACGGCGTGCCAGACGCAATCCGCGATATTGAGGATGGATAAAGACTTCGATACCATAGAGAATATTACCTTTAGGGTTATGAGTATTAAAAGTTTCCTTACCCGTAACCTGAGCATAGGTATGGTCATTCTTTACATCATCATAATTTACGATAATGGAGAGTGCACATCCCACTATCTTTTCATCCACTACCGTTACAATCTGTCCTTCAGGAAAGATACGAATCAGTTTTTCTATCTGTTTGTGTGTCCAGAATACATCACTTCCATCTGAATAAACACGTGTGAATGATTGTGCCAATTGATCGTAATCTTCTATTTGCAGATTACGTATTTGCACCTTATTGATTTTCATTTCGTCCATAATCTTTGTGTTCTACCTGAATTTAAACGATGCAAAGTTACGGTTTTACTGATACATTAAGCTTTGTAAAGTGTGATTTTTTTAAGAATAAAGGCTGCGCAGTTTAAAACAAACATTGCGCAGCCTTTATCTTTATTTAGAACGAAACTTTGATAAACTTACTTTCTGTTTTTCCAAAGTTTAGTCATATCTTCCAGAGTCTTGCCTTTCGTTTCGGGAACAAGCTTCCATACGAAAATGGCAGCTACCACACAGATAATGCCATAAAGAGCATATGCAAACATATGGCCGAACTTGTCTCCCATTTCTCCGAGACGCATATTGTACATCGGCAGGAAAGTAGACGAAACTATGAAGTTGAAAATCCATTGGAATGCCACTGCAATAGCCACTGCAGCACCACGAATGGTATTCGGGAAGATTTCAGCAATCAGTACCCAGCAGATGGGACCCCAGCTAAACATGAACGAAGCGCTATAAACCATAATGCTGATAACGGAAACTATTGCAGGAAGTCCTGTTACAATGTTGCAAAGCGCCACACCGAAAGCTCCTACAGCCATACCGATAGAACCGGAAATAAGCAACGGTTTACGCCCCCACTTCTCAACTGTAAATACAGCCAACAGGGTAAACAGAATGTTGACAACGCCCATAAGCACGGTCTGTACCATTGGATTAGCCATACCCATTGTCTCGAATATACGCGGAGCGAAATAAAGGACGGCATTGATACCGACAGCTTGCTGGAATACGCTCAGCATGATACCGATGAAGATAACCATCCAACCGTAAGTGAAAAGTCTTTCTGTTTTTTCTTCGGTAGTAGCTTTAATCTCGGCTAAGATAACTTTGGCTTGTGACGAACCGTTGATACGGCTCAGTACGTTCAATGCTTTTTCGTCTTTACCGCACATAGCAAGATAGCGTGGCGTTTCAGGAACTAATAATACCAATAAAGCAAACAACCCTGCTGGAACAGCCTCACTGACAAACATCAAACGCCAGCCTGTTTCCGTAGTCCATGCAGCAGCTTCCGGATTCATTATCTGATTGACCCCGTTAACCAAGTCTATTACAGGATTTGCATGACTGCCCAAAATCAGGAAATTCACAAAATAAACGACTAACTGACCGAAGATAATAGCGAATTGGTTCCATGAAACCAATGTTCCGCGAATGTTACTTGGAGCAATTTCTGCAATGTACATCGGACAGATAGCAGATGCCAATCCTACACCCACGCCACCTAAAACCCGGTAGAAGTTGAATGCAACTAAAAGAGAATAAGAAGGAACACCATGCTCAAAAAACAGGAATTCCGGGTAGTATGAGCCCAATGCTGATAAAAAGAACAGAATACCAGCTAAAAAGAGAGAATTTTTGCGACCTAATCTGGAAGCAAAAAAACCGGAGACGGCACTACCTATGATACAACCTATCAATGCGCTGGATGATGTAATGCCGTGTATTGCATCTGTGTATTCAAAATCGGCTCCCATGAAGAAAGCTTGAAGTCCTTTCTCGGCTCCGGAAATAACCGCTGTATCATAACCGAAAAGCAGACCGCCTATGACAGCCACAAGTACAATAGAGAAGAGGTAGATCTTGCTACCTTTTTCTGTATAATTCATGATATAATTAGATTAGGAATTAATAACAAATTACGAACTACAAATTATGGGCTACCGGCAGCGGTGATGCAAAATGTTGCAGAACCGCTATTCCGATAGTTGATAATTTGTAATTCGTAATTAATTAAAATCAGCAATACATATTTACGATTGCCTCGTACAATTCTTGTTTACCGCTGGTTTGTTTAGGTTCGCCATTAGCTTTTGCGTAAGCTACGACATCTTCCAAAGTCAGCTTGCCTTCTTCAAATTCTTTACCCTTACCGCTGTCAAAGGAAGCGTAACGGTCAGCAAGCATTTTCTTGTAAGGAGATTCTTCAAGCAGTTTGGCTGCGCTTTCCAAAGCACGTGCCATTGCATCCATGCCGGCAATGTGAGCGATGAAGATATCTTCAAGGTCTGTAGAGTTACGGCGAGTCTTGGCATCGAAGTTAGTACCGCCGTTGCCCAAACCGTCGTTGCGGATAATCTGCATCATGGCTTGTGTCAATTCGTAGTTGTCGATAGGGAATTGGTCTGTATCCCAACCGTTCTGGTAGTCACCACGGTTAGCATCGATAGAGCCCAACATACCGTTATCCACAGCAACTGCAAGTTCATGCTCGAATGTATGACCTGCCAATGTAGCATGATTTACTTCGATATTTACCTTGAAGTCCTTATCCAGGTTGTGAGCTTTCAGGAAGCCGATTACAGTTTCAGTATCTACATCATATTGATGTTTGGAAGGTTCCATCGGTTTCGGTTCAATCAAGAATGTACCTTTGAAGCCACGTGCACGAGCATAGTCGCGTGCCAAAGTCAACATTTGTGCAAGATGTTCTTTTTCACGTTTTTGGTCAGTGTTCAGCAGAGACATATAGCCTTCGCGTCCGCCCCAGAATACATAATTTGAACCACCCAGCTCGATTGTTGCGTCGATAGCGTTCTTGATTTGAACGGCAGCGCGAGCTACAACGTCAAAGTCAGGATTGGTAGCAGCACCGTTCATATAACGTGCGTGACCGAATACATTGGCAGTACCCCACAACAGTTTGATACCGGTTTCAGCTTGTTTTTGTTTAGCATAAGCAACGATAGCTTTCAGATTTGCTTCGTATTCTTCGATAGTAGCGGCTTCTTCGCAAAGGTCTACATCGTGGAAGCAGTAATACTCGATACCCATTTTCTGCATGAATTCGAAACCTGCATCCATTTTATTCTTGGCAGCCTGTACTTTGTCAGCATCACCATTCCAAGGGAAGTGCTTTGTACCGCCACCAAACTGGTCGCCACCTTCTGCGCAGAGAGTGTGCCACCATGCCATAGCAAACTTCAACCAGTCTTTCATTTTTTTACCCATGATAACTTTCTCTGCATCGTAGTAGCGGAATGCCATCGGGTTCATACTCTCTTTACCTTCGAATTTAATTTTTCCTATTCCGGGAAAATACTCTTTTGTTGCCATAATTCTAATTGTTTTAAAGGGTTAATATTACTATTTGATTATTTGTTATTTCATGTTTATATCCAGACAATGTTTCCAACGTGCGTATGCGTCGGCATATGCTTGGCGGTCAGCTTGTTTCGGTTCTATGATTTCCAGTTTTTCAAGTGTGGCGAAGGCTTCATTATTATCTTTGTAGATACCTGCACCTATACCTGCACCTTTGGCTGCACCTACCGAACCGTCAGTGTCGTAAAGTTCGATTACGGCTCCTGTCACACCTGCCAGCGTTTCGCGGAACAGCGGGCTGAGGAACATATTGGCTTTACCTGCGTGGATTTTTTGTACCGGAATACCCATTTGCTCCATAATGTCGATGCCATATTTAAAGGAAAATACAATACCTTCCTGTGCGGCACGAATAATGTGCTGTTTGCCATGTTGGTTGAAGTTCACGCCCTGGATGGAGCAACCTATTTCTTTATTCTCCAACATACGCTCCGCACCGTTGCCGAAGGGCAGAATGCTGATACCGGCACTTCCGATAGGAGCCTGAGCGGCAAGCACATTCATATCGCTGTAAGAAATGCCTTCGGGGGCAACGGTACGTTTTACCCATGAGTTAAGGATACCTGTACCATTGATGCACAAGAGCACTCCCAAACGGGTTTGTTCTGTTGTATGGTTAACGTGTGCAAAAGTGTTGACACGTGATTTCGGATCATAATTCACTTCACCGTTCACACCGTAAACCACTCCCGATGTACCTGCAGTAGATGCTATTTCACCCGGGTTGAATACATTCAGCGACAGTGCATTATTGGGTTGGTCGCCGGCGCGATATGTAATAGGCGTACCCTCTTTCAAGCCTAATTTTTGGGCAGCGGCGGCATTAACACGTCCCTGTTCGGAGAAAGTCGGTTTAATGTCAGCTATCAATGAATGGTCGAAACCATAATATTTCATCAAGAAGTCCGCCACCTGATTATTCTTGAAATCCCAGAACATACCTTCTGACAAGCCTGATACGGTAGTGCAGATTGTGCCGCTCAACTTCATGGCAATGTAATCGCCCGGCAACATAATCTTGTATATTTTCTCGTAGACAGACGGTTCATTTTCCTTAATCCAAGCAAGTTTGGACGCTGTGAAATTACCCGGAGAATTCAGCAAATGAGAAAGACACATTTCTTCTCCTAATGTTTCAAAAGCCTTTTGTCCGTAGGGTACGGCTCTGGAATCACACCAGATGATTGCCGGACGCAGTACATTTTGTTCTTTGTCCACACACACCAATCCATGCATTTGGTAAGATATACCAATAGCTTTGATGTCTGCTGCATCTACACGGGATTCAGTCAATACGGCTTGTGTCGCCAGTTTTAAGTTTTCCCACCAGTTTTCCGGATTTTGTTCTGCCCAACCCGGTTTTACGGCAATAATTTCTGCTTCTGTTTTCGGGAAAAATGCAGAAGATACACATTTGCCGCTTTCTGCGTTTACCAAACTCGCTTTTACGGACGAGCTACCGATGTCATAACCTAATAAATACATATTGAATTAAAAATTAAAGGTATTACTATTCCTATTCACCTGCCACTTTATCACCCTATCGCTGTTTCATCGCCTCACCTTATTATATATCTTTTTATCAAAGCGATAATACCGTGCTGCGCGATGGGCAACACCCTGTTGCTTTTCTTCCAAAGGAACCACATACTCCATAAGGGCTATCTTTTTGTGGAAATTGCGTACATCAATCTGTTTGCCGTACAGCAGTTCATATAAAGTCCGGAGTTGAGACGCGGTAAACTTACGCGGTAACAAATCAAACAACGACGATGGATTAAACTCTATATATTGGCGAATATAAGTTATTGCCTCTTTTATGATAAGGTTGTGGTCAAATGCCAACGCTTTAATATCCGGTAAAGCTACCCAGCTCGCCATATAGTCATCCAAGTTACGATTCAGAGTACGGTCTATCTTTACCAATGAAAGGTATGCAATGGTCACAATACGTTCCACTTTGGACTGCATGGCACGTTCCAGCCAATGTACGTCTTTGGGATCTTTTGTGCGGTTTTTGGAACCGAAAGCCTTGAATTGCATCAAATTTACATTTTTGAGTCCGGTCAATTCATTCAACACCCGTTGGGCGGCTTCATCCAAATCTTCATCCATATAAATCAAGCTGCCGGGAAGTTTCATATCGTGAAAGATTTCGCCTTCCTCCTCTCCTGCCCGTTTTACCAGCAGGACCTTCAGTTGTTCTCCGTCAAAACCGATCACTACACAATCTACGGAAATATGATTGTTTGCCAAAGGCATATTATGTTCCATGTTTTGCATAATATTTATGTTTAACGGCTGCAAATATAATGAGGTTTTTCTAATTCGCAATAGAGAAAAAGAATATTTTTACTATGTTATAAAGCATTATTTTACAGATGAATACATATCATACATTTTACAATATCATTTTATATTGTTATCATATAAGATACAATATGTAGATTTAGGTTATCATCGCCGGGTGTAATTGTAATATGTACAATAACCGTAAAGTGCTTAATTTATAAGGATTTTACTATATCTCAATCTGCCTTTCGGGAACACTACATATTGTATTGCAGGCTGTATGTAAAAAAAGTTCATTGCACAAAAAACGCCCATTTGTGCGGTGGTTATCAGAAAAACCTATACCTTTGCACCACTTTTTTAATTAAACACTAAAAATAAGTAAATATGAAAGCATTTGTATTTCCGGGTCAAGGTGCCCAGTTCGTAGGAATGGGAAAAGACTTGTACGAAAACTCGGCTTTAGCCAAGGAACTTTTTGAGAAAGCAAATGATATCCTCGGGTATCGTATTACAGATATTATGTTCAACGGTACGGACGAAGATTTGCGTCAAACCAAAGTAACACAACCTGCCGTATTTCTTCATTCCGTTATCTCCGCACTCTGCATGGGTGATGATTTCAAACCTGAAATGACTGCCGGTCACTCTCTCGGCGAGTTCTCCGCATTGGTTGCCGCCGGTGCATTGAGCTTTGAAGACGGTTTGAAATTGGTATATGCCCGTGCCATGGCTATGCAGAAGGCCTGCGAGGCACAGCCTTCCACTATGGCTGCCATCATTGCTTTGCCGGATGAAAAAGTTGAGGAAATCTGTGCACAGGTAAGCGCGGAAGGCGAAGTTTGTGTAGCTGCCAATTATAACTGCCCGGGACAGATTGTAATCTCCGGTTCTATAGAAGGCATCAACAAGGCTTGTGAGTTGATGAAAGCCGCCGGTGCAAAGCGCGCTTTGCCTTTGAAGGTAGGCGGTGCATTCCACTCTCCGCTGATGAATCCCGCTAAAGTCGAGTTGGAGGCAGCTATCAACGCTACTGAAATCCACACTCCGAAGTGTCCTGTCTATCAGAATGTAGATGCTCTGCCCCACACAGACCCGGCTGAAATCAAGAAGAACCTTGTTGCCCAGCTGACAGCTTCCGTACGCTGGACCCAAACCGTGAAGAACATGATTGCCGATGGCGCTACAGACTTTACCGAATGTGGTCCGGGCGCAGTTCTGCAAGGGCTTATCAAGAAGATTGATGCCGGTGCAACAGCCCATGGCATAGCATAATCCATAGAAGTTTTTTTCGGTTGAACCTGATTTAGTATATGACAAGCTTGTCTTTGTCTTATACTGAATCAGGTTCAATCATTATATATAATGTATTCGCCTTCCGATGTATTTTCTTTCCCTCTGCTTTAAGAAAAAAATCCCTCCTTTTGTTTTTTATATCTTATTTTCCTTTACCTTTGCCGCTGTAAAGACAAAGGGGTGCCCCGACGGGCTGAGATTATACCCTCGAACCTGATGCAGTTAGTACTGCCGTAGGAATTGGATATTTTTTCTTCACAGAACTTACCTTAACGGTACTTCTTTGTATTTACTTCCATTGTTTTACTTAACAGAAACAAAACATGAAAGTATTAATCAACAACAAAGAAGTGGAAACCGATGCCGCTACCCTTTCGCAATTGACAAACGACCTTTCCTTGCCGGCGCAAGGTATTGCCGTTGCCGTAAACAACCGCATGATTCCACGTGTGGAGTGGACGGATTATGTCCTGTCCGAAGGTATATCCATTGTTATAATAAAAGCTGCCTGCGGTGGATGAGACTATGAAATCAGTTCAGTTCATTACACACTACACCGAGAAGTATTCCTACCTCGATTCCGCCCGCATGGCTTTGGAGGGTGGCTGCCGGTGGATACAGCTGCGCATGAAAGATGCCGGGAAAGAAGACATACTGCCCGTAGCGGCGGAAATAAGGAAGCTATGCAATGATTGCGGCGCTATCTTCATCATTGACGACCACGTGGAACTGGTCAAGGAAATCGGTGCAGACGGCGTACACCTCGGCAAGAACGATATGCCCGTTGCCGAAGCACGGCGCATACTTGGCAGCGAATATATCATAGGCGGCACAGCCAACACATACGAAGACGTAAAGAAGCATTGGCTCGACGGAGTAAACTACATCGGTTGCGGACCGTTCAGATACACTGCAACCAAACAGAAGCTCAGCCCCATACTGGGTTTGGAAGGATATAAAGAGATTATCCGCCGGATGCGGGCGGAGAATATCAGCCTTCCTGTCGTCGCTATCGGCGGAATTACTTTCGCTGACATTCCGTCTGTCATGCAGACAGGAGTTACGGGCATTGCCCTTTCGGGTACTGTGCTGCGGGCGGAGCATCCGGCAGAAGAGATGCGAAGGATTCTTGCGGAAATCAATCAAACAGACGGAAATCAATCAAACAAACCAATATTGAAATAAGTAAGTGCTGAAATTTAATTTATATCAGGAACATCTGTCATTCAGAGCGCAGCGAAGAATCTATTCTCTGTGTATACATCAAGAGAATAGATTCTTCGCTGCGCTCTGAATGACAGATAGTATAGGTTAATTAAGCAAATTCACTTAACAAATAAAATGATATGGAGAAATTAATTATTGCGGGACGTAAATTCAGCTCCCGCCTGTTTTTGGGAACGGGAAAATTCAATTCCAATGAAATCATGGAGCAATCCATTCTGGCATCCGGCACGGAGATGGTAACGGTGGCCATGAAGCGTATAGAGCTGGAGAACAAGGAAGATGATATGCTGAAACATATCCGTCATCCACACATCCAGCTTCTACCCAACACTTCCGGCGTGCGCAATGCCGAGGAAGCCGTATTTGCCGCACAAATGGCGCGCGAAGCATTCGGAACCAACTGGCTGAAACTGGAAATTCACCCCGACCCGCGTTATCTTCTTCCCGACTCCATCGAGACCCTGAAAGCTACGGAAGAGTTGGTAAAACTGGGCTTCATAGTCCTTCCTTATTGTCAGGCAGACCCTACGCTTTGCAAACGTCTGGAAGAAGCCGGAGCCGCCACCGTCATGCCGCTGGGTGCGCCCATCGGTACAAACAAAGGGTTGCAGACACGCGATTTCCTGCGGATTATCATCGAACAAGCCACCATCCCCGTAGTGGTGGATGCGGGCATCGGTGCTCCCAGCCATGCCGCCGAAGCAATGGAGATGGGCGCTTCCGCTTGTCTGGTCAATACGGCCATTGCCGTAGCGGGCAATCCCGTGGCGATGGCAGAAGCCTTCAGACAAGCTGTAGAAGCCGGACGTATGGCTTACGAAGCCGGCTTGGGATTGCAGGCGGACAACTTTGTTGCCGAAGCCAGTTCACCATTGACTTCTTTTCTGAACGAATAAGAGCCGATTATTTGACAAATAAGCCTTTTTGGTTACTTTTTATGAACAGGAGTAAAAAACGCCTTCCCGACTGTTGCTGGCGGAGAAGGACAGAATTAGTAAAACATTCCCGAAGATTTAGTAAATCTCTCCCGAAGTTTTAGTAAATCTTCTCCGGAGTTTTAGTAAAAAGGAAAAAGGCATTTCGAGACGTCACAAAACAAGAAAAGAAAAATACATACTCAAATCGTATATGACATGAAACCAAGAATAAAATTTCCCCGTTCAGAGAAAGTGTACCTGCCGGGAACCATATATCCGGAACTCCGTGTGGCTATGCGCAAAGTAGAGCAAGTGCCCAGTACAACTTTTGCAGGAGAAGAAAAAGTCATTACTCCCAATCCGGACGTTTACATTTACGACACCAGCGGTCCGTTCAGCGACCCCAACATAGAGATTGACCTTAAGAAAGGATTGCCCCGCCTGCGCGAGCCGTGGATTTTGCGGCGCGACGATGTGGAGCAATTGCCGGAGATTACTTCGGAATACGGTCGTATGCGCCGTGACGACAAGTCGCTCGACCATCTGCGCTTCGAGCATATCTCACTGCCCTACCGCGCCAAACAAGGAAAATGCTGCACGCAGATGTATTACGCCAAGCAAGGCATCATCACTCCCGAAATGGAATATGTGGCAATTCGCGAAAACATGAATTGCGCCGAATTGGGAATAGAAACGCATATCACTCCCGAATTTGTCCGTCGGGAAATAGCGGAAGGGCGTGCTTTGCTGCCCGCCAACATCAACCATCCCGAAGCCGAACCGATGATTATCGGCCGCAACTTCCTTGTAAAAATCAATACGAACATCGGTAACTCCGCCACCACTTCAAGCATCGACGAAGAAGTGGAGAAAGCCCTGTGGAGCTGCAAATGGGGCGGTGACACTTTAATGGACCTGTCTACCGGAGAAAACATCCACGAGACGCGCGAATGGATTATCCGCAACTGCCCGGTTCCCGTAGGCACAGTGCCCATCTATCAGGCGTTGGAGAAGGTGAACGGCAAAGTGGAGGAACTTACTTGGGAACTTTATCGGGACACTTTGATTGAACAATGCGAGCAAGGCGTGGATTACTTCACCATACACGCAGGCATCCGCCGCCACAACGTGCACTTGGCGGATAAACGTTTGTGCGGCATCGTGAGCCGCGGCGGAAGCATCATGAGCAAATGGTGCCTGGTGCACGACCGCGAGAGTTTCCTGTACGAACATTTCGACGACATCTGCGACATATTGGCGCAATACGATGTAGCTGTTTCCTTGGGCGACGGCCTGCGTCCCGGTTCTACGTACGACGCCAATGACGAAGCGCAATTTGCCGAACTCGATACCATGGGCGAACTTGTACTCCGTGCCTGGGCCAAGAATGTGCAGGCTTTCATCGAAGGTCCCGGACACGTGCCTATGCACAAGATTAAGGAGAATATGGAACGCCAGATAGAGAAGTGCCACAATGCGCCGTTCTACACGCTCGGCCCGTTGGTTACGGATATTGCTCCGGGGTACGACCACATCACTTCTGCCATCGGTGCGGCGCAAATCGGTTGGCTGGGTACGGCAATGTTGTGCTACGTTACACCGAAAGAGCACCTTGCACTGCCCGACAAAGAAGATGTACGCGTGGGTGTCATTACTTATAAGATAGCCGCCCATGCCGCCGACCTTGCCAAAGGGCATCCCGGTGCGCAAGTACGCGACAATGCCTTGAGCAAGGCACGCTACGAGTTCCGCTGGAAAGACCAGTTCGACCTCTCGCTCGATCCGGAACGCACACAGACCTATTTCCGGGCAGGACACCACGTCGACGGAGAATACTGCACCATGTGCGGACCGAACTTCTGCGCAATGCGGTTGTCGAGAGAATTAAAGAAAAAAGAGTGATTCTTAAAATAGGATTATATGTTTTCAGACGAATTAGAAAAAATATCATGGGAAGAGACGACCGGCCGCATCAACTCCAAAACAGATGCGGACGTACGTCGTGCCCTTTCCAAAGAACATTGTGATGTAGAGGACTTTATGGCGCTCATCTCACCGGCAGCCGTCCCCTATTTGGAGACAATGGCACGTTTAAGCAAGAAATATACGGAAGAGCGTTTCGGAAAAACGATTTCCATGTTTGTGCCGTTGTATATTACGAACTCCTGCACCAACTCGTGCGTGTACTGCGGTTTCCACATCAGCAATCCCATGCCCCGCACCATCTTGACGGAAGAGGAAATAGTGAACGAATACAAGGCTATCAAAAAGCTCGCTCCTTTTGAGAACCTGTTGCTGGTTACGGGCGAAAATCCGGCTAAGGCGGGCGTTCCGTACATAGCCCGCGCACTCGACTTGGCAAAGCCTTATTTCAGTAACCTGAAGATTGAGGTAATGCCCCTGAAAGCCGAAGAGTATGCCGAGCTGAAAGAGCATGGCATGAACGGTGTCATTTGCTTTCAGGAAACCTACCATAAGGCAAACTACAACATCTATCACCCGCGCGGCATGAAGTCCAAGTTTGAATGGCGTGTCAACGGCTTTGACCGTATGGGACAGGCGGGCGTGCATTCCATCGGCATGGGAGTGCTTATCGGCTTGGAGAAAGAGTGGAGAACCGATATCTGCATGATGGCATACCACCTGCGCTATCTCCAGAAGCACTACTGGAAAACAAAGTATAGCGTCAACTTCCCGCGTATGCGCCCCTCGGAAAACGGCGGCTTCCAACCCAACGTAATTATGAGCGACCGCGAACTGGCGCAAGTTACATTTGCCATGCGGATATTCGACCATGATGTGGATATATCCTATTCTACCCGCGAACCGGCTTTCATACGCGACCACATGGCAACTCTGGGAGTTACCACCATGAGCGCGGAAAGCAAGACTGAACCGGGTGGATATTACAGCTATCCGCAGACTTTGGAGCAATTCCACGTTAGCGATGAACGCAAGGCCGTAGAAGTAGACAAAGCCTTGAAGAATTTGGGACGCGAGCCCGTATGGAAAGACTGGGATGCCAGTTTCGACCTGAAACGGGTATAGTCTCTCTTCATATATCTTATATATCTCTCATCATGACCCGATACAGCAGACAAATCTCCCTTCCCGAAATAGGAGAAGACGGACAGGAAAAACTGCATAAGGCAAGAGTTCTGATAGTAGGCGTAGGCGGACTGGGTTCCCCTATCGCCCTCTATCTTGCAGGTGCAGGAGTTGGTACAATAGGCTTGGTGGATGCTGACACAGTCAGTATCAGCAACCTGCAACGCCAGATATTGTATGCAGAGAACGAAGTGGGACAGCCTAAGGTACATTGCGCCGCCCGAAAGCTACAGGCTTTGAACAGTGACGTAAAGGTGCACACCTATCCTTTCCGCCTCAATCAGGAGAATGTCCGCCGCCTGATTACCGAATATGACATCATTGTGGACGGATGCGATAACTTCTCTACCCGCTATCTGATTAGTGATAGTTGCAGCGCACTGAACAAGCCTTATGTATACGGCGCTATTCAGGGATTTGAAGGCCAAGTCTCCGTATTCTGTTACGGCGAGCAACCCAAGACATACAGGGATTTGTTTCCCGACGAAACCGCGACACTGCAAATGCCCGCTCCCGACAACTCGGTCGTAGGTGTTACCCCCGCCATTGTGGGCAGCGTGGAAGCAAGTGAAACGCTGAAGCTCATCTGCGGCTACGGCGAGGTCTTGGCAGGGAAATTATGGACTGTGGATTTAAGAACCATGCAATCGTTCGTTCTTCTACTGTAAAAACGAACGATTTGCCCTTCATTTAGTAAATGTGCATAAAAACAACACCCTGAAAAGTATGAAACTGATAACGATTACCCTACCTGTATTCTTTGAAGAAGAAGCCGAAGCAATCACTTCCCTGTTCGATGCAGGGCTTGAGATTCTGCATCTTCGGAAACCCGGCGCTTCGTATGAAGATATGGAAAATTTATTGAACAGGCTCCCGACGGAATATCTGGAACGTATCGTCACTCACGAGCATTTCCAACTGGCGTCTTACCGAAATCTGAAAGGCATTCATCTGAATGGACGCAACCCGATAGCACCGGCAGGCTTTACCGGACACATCAGTCGTTCCTGTCATTCATTGGAAGAAGTCTCAAAACACAAAACAACCTGCGATTACGTATTCCTCAGCCCCATATACGACAGTATTTCCAAAGAGGGATATTCCTCTGCCTATACTTCCGACACCTTGCAAAAGGCGCGGCAAGCGGGCATTATAGATGCTAAAGTAATGGCATTGGGCGGCGTCACGGCAGAACGCTTTTCTGAAATCAGTTCATCAGGTTTCGGCGGTGCGGTTCTTTTGGGAGATATATGGAATCGGACAGGAGCGGATTTTATCAATCATTTCAAAGAGTTAACTCGTTCTGCATCTCTGTTTTAATCATTAATCATTTTATCATCGTGTCAACTATTCCAGTCATTCTCACCATTGCCGGTTCCGATTGCTCCGGCGGTGCAGGCATACAGGCAGATATCAAGACTATTTCTGCGTTGAAAGGCTATGCAGCCTCTGTCATTACCGCCGTTACGGCACAAAACACAGTGGGAGTTCAAGCCGTTTACTCTATCCCGTCAGATATTGTCCGTGCACAGATAACCTCCGTAATGGAAGATTTGCAGCCGGCAGCTGTCAAGATAGGAATGGTTCACAATGACGCTATTGTGCATACCATTGCGGAGTGTTTGCAGAGGTTTCAACCCCGTTTTGTGGTTTACGACCCCGTAATGGTATCTACCAGCGGACGAAAGCTAATGACAGAAGACACCATTCGCATCATCCAAGAAGAACTGTTTCCTCTCTGTTCCCTGATAACTCCCAATTTGAGTGAAGCGTCTTTACTCCTTTCGCACCCGGTCGCTGATATAGAGGACATGAAGCAAGCGGCTTGCGAATTGGCAAACCGCTATCATTGTGCCGTATTGGTGAAAGGCGGGCACTTGTCCGGCAGTGAAATGTGCGATGTGCTGTACAACAACGGTGGCTTCAGCCTGTTCGAGCAACAAAAGATAGAGAGCTGTAATCTTCATGGTACGGGCTGCACGCTTTCTTCCGCCATAGCTGCCTTTGTTGCCTGTGGCAAGGAACTCAAAGAAGCTGTCCGCCAAGCTAAAGCCTACATAAACAAAGCAATACTTTACGGTAAAGACCTGCATATAGGGCATGGAAACGGACCTTTATGCCATTTCTTTCCCGAGGAAAAATAAGCTTTCTTTTTTACCATTATTTAATTTTATCTATTACTTTTGCAAGAGCAATCACAATAAACAGGTATATATATATATGGAAAAAGCAAAAGTATATTTTTCGGATTTACGCACTTCTCCCACCTCTAATCTTTTAGACAAAATGGAACGTCTGCTTAAACGTGCAGGCATCGGACAGCTTCCTTTAAAAGACAGCTTTACCGCTATCAAGATACATTTTGGCGAACCGGGCAATTTGGCATATATCCGCCCTAATTATGCCGCACGCATGGCAAATCTGCTCCGCAGTTTCGGAGCCAAACCTTTCCTGACAGATTGCAATACGCTGTACTCCGGACGTCGCTCCAATGCGGTAGACCATCTGCAGAGTGCCATGGAGAACGGTTTTAATCCTATATCCGCCCAATGTCAGGTTATTATAGCCGACGGGCTGAAAGGCACGGATTACAGGGAGATACCAATAGGGGGAGAGTACTGCCCCACCCCTAAGATTGGTACTGCCATTGCCGATGCGGATATCATCATCAGCATGAATCATTTTAAAGGGCATGAGCAAGCCGGATTTGGCGGCGCTCTGAAGAATCTTGGAATGGGATGTGCCAGTGTAGGCGGCAAACTGGAATTGCACGCATCATCACAGCCCAAAGTGGATGCCGAAAATTGCATCGGATGCAATATATGCGTAAAGCATTGCGCCCATGACGCCATACATCTGAATGCCGAACGTAAAGCGGAAATTGACTATGCAAAATGTGTGGGATGCGGACAATGCGTGGCTCTGTGCCAGCATGATGCCGCCGTAGTAAGCGACTGGGACACGTCCGAACGCCTGAATTACAAGATTGCGGAATATTCCGTCGCCGTGCTGAAAGACAAGCCGCACTTCCATATCAGCTTCATCATGAACGTATCACCTGAATGTGACTGCTGGAATCATAATGACGCTGCCATCATTCCCGACCTCGGCATCTTGGCATCGGCAGACCCCGTAGCGTTGGATAAGGCTTGCGCGGATTTAGTGATTCAGGCTCCCGTACTGCACAGCGATAATGTGCTTGCCAAGAAGCATGAACATGAAGACCTGTGCGGCTGCGACAAATTCCATATGATACATCCTGACACGGACTGGCTTGCCGGACTGCGGCATGCGGAAAAGATGGGCTTGGGAACGATGGATTACGAGTTGATAAAAATATAAACCGCATTACTCTGTATGGCAAAAACAATGGAAGAAGTACTGGAGCGTTTCCGTACGATTGAGTTCCACGATGATTTCGATATGATTGTAGCCATTGCCAACGGCGGAATCGTTCCGGCAGGCATCATCAACCAGCGTTTGCAAAAAGAAGTGCATCTGCTGCGCATCAACTTGAGGGACGAATACCAGCACCCTAAGTACGATGCTCCGCAACTGCTGGCTCCCGTTGATTTTGATTTCAAGGGAAAAAGTATCTTGCTGGTGGACGACCGCATAAAAACGGGGTCTACCATAAAGTTGGCGCGTGAACTGCTGAAAGAGGCACGCAGCATCAAAACCTTTGCTGTAAACGGCACGGCCGACTATGCGTTGTTTGATGAAACGTGCTTTAAATTTCCGTGGATACTATAATAAATGAACATTTTTCTGCTATTTTCCTTTCTTACTACGATAAAATAACTAATTTCGTACCGAACAAAAATAGTAGATTTCAACAACATGGAAGTAGTAACGAACAACTGGTTCTCTAATAAATACTCTATCGGTTATGCCTTGAGCGGCGGTTTCATTAAAGGTTTTGCCCATTTAGGAGCCATGCAGGCATTATTGGAGCATGATATTAAGCCCAACATAATTTCCGGTGTCAGTGCAGGTGCGCTGGCCGGCGTCTTTTATGCAGACGGCAACGAACCCCATCAAGTCCTGGATTATTTTGCCGGGCATAAATTTCAGGATTTGACAAAACTGGTTATTCCCAAAGTGGGTTTGTTTGAACTCAGTGAATTCAAAGACTTCCTGAAAAGTAACCTGAAAGCGAAAAAACTGGAAGATTTACAGCTGCCGTTGATTATCACCGCTACGGATTTGGACCACGGACGCCTTGCGCATTTTCATAAAGGGGATATCGCCGAACGTGTGGCCGCATCTTGCTGTATGCCTGTATTGTTTGCACCCGTAAAGATAGACGAGACGTATTACGTGGACGGCGGATTGCTGATGAACTTGCCTGTAACTACTATCCGGCGGGTATGTGAAAAGGTTGTGGCAATCAATGTGAGTCCTTTAATGGCGCCTAAGTACAAAATGAATATCGTAAGTGTAGCCTTGCGTTCGTACAACTTCATGTTCCGTTCCAATTCGTTCCCCGAACGAGAGAAAGCCGACTTGCTGATAGAACCTTATAATCTGGACGGCTACAGCAACAGGGAGTTGGAAAAAGCGGAAGAAATATTTATGCAAGGGTATAATGCCACCAACGACATACTGGAACGCCTGCAAATAGAAAAAGGCACTATCTGGAAAGAATAACAATAACCATTCTCTAAATAAAAAGAAATGAGCGACGAAAATAAACTGATTATCTATCAAGTGTTTACCCGACTATTCGGTAATAATAATAACCACTGTATCAATAACGGCAGTATTGCCGAAAACGGATGTGGCAAGATGGCGGACTTCACCGCCAAAGCATTAGGGGAAATCAAGAAACTGGGCGCTACCCATATCTGGTATACCGGCATCATTGAACACGCAACGCAAACGGATTACCGTCGCTATAATATCCAGCCCGATCATCCGGCTATCGTAAAGGGCAAGGCCGGTTCGCCATACGCGATAAAGGACTATTATGATGTAGATCCGGACTTGGCAAAGGATGTTCCCGAACGGATGAAAGAGTTTGAGAATCTGGTACAACGCACACATCGTAGCGGACTGAAAGTTATTATCGATTTTGTACCCAATCATGTGGCACGCCAATATCATTCGGATATGCAGCCGGACGGTACTTCTCAGTTGGGGGCAAACGATGATACAAGCTATGCGTTCAGTCCCTATAACAATTTTTACTATATTCCGCAGTCGGAACTGCATGGGCAATTTGACATGAAAGGCGCTGCCGCCGAACCTTATAGGGAGTTTCCCGCCAAGGCTACCGGCAACAACCGCTTTGACGCATATCCTAACATTAACGACTGGTACGAAACAGTCAAACTGAATTATGGCGTGGATTACCAGAATGGCGGTACTTGCCATTTCAATCCCGTTCCCGATACATGGATCAAGATGCTGGACATTCTGATGTTCTGGGCGGATAAGAATATCGACGGTTTCCGTTGCGATATGGCGGAAATGGTTCCCGTTGAGTTTTGGGAATGGGCTATTCCGCAAGTAAAGGTCAAGTACCCTGCCCTGCTCTTTATTGCCGAGGTATATAATCCGAAGGAATACGGCAACTATCTGTTTCGCGGAAAATTTGATTACCTCTATGATAAAGTGGGATTGTATGACGCGCTTCGTGCGATAGTTTGCGGCAATGAATCCGCTACCGCCATTACACGGGCATGGCAAAGTCTGGGTGGAATAGAAAAGCGGATGCTGAATTTTCTGGAAAACCATGACGAACAACGTATCGCTTCCGATTTCTTTGCAAGTAATCCGCGTAAAGCTATTCCCGCCCTTATCGTATCGGCTTGTATGAATGTAAATCCCATGATGATTTATTTCGGACAGGAATTCGGCGAATTGGGTATGGACAGCGAAGGATTCAGTGGCAGAGACGGACGTACCACCATCTTTGATTATTGGAGTGTAGATACTATTCGCCGCTGGCGCAATGGCGGAAAATTTGACGGAAAGATGCTGACGGACAACCAAAAACATTTGTATGGCATCTACCAACGCATATTGACCTTATGCAACGAAGAAAAGGCAATTTCACAAGGAGACTTCTTCGACTTGATGTATGCCAATGTAAACGGCTGGCGCTTCAACGAGCATAAGCAATATACTTTTCTGCGTAAATTCGGACGGGATTTGTTGCTGTTTGTCGTAAACTTCGACCATATATCGGCAGACCTTGCAATCAATATTCCTTCCCATGCTTTCGATTTTCTGCAAATACCGCAGATGGATCAGTACCAAGCCGTAGACTTATTGACCGGTAAGGAAGAAAAAATAAGTTTATTGCCCTATAAAGCAACGGAAGTATCCGTAGAAGGATGCAACGGTAAGATTCTTAAAATTAAACTATAAGCCGAAAAAACAATGCAGGGTGAACCAATCACTCTGCATTATCTTTGCCTTCCATCTTATCCTTTAATCGATATAAATGAGTGATAGCCGGATTATAGAACTCATCCGGATAATGAGCGGCTATGTCATTCAGATTGGCCTGTACATACCTTTTTACATCAAAAATATTTTCGGCTTCGCTCAATATTACCTGTTCAGGGAATGACGCTGTTTTAGCCCACTCTATCAAGGCATTGACGCTTTCTTCATCGTATTTATACTCTTTCATATTTCACATATTTTCTTGCAAAGATATAACAATTGCTAAAGTAATCCTCACCCTTATGAACAAAATCTGAAAGTGCAATGTTATATAGATGTGTTTTTCATAGTATTAGATATAAGATTAATTAAAGGAGACGTACCCGCTTGTGATAAGTAAGTACATCAAAAAACAGAAGCGTCTGTTTGATTGATAAATGTGTAAGGAGCATCGGTTTACCAGAGCCGATGCTTTTTTTTATGCCTGTTTGTAGTATGTTAGAAATATTATCCGTAAATTTGGCAGAAATAAGGATTTATATGATATGAACGTCCCTGTTATATTTCAATTTCTGAAAGAACTATCCGCCAACAATAATCGTGAATGGTTCAACGCTCACCGGGATGAGTATGAAAATGCCCGGAACGAGTTTGAGAACTTGCTGACAGTTATTATCTCCCGTATCTCATTATTTGATGAAAGTATTCGCGGCATTGAAGCCAAAGACTGTACGTATCGTATCTATCGGGATACACGCTTTACGGAAGATAAAACACCTTATAAAAATCATTTTGGCGGCTACATCAATGCCAAGGGAAAGAAATCCGACCATTGCGGCTATTATGTCCATTTGCAACCGGGAAACTGCCTTTTGGCAGGTGGCAGCTACTGCCCGCCCTCTCCCCTGCTGAAGGCTTTAAGACAAGCTGTTTATGATAATATGGATGAATTCCGTGGAATTGTCGAAGATGCAGCTTTCAAACAATACTTCCCCGTCATCGGAGAGAATTTCCTAAAAACAGCTCCGAAAGGTTTCCCTAAAGATTATCCGTACTTGAAATATCTGCAATGTAAGGAATATACCGTTGCCTGCTATCAGCCGGACAGTTTTTTCCTTGCTCCGGACTTTCTGGACCGTACTGATGACATTTTCAAACAGATGAAACGCTTTTCGGACTTTGTAAATTATACAATAGACGACTTTGAATAATTACCTATTTATAACTAACTTAAAACATTTGAATTATGGTAGTAGACAGACTTGAAAACATAGAGAAATATGCTTCGCTGAATCCTTTATTCGCACAAGCCATTGAGTTTTTGAAATCACACGACTTGAACGCTTTGGAAGTGGGAAAGACAGAACTTAAAGGTAAGGACTTGCTTGTAAACGTGGCGCAAACCAAACCGAAAGCAAAGGAAGATGCAAAGCTGGAAACCCACAGAGATTTTATCGACATCCAAATTCCTCTATCAGGTACTGAACTAATGGGCTATACTGCCGCTAAAGACTGTGTTCCGGCAGACGCTCCCTATAATGCGGAAAAAGATATTACTTTCTTTGCCGGTCTGGCGGAAAGCTACATTGAAGTGAAACCGGGTATGTTTGCCATTTTCTTCCCGCAAGACGGACACGCTCCGGGCATCACTCCGGACGGCGTGAAAAAAGTAATTGTAAAAGTTAAAGCATAATATCATATACCCAAAATTAATCCTCTATGGAAACATTGAATTTGATTAAGAATGACCCTTGGCTGGAACCTTTTGCAGATGCCATAAACGGACGCCATAAACATGCTGCTGAAAAAGAGGCGGAGCTGACCAACAAGGGAAAACAAACATTATCGGATTTTGCATCCGGCTATCTTTATTTTGGTCTGCATCGCACCGCTGATGGCTGGATTTTCCGCGAATGGGCTCCCAACGCCACTCAGATTTTCCTGATAGGTACATTCAACGGTTGGAAAGAAGAAAAAAAATACAGTCTGAAACGCAAAGCAAACGGTAACTGGGAAATAAAATTGCCGGCT
Source organism: Bacteroides sp. AM10-21B (assembly GCF_003472565.1). Taxonomy (NCBI): domain Bacteria; kingdom Pseudomonadati; phylum Bacteroidota; class Bacteroidia; order Bacteroidales; family Bacteroidaceae; genus Bacteroides; species Bacteroides sp. AM10-21B. The sequence continues at coordinate 40,103 of NZ_QRME01000007.1, read as the reverse complement.
GATGCCATGCAACACGGTGATTTATATAAATTAATGGTGCATTGGGACGGCGGTTGCGGCGAACGTATTCCGGCATGGGCCAACAGGGTTGTTCAAGATGAGCAAACCAAGATATTCAGCGCCCAAGTATGGAATCCGGAGAAACCGTACAAGATGAAGAAAAAAGCTTTTAAAGCTGCCACTGACCCGTTGCTGATTTATGAATGCCACATCGGCATGGCGCAACAGGAAGAAAAAGTGGGTAGTTATAAGGAATTCCAAGAAAAGATTCTCCCCCGCATTGCCAAAGACGGATATAACTGTATTCAGATTATGGCAATTCAGGAGCATCCTTATTATGGAAGTTTCGGCTATCATGTATCCAGTTTCTTTGCGGCTTCTTCACGTTTCGGTACTCCGGACGAACTGAAAGAATTAATTGATACGGCCCACAGTATGGGCATTGCCGTTATCATGGATATTGTCCATTCTCATGCAGTGAAGAACGAGGTTGAAGGTTTGGGTAACTTTGCCGGTGATCCGAATCAATATTTCTATCCGGGCGCTCGCCGTGAACACCCGGCGTGGGATTCACTCTGCTTTGATTACGGAAAAAATGAAGTTATTCATTTCTTGCTGTCTAACTGCAAATATTGGATGGAAGAATATCGTTTTGACGGTTTCCGCTTTGACGGTGTAACCTCTATGTTATATTACAGTCATGGTTTGGGTGAGGCGTTCTGTAATTACGGAGATTACTTCAACGGTCATCAGGATGATAATGCCATTTGTTATCTGACACTTGCCAACCGATTGATTCATCAAGTTAATCCCAAGGCAATCACCATCGCAGAAGAAGTATCGGGGATGCCGGGCTTGGCTGCAAAATTTGAGGACGGAGGCTATGGATTTGATTATCGTATGGCGATGAATGTTCCCGATTATTGGATTAAGACTATCAAGGAAAAGATAGATGAAGACTGGAAACCGTCCAGTATGTTTTGGGAAGTAACCAATCGCCGTCAAGATGAAAAAACAATATCTTATGCGGAGAGTCATGACCAGGCATTGGTAGGTGACAAAACCATTGTTTTCCGTCTGATAGACGCTGATATGTACTGGCATATGCAGAAAGGCGATGAAAACTATACGGTACATCGTGGCATTGCTTTACACAAAATGATACGTTTGCTGACTGCAACGACTATTAATGGCGGTTATCTTAATTTCATGGGTAATGAATTCGGGCATCCTGAATGGATAGACTTTCCTCGTGAGGGTAATGGCTGGTCATGTAAGTATGCCCGTCGTCAATGGGATTTGGTAGACAACAAAAATTTGGCATACCATTATCTGGGCGATTTTGATTGCGCCATGTTGGGAGTTATCAAAAGCGTAAAGAATTTCCAAGCTACACCGGTGCAAGAAATATGGCATAATGACGGAGACCAGATTTTAGCATATATGCGCAAGGATTTGATATTTGTATTTAACTTCAATCCTAAACAGTCTTTCACTGATTACGGATTCTTGGTTCCTGCAGGTTCTTATGAAGTTATATTAAACACGGACAATCCTGACTATGGCGGTAATGGTCTTGCTGATGATACAGTGAAACATTTTACACTTTCAGATCCTCTGTATAAGAAGGAGAAAAAGGAGTGGTTGAAGCTCTATATTCCGGCACGTACCGCAGTGGTATTGAGAAAAACTAAATAAATATAGAAATAATCATAAAAAGAGAGGCAGGTACCGGAAGATCCCTGCCTCTCTTTTTACAATCGTTTTTTTATGGCTTACTGCAACTGAGAATTGATGAAAGTCAACATGGTATTTGCATTGTCTTTCATTTTCTTTTGAGCCGGTTTATCGGCAGATAACAGTGGGAGCAATTTGTCCAAGCATTCCTTGGCTTGCTTAAATTCTTCTTTTGCCTTATCAGCATCTGTCTTTAACAGAGCCGCACCTTGACTATAACTCAATGTTCCCAAGCTATTGAGCGCATTTATATTGTTAGGCTGAATAGTAAGCGCTTGTTTGAAGGCCTCTTCCGCATCACTGTTCTTTTTGGCTTTCTGTGCCATAATACCCTGATTTACATAGAAAGTGGCATACAGTTTAGTCAAAGTTTTATTACCGGGAACAGCTTCCAGGCCTTCTTTCAGGGTAGCGACATATTCATCGTTCTTCTTCAAGTCCTTCAATGCACCTGCTTTACCTATATAAGCATTGGCTAAGTTATACTTCTTCTGTACAGCTATATCAAAATATTTTAAGGCATCAGCCGGTTTCTTAATTTTGTCAGCGCAAACGCCACAATTAAATGCAATTACAGAATCTTGGTTGTTTGTTTGTGTAAGATAAGTGCTGAATTTTGTGAATGCTACTTGATAATTCTTAGCCTCAAGTGCGGCTTTACCTTCGTTGACTAATTGTGCAGGATCGGCATTCTGCGCAAAGAAATTAGTAGCTGCACAACAAAGTGCAAGAGATAAGATTAATTTTTTCATATGCTTTTATGATTTTAAATATTGATATTCCAAAGTTAGCTGCCTATGGCGTAGGAGCAAAACCTTTTTACCTTTTTTGGGTTTTTTACGAGAGTAATAACAAGTGTTATTTTACGTAAACAAACGGCATACGTTCTTTGCTCAAGTATACTCTTGCACTTCTGTTGTTGCAAAATAGAGCTTATTTCCGGCTGACAATTGTACCTGTAGCCTGATTAGTAGGCATTACTAACACCTCTGCCACCTGAATATGTTCGGGTACGGCAGCTGCAAAATACACAACTTCAGCAATGTCATCGCCTGTAAGCGGGCGGATGCCTTTGTACACATTATCGGCAGCGGATTTGTCACCACGAAAACGTACCACAGAGAAATTAGTCTCCACCAAACCGGGTTTAATGTTAGTCACTCGTATGGGGGTATCCACAAGGTCGATGCGCAAACCGTCAGATAACGCTTTTACGGCAGCTTTGCTGGCACAGTATACGCTGCCGCCCGGATAGGCATAATCGCCTGCGATGGAACCCATATTGATGATATGGCCGCATCCTCGCTCCACCATTCCGGGAACAATAAGACGTGTCATGGCAAGCAAGGATTTTATATTGGTATCGAGAACAATGTCCCACTCATCCAGATTACCTTCATGCTCCTTGTCCACACCGATTACCAGTCCGGCATTGTTGATGAGAATATCTATCGCCTTCCATGCTTCGGGAAGCGAGTCAAGAGCGGCTTTCGCAGCTTGGCGGTCACGTACGTCGAAAGGTAACAGGCAAATATCCGCATGGTATTCCGCTTCCAGTTTATGCTTTACAGCAATCAGCTTTTCTACATTCCGTCCGTTGAGAATCAGGCGGTAACCATTCATAGCAAATTTGCGTGCACAGCCCTCTCCTATACCTGAAGAAGCGCCGGTGATAAGTACGATTTTCTTTTCCATTTCTTATAAGGAATTTAATATTACGGACGGCAAAGTTATGACTTATTTGCAAGCATTGGCAAATAAGTCATAACTTATAATTCATAACCCTTAAAAATTACAAGAAAATATGTACCTTTGCGCCACTTTTTTATGACTGACTATATCAGGTAGAGATTTGTTTAATTAGTTTGGATAAAGTAAGAAACGCTTATGCAAAAGTCCGACTGCATCATCAGTGTAGAGCACGTATCAAAGTTCTTCGGAGATAAAGCCGTACTGAATGATGTAAATTTGTCTGTCCGTAAGGGCGAGTTTGTAACGATATTGGGACCGTCCGGTTGCGGAAAGACGACGTTGTTGCGTCTGATTGCAGGCTTCCAGACTGCTTCGGAAGGAGTGATTACCATTGCAGGGAAAGACATCACACAGACACCTCCCCACCGCCGTCCGGTAAATACTGTATTCCAAAAGTATGCCTTGTTCCCACATCTCAATGTATTTAATAACATAGCTTTCGGTCTCAAGCTGAAGAAGCTGCCCGCCACCACTATCGAAAAGAAAGTGAAACAGGCGCTCCGTATGGTAGGCATGACCGACTATGAGGATCGCGACGTGGATTCCCTCTCCGGCGGACAGCAACAGCGTGTTGCCATAGCCCGCGCCATCGTCAACGAGCCCGAAGTGCTGCTCCTTGATGAACCCCTTGCCGCCCTCGACCTGAAAATGCGCAAGGATATGCAAATGGAACTGAAAGAGATGCACCAAAAGCTGGGCATCACTTTCGTATATGTCACCCACGACCAGGAAGAAGCCCTTACGCTGAGCGACACCATTGTCGTAATGAGTGAAGGCAAAATACAGCAAATCGGTACTCCGATAGACATCTACAACGAACCAACCAACTCTTTTGTAGCCGACTTCATCGGCGAAAGTAACATTTTGAACGGTGTAATGGTGCACGACCAGCTCGTCGCATTCTGCGGGCACGAATTTGACTGTGTGGATGCAGGCTTCGGAGAACAGGCACAGGTGGATGTAGTTATCCGTCCGGAAGACATCTACATTTTCGACCCTTCTGATGCGGCACAGCTGATGGGAACCGTAACAAGTTCCATCTTCAAAGGCGTACACTACGAGATGCTGGTGCAGACCCGTGAAGGCTACGAATTGATGGTACAGGATTATCACTGCTTTGAAGCCGGCAGGGAGGTGGGCTTACTGGTAAAGCCCTTCGACATCCACGTAATGAAGAAAGAACGCACCTGCAATACCTTCGAAGGAAAACTTTTGGATGAAACACATGTGGAATTCTTGGGTTGCAGCTTCGAGTGCAGTCCGGTACGCGACATACAACCCGAAATACCCGTAAAGGTAGAAGTGGACTTCCAAAACGTTATCCTCGAAGACAACGAAGAAGACGGACGACTGACGGGCGAAGTGAAATTTATCCTCTACAAAGGGAATCATTACCACCTGACTGTGTTTACTGATTGGGACGAAGATATCTTCGTAGACACCAACGATGTATGGGATGACGGAGACAGAGTGGGAATACGGATTGCACCCGAGAATATACGGGTGAAAAAAGGTGATAAGATAATAGAGTGACAAGGCGATAAATTAATATGTGATGTTAAGTAAGTTATCTTCTTTTTTCATGCGGCGGCGCAATTGGACAGTTCCCTATGCACTGTTTCTGCTGATATTTGTGATAGTGCCGCTCCTGTTGATTGTACTATATGCCTTTACGGATGCCGAGGGAGCTTTTACCTTTGCCAACTTCCGCAAATTCATGATGCATCCGGAGGCAATGAATACATTTGTGTACTCTATCGGCATAGCCATCATCACGACACTGACATGCCTGTTGCTGGGCTATCCTGCGGCATATATCCTCAGTCAGAAACAGTTTAACACTTCGCAGACGATGGTGGTGCTTTTCATACTGCCCATGTGGGTGAACATACTGATACGTACACTTGCCACCGTAGCGCTGTTCGACTTTCTGAACCTGCCGCTGGGTGAAGGTGCGCTCGTGTTCGGCATGGTGTACAACTTCCTGCCCTTCATGATATATCCCATCTACAATACATTACAGAAGATGGATCACAACCTCATAGAAGCCGCTCAAGACCTCGGAGCCAACCCGTTGCAAGTATTCGGTAAAGTGATACTGCCTCTTTCCATGCCGGGCATCATGAGCGGTATAGTAATGGTATTTATGCCTACGGTGAGTACCTTTGCCATTGCCGAACTGCTGACGATGAACAATATCAAACTCTTTGGAACGACCGTGCAAGAGAATATTTACAACGGAATGTGGAACTACGGTGCAGCCTTGTCGCTCATCATGCTATTGCTGATAGGCGTCACCATCCTCTTTACTAACGAGGAGGACGGCGCATCCAATGAAAGCGGAGGTGTGATATGATGACACGTATTCTTGCCAAAGGCTACCTGTGGCTGCTGCTTGCGCTGCTCTACTCGCCTATACTTATTATAATGATATTCTCGTTCACTGAAGCCAAAGTGCTGGGTAACTGGACAGGATTCTCCACGAAGCTGTACAGTTCACTCTTTACAGGTGGTATGCACCATTCTCTGATGAACGCCATTTGGAACACTTTTGCCATCGCTATATTAGCTGCTACCGCCAGTACGGCGTTGGGCAGCATCGCAGCTATCGGCATCTTCAACCTGCGTACACGTACACGCCAAGTGATGAACTTCGCTAATGCCATTCCGATGATGAATGCGGACATCATTACGGGTGTGTCACTGTTCTTGTTGTTTGTCAGTTTCGGTATTTCTCAGGGATTCACCACAGTAGTACTGGCGCACATCACGTTCTGTACCCCTTACGTGGTGTTGAGCGTAATGCCCCGTCTGAAAAAGATGAACCAAAATGTATATGAAGCTGCCCTCGACCTTGGAGCCACTCCTTTTCAGGCATTGCGCAAAGTAATTCTGCCGGAGATATTTCCGGGAATGATAAGCGGATTTATACTTGCTTTTACGCTCTCTATCGATGATTTCGCGGTAACCATATTCACTATTGGAAACGAAGGGCTGGAAACGCTTTCTACCTATATCTACGCTGATGCGCGCAAAGGAGGACTGACACCGGAACTGCGTCCCCTGTCCACCATAATTTTCATTACAGTGTTGGTGTTGCTGATTGTCATCAACAAACGTGCGGAACGTGCGCAGAAAAATTAAAATATAGCCAAGATAAACTTGCCAAACGAAAACAATGAAACGATTTACAGACATATTTCTTCTTCTCTGCTTTATCCTCACAGCCGTTTCCTGTAAGGACTCGGGCGAGGAGCGCAGCCACGTACTGAAAGTCTACAACTGGGCGGACTACATCGACGAAGATGTGCTTGCCGAATTTCCTGCTTGGTATAAACAGCAAACGGGTGAGGATATCCGTCTCGTTTACCAAGTGTTCGACATTAACGAAATAATGCTCACCAAAATAGAGCGTGGTCATGAGGATTTTGACGTGGTGTGCCCTTCGGAGTACATCATCGAACGAATGCTGAAAAAGAACCTTCTCCTTCCTATCAACCGCAATTTCGGCAAAACTCCGGATTACCTGCCCAACATCTCCCCCTACATCCGTCGGGAGCTGAACAAGACCAGTCAACCGGGACGTATCACCACCGACTATGCAGTACCTTATATGTGGGGTACAGCCGGCATCCTCTACAACCGTAGTTTCATCACTCTTGACGAAGCCGGCAGCTGGCATTGCCTGTGGAACTCCAAGAACAAGGGCAAAATCCTGATGAAAGACAGCTACCGCGATGCCTACGGAACCGCCATTATCTACGCCCATGCCCGCCAGCTTGCTGACAGTATTGTAACCGTAGAGCAACTTATGAATGACAATTCCTCACAGACCATAGTCCTTGCCGAGAAATATCTGAAAGCTATGAAACCCAACATATCCGGTTGGGAAGCAGACTTTGGCAAAGAGATGATGACCAAGAACAAGACCTGGCTCAACCTCACTTGGAGCGGTGACGCCGTATGGGCCATTGAAGAAGCCGGAGCAGTAGGCGTGGACCTTGCCTATGAAGTGCCGCGTGAGGGCAGTAATATATGGTATGACGGTTGGGTAATCCCCAAATACGCACGCAATCCAAAGGCTGCCTCCTACTTCATTAACTATCTCTGTCAACCAGATATCGCCCTGCGCAACATGGATGCTATAGGCTACGTAAGTGCTGTTGCCACTCCCGAAATTATGGAAGCCAAGCGGGACACTTCCATTGAGACGCGCTCCGACCTCAGCTACTTTTTTGGTGAAGGTGTAGGTGCAGACAGTCTGCAAATAAACCCCGTACAATATCCCGACAGAAAAGTAGTGGAACGCTGTGCCATGATACGTGACTTCGGCGACCGTACTGAACTCGTACTCGAGATGTGGAGCCGCGTGAAAGGAGACAACCTCAACACCGGTATCGTATTGCTGATATTTTCTGTATTCGGAGTATTATTCATTTGGTTGGTGTACGGCAAGATACGCAAGTACAAGCACAAACAGCGCCACCACCGGAGACGGAAATCACAACGCTGAAATCATAATTTATAAATCTTAAATCATAAATCTGAAAATGCTTACTCAAATTATTAACGGACGCATATTCACCCCGCAAGGCTGGCTGAATGAAGGTTCCGTCCTGATGCGCGACGGAAAAATTCTCGAAGTGACTAACTGCGACCTCGCCCTTATCGGCGCACGGCTCATTGATGCCAAAGGTATGTACATCGTGCCCGGTTTTGTCTGTATGCACGCACATGGCGGTGGCGGACACGACTTCAATGAATGTACAGAAGAAGCGTTCCGCAACATCATCAATGCACACCTCAATCATGGTGCTACGAGCTTCTACCCTACTATTTCCTCTTCTCCGTTCAGCAAGCTGCACCAGGCTGCCCAAGTGTGCGAACAGCTTATGTCAGAGCCTGACAGCCCCGTATTGGGACTTCACATCGAAGGTCCCTACCTCAACAAAAAAATGGCTGGTGAACAGTTTGCCGACCAAGTAAAAGAGATTGACGAACAAGAATACCGGGAACTTGTAGAAAGTACCCGTTGTATCCGTCGATGGGATGCTTCCCCCGAATTGCCCGGTGCACTGGAGTTTGCAAGTTACCTGCGCGAAAAAGGCATATTGGCAGCCGTATCGCACACCGAAGCCGAATATGATGGCATCCGTGCCGCCTACGATGCCGGATTCACCCATGCCGCACACTTTTACAATGCCATGCCGGGCTTCCACAAACGCCGCGAATACAAGTACGAGGGCACTGTGGAGAGCGTCTACCTGACCGATGGCATGACCATTGAACTCATCGCCGACGGCATCCACCTGCCATCCACCATCCTAAGATTGGCATATAAGCTGAAAGGCGTGGAACATACCTGTCTCGTAACGGATGCCCTCTCCTGCGCTGCCACCGAAGGTAAGGAAATCAACGATCCCCGCTATATCATTGAGGACGGTGTATGCAAACTTGCCGACCGGTCTTCTCTGGCAGGCAGTATTGCTACTATGGATGTGTTGGTACGTACCATGACAAAAGCCGGTATCCCGTTGGGAGACGCCTTACGTATGGCTTCTGAAACTCCGGCACGTATTATGGGAGTGTACGACCGGAAAGGTTCTCTGCAGAAAGATAAGGATGCCGACATCCTGATATTGGATAAGGAACTGAACATACGTGCTGTATGGCAAGCGGGGAAACTGGTGCAAGAGAGTTTCTTGAATTATAAGTAAACTAATTCGCAATACCGTGCTTGGAGCAAAAAATCTGACTCAAGGACCTATCAATCGCCAGCTGTTCAGTCTGGCGATGCCTATTATGGCCACTTCCTTTATCCAAATGGCATACAGCCTGACGGACATGGCTTGGGTGGGCAGATTGGGCAGTGAGGCGGTTGCAGCAGTAGGTGCGGTAGGTATTCTCACATGGATGTCAGGTTCTATTGCCTTGCTGAACAAGGTAGGATCGGAAGTCAGCGTGGCACAGTCCATCGGAGCGAAAAACCAGGAAGACGCACGTGCGTTCGCCTCGCACAACATCAGCATTGCATTACTTATTTCCGTATGCTGGGGCGGACTGTTATTTGCTTTCGCCCAGCCCATCATGCGCCTTTTCGAGTTGGAAACATATATCACCGACAATGCCGTAACTTATTTGCGCATCGTGTCGACGGCATTACCCTTTGTCTTTCTGTCCGCCGCCTTTACGGGTATCTACAACGCATCAGGGCGCAGCAAGACACCGTTCTACATTAGCGGAACAGGACTTGTGATGAACATCTTGCTCGACCCTCTCTTTATCTTCGGCTTCGGTTGGGGAACGGTGGGAGCAGCACTTGCTACATGGCTGTCCGAAGCTGCCGTATGCTTCATCTTCATCTACAAGCTCCGACAAAAAGATGATTTGCTCGGAGGATTTCCATTTTTCATCCGATTGAAAAAGAAGTACAGCAAGCGTATATTTAAGTTAGGGCTGCCTGTTGCTACACTAAACACACTGTTTGCCTTTGTCAATATGTTCCTCTCACGTACGGCAGCTGAACAAGGCGGGCATATCGGACTTATGGCTTTCACCACAGGCGGACAAATAGAAGCTATCACTTGGAATACGTCACAAGGCTTCTCTACGGGACTCAGTGCCTTCATAGCACAAAATTATGCCGCCGGACAGAAAGCACGTGTATGGCAGGCATGGAAGACGACGCTTTGGATGACGGGGGTATTCGGCACACTCTGTTCGCTACTATTCATCTTCTATGGCAGCGAGGTATTCTCGGTTTTCGTACCCGAAGAAGCCGCTTACCGCACTGGAGGTAACTTTCTGCGCATCGACGGTTACTCACAATTGTTCATGATGCTGGAAATAACCATGCAAGGTGTATTTTACGGCATAGGGCGCACTGTACCGCCGGCTATCGTTAGTATAGGATGCAACTATATGCGTATTCCGGTAGCTTTGGTACTTGTGCAAATGGGGTTTGGAGTGGATGCAATTTGGTGGGCGGTAAGCAGCACTACCATTGCCAAAGGATTGATTCTGACGGGGTGGTTTATATTTATTAAAAGGAAAATTCTCTAAAAAAAGTACAACGGTAAACTTTTTGGTGTCAACGAATGTATTATATACATAAATTTGTATCAGTAAAACTTGAACCAATTAAAAAATAGAAGTATGAAGAAAATGAAATTTACAGCATTCTTGCTGAGCAGTGCTATATTACTGGGTAGTTGCAGCACCATGAATAATACAACAAAAGGTGGAATCATCGGTGGAGGTTCGGGTGCAGCGGCAGGAGCCATTATTGGCGGATTGTTCGGTAAGGGAAAAGGTGCGGCTATCGGTGCCGCAGTGGGTGCCGCAGTGGGTACGGGTGCAGGTGTGGCAATCGGTCATAAGATGGACAAGAAAGCTGCCGAAGCCGCCAAAATTGAAGGTGCACAGGTGGAAATGGTGAAAGATGCCAACAATCTGGATGCTGTAAAGGTAACATTCGATTCCGGTATTCTGTTTGCCTTTAACTCCTCTACACTGAGTAACGATGCCAAAGCTTCCCTGCGCGACCTTGCCAAGATTTTGAAGGAAGACACCACTACGGACATCGCAATAATAGGCCATACCGATAAGGTCGGTACATACGAAGCCAATATGAAAGTTTCCAAGAACCGCGCCTATACCGTAGAGAATTATTTGCAGGATTGTGGCGTGTCTCCTTCACAATTTAAACAAGTGGAAGGTGTGGGATATAATGAATACGATGAAAGTTTGTCTGCCAGCCAAAACCGTCGGGTGGTGATATTCATGTATGCCAGTGAACAGATGATTAGGAATGCGGAAGCAGGGAAATGACAATTAAGCGGCAAAGCCGCTTAATTAGTTTTCATTAACCGAATACATATGAAATTCTCCAAACCTCTGCGGATAATCCGCAACCTGTTGTTTTTTTTCTTTATATCCACTACCGTTATGGTAGTGGTTTATCGTTTTGTACCGGTATACATCACTCCATTAATGGTTATTCGAAGCGTACAGCAGATGTTTAAGGGAGAAAGTCCCGTATGGCATCACGAGTGGGTAGCGTTCGACAAAATCTCCTCTCATCTGCCTATGGCCGTTATCGCTTCGGAGGACAATCGCTTTGCCACCCATAACGGCTTCGATTTCATTGAGATACAGAAAGCTATGAAAGAAAACGAAAAACGCAAACGGAAACGCGGGGCAAGCACCATTAGTCAGCAGACGGCAAAGAATGTATTCCTATGGCCTCAGTCTTCATGGATTCGCAAAGGTTTTGAAGTCTACTTCACGTGGATGATAGAACTTTTCTGGTCGAAAGAACGGATTATGACGGTCTATCTCAATTCCATCGAAATGGGTAAAAACATTTATGGAGCACAAGCCACTGCCAAATACAAATTCCACACCACTGCAGCCAAACTCACAGCCGGACAGTGCGCACTGATTGCCGCAACTTTACCCAACCCTATACGTTTTGACTCTGCACACCCTTCAAGTTACATACTGAAAAGGCAAGGACAGATACTGCGATTGATGAAACTCATACCGAAATTTCCGGAAGAGAAAGTCTCTGCTTTTAAGAAAAAAAGAAATAAAAAAAAGTTTTTCTTGTGAAGAAATAAGAATTTTCTTATTTTTGTAATAGGCAAATAAAAAAGAACAAATAGAAAACAATAAATTTAGTTTATAATACATCAGAAAAACAATTACTAGTATATATTATTATACACATAATGATAAACATTGGCAAACTGATAGAAACTGAGTTACATCGTCAAGAACGTACCGCAAGTTGGTTCGCAAAGAAATTATATTGCGATCGTACCAATGTGTATTCCATCTTTAAAAGACAAAGTTTAGACACAGATTTATTAATGCGCATTTGTTATATATTAAATCATGACTTCTTCCAATATTACTCCGCCGAGCTAAAAGATTCTCCCCTCCTTCCTGTCGATAATAAAAATGATTCAGAATAATATACGTTTCTTGTAGAATATTACACAACACTTCTGTGTAAATAAAAACCACAAAAAGACAAAGTTTTTCAATCTAATAGAATTTATCTTTGTGCCGTTTTAATATTAATTTCAAAAAAAAACAATATGAAAAACTTTGAACTTAAATTTTGGATGTCATGCATAATGTTGGCATTATGTGTTGGTTTTACTTCTTGTGGTGATGACGACGAAGGTGGTATTGCCGGAGATGCCAACGAACTAATCATTGGTACTTGGGAATCTACTTGGATGAAAGGTTGGGAAAAGTATCTGGATGATGATGATAAGTGGAAAACCGATAGCTATGACGGAGCCTACACCGAAGATACCTATATTTTCAAAAAAGGTGGTACAGGAACTTACAAATATAGCTATGACGGATATTCCGATGAATACGAAATCACTTGGAAGATTAAAGACAACAACAAACTTATTATCACAGAGTATGGGTATGATGAGGAATACACTATTACAACCTTAAATACCAATACAGCTGTTATTGTATGGCATGATAAAGACGAAGATGGTGAGGAAGAATATACAGAAATTACTTTTAAAAAGAAATAATCATTTAAGAGTAACTGTTTCTCTTACTTCTCATACGCAAGGAGTATAAAACAAGAAGCCTCGCATTTGGAATCCAAATGCGAGGCTTTATCATTCAATATCTTTAGATTTTCATAAAGAAACTACAGGTTATCAATAAGCATGTCCCCCTTCTTCCTGCATCTCCTGCACATCAATCTTTTTCTTGTCGATGCTGCGCCATGCGTAGAATATATAAGCAAGCACAAAAGGAACCAAAATAGAAACATATGCCATTACTCTCAGTGTGAACTGGCTGGAACAGCTGTTTGCCAGTGTAAGCGAGCTTTGCAAATCGGCGGTAGAGGGATAATAGGCAGTATTGTTATAGCCCGCCACAAGCAACAAAGCCAATACCGTAAGCACCGTACCTATGCCGGCAAACCATATTCCTTTGTCGAAAGCGGGCTTCCACAGCGTACGGATAATTCCCCAAAGCACAGCAAGCACACCTGCAAGAAATACAATCAGCACTGCGGGCATCTCGATGAAATTCGTCAGGTACTTATAGGGTTCCATAAATACCTCTCCGCTTTCCGGATTTACCGCATAACCTTCGGCAAGCAACGTACGGATTACGAATGCCAAAAAGAATACTAAGAACAATCCCGTATTACCCCACAACGCACGACGGCAACGCTTCACCAAATCCGCGTCGCTGATATTATTAATGAAATAGAGAGAGCCGAGAATACGCGCCAGGAAGAATACCGCCAGTCCCAGTACCACATTCCAAGGGTTGAGCAACGCATCCAAACCATGTCCCGCATTGGCCCAACTACTGATAACAGGCATCACCGTATCAGCTATATTGCTCTTATTAATATAGAACTCCGATCCCGTAAAGAATGTTGCCACAGCGCCTCCCAACAACACTGGACCTACCACTCCGTTTATCACCAAAAAAGCACGGTACGTTGTTTTACCCAACAGGTTGCCCGCTTTTGACTGGAACTCATAGCTGACAGCTTGCAACACAAAAGTAAACAATATAATCATCCACAGCCAGTATGCTCCGCCGAAACTTGTGCTGTAAAACAACGGGAACGATGCAAAAAACGCACCACCGAACGTTACAAGCGTAGTAAATGTAAACTCCCACTTCCGCCCCGTAGAATTAATTATCATCTTGCGTTGCTCCTCCGTCTTGCCCAGACAGAATATCAACGAATTACCACCCTGCACAAACAGCAGGAAAACCAGTATAGCTCCCAACAGGGATACTACAAACCACCAATATTGTTGAAGAAATATATAAGTACTCATAATTTAAAATATGATAAAGTTATAATGTGATAGAGTGACAAGGTATCACCTTTTATCCTCTTCCTTCCGGTCCTTTCCGTATCGCCTTCAACATAATGCCCACTTCCGCAATCAGCATAATGGTGAACAACACGAGGAAGATAAAGAACGTTATCTGCACCGAGCCAACATCCAGTTTGGAGATAGCGGCACTGGTAGGCAGCATATCCTGAATGGCCCACGGCTGACGTCCGCATTCGGCTACTACCCAGCCTGCCTGTCCTGCAATATAGCCCAGCGGAATGGTCAGCATTGCCACCCAATGCATCCAGCGCATCTGTGACAAGTCTTTCTTATAGGCAAGAACCAAAATTACGATGAAGAATAGGATGAAGTATCCGCCCAATATCACCATGACACGGAACATATAGAATGTAAGCGGTACGTTGGGAACCAGTTCATTTACATCTTTAATATATCCATAACCGAAATACGCCACATTCTCTTTCAGTACTTTGGCTGCCACCTGCGCTTCGGCATCATTGCCCGCAGCTTTAGCCTTTCGATAGGCGGAGAAAGCTCCGATGGCCGTCTTTCCCTTTTCAATCTTTTCCTCGGCGGAGAGTGCAGTCGTTCCGTCTTTCAGAGGATATCCGCCCTTCAACAAATCATTGATGCCCGGTACAAAAGCCTTTGAATCACGTTCGGCAAGCAAAGAAAGGAATTTGGGAATCTCCATACGGAAAAGAAAAGCATCTTTTCCGTCATCAGCCGTTTCCTTTTCAGGATTAAGAATACCGAATGCCACCAACCCGGCACCTTCCCGTCCCTGATAGTAACCTTCCATGGCAGCCAGCTTCATAGGCTGTTTTTGCGCCACCTGATAACCGGAACCGTCACCTGTCCATGCGGAAAGTATGGCAGCACACAGTCCCACCCAGGCAGCTATCTTTATGCTTGACAAGGCAAACTTCTTCTCACGATTTTTCCACAAATACCAACAACTTACACCTACCACAAACACAGCAGCCAGCACCCAGCCGGACAATATACTGTGGAAAAACTTGTTGACAGCCATCGGTGAAGTAGCCACAGCCCAAAAGTCCACCATCTCATTGCGGGCAGTATCGGGATTGAACTCCATACCCACCGGATTCTGCATCCAAGCGTTTGCCACCAGAATCCACCAAGCGGAAATAGTGGCTCCCAGTCCTGTAAGCCAAGTAGAAGCAAGGTGGAAACGTTTGCTCACCTTGTCCCAGCCGAAGAACATCACCGCTATGAACGTGGCCTCCATAAAGAACGCCAAGATACCTTCGATAGCAAGCGGAGCACCGAAAATATCGCCCACAAACCAGCTGTAGTTACTCCAGTTCGTACCGAATTCAAACTCCAGAATCAATCCCGTAGCCACACCTATGGCGAAATTGATGCCGAAGAGCTTCATCCAGAACTTGGCAGTGTGTTTCCAAAACTCGTCACCCGTACGGTAATACGCCGTTTCCATGATGCCCATAATTACCGCCAGTCCTAAAGTAAGCGGCACAAAAATCCAATGATAGATAGCGGTCAAGGCAAATTGCGCTCTCGACCAGTCAATCAGAGAAGTGTCAATGTTTTCAAGCATGAGAATTAAATGTTAATTATTAAGTGTTACATATAAGAGAGGTATAAATAATCACTATTCCCCTCCTGCCCGCAGTATCAGTTCCCGACTGACATAATCTTCCTTATCAGCGCCTACCGCAGCTTTATTCAGATAGTTAGGAAAGAAGAAAAGACGGAGGATGAAAAACATGATAAATAGTTTGATTGCGATTATCAGCCACAAAGTACGCCCTAATGTCATACTTCGGAAGCCTTCAAGATAGAATCGCCAGATACCGGTTACGAGGTTTCTCATAGGAGCTTAATTTATAATCATTACAAATATAAAATACTTTTATATAAATAACAAATAAAAGCCTAAAAAGTTAATTATCGGCAGAAAAAAGTAATCAGCCGACACAAATCCGGTCAACATCTATTGTTTTTGCGGCTTTCAAGAGCGCCGCATACCTTTGTCAAAGTAAAAAACTATAGAACTTAGGTAATATGATAAACGTAAGAAGATTGACAATGGTGTCGCTGTGTGTGGCAAGTACTTGTACCTGCAATATAACGCTGCAGGCGCAAGATGCCGTCACCGGTGTACAGCAACAGGACAGCGTGCACGCACTTCCTGCACAATGGGATTTGCAGACTTGCATTGACTACGCTTTACAGCAGAACATCACCCTTCGCAAGAACCGTCTCAATGCTGAAAGTAGTGAAGTGGATGTAAAGACTGCCAAAGCAGCCCTCTTCCCCAGCCTTACGGCATCTGTAAGCCAACGTATTGTAAACCGTCCCAATAGCGAAGTCAGCACGATTATTGACGGTGACAACATCACCAGCAGCCAAAGCAAGACCAGCTATAACGGCAGCTACGGTATAGATGCCAATTGGACACTCTACAACGGCAGCAAGCGGCTGAACACCCTGAAACAACAACGCATGAACAACCGTATCGCCGAATTGAACGTAGCGGAAACAGAGAACAGTATCGAAGAAAGCATCACGCAGACCTATGTACAGATACTCTATGCCGCCGAAGCCGTCAAAGTGAACGAAGCAACCCTCGATGTCAGCCGGGCGGAATGCGAACGGGCACGTGCCTTGCTTGCAGCAGGAAGCATCGCCAAGAGCGACCTCGCCCAACTGGAAGCGCAAGTCAGTACAGACAAATATCAGTTGGTAACCGCACAAGCCACTCTGCAAGACTATAAGTTGCAACTGAAGCAGCTTCTCGAACTGGACGGCGAAGAAGAAATGAACCTCTACATCCCTACACTCGGCGATGAGAATGTATTGTCTCCGTTACCCTCAAAGACAGATGTATATCGTTCCGCCCTCACTTTACGTCCTGAAATCGAGGCAGGCAGACTGAACGTCAAGGCCTCGGAACTTGATATCAACATCGCCCGTTCCGGCTACATTCCCACCGTCAGTTTAAGTGCAGGCATAGGAAGCACCAACACCAACGGCAACGACTTCACCTTTGGTGAACAAATCAAACAGAATTGGAACAACTCACTGGGAGTAACTGTAAGCGTACCTATCTTCAACAACCGCCAAACCAAAAGCGCCGTACAGAAAGCCAAAATCCAGAAGCAATCCAGCGAACTGGACTTACTGGACAATCAGAAAGCCCTGTACAAGACCATTGAAGGATTGTGGCTGGATGCCAACAGTGCCCAGCAGCGTTATGTGGCTGCCATAGAGAAGCTGCGCAGCACACAAATCAGTTACGACCTCATTCAAGAGCAGTTCAACCTCGGCATGAAGAACACCGTGGAACTTCTGACAGAGAAGAGTAACCTACTCAGCGCACAGCAGGAAATGCTACAAGCCAAATACATGGCGATACTGAACACGCAACTGTTGATGTTTTATCAGGGAGAGAAGATTGCGCTCTAATAAATCTCCGAAAGTAAAAAGATATATCAAGTAAGATTAAACAAATCAATAAAGACATATAGAGTATGAACAAGAAGAAAATTATCCTCATCACTGCAATTGTCGTTGTAGTGGCCTGTGCAGGCTTCTGGCTCTTCGGCGGCTCCAAAGCCAAGCATAAGGTGACCTATGAGACAGCCACCGTAACCAAAGGTGAGATATCGGAATCGGTAACCGCCACCGGCACAATCGAACCGGTAACAGAAGTGGAAGTCGGCACGCAGGTCAGCGGCATCATCGACAAAATATATGCCGATTACAATTCCGTAGTCACCAAAGGCCAGCTAATAGCTGAAATGGACCGCGTGACACTGCAAAGCGAGGTGGCTTCACAACGTGCCGCATACAACGGTGCAAAAGCTGAATACGAGTATCAGAAAAAGAACTACGAACGCAACCGGGGATTGCACGAGAAACAACTCATCAGTGACACCGATTACGAGCAGTCTGTCTACAATTACGAGAAAGCCAAAAGCAACTACGAAAGCAGCCAGGCATCGCTGGCAAAGGCGGAGCGCAACCTGTCATACGCTACAATCACCTCGCCCATTGACGGGGTAGTCATCAACCGTGCGGTAGAAGAAGGACAGACGGTGGCATCCGGCTTTGAGACTCCTACCCTGTTTACCATTGCCGCCGACCTGACACAGATGCAGGTGGTGGCCGATGTGGATGAAGCCGATATAGGCGGTGTGGAAGAAGGGCAGCGCGTAACATTTACCGTAGATGCTTATCCTAACGATACGTTTGAAGGTACTGTAACGCAAATCCGTTTGGGAGAGGACAGTTCTACAAGCTCTACCGGCACATCCACAACAGTCGTTACCTACGAAGTGGTTATCTCCGCCCCCAACCCCGACCTGAAGCTGAAACCTCGTCTGACGGCGAATGTCACGATTTACACGCTCGACCGTAAAGATGTTCTTTCCGTTCCTGCGCGTGCTCTTCGCTTCACTCCCGAAAAGCCGCTTATCGGTGACGATGACATCGTGAAAGACTGTCATGGCGAGTACAAACTCTGGACTCGTGAAGGGAATACATTCACCGCGCATCCGGTAGTGGTGGGCATTTCCAACGGCATCAACACGGAAATTATCAGCGGCATCAATGAAGGCGCAGTGGTAGTGACTGAAGCCACCATAGGACGTATGCCGGGAGAAGGTGTAGCAGGTATGCCACAGGAAGCAAGCGGCGAGAAGAGCCCTTTCATGCCGGGTCCTCCGGGAGGAAACAAGAAGAAGAGTAAATGATAATTTTACAAACATATATCATTAATCATGAGCAAAGCCGTAATTGAACTTCAGAATATAAAGCGCAACTTCCATGTGGGAGACGAAACGGTACATGCACTGCGGGGCGTATCGTTTTCCATCAGTGAAGGAGAGTTCGTCACGATTATGGGTACATCCGGTTCGGGAAAGTCAACGTTGTTGAACATACTCGGCTGTCTGGACACACCTACGGTAGGCGAGTACCTGTTAGACGGTATCTCCGTCCGCACCATGAGCAAGTCCCAACGTGCCGTACTTCGCAACCGTAAAATCGGTTTCGTTTTCCAAAACTACAACTTGCTGCCCAAAACTACAGCCGTAGAGAACGTGGAATTGCCGTTGATGTACAACTCCTCCATATCGGCTTCCGAACGCCGCAAACGGGCTGTTGAAGCACTGAAAGCCGTAGGACTGGGCGACCGTCTGGAACACAAGTCCAATCAGATGTCCGGCGGTCAGATGCAACGTGTGGCCATTGCCCGCGCACTGGTGAACGATCCTGCCGTAATATTGGCAGACGAAGCCACCGGTAATCTGGACACACGAACCTCTTTCGAGATTCTGGTGCTTTTCCAAAAGCTGCATACCGAGGGACGTACCATCATCTTCGTAACGCACAATCCGGAGATAGCCCAATACAGCAGCCGCAACATCGTATTGCGCGACGGACAAGTGAAAGATGACAAAGTCAATCCCGATATTCTGAATGCCGCCGAGACATTGGCGGCATTGCCCAAGCAAGAGGATGATTAACACAGTTTCGTGTAAGACTAAAATAATTTCATAAAACAGTAAACTAATGAATGGAACCAACCTTTTCAAAATAGCTCTCCGGGCACTTGCCAACAATAAGCTGCGGGCATTCCTTACCATGTTGGGCATCATCATCGGTGTGGCATCCGTCATCACGATGCTCGCTATCGGGCAAGGTTCGAAGAAAAGTATTCAGGCGCAAATCTCCGAAATGGGCTCTAATATGATAATGATTCATCCGGGAGCGGATATGCGTGGCGGTGTCCGCCAAGACCCCAGTGCCATGCAGACACTAAAGCTTGCCGACTACGAGGCGCTACGCAACGAAACGAACTTCCTGTCTGCAGTCAGCCCCAACGTCTCCTCTTCGGGACAGCTTATCGCGGGCAACAACAACTACCCCTCTTCTGTAAGCGGCGTAGGTACGGACTATCTCGAAATCAGGCAGCTTACGGTGGACAACGGCACGATGTTTACCGAAACCGATATACAGACCTCCGCCAAAGTATGTGTCATCGGCAAGACGATACAGGATAATCTTTTCCCCAATGGAGAGGACCCCGTAGGACGCATTATCCGCTTCAACCAAGTGCCTTTCCGCGTGGTGGGTGTACTCAAGGCAAAAGGTTACAACAGTATGGGTATGGACCAAGACGACGTTGTACTTGCCCCTTACACCACCGTAATGAAGCGTTTGCTTGCTCAGACCTACCTGCAAGGCATCTTCGCCTCCGCACTCACCGAGGACATGACGGACAATGCCACCGATGAAATTACCAAAATTCTGCGTCGCAACCATAAGCTGAAAGACAATGACGACGATGATTTCACCATACGCAGCCAGCAGGAGCTCAGTTCGATGCTGAATACCACCACCGACCTGATGACCACGCTACTCGCCTGCATTGCAGGCATATCGCTGGTAGTAGGCGGCATCGGTATTATGAACATCATGTATGTGTCCGTAACGGAGCGCACCCGTGAAATCGGCTTGCGTATGAGTGTGGGTGCCAGAGGGGTGGATATTCTGTCGCAGTTCCTTATTGAAGCCATCCTTATCAGTATCACAGGCGGACTTATCGGTGTCATTATCGGCTGCGGTGCAAGCTGGATAGTGAAGAGTGTGGCTCATTGGCCCATTTACATACAAGCGTGGAGCGTGTTCCTCAGTTTCGCCGTTTGTACGGTGACGGGAGTGTTCTTCGGGTGGTATCCTGCCAAAAAAGCCGCAGACTTGGATCCGATAGAAGCTATACGGTATGAGTAATCGCTAAAAAAGACTATCTTTGCATTCATATGAAACAATTTCTCTACTCACGTTCACGCATCATTGAAGCCCTGATTCACATCATCGGCTGGGGAATTGTGTTTGCATTTCCTTTCGTGATGATGACACGCAGCGGATTCACCATTACGCTGATGGAATATCTGCGTCATGGCAGTGTCGTTCCGCTCTCGTTCCTCATTGTGTTCTACAGTAACTACTGTTTCCTCATTCCTCATTACCTGTTCGAGGGGCGCATCAGGAAATATCTGTTGCTGAACGTCTTGCTGATAGTCTGTGTTACCGCCGGAGTGCACTTCTGGCAGGAGTACGCATTCCATACTTATGTAAAAGACGCGAACGAGGGCAGACGACACATGGGACCGCCGAAGTGGATATTCATCATGCGCGATTTATTCTCCATGATACTTACCGTAGGGTTGAGTGCGGCTATCCGCCTTAGCGGGCGTTGGGTACAAGTAGAAGCCGCCCGTCGCGAAGCCGAGAAAAGTCGTACGGAAGCGGAATTGAAGAACCTGCGCAATCAGCTCAATCCTCATTTCTTGCTCAATACGCTGAACAACATCTATGCCCTCATAGCCTTTGATGCGGACAAGGCGCAAGTTGCCGTACAAGAACTGAGCCGCCTTCTGCGTCACGTACTCTACGATAATCAGCAAAACTTCGTAGCATTGGGCAAAGAAATGGATTTCATCAAGAATTACATCGCACTGATGCGCATCCGCCTCTCCTCCAATGTTACCGTCGAAACACGTTTCGACATTCGTCCGGACAGCCCTACGGAGATTGCTCCGCTGATATTTATTTCTCTTATAGAGAATGCGTTCAAGCATGGCATCTCTCCCACCGAGCCCAGTTATATCCGCATCTACTTCAGTGAAAGCGCCGATGAGGTACGGTGTGAAATCGCCAATAGCCACCACCCTAAAGACGAAGCCGACAAGAGTGGAAGCGGCATCGGTCTGGAACAGGTGCACAAGCGTTTGGAGCTGACCTACCCCGGTCAGTACCAATGGCTGCATGGCGTAAGTGAGGATGGAAAAGAATATAAATCAGTATTAGTAATCAATCACGGATAATATGAATTTGAAGTGCGCAATTGTAGATGACGAACCGTTGGCCCTGAATCTTTTGGAGAGTTACGCCAACAAAACCCCGTTTTTAGAACTCACAGGTAAATACTCCAGTGCGGTACAGGCTATGAACGACCTGTCGGACAAGGCTGTCGACCTTCTGTTCCTCGACATCCAAATGCCCGAACTCAACGGGCTGGAGTTCTCTAAAATGGTAGATACGCATACCCGCGTTGTTTTCACCACCGCCTTCGACCAATATGCCATAGATGGCTACAAGGTCAATGCGCTCGACTACTTGCTGAAACCCATCTCGTATGTAGATTTCCTGCAAGCCGCCAATAAGGCCGTACAATGGTTTGAACTCTTGCAACAACCCAAAGAGGAAATCGAAAGTATCTTCGTAAAAAGCGATTACAAGCTTGTACAAGTGGAGCTGAAAAACATCCTTTACATCGAAGGGCTGAAAGACTATATCAAAATCTACGAAGAGAACTCTCCCAAGCCCATCCTCTCACTCATGAGCATGAAATCCATGGAAGAACTTCTGCCCGCTTCGCGCTTCATGCGTGTACACCGTTCCTACATTGTCCAAAAGGATAAAATACGTATCATCGACCGCGGACGTATTGTCTTTGGCAAGAACTACATTCCTATCAGTGACAGCTATAAGCAAGTTTTTCAAGATTTTCTTAATAAAAGGAGTTAAAAAGACACCCATTCGTATATATTTTATTGAAAATGGTCGATTTCTAATAATATCCTATTGCATATTAAAAGATGTTTTTTTACCTTTGCGGCGAACAGATAGGAGTTGTGAAACTCCCCCAATAGAATAGTTTAGTTAAGTCTAGTTTAGTTTTTGTGTAAGCACTTCCTCCGTAAGCGAACGTTGGAAGTGCTTTTATTTATAGGCTTATACTAATAAAGCCTTTTTGTAAGTCATGGGGCAAAGATAATAGTTATAATGCAAAAGAATAGGGATATTCCTTATGTTCTAATTTTAAGGAATATCCCCAAATTCTGTCTTTCTATTGCTATATATAGCAAGGAAGTGATCCGTTAAAGAATGCTGTTACATCATTCGCTTATTATACGGCAGGTGTAACTTCCAAATCCAATGACTTTAAGTCTATATCCCGCGAGGAATTACCATACAATATTTGATATTTACCGGGGAAAATTTTCAATCCGTCCACATCTGCATTATAATAAGCAAACGATTCAGGTTCGAGTGTGATTTTCACCTTTTCACTTTTACCCGCTTTTATATCCTGACGTACGTAGCCTTTAAGTGATTTGATAGGTGCATTAGGATTGGTCAGACTTTTAACATATACTTGTACTATTTCAGCACCATCCATTTTACCGGCATTGGTTACAGGAATGGTAATTTCTACTTTCTCACCAGCCTTAATAGAATTGGAAGAGAGGGTTGCTGCACCAAATTTAAAATTTGTATAACTCAACCCATAACCAAATGCATATTGAGGTTCACCTTTAAAATAGCGATAAGTACGGTTATCCATGCTGTAATTGGTGAATTCGGGTAACTGTTCCGTTGACTTGTAGAATGTTACCGGAAGTTTTCCGGAAGGATTATAATCTCCAAACAGTACGTCGGCAACGGCTGTACCTCCTTCTTGACCCGGATACCAAGCTTGCAAAAGTGCATCGTATGCATAATCAATGTCAGCTAATGCTACGGCACTACCGGAACAGTTTACATAGATTACAGGTTTGCCGGTTTCGCGCATTGCTTTTAAGAAACGCTTTTGCACATCAGGCAACTCAATTCTCGCACGCTCATGTCCTTCACCTTCTTGTGTGGGAGTAATTCCACCTACATATATAATGACCTCAACATCCTTAATTTTCTCTTTCAATTCCTCAAATTCCGCCAGTTTGCGTTCATACATATCAACAGAGAGTTGTGAGACTCTTCCTTCTTTACCGGATTTATAGTCAAGGGCAATCTGATAGGTTTCGCCTTCTTTTACTTGAAGTGTATAAATGGAACCACGTCTGCCTTTCATAGATGCAGTAAACTCTCGGCGTTGAGCTTCTGTAAGTTCCATCCCCGGAGTATATTTAAACGACAACTCCTTGGGAGCATATTCGCCTATCTTTTTATTATTAACCTTTAGTACATAATTGTCACCCCTGACAGAGAAGCAAAGAGTACCGGTGAAATCAGGAACGTATGTTCCGGAATATTTGGCGCTAAAATCTGAAGAAGGTACATCTTTTCCAAAACCGTATCCGCCTTCTGTACGGAAGTTGATTGTTTCTGTATGGCTTGTATTGATTACTTCTCCTGAAAAGTCGGGTGTGGCATAGTATTGGGCCAAAAATCCTTTTTGTGTATCATGCTTTACCAGGTGTATTTGCGGTATTTGCAAATAATCAGAATCGATTTCACTGCCACGCTCGGAGATGATACGAGTATTGGGCAGCTTGTTTTGAAGACCTTGCAAAATGGTGATGCAATGAGTAGGCGAGCCGCTGTAGTTGCCACGCATCATAATGGAGTCGTTGATGTTAGGACCAACTACGGCAATAGATTTGATGTTTTTGTCCAATGGCAGTATGTTACCTTCATTTTTTAAGAGAACCTGTGATTCGTGAGCCATCTTCAAAGCATGGTCCCGATGTTCCTGACAATCAATCACACTGCCCGGTATTTTGGAATAAGGTACATATTTGGCAGGGTCCAGTAATCCTAAGCGAAAACGTTCGGTAAGGATACGGCGCAAAGAAACGTCTAAATCTTTTTCCTTGATGATGCCTTTCTCTACGGCTTCTATCAATGCATTGTAGCTTCGTCCGCATTCCAGGTCTGTACCGGTCAGTACTGCATCTGCACTGGCTGCGGCTGCATTCGGATGTGTCTCGTGGCGACCTTTCACATAAAAGTCATTGATGGCATCGCAGTCGCTTACCACCATTCCGTCAAATCCCCAGCGATTACGTAATATATCCACCAATAAACGATTGCTGGCACAGCATGGTTCACCTTCATAGGCACTGTATGCACACATTACTTCACGTACATTTCCTTTAACTACCAGTGTCTCGAAAGCAGGGAGATACGTTTCCCATAAGTCACGCATCGAAACCACGGCATTGAATTCATGGCGTAGTGGTTCTGGACCACTATGTACTCCATAATGTTTGGCACAGGCGTGTGTTTTATAATAATGTTCATCATCGCCTTGCATTCCCAATACGACATTTAAGCCCATTCTTGACATCAGGAAGGGATCCTCTCCATAAGTTTCTTGACCTCTTCCCCAACGGGGGTCTCGGAAGATGTTGATATTTGGAGCCCAAAAAGTAAGATTAGGGATGGCTGATACGTAGGGACCTATATCACCGTCAAGCGGCAAGGTGTTGTAGCGTGCACGCGCTTCGTCCGACACCATTGTATAGGTGGTCAGCTGTGAAGGGTCATCAAAAGTGGCGGCCAATGCGATGGATTGAGGAAATACGGTAACTCCGCCTGCTATCAGACCGTGGCAGGCTTCTCCCCACCAATTATAGGCAGGAATACCCAATCGCTCGATAGCCAATGAACGGTTAATCATCATGCTGACTTTCTCTTGGAGGGTGAGCAACGACATCAAATTGTCAACACGTTCTTCTACTTTTAGTTTAGGATTCTGAAACGGATACTGATACTTCTCTGTTTCCGAGCATGCTGTCCATAGAAGGAGAGCCAGCACACCACATAATAAGATACTCTTTTTTGTCATGTTGTTTTTAGTGTTTTAATAAAAAAAATGGATTGATTGTGATATACAAATAAAATAAAAAAAAATAATATTACGAAGTAATAAGAAGAAAAGTTAGAGTAATATTACATTGATTAAACTTTTTGCACTGATTATGATTTTTCAAAATCAGATAATAAATTCTATATTTGCATTTTTAATACAAAAAAGCATTTATCTCTAATATATTTACACTGATATCATGACACAAAAGTTAGAAAAACACACAAGGGTTGACGTAGCCGATGCGCTGCGCGGGCTTGCCGTTATGGGCATCATCGTTTTGCACTCTATCGAACATTTCAATTTCTATTCCTATCCGGACACCGCCACTCAGAGCGCGTGGCTCAATTTCTCCGATAAGGCCATTTGGGACGGGCTTTTCTTCATGTTCGGCGGGAAGGCATACGCTGTGTTCGCATTGCTATTCGGGTTCAGTTTCTTCGTCCAAGACAATAACCGGCGTGTACGCGGCAATGATTTCCGTTTACGTTTCTGTTGGCGGTTGGTACTACTGTTCATCATCGGCAATTTCAATGCCGCTTTTTTTACGGGCGAGGTGTTGGTGCTTTATTCACTGATGGGCTTCATCCTGCCGCTGACTTGCCGGATGAAAGACAAATGGGTCTTCCTCTTGGGCTGCGTACTGTTGATACAGCCGTTGCCGCTTTACTACGTGATACGCGCTTGCGCGGACTCCTCTTTCGTGACACCGTCCATTCCGTCGGATAGTTTCTGGCAGGCCACTTTCGAGATGCAGAGCCACGGAACGTTCCTCGAAACCCTGCGTGTCAATCTGTGGGAGGGGCAGCTCGCCAGTCTTGCTTGGGCTTGGGACAATGCCCGCGTGTTCCAGACGGCTGCGCTCTTCCTGTTCGGTATGCTGATAGGCCGTCGGGGGCTTTTCCTGCAAGAGAACATAAAGTTCTGGAATAAGGTGCTTTGCGGTGCCCTTGTCGCTTTCTTCCCGCTGTACGGGCTGGGCAATATGTTGCCGGACTTCATCGCTGACAAGTCTGTGCTTGCTCCGCTGAGCCTTATTATCACTTCCCTGTCCAAGTTCTCATTCATGCTGGTACTGGTTTCGGGCGTCATCTTCGCTTTCTACCGGACCAATCTGCGCGGGCTGATGATGAAGATTACCCCTTACGGGAAGATGAGCCTCACGAACTACATCACGCAGAGCATCATCGGTTCTTTCCTGTTCTATAACTGGGGGCTGGGCCTCCATACTCACTGGGGCATCACCGCCAGTTGTCTGGCAGGCATCGGGCTTTTTGTACTGCAACTCGCTTTCTGCCGTTGGTGGATGAAGCGCCATACGCACGGGCCGTTGGAGTATCTGTGGAAGCGTGCCACTTGGCTGAAGTAACAACCTTTTCGGTCCTTTATTGTTATAATTACAAATGAAGACAATATGGACACACCACTCTCGGACATACGAAAAGAATACAAGAAAGGTAAGCTGACACGGAATACGGTATCGGAAAACCCCTTCGGGCAGTTTGCCCGTTGGCTCGATGATGCCCTGCATTGCGGTGAAGACGAGCCTACCGCCATGATTGTAGCCACCGTCTCTCCGGACGGACATCCCTCCACCCGCACCGTATTGCTGAAAGGTGTGGAGAACGGCAGGTTCATTTTCTATACCAACTACGAAAGCCGCAAGGGGCAACAGCTTGCGGCGAATCCCCGCATATCCCTCTCTTTCGTCTGGCATAAGCTGGAGAGGCAGGTACACATCGAGGGGACAGCTGTAAAATGTTCCCCGCAGGAATCGGATGCCTACTTCTCCACCAGGCCCTACAAGAGTAAGATTGGCGCAAGGGTGTCTCCGCAGAGTCATGCCATCAACAGTCGCAGGGAGATTATCCGCGCCTTTGTAAAGGAAGCCGTTAAACTGGCGGGACAGACCGTACAGCGTCCCGGCAACTGGGGTGGTTTCGCCGTCACCCCTACCCGTTTCGAGTTCTGGCAGGGGAGAGAAAACCGGCTGCACGACCGTTTCCTCTACACTCTCCGGGAAGGAGAACGCTCCCACCCTGCCGCCTCTCCCCATCCGGAATCCGGAAGTTGGGAAATCGTACGTCTTGCGCCTTGATTTAACCTGCCAAGCATTATATCCTATAAATAAAACTTAAAAGGAGAAACAAAGTCAGAATGCTACTGTTAGAGGGAGAAAACTTAAAAGAAGATAGTTATGAATTATGGAATCAGTATTCTTTTTCGTGCCATACCTCTGTTGATGGCTTTGTTTTGTTTCGGCTACGGGGCTTTCGTGCTCGATATGGGGACGGACTCTGCCAAGTATGTAGCCGGCCCGGTGGTGATGTCGTTGGGAATGATTTGCATTGCTTTGTTTGCAACGGCGGCAACCATTATCCGGCAGATTATCCACACTTACAGCACGGTTGCCAAATACGCCCTGCCCGTTTTGGGTTATCTGGCTGCCTTGCTGACCTTCATCTACGGGTGGGAATATATCGGCGAGACTTCCACTGCCGCCCGTTTCGTTGCCGGACACGTCATTTGCGGCGTGGCTTTCATCACCGCTTGCGTGGCAACTACCGCCACCTCCTCCACCCGTTTTACCCTTATCCCCGCCAATTCCAATGCTACGGGACACAATACTCCCCCGCAGGCATTTACCGCCACGCAGGGCAACATCCTTATCGGTGTTGCGGCTCTACTGGCGCTTGCCGCTTGGATATGGACTTTCCGGTTACTTGCGCAGAGCGGTGTGCACAATGCCTACTACGTTGCCGGACACGTCATGGCGGGAATTTCCTGCATTTGCACCGCTCTCGTGGCACTGGTCGCCACCATCGTACGCCAGATACGCAACAGCTATTCGCACACCGAGCGCAAATGGTGGCCTGTGATGGTGCTTGCGGCGGGAACGCTGAGCATTTTTTGGGGCTTGCTGGTAATGGCCAATCCCAATCCTGCAAGGTCCTCCATAGGATATATAATGATAGGATTGGGATTGGTCTGTTACAGTATTTCGAGCAAAGTCATACTGTTGGCGGCAATCTGGCGCAACACCTTCAAGCTGGCAAGCCGAATCCCGCTGATACCTGTATTCACTGCGCTTCTCTGCCTGTTTCTGTCCGCCTTTCTTTTCGAAGCGGCGGGCATACACGATGTCTATTTCGTGCCTGCACGCGTACTGGCGGGCTTGGGCGGCATTTGTTTCACACTCTTCTCCATAGTAAGCATACTGGAGAGCGGTACCTCTAAAGGGTGACCGCTTACCGGGACTCTACCTCTATGTCCGTAAATACATCCACGTCTTCGGCGTGATGCGCCACATAGGCTGCGGGACCGATGTCGCCCGATTTCAGGATGTCATATACCACTTTTGCCTTGCTCTTGCCGGTAATCAGGAATACAATCTTCTTGGCGGCAAAGAGCAGGCAGCCTGTCATGGCAATACGCGGTTGGCCGTTATAAGGATTTATGCTTTCCGCGTACGGCAGGAAGGAAGAGAGCAGGTGTTCCTGTCCGGGGAAGATGGAAGACGTATGTCCGTCATCTCCTGCACCCAGCAGCACCATGTCAAAGGAGGGGAAGCCCCGACGCAGCGGTACGGTGCTGAACACCAAGTCCGAATAGCGTTTCGCTTCTTTCTCCGGGTGGCGGCAGACTCCGCAGATGGGAAATACGAACTCGTCCGGCATACCCACCTCCTGCAGCAGCAGGCGCAGCATATTGCCGTAGTTGCTGTCCGAGTCGTGCACGGGTACGCAACGCTCATCCACCCAGAAGATGCGCATTCGCATCCATGGGGTTTCCTCGCGGTACTCATGCGCCCAAATGTCAAACATCAGGCAGGGGGTCGTCCCTCCACTGAAAGCAATGTAAAAGATTCTCTCCGGCTCACGGTTCATCATATCTATAATGTAGCGTATAAGAGCACGTGCTGTAGTAGTTGCAGCTGGATATATATAACTTTTCATAATTCGCAGTATTCATCGGTATTGGTCAAATTCTTGCATGGGTTTGTCCATTCGGCTCCATGCTCATTCATCATAGCTTCACTCTCCAAAGGGCCCCATGTTCCCACAGGATAGCCGTATAGCGGGGCGTCAGGATGTTCCTGCCAATATCTCAGCACAGGGTTGAAGAAACGCCATGACGCATCCACGGCATCGCTGCGCGTAAAGAGCGTCTGGTCTCCCAGTATGCAGTCTTCTATCAGGCGGGCATACGCGTCTCCGGTGGGCAGGCCGCCCAAGTCGGAATAGCTGAAGTCCATCATCACTTGTTTCACATCGAACCCCGGGCCCGGCACTTTCATGCCGAACTTCAGCACGATGCCCTCATTGGGTTGCAGGCGCAGAATCAGTTTGTTGGCGCGCGGGCAGTTACCGCCTTCACAACGGAACATCTGGTGGGGTGTCTCGCGGAAGTGCACCACGATTTCGGTTACTTTGGTGGGCATCTGTTTTCCGGTGCGTATGTAGAAGGGGACGCCGCTCCAACGCCAGTTCTCGATGCCGATTTTCATGGCGATGTACGTTTCGGTGCGTGAGTCGGGGGCCACATTCTTCTCTTCGCGATAGCCGGGTTTGGTGGCTGACGCCGTGTATTGTCCTCTCACGATATGCTCGTTGAGGTCTTCCTCGGTCAGCGGCGAGAGAGATTCGTACACTTTCACCACTTCGTTGCGGAAGTTATCGGCGTTGAATACGGCGGGGGGCTCCATGGCTGTGAGCGCCACCAGTTGGATGAGGTGGTTCTGCACCATGTCACGCAACGCTCCGGTTCCTTCGTAGAAGCCGCCCCGCTGTTCGATGCCCAGATTCTCCACCGCTGTAATCTCCACATAGTCTATGTAGTTACGGTTCCAAAGCGGTTCGAAGATACCGTTGGCAAAGCGGAAAGCGAGGATATTCTGTGCCGTTTCCTTGCCCAGAAAGTGGTCTATGCGGTAAATCTGATGTTCCTCGAACGCCGAGGCATAGATACGGTTCAGTTCGCGCGCCGACTCAAGGTCGTAGCCGAAGGGCTTCTCCACGATGATGCGTGTATGGGGCCGGTTCAGCCGGGCGGCTTTGAGGTGGAGGGGAATCACGCCGTACAGGGACGGCGGCGTAGCCAGATAATACAGCATTCCGTCCGGTTCCCGTTCGCCCGTCAGTTCTTGCAGGCGGGTGTCCAGCTTGCCGTAATCGGCGGCTTCGGCGGGATTCAGCGAAAGATAGTGCAACCGGTTGCAGAACCCCGCCATATGTTCGGCAGTATGTTCCTTTGCCGAAACAAAACGTTCCAACTCTGTCCGGATGTAAGTACGGTAGGTATCGTCCTGATACTCGGTACGTCCGATACCCAAAATAGAGAAATCTTCCGGCAGGCGGTTATCCTTGTACAAGGTGTACAGCGCCGGCATCAATTTACGCTTCGTCAGGTCTCCGGAAGCGCCGAAAATTATCATCACAAATCTATTCATAGTTTTTATGTTTTTCCCCCACTCTATACATTATATGTCCCCGACTTCGTATCTCCTCCGTGTCCCGTCCAGTTCTCATGGAAGAATTGTCCTCTCAGCTCGTCCACACGTTCAAAGGTATGCGCTCCGAAGTAGTCGCGCTGCGCTTGAATCATATTTGCAGGCAGCTTGGCTGAAACGAGTGAATAGAAATAGTTCAATGCCGACGAGAAGGCGGGAACCGGAAGTTCCTCCTTCATGGCGTGCGCCACCAAGTGCTTCCAGCCGGAAAGCAGCTGTTTCATCTCATTGCTGAAGTAAGGGGCGAGCAGGAGATGCCGCGGTTTTTCGCTTTGTTCAAAGGCGGCGGCAATGTCGTTCAGGAAGATGCTGCGGATGATGCAGCCGCCCCGCCACATACGGGCGATGGAGGCGAGGTCGAGGTTCCACCCGAAAGCGTCCGAAGCGCGTTGCAGCACGGCAAAACCTTGTGCATAGGACACCAGCTTGGACGCATACAGCGCCGAGTAAATGTCCTTCACCATTTCGGGTTTGTTGTACACCACATCCGTGCGTTGGCACGCAAAATGCTTGGATGCCGCTTCGCGCAGGCCTTTTTGTGCCGACAGGCTTCGTTCAAAGACCGCTGTGGCAATCAGTCCCAACGGCATGCCCAGTTCCATCGCATTGATTACCGACCATTTGCCGGTTCCTTTTTGCCCGGCAGCGTCCAGAATCTTGTCTATCAGATAGCCGCCGGACTTATCCTTATGTTGCAGGATGCGGGCGGTAATCTCAACAAGATAGCTGCGCAGCTTGCCTTCGTTCCAATGGGAAAAGACGGAGGACATCTCCTCGTTATCCAGCTTCAGCAGGTTCTTCATCACCCAGTAGGCTTCGGAGATAAGCTGCATATCGCCGTATTCTATTCCGTTATGAATCATCTTGACAAAGTGACCGGAGCCCGCAGGTCCCACCCACTGGCAGCAGGGCGTGCCGTCGGATGCTTTGGCGGCGATGCTCTGCAAGACGGGTTTCACATCCTCCCATGCGCTCACCGAGCCGCCCGGCATGATGGAAGCGCCGTTCAGCGCACCCTCTTCACCGCCCGAAACGCCTGCGCCTACAAAGCGGAAACCTTTCTCCTCCGCCAGCGCCACGCGGCGGTTGGTATCTTCGTAGTTGGAGTTGCCGCCGTCTATCAGTATATCTCCCGGCGACAGCAGCGGAAAGAGTTGTTCCATCAGTTCGTCCACGGCACTGCCTGCACGAACCATCATCATTATTTTGCGTGGAGTGGCAACAGATTCCACAAAGCGTGCCATATCCGTATAGCCTCTAATATTTTTACCCCGTGCGCGCCCGTTTATGAAACGTTCCACCACGCCTTCTTCAATCCCCGGAACCGTACGGTTATAAACCGAAACTTGCCAGCCCTTGTCTGCCATATTCAGTGCGAGATTCTCTCCCATTACGGCAAGACCTATTAGTCCAATGTCAGTTTTATTTAAAGTCTCCATATACTTGTAAATTTTATCTTCATAGTTGAAACAAAAAGTAACGCCCGTTTGTTCATGTCAAGTTTGAAATTATTCCATATTACAAATTTACTATCCGAGCGGATTGTTCTTATCCCCCTCGTCGGGAATCCCGCCGCCATTGCCGCCGCCACCGGAGTTTTCACCGTCTATCGCTGCCTGCACATCGAGAAATTCAATCTTCTCCCCGGCACGCGTGGAAGTAAGGTTCGGTTTTACGATTCCATTGAATTTCAACCGATTATAATACGCTTTTTACTTCCGTAATCCATGATTTTTCCGTATATTTGAGCTACATTTAAGAGAGTAAAAACAGCTATTATCAACCACTTAAAACAAAAAAAGAAGATGGAAAACCATTGCATTGAAGAGCCGTTCATTATCCGTTCCTACCGGAAATCGGAGTTGGCACACCTGTACAATCCCGATATGCCGCTTGTGCCCGCCATGCGCAAGATGCGCTATTGGATAAAGAGAAACCCCGCACTGTACAACGCCATGTACAGTGCGGGAGAAGGGCCCGGAGACCACCGCTATACGAGGAGGCAGGTGAGGATGATTGTGGAGACGCTCGGAGAGCCGTAAAACTATCTGTCATTCAGAGGGTGTCTGTCATCCTGAGCGTATCCTGTCATTCAGAGCGAAGCGAAGAATCTACTTTCTCTTATAATACAGGGAAGAGATTCTTCGCTTCGCTCTGAATGACAGGACACCCTCTGAATGACAGACATCCCCAAAATCTGCATAAACTACAATTGCCTGTCTTGCAAATCCCATTTGATATACATCAAACGGACTTTGCACCACAGGCAAAACTTTTTTTGATGTACACCTATTGCCTGAAGTTCCGTTCCACCTCGTCCGATTGGTACTTCACCACCCCATACTCCGTACTGCCCTGATTGTTGGTGCGCGTCTCGAAGTCATACTTCTCGAGCGCCTGCACCAATTCCTGTTGCGTCTGCCGGTTCACCTGCACCTTGCCGTAAATGGTGAGGTGAGTGAGGATGGCGGAGGCAGGCATCCACTGCACCGACAAGTCCTCCGGAAGGGGGCGGCGGAAGAAGACGAACAGGTTCTCCTCCACCGGGTCCTTCATGCGGTGGCGTTCGTTATGCGTGTTCAGGCAGTCTATCTCGTCGCCCTCGTACCAATAGCGGAAGCCGCTGTCCAGCAGTGACATCGCCTGAGAGTAGACACCCTGATAGTTCACGGGACGCCCGTAGTCCACAGAAAGCACCTCCGAGGGGAGGAAACGGCGGTTGCCGTCAATGTCCTGCAGGCACTGGCGCTTGTTCGTGCTGGCTATGAACGAGGCATGGCGCGCAAAACAGAAGGCCTGCGTATCGTACACCTTGCGCAGCGTCACGCTCTCCTGCGTGATGATGCGCTTCAGCCCCGCGAGGTCCGAAGGCCTCACGCCCTGAAACTCCTCCATGTTGATGAGGTAGCGGGTGGAGAGCAGCAGCATGTCGTCCTTGCTGTCCGGAGAAATCATGCCCGTATGGTAGTACTCGCTCCATTCGGGCGGCAGCAGCCGGCTTATCCACGTGCTCTTGCCCTTGCCCTGGCCGCCGAAGAGTATCAGCACAAGCTGGTTCACCTTCTTCCCGTCCAGCGCACAAGCTACAGAGCCTACCAGCCAGCGGCGGAAACTCTCGCGCCAGAACTCCCTGTCCGCCGTCTGCACCGTATCCGCCAGTCCGCCGATGTAGTCCGTGGCGCCGTCCCATGCCGGGAGGTTCAGCAGGTAGTCCTCGAAGGGGTTGAACAAAGGCGCGTAGTCCGAGTCCACAATGGCCCTCAGCGTGTTCAGCGAGCAGCTGATGCCCTCAGTCAGCAGGCCCACATAGATGGAGTTCAGGTCTTTCAGGCGCAGGGGGCTGAAGGAGGGAGGCGCGGTGCGGGCATCCTCCTGCCCGGTGTCTCCCGTTTCGCAGAACTCCAGACGGTCCAGCACCGTATTGCGGCGGAAACGGTAGCGCAGCGCAAGGAAGTCCATGATGCGGCTCGCTGCGGGCACTTTCTCCTCCTTCGCTTTCTCGGCGGCGCAGGTCTTGCTCACATACAGGTAGGCGTTGCCGATGGCGGCATCCACGTCCAGACCGTCTTGCCGGAAGTCCCGCCGGGCAAGGGCGGCGGCAACCTCTTGGGGGATGTCCTTGCGGAAGCAGCGGTTGCCCAGTATGAAGAGGAAGTTGTCGCGGTTGCCCTTGCGGAAGTTCTCCGTGCGGCGGGTGGTGTTGAGTGCCTTTTTATATTCCATGAGATGCCAGGGAGCGATGTCGGGAGGCAGGGAGGGTTCGTCGCCCTCCTGCACCTTGTGCTCCTGCGTTCCGCCGTCCGCCGGGATCTTTGCCGCCGGCTCCGCTGCCGCCGCTTTCTTCCTCCTCTCTCCCGCCTTAGCGGCTTTCTCCGGCACCGTCACGCGTGTGGTCACCTCCTCAATCTCCGCCAGCAGGGAGGTGTTCAGGTACGCCTGTGCATCAAACGAGGCGAAGAACCCGCGGCTGATGTCCTTGCCGCTCACATCCACCGGCAGCCCGATGAGCCGCTCCACGTACAGGCGTGCCGACTCGTACATCAGCGCATGGTGGTTCTCCAGTTCGGCGTACGTGATGACGGGTACGGAGAAAGTCGTCTTGCGCAGGCGACGGGCATACTCCGTACGCAGGTACAGGAATATCTTGAAACCGTGGCGCTTGGGCGTGAGGAAGCACGCCACCACGTCCGCGTCAGCCTCGAGCAACCGGCGGACAGCATCCACCCGGTCGTCCGCCAGGCCGTCCACGTCTATGGTGATGACGGGGTTGTAGCGCAGCAGGCTGTGCGCCTGCCGCAGCGAGGAGTAATTTCCCGTGAGCGTGAAAAAAGGGAGCTGTTTCTTCACGGCGTTCGCTTTGGCAAGGTTGCCCAGGCGGAGGTACTGTTCCACCTTTTGGACGGTGTGGAAGTAGGCGCCGTTGCGGATATTGGTTATCACGGTGGTGAGGTTTGTTTCGCCGGAAACGGCGGAGAAACCGCGGTAAGCGGTAATCTTGATGTCATTCATTTAACGATTTGTTTTTAGTTTGTCTTCATTGACGGGGGCAAAGGTAAAGGTACGCTTCCGAATACGAAAATAGCTCTCTCCCCCCGTGGGGAGGGTCCGCCCCACTTATTTCGGATGCGTACCGGCGCGCCTACTCCTCCTTGGGGAAGAGCCGCGCAAGGGTGTTGTACAGCGCGGTCTCAACGGATTGCGCCTTCATCTCCGAACTACGGTCGCGGTCTTTCTCCACAAAGCAGAAAGCGTGCAGGAGATTAGCCCAGCAACGCACCTCCCTACTCATGCTGAAATCAGGACAATCCAAAGCCTGATGGCGGTGTATCTGGCAGGCAACCGCCTCAAAGAGAAGCTGTTTGCACGTGTCGATGTGCACCCGCCCGTCCAACATCACGTCAATACCCGCGGCAATGCGGGATACATCGTCATCACCGTCTTTCAAAACAAACACATAGCGGTCGCAATCTACCAGCTCCGCTTTTTTAAAATAGTACTTTTCATGCTTTTTTCTCTTTTTTCGTTTAACATTTGAAAACTTCAATTAATATTAACACGCAAAGTTAAACATAAATTATAAGCGGGCAAAAACGTGCCCAAAAACTTGTACGGAAATATAAAAAATCGCCGATAATACAGATAAAGAGAGGAGGGTATACCCCCCTCTATATACACCCGGCGATTTTTCGGAAAAAAAATAAAGAGAATACGCGCACACGTGCCTATACGCGTATGT
This sequence comes from Bacteroides sp. AM10-21B, assembly GCF_003472565.1. Classification (NCBI taxonomy): domain Bacteria; kingdom Pseudomonadati; phylum Bacteroidota; class Bacteroidia; order Bacteroidales; family Bacteroidaceae; genus Bacteroides; species Bacteroides sp. AM10-21B. The sequence continues at coordinate 3,345 of NZ_QRME01000007.1, read as the reverse complement.
ACTATATATGCGGAAGTCGGACCACCGGAAAGAAAATACGGAAAACAGGGGAAAAAAGGGGAAATGTGTTGTAAGGAATATTTTGCAAAAACGGGAGTGTTTTTTAAACGTACGTTTAATAAACACAAAGGTAGGCATACTTTTCGGAGTGGCAAATATTTTTATACTTTTATTTTTATAAATTTATAAAATGTTTTTTATTACGCTACTACACAGCCGTTTACGTCCCGAATAAAAATAGCGGTATTATGCAAGAATCAGTATAAAAGCGGGTACGCAAAAAAGGCCCGAAAAAGGTGTTTTTTAGACGTACGTTTAAAAAACAGTTTGCCCCCAAAAAGGCAAGCATACAAGCAAACAAACAATCAACACATATGAACCTGAAACCTTTGATAATCATAGGGTTTATGCAGGCATTGTCTTTTCCGGTATATTCACAGGAAGCGAATGAAAAACACAAAGATGCTTTTTGTACCGTTTCCCAACGAAAAACAGAACTGATGCTGCATTTCCGCTTCGACCGTTCCATAGTAGACTATGGCTACCGGGACAACCAACAGGCATTGGCTGCCCTGCACAAACTGTTTGCGGACAGAAACGGGGCAGAGCGGATAGACTCCATACGCATCAGGGCATTCTCCTCGCCCGAAGGGAATGCAGCCTACAACCAACGCCTTGCACTGAAACGCGCCCGTGCCGTAAAAGGATATCTCGTATGGAAATACCCCGGAATACCGCAACACCGCATACGCACCTCCGCACAGGCAGAGAGCTGGGAAGCCCTGCGTGAAGCCATAGGCAACGACACGCTACTACCCTGCCGGGACGAGATATTGCAGATACTCGAACTGAACGCCACCGAATCCCGGAAAGAAGCCCTCTTGAAGAAACTGGATGCGGGGATTCCCTACGGGTACTTGAGACGGCAAGTATTGCCGCAAGTGCGGAACGCGTCCATATGTACCGTATATATGGGTGCAGAAGGAAAAGATACTCTGCCTATAAGCGCAGAGGGAAGAGATTCTCTGCCTATAAGCGCAGAGAGAAGAGATACCCTGTATATGAACGCAGAGGGAAGAGATTCTTCGCTTACGCTCAGAATGACAGGGAAAGACAAAGCGGAAGCAACCGGAACAAGCGGAGCGGATAATGCAGGTGTTACAGACACTTGTCATTCAGAGCGAAGCGAAGAATCCCCTCTCACAGGTATTACAGACAATACAGGCATTACAGGCATTACAAATAATACCAATGCTACAAATAATACCAATATCACAGACATTCGTCATTCAGAGCGAAGCGAAGAATCTCCTCTCACAGGTATTACAAACAATGCACGTATTGCAGATAATGCACGTATTACAAACAATGCAAGCATTGCAACCCATACCCGCCCCCTCTTCGCCCTAAAAACCAACCTCCTCTTCGATGCCGCCCTCATGCCCAACATCGAACTGGAACTCCCCATAGGAAAACGCTGGTCCCTCAACGCCGAATATATCTTCCCGTGGTGGCTGATAAACGACGACCGTTACTGCCTGCAACTCCTCATGGGAGGGCTCGAAGGGCGATACTGGTTCGGAAACAGAGAAAAGCGCCAAGCACTCACCGGACACTTCGCAGGACTATACGCAGGAGGAGGGAAATACGACCTCCAGTGGGACACGAAAGGCTATCAGGGGGAATTCTTCATCGCAGCCGGAATCAGCTACGGCTACGCACACCCCATAGCCCGGAACCTCAGGCTGGAGTACAACATAGGTATCGGAATGCTGCGTACCAACTACCGGCACTACCACACCCGAGACAACCACCGGACCCTGCTATGGCAGGAAAACGGGGAATACACATGGCTGGGCCCCACAAAACTCAAAGTATCACTCGTGTGGCTCATCAACCGGAAAACAAAAAAATGAAAGCATATGTTGTCCCCCCTGACCCAAAGAACGATAGCCCTGCTGCACCTCATAGCCCATGCCGAGCACTGCAACATACCCCACTGCGGAATGTCCTCCCACGAAGAGCTGCGCCACATATGCGCGCTTCTCGAACAGAAAGGGATGATACGCCCTGCAACCAATACCGATGCCGGCATAGCCGACACCGACACCCGCATAGCCGACCCCTGCATCGCCTACGCCCTCTGCCGGCCCCTGCACGACATATCCCTGCTCGACGTGCTGCAGGTCACAGACGGACACTTGGACTGCAACAAGCCAACCACCGAAGAGTTCTACTCCCGATACGGAAAGGTGGCGCAGAAACTGGGAGTGGTAAACTATATGACAAGGCTCTACCTGTCCGAAATACGGATAACGGACTTTTGTTAGGATAAAAAAACAAACAGAATCAAACAGAATAAATGAAGAATACAGTTTTGCTTTTATTGTTGCCCCTCGCCCTCGCATCGTGCCAGCGAAGGGAACTAACCTACTACACCGAGGCAGAAATCAGCGTGACCGCAGACTGGAGCCGTGCAGGACAGGAAGAGGAAAGCAGATACGGGGCCACCCTGATTTTATACCCGCAGGACGGAGGAGCGCCCCGCGTGGCGCTGATGGGAGACCGCACCCGCTCCACCGTGCAGCTGCCCGAAGGACGCTACGACGCACTGCTATTCAACCGCTCCTTCGACGACTTCGGAACCGTGGCATTCAGGGGGCAGGACAACCTGCACACCATCGAAGCCTACACCATGCAGACCGAGACACGGAACGAGACGCGAGTCATCACCTCCGCACCCGGCAAGCTGGCCTCCGCCGTAATGCGCGGCTTCGAGGTGAAGGACAGGACGGCGCAGCTGCACCTCGTACCCGCCCCACTCACCCGCACGGTGAGGATGGAGCTGCACATAGAGGGAATCCAAAACCTAAAGCAAGCCACCTGCCTGCTCAGCGGAGTGCCCCTGTCCATACTCCTGCACAACGGGAGCACAGAGCATGCCGAAAGGGGAATGCAGGAGTTCGAGGTGCAGGACATCACCCCCGACGGGGATTCCGGAACCGGGGGAACACTAAGCGGAACCTTCCAGCTCTTCGGGATGCCCGCACAGGACGAAGCCAAAATAAAGCTGAAAGCCTTGCTGAAAGACAACAAGACCGTTGTGGAAAGGCAGGTGGAGAACCTCGAAATCAGCGAAGATACGGACGGGAACGGCGTTATCACGCTGAAAATTGAAGCCGAAGTAAATCCCCCGCTGCCCGATGTAACCCCCTCAGAGGGATCAGGATTCGATGCCGACGTGGAGGAATGGGGGGAAGAAACCGATACGGAGATTCCAATATAGAAAAACAAGACATATACTATCTGTCATTCAGAGCGTAGCGAAGAATCTACTCTCTTGAT